>JALUUL010000078.1 GCA_027021385.1 Planctomycetota bacterium | reverse complement strand
GGCCGCCCGGGCGCGGTGCCAGGTCTGCAGGATCCAGCCGATGATCATCAGGGGCCAGGAGAGCTGGAGGACGTAGAGCATCGCGGCGAACACGTCGTTGGCCGGCATGCCGGTCCAGACCCCTACCGCCATCAGGGAGAGCAGGCCGGCTCCGGAGGAGGCGACGAAGAGGGCGTGCAAGCGTCCTCTCGTCTCCGCCATGTCGACCTGGGCCTCGAGACCGGTTCTCGCGACGGCGGAGAAGGCCTCGGTCTCCGCGGCTTCCTTCCCGAAGGCGTGCAGCACCCGGATCCCGGTGAAGTCCTCCTGCGCCTTCGCCGCGATCTCGCCCTGGGCGTCCTGCACGGCCCTCGATTGCTCCCCGAGACGGGGAAAGATCCGCATCATCGCGAGCATGATCGAGGAGTAGAGGACGACGACGACGATCCCGAGCAGGACGGAGAGGTGCAGAAGGACCGCCAGGGTCATCGGAAGGAGGATCGCGGTCGAGAGGCCGAAGAAGAGGGTCGGCCCCGCGAGGAACCGGAGCAGCTCGACGTCCTGGGTGGCCCGCGCGATCAGGTCTCCGATTCGAGCCTTGTCGAAGAAGGCGGCGGGGAGGTGCGCCAGGTGCCGGAACAGGTCGCGGCGGAGTTCCTCCTCTACGATGCGGGAGAGACCGATCACGAGATAGCGGGCGAGGAGGCGGACCGCGCCGTACGCGAACCACAACCCGGCGAGGAGGAGACAGGTCCGCCGCCACCAGTCACCGTCGATCGCGGCCTCCCCGCCCCCTCCGCGCGAAAGGGATTCGAGTCTTCCCAGGGCCTCGCGGACGACGAGGGGGATCGCCAGTTGGATGATCGTGAAGACCGGCACGAGGGACAGACCGATCCACAGCCTGCGGCGGTGCCGGCGCAGGTAGGGGAGCAACCTCCGGAACCCTTGCCTGCCGGTGGATTCCACTCCTTCAGCGTCCTCCCCCGTTCCCGCGCTCGGCGGCGATCCGGTCGAGACCCTCGGCGAAGGCCTCGAGGCGTTCGCCGAGGCGCTCGAGCGCCCTGGCCGTTGCGGGAGCGTCGTTCCTCTCGAGGGCCTCCTCGAGTTCGGGGAGGAGGACGGCCGCGTACCCGGTCACGAGCCCGGGCGCGACGAGGAGGTTGCGGAACCAGGGCCTTCCCTCGAGCCCCTCTGAAGCGAGCCAGGAGCGGTCGAGCCCGGCCCAGGCGCGCGGGGATCCGACCTTCGCCTCCTGCAGCTCCTCGCCCTCGACGATGAGTTCGTGGATGCGCGAGAGGAGGGCCTCGACCGTCTTCCCCGGAAGGCGCGGCTTCCGGTCCTCGAGCCGGCTCCTGAGGTCGCGCAGGGCGTCGAGGGGGTCGAACACCCGCGCCCGTTCCGATGCGAGGACCCCGAGAGCCCGCACGAGGACCTTCGTCACCGTCGCGTGGTAGAGGAAACCGGGATCGACCTTCGACGCGACGAAGGCGTGCGTGTCGTAGGACGAATGGTAGACCCCGGTCGGGCCCGACATCCCCCATTGGACGCAGGGGACGCCGAGGCGGTCGAGGAAGACCATGAAGTCCGATCCGCCCCCGAGGAGGCCCGGACGACCCTTCCAGATCCGGGTCAGGGGGACGGCCTTCCTCGGGTGGAGGACGGCGGCCGCCGTCTCGCGGGCGAAATCGCGGAGCGAGGCCGTCGCCGAGGCTCCGAAGTCGCCCCCGCTGACGACGGAATCGGCGTTCACGTAGGCGACGAGATGCTCGGCGAGGAAGTCCTCGAACTGTTCCCCGTACTCGGTGCTCCCTATGACGCCGAACTCCTCGCCGTCCCAGGAGGCGAAACGGATCGTGCGGTCGGGCTTCCAGCCCCCCCGCGCGCGGGCTCCCAGGACCGTCGCGGCCTCGAGGAGACAGGCCGTGCCGCTGCCCGCATCGATCCCCCCGTGGACCCAGGAGTCGCGATGGTTCCCGAGCATGACGAAGTCGCCGTGCGGGCCGCTCTTGCCCTCGAGGACTCCGATCACGTCGACGATCCTCGCGCGGAACCTCGGGTTCTCGAGTTCGAGTTCGATCCTCGCGGGTCCCGGACCGAGGTGGTAGGTGAAGGGAAGACCTCCCTGCCATCCCCGGGGCGCGGCCTCGCCGCCCAGGGCGGCCAGGATCTCGGCCGCATGGCGGGCCGCGAGGGCGGTCGCGGGGATTGCGGGGAGGTTCGCCGCCTTCTCGATGGGGATCCGTTCGACGCCGGGGATCGCCGGACGCCCCGGGGTCAAAGGGTCGCCGGGATAGCGGAAGATGTAGAGCGGACTTCCGCGCTGGACCCCGTCTCCGGGGCGCATCGTCCCGCGGGGCAGGGGGTCTCCCTTCGTGAATCCGTCGTCGGCGGGGTCGGAATAGATCAGGAGGGCGAGGGCTCCGTGCGTCTCGGCGAGACGGAGCTTGACTCCACGGAAGGACTTGCCGTAACGGGCGATCAGGATGCGGCCCCGGGTCTCGATGTTCCGGGCCTCGAGAGCCTCGTAGTCCTCGGGCAGCCCGTAGTTCACGTAGACGACCTCCCCGCGGACCTTGCCGCTCGGGGCGTAGGCGATCTGCGGGGGGACGATGTCGCCGTGGAAGGAGTCGGCGTCGGCCTCGACGCCGTCCTCCGCGAGGGGGGCGAGGTCCCTCCAGGGCCCGGCCCCCTTCCGGAGGCGCAGTTTGGTGTGTTCGTTCCGGCTAAGGAGGACTTCGTAAACGTGTCGTTCGATGCGGAGACCGGCCTTCTCGAACACGCGGGCTACATCCCTCGCCGCCGCCCGGGAACCCTCGCTTCCGGCGAGGCGCACCCTCGAGGTGATCCTCCGGTGGAAGGCCTCGAGGCGTTCGGGAACCACCCGGAAGCCCTCGCCGCCCGTTCCGGGAGCCTGGAAGGAGAAGAGGAGAGGAAGAACGACGGGGATCGGGAGGAACATGGCGGAACTCCGGAGGAAGGCGGCGGAAGTTCCGCCCCGGCGCGGGCCGGAACGGGAGGAGGGTTCCTCGGAACCGGGAGGCGCCGGTTCCCTTCCGCTCAACTCAGATTGACCGTGCTGACCCGGGAGGCCACCGAGCCGGCGACCGCGAGGAAGCTCCGCGCGACCTCGCCCCCGGGGTTGTCGAGCACGACCGGACTCCCGGAGTCGCCGCCGGATCGGACGGACGGATCGAGGGGAATCCTACCGAGAACCGGGATGCCGAAGCGCTCCGAGATCTTCGCGCCCCCGCCGGCCCCGAACAGATCGAGCACGAGGGAGAACCGCCCGTCCTCGTCGGTCTCGGTCCGGATCGGGCCCTCCGGCCCCTCGATCTCGACGGATCCCGGCCCTCCCGCGACTCTTCCGCGAAGTTCGAATCCGGCCATGTTCTCGACGACCCCGAGCACCGGCACGTTGACCTGCTGGAACATCCGGATGGCCTTCTTCACGTCGAGCACCGAGACGTCCTGGGGGGTCGTCACGATCAGGGCGCCCATCAGGTGGGTCTGTTGGGCGAGGGAGAGCTGGGCGTCCCCGGTGCCGGGAGGCAGGTCGACGACGAGGTAGTCGAGTTCACCCCAATCGACGTCCTGCAGAAATTGGCGGATCGCCCCGTGGAGCATCGGTCCCCGCCAGATGACCGGCTGGTCCTCGGCGACGAGGAAGGCCATCGACATGACGCTCAGCCCGTGGACCCGGAGCGGCGCGATCTTGTCGTTCACGGCCTCGGGCCGTCCCTCGATGCCGAGCATCAGGGGGATGTTCGGCCCGTAGACGTCGGCGTCGAGGATGCCGACGGAGGCTCCGCTCTGCTGGAGCGCGCAGGCGAGGTTGACCGCGACCGTGCTCTTGCCGACCCCCCCCTTCCCGGAGGAGACGGCGAGGATGTTCTTGATGCCGGGGACCGCGTTCTGCGCGAGGAGCGGGTTGCTTCCGGCGACGTTCGCGGACATCTCGACGGAGACCTTCTTCACGCCGGGGATCGCGGCGACGAGCGAGGTGGCCTCGTGCCGGAACTGCTCTTTGACGGGGCAGGCGGGCGTCGTCAACTCGATCCGGAAGGAGACCTCGCCGTCCCGGATCTCGAGATCCTTGACGAAATCCAGGCTCACGATGTCCTTGTGGAGGTCGGGGTCCTCGATCTTCGCGAGGGCCTCGAGGACCCGGGCCTCGGTGAGGGGGGGGGCGGAGGATTCGTTGGATTGCTTGCCGAACAAGGGAATGCGTCTCCGTGGGCGGGATCAGGGCCGGACATGCGAAAAGAACGGATTAGGTCCGGCCCGCGCCGGAGTCAAGCTATCCTCCGCCGCGCCTTCCGCATTCGACCCGCATTCGACATGACCGACAGGATCGTCCACGTTCTCGGCGCCGGGCTCGCCGGCTCGGCTGCGGCCCACGCGGCGGCCGCGGCGGGGGTTCCGGTGCGCCTCTACGAGATGCGCCCGGACCGGATGACCCCCGCGCACCGGACCGGGCTTCCGGCCGAACTCGTCTGTTCGAATTCCCTCGGCGGGGAGGGGAGGACCCAGGCGAAGGGGCTCCTGCAGGCCGAGATGCGGGCCGCGGGCTGCCTGATCCTCGAGGCGGCCGAGGAGGCCCGGGTCCCCGCGGGCGGGGCCCTCGCCGTCGACCGGGAGGTCTTCTCCCGGAAGGTCGAGGAAGGTCTCCGCGCCCTGCCTTCGGTCGAGAGGATCGGATGCGAATGCGAGGACCTGCCCGCGGAGGGTCCCGTCGTCCTCGCGACCGGCCCGTTGACCGGTGATTCCCTCGCCGGCCGCCTCCGCGAACGGCTCGGAGAGGCCTTCCTGCGGTTTCATGACGCCGCCGCCCCGGTCGTCCTCGGAGAGAGCCTGGACCGCGAGGTGGTCTTCGCCGGCGGCAGGTGGGGGAAGGGGGAGGACTACCTGAACTGTCCGCTTGAGGAGGAGTCCTACCGCCGCCTCCACGATCTCCTCGAGCGGGGCCGCCGGCACGCTCCGCACGACTGGGAGGACCTGTCTTTCTTCGAGGGCTGCATGCCGATCGAGGAACTCGCCCGCCGAGGCTTCGACACCCCGCGCTTCGGGCCCTTGCGTCCCCGAGGGCTCGTCGATCCGAGGACCGGCCGCGAACCCTTCGCCGTCGTGCAGCTTCGCCGCGAGGACAAAGAGGGCCGGATGTGGAGTCTCGTCGGCTTCCAGACGGGTCTCAAGTGGGGGGATCAGAAGGAGTGCGTCCGGGCGATCCCCGGGCTCGAGCGCGCCGAGATCGTTCGCTACGGGGTCATGCACCGGAACACCTACCTGAACGCCCCGAGGCTCTGCGACGAGGCCCTCCGCCTCCGCGTCGATCCGCGCGTGCATGTCGCGGGAGTGCTCGCAGGCGTCGAGGGCTACCTCGAATCGGCCGCGACCGGGTGGCTCGCCGGACGGAACGCCGCAAGGCGCCTCCGGGATCTCGAACCCGCCCTGCCTCCCCCCGAATCGATGCTCGGCGGCCTGCTTCGATTCCTACGCCAGGCCGATCCCGAGGGTTTCCAGCCGATGAACGCGAACTGGGGCCTCGTCCCCCCCGCGGGAGTCTCCGGTCCGAAGCGGATCCGGCGCGAGGCGATGTTCACCCGCGGCCTCGCCGCCTTCCGGGCCTGGCTCGAAAGCTCACGTCCGTAGAACCTGAGGAAACCCCCTTGCGGGACCCCCATTCACCCCGGACATCAGAATGGGCATGGATTCCCCGCTCATTCCTCCGGCCCATAATCCGCAACTCCAAGGCCTTGCTGGCGAAGAGCTTATGGAAACATGGGCTGGGTTTGACAATTACCGTTGGTAATCATTCAATGGA
>JALUUL010000077.1 GCA_027021385.1 Planctomycetota bacterium | reverse complement strand
GTGAACTGCGCGGCGATCCCCCGCACCCTCATGGAGAGCGAACTCTTCGGGCACGAGGCGGGGGCCTTCACCGGCGCCACCTCCCGGCGCGTCGGAAGGTTCGAGGCCGCGGACGGGGGGACGCTGCTGCTCGACGAGATCGGTGAGATCCCCCAGGATCTCCAGGCCAAGCTACTTCGCGTTCTCGAGGACGGAAGGATCCAGAGGGTGGGCGGCTCCGGGGAGATCCCGGTGGACGTCCGGGTCCTCGCGGCGACCAACCGGGATCTCCGGGACGAGGTCAAGGCGGGCGCGTTCCGGGAAGACCTCTTCTACCGGCTCAACGTCCTCCCGATCTTCCTGCCCCCGCTGCGCTCGAGGCCCGAGGACATCCTCCTCCTGGCCGAACATTTCCTCGAAGAGGAATCCCTGCCCCGCGGGGGGGAGATCCCCGTTCTCGGAGAGGAGGCGAGGGAAGTCCTCCTGTCCTATTCCTGGCCGGGCAATGTCCGCGAAC
Source organism: Planctomycetota bacterium (assembly GCA_027021385.1). Taxonomy (GTDB): domain Bacteria; phylum Planctomycetota; class UBA1135; order UBA1135; genus JALUUL01. Next base: position 23,530 of record JALUUL010000077.1, on the reverse strand, counting down.
TGCGCAACCTGATGCAGCGCGTCTCCATCCTGTCGAGATCGAGGACGGTGGACGGCGGGAAGTTGCGTGCCTGGCTCGGGCAGGACGCCCCGGAGGAGGAAAGGGGGGCGGAAGGAAACGACCTCATTCCGCACCCCCCCTCGATGGATCCGATCAAAGCCCTCGTCGGGCGGAGGATCCGGGACGTCGAGGACGCCCTGATCCTCGCGACCCTGGAGTCTTCGCGGGGGAACCAGACCGCGGCGGCCAGGACGCTGGGGGTCAGTCCACGGACCCTCTACAACCGCCTGAAGGCGATGCGCGGCGCAACGGGATCCCCGGGTCCCCGGTCGAGTTCCCCCTCGAAAGCCTGAAGGCGGGGTCCGCGCCCTCATCCTTCGGGACGAAAAGCCCTCCCCATCGGCCCCGTGGGCTCAAGCGGAAAGCCTTTCCGGGCCGAAAGGAAACCAGCGATCCCATCGGATCTTCCCCGAATGGAGGCCCGGAATGATTCCCTCCGAAAAGAGCCTGTCCCTCTACATGCGCGCCCTCGAAGGGCTGTCGCTGCGGCAACGGGTGATCTCCCACAACATCGCGAACCAGAGCACCCCCGGTTTCCACGCCAAGAGGGTGGATTTCGAGGACGCGATGCAGGCGGCGATCCGGGACGGAGGCGACGCCAGGGGGGTCGAGTTCCACGTGCGGGAGACCGGGGACGAGGGGCTCAAGGCGGACGGGAACAACGTGTTCCTCGAGAAGGAATGGATGCTGATGGAGAAGACGCGCCTCCTTCATCAGCTCTTCAGCAGGGCGGTCGGCGGAACCTTCCGGACCCTTCTTCAGGGGATCCGGGGACGGTGATCCGAGGGATTCTCATCGCGGGTAGGACCTCGAGGAGGTGGAGATGAGCGGAATCTTCGATGGACTTGACATCTCGATCTCCGGCATGCGCGCGGAGCGCCGCCGGATGGACGTCATCGCGACGAACATCGCCAACGCCCAGACGATCGGACCCGACGGTCCCTACACCCGGAAGACCGTCGTGTTTCAGGAGGTCCTCGGGAGCCTGTCGGAGGACGGAAGGGCCGAGGGAGACGGGGGCGTCCGCATGGGGCGCATCCTCGAGGACAGGAAGAGCGAGCACCCGAAGGTCTTCATGCCCGGCCACCCCAACGCCGACGGCGAGGGATTCGTCCGTCTGCCCAACGTGGACGTCATGTTCGAACTCGTCGACATGGCGATCGCCCGGAGGTCCTACCAGGCGAACCTACAGGCCTTCAGGACCTACCGATCCATGGTCCAGGACGCGGTCCGCAACATGAGCACCCGCTGATGGATCCGATCCAGGCATTCCAGGGACCGGTGAAGTGGGGCATCCCGCCGGCTGACGGGAGGCCCGCGAGGGCGTCCATTCCCGGGTTGAAACCGCTGGATCCGGAAACGGCTCCTCGGACGGAGGGCCCCGCCCCCGACGGTCCGGACTTCGGGAAGATGCTGGCGGACGGGATCCAGGAGGTCTCCGACGCCCAGATGAACGTCCGCAGGAAGATGGAGGGGCTCCTGACCGGGGAAACGAAGGGCATCCACGAGGTCATGGAGGCCATGGGGCGCTCCGAGGTCGCCTTTCAGTTGATGCTCGAGGTCAGGAATCGACTCATCGAGGCATGGAAAGAGATCACCAGGATCCAGGTTTGAGGTACGTGAATGCCTAAGTTCCTGCAAGACCTTCTGGCGCAGCTCAAAGAGATCTGGAGCCAACTGACGGGTTCGCAGCGCCTGATGATCGGAGCGGTGCTCCTAGCGACCGCCGTCGGCATGTCGGGCCTCGTCTGGTTCGGGACCCGGCCGGACTGGGTGACCTTCCGGGCCGATCTCTCCGGCGAGGAGAAGAGCCAGGCTCTCCGGGTCCTCGAAGAAGCCGGGGTCAAGCTCAGGGTGGAAGGGGAGACGCTGATGATCGATGCCTCCGACCGTTCGATCGCGGAGGCGGCCTTGACGCGGAACGGCCTGGGAATCGGCGCCGATGCTCTCGACGGCTTCGGAGGGCTCGGCGGGGTGACGATGACGAAGGACATCTCCCGCGAGATGCTGCGAAGAACGAGGGCCCGGGAGGTCGAGAAGGCGCTACGCGCGAACCGGTCCGTCATCTGGGCGAAGGTCATCTACAACAATCCGGAACGAAGCCTGTTCGTCGGGGGGAACGGTTCGCTGCAACCGAGCGCGAGCGTCGTCCTGTCCCTGAGAAATTCCGAGTATTTCCGGAGCGCGGCTCGGCAGGCCGTGGAAATCACGACGAAGGCGCTCGGGATCGACCGGTCGATGGTGACGATCAACTCCACCGACGGGCAGACCTATTCGGACGGCGGGATGAGCGGGGGGGGAGACGCGGCGAGCGACCTCCTTTCCTTGGAGATGCGTCATTCCTCCGTCCTGACGGCCAAGGCCCAGATGGCCCTGGAACGCCTATATCCCGGGAAGACGATGGTCTCGGCGACCGTGAAATACACGAACGAGATCACATCGAAGCGGGAGAAGATCGTCCCCACCGAGAAGGTTCTGCGGGAGAAGACGACGTTCAAGAGCAGTTCCAAGGAGGGGAAAAGGATCGCGGGGGGCGATCCCAGCGTCGGTTCCCTCGCGGGCGGGTCCTCCGCCGTGAGCAACGGAGTCGGAGGAGGAGGGAGCGAGACCTCGGAATCCAAGACCCAGGAGGTCTACGAATCCGACCTCGGGACGAAGGAGACGCGGGCGCTCGGTCCCGATGTCGAGTCGATCTCGGTTTCCCTGGCGATCGACAAGAGCCTCGAGGGAGAGAGGGACCAGATCACGAAACTCGTCGAGAACGCGGTCGGCTGGAAGAAGGGTCGCGACAACCCGGTCGTGGCCGCGGTCACGACCTTTCCCTCGATGGACGATGGAGGGGAGGGGGACTCGGCGGTCCTGGACATGGTCAAGGAATACGGATCCCCCGCGGCGCAGATCCTTTCCGTTCTGATCGTGCTCTTGTTCCTCAGGGGCCTCCTGAAGAAGCAGAAGGGCGAGCCCATGCCGCAGCAGACCGCGGCGATCTCCTCCGAGGAGGAGGACGATCCGGGGAAGCAGATCCGGAGGCTCCGCAGGGAGATCGAGAAAGTCGTCTCCAGCGACCCCGGTTCGGTTTCGAGACTTCTCGAGTCCTGGTTGCGTGACAAGGCGAAGGCGTCATGAGCCTCGAACTGACGAGACCGCAGAAAGTCGCGACGCTCCTGCTCGGGATCGACATGGGGCTGGCCTCCGCGATCATCAAGCACATGGGGGAGGACCAGGTCGAGCAGGTCACGAAGGCGATGAAGGAGCTGGAGGAGATCGCTCTCGAGGAATCGGATCTGCGGGACGTGTTCCGGGAGGCAGTTTCTCGGATGAGGGGCGCGGGCCTGGTGTTGGGCGACATCTCCGGCGTCATCCGGACGGTGTTGACGAAGGCCTTCGGCGAATCCAGGGGGGAGGAGCTTCTGCACGAGGTCGAGCAGAAGACCCTCGCCCAGAAGCCGTTCGACGTCTTCGAATCCATTCCGGACGAGGACCTGGCCGGTCTCCTCTCCGAGGAGCATCCCCAGATCGCCGCCGTATTCCTGGCGCATCTGGACGCCGCGAAATCCGCGGATGTCCTCTCGAAGTTTCCCGAGGAATCCCAATCCGAAATCCTCCATCGGATCGCGACCCTCGGACGGTCCTCTCCCGATGTCGTTCAGAAGGTCGTGGACGTCATGCGGACGAAGGTCCGCGACCTGGGTCTTTCGACCTCCAGGTCGGAACCCAAGGCTTGGGTGAAGAAGGCGGCGCACATCCTGAACTTCATGGGAACCTCCGAGAAGAACGTTCTCGAGGCCCTCTCGGACAAGGACGAGACCCTCGCCGAGCAGATCCGGGAGGAGATGTTCACCTTCGACGACCTTTCGAAGCTCGACAAGAAATCGATGCAGAAGGTCCTGGGGTCGGTGGACACGGCCGTCCTCGCCCTTGCGCTCAAGGCCTGCTCGCCCGAGGCGGAGGAGAACATCTTCAACAATCTCTCGAAGCGCGCGAAGGAGATCGTCATCGATGAACGGGACGCGAAGGGCCCGACCCCGTTGAGCGAGGTGATCGAGGCGCAGAAGTCGATCCTCGCGACGGTCCGGAGCCTGGTCGAGAACGGCGAGATCCCTCCGGTGGGCGCGGGCGGGGAAGAACTCGTATGACGGCGCTGAGACTCAGATTCCCGGAGGACCTCGCTGGGATCCTCTCCGCGGAGAACGCCGTGGAGGAGGTCCCCTTCGGACTTCCGGGAGACGATGTCGTGGACCCCGTCCGGGATCGGCGGGAGGCCCGGGAGAACCTCGATCGAAGCCTCGCCGACCTCGCCGGGAGGATCCGGGAGATGCTCGACGAGGTCGCAAAGCGGGTCGATGCCCGGCTGGAGGAATGGAGCCGATACGCCGTCGAGCTGGGGCTCGCCCTGGCCTCCGAGGTCCTCCGGAAGGAGGTCGACGCCGGAACCTACGATCTCGCTCCCGCCGTTCGCGAATGCCTCGAAGCCGGCTTCGAGCGGCGCTTGACGACGGCGATCGTCATCCATCTGCATCCCGAGGACCTTTCGCCGGTGATCGCGGCCATGGATCGGACGGTCTCCGACCCGCGCTTCGAGAACCGGGTCCGCTACGAGGTCGATCCCACGCTGGACCGGGGGACCTGCCGGATCGAGACAGGGTCGGGAAGGATCATCCACGATCCCCGCGAGGTCCTCGAACGGATGATCCGCGGAATCAGGGAGAGGTTGGGATGAGCGGCCTTCCGCCCCTGGAATCGCTCATGACCGGCGCTCCGGTCTCCGCCGGAGTCAGGTACGGCCGGGTTTCGGGGATGGCCGGGATCTCGCTCGAGGCAGTCGGGCTCGACGCGGCGCTCGGGGATATCTGCCGGATCCGTTCCTCTTGCGGGGAAGTTCCCGCCGAGGTCGTCGGTTTCGACGAGGAGCGACTCGTTCTGATGCCGATCGGGGATGCGCGGGGTGTCGGACCCGGAGATCCGGTGCTCGCCACGGGAAGGCCCCTCGAGGTCCGGGTCGGACCCGGAGCCCTGGGGAGGGTCCTGGATGCGCTGGGGCGGCCCCTCGACGGCGGCCCGCCGGTCCGCGGGAAGGAGGTTCCGATCCTGCGGGATGCCCCTCCTCCGATGTCGAGGGTCCCGATCGAACGCCCGATCGAAACGGGGATCTCGGCGATCGACGGTTTCCTGACGATGGGGCTCGGGCAGAGGACAGGGATCTTCGCGGGGTCGGGAGTCGGGAAGTCCACGCTCCTCGGGATGATCGCGAAGGCTTCGAGCGCGGACGTGAACGTGATCGCCCTCGTCGGCGAGCGGGGCCGTGAAGTCCGGGATTTCGTCGAGGAGGTCCTCGGCGAGGAGGGGATGGCCAAGTCCGTGCTGGTCGTATCGACCTCGGATACCGCCCCCCTGCTCAGGTACAAGGCCGTGTTCACCGCGATCGCGGTCGCCGAGGCCTTCCGGGACGAGGGTCTGGACGTTCTCTTCATGATGGATTCGGTGACGAGGTTCGCCGCGGCGGCCAGGGAGATCGGGTTGGCGGTGGGAGAGCCGCCGACCCTCCGAGGTTACCCGCCCTCGTTCTTCGCGGTCCTCCCGAAGGTCGTCGAGAGGCTCGGAACCTCCGACTGTGGAAGTATCACGGGGCTCTTCACCATCCTGGTCGAGGGTGACGACCTGAACGAGCCTGTGAGCGACACGATGCGGGGCCTCCTGGACGGACACTTCGTCTTGGACCGCCGGATTGCCTCTCTCGGGCGATTCCCCGCGATCGACGTGCTCGCTTCCGTCAGTCGTCTGATGCCGAAGGTCACGAGCCGCGAGCACGTGGAGGCGGCGCGGGTGATCCGCGCGATGCTGGCGCGCCATGAGGAGAACAAGGACCTGATCCAGGTCGGGGCATGGCAGAGGGGGGCGGATCCCGATCTCGATCGGGCCGTCGACGCGATGCCGGAGATCCTCGAACTGCTCCACCAGGGGACATCCCGGAGAGGGGCCGAGGAGACGATGGCCCGGATGGCGAAGCTGGTCCGCGGATCCGCCGCCGGGAACGGAGGTCTCGGATGAGGCATTTCCGATTCCCGCTGGAGAGGGTCCTGCGCCTCGAGGCGCGGAAGGAGAAGCAGGCCCGCCTCTCGCTCGCCGCGACCCTTGCTCGCTTGGGGGGCATTCATCGGGCGCTGCGGGACTTCGAGGCCGCGCTGGAGGGGGCGGAGCGGGAACTGCTCGAGGCCAGTCCGTCCCGCCCGATCGTCCGAGTCTACGTCGAATCCCTGAGGATCCGGAAACGGGTCCTCGAACTCGAGGCTCGGAAGGCGGAGGCGGAGGCCACGGAGGCCAGGGAGAGGTGGAGAGAGGCCCACCGTAGGAAGGAATCCCTATCGCGGCTGGAGGAGATCCGTCGAAGGGAATGGATGGATGAGGAATCGAAACGGGAGCAGGCGGAGTTGGAGGAACTCGCCGCGCTCGGCGCCCGGAACGGACGGAGGCGGAGACGATGAAAGGGTTCGGAACCGGAGTGATGATGGCCACGGCGACGATCGGGGTGTTCGGAGCTTCCGTCGTCGGTCTCCTCGCGGTCGCCGGAAGACTGAATCCCGAGGGGGTCAAGGAGGTCCCGGTCCTTAACCGGATTCTCGCCCTCCCCGAGGAGGGCGAGGGTGATATCGCGGCCGAGGAGGCGAGCGGAAAGAAGGAGAAGGATTCCGGAAAGGAAGAGAAGAAGGACCAGGAGAGGAAGCCCGGTCCGTCCCCGAAGACCGAACAGAGCCTGATCGGCGCCGATCGGATCCGGAGGAAGAAGATCTTCACTCTGCGGAGTTTCGCCCCCCCGACGACCCGGGAGGAGATCCTCGAGTTCCACAGGGCCGCGAAGGATTTGAAGGAGAGGTTGGAGGGGGAGAGGGCCGCGCTGAAGAAGAAGGAATACGAACTGAGCCTCCGGGAGGCCGATCTCGAGGAGCGGAGGAAGTCGGTCCGGAAGGCGATGGAGGACGTCCTTCGCAGAATCGATGAACTCAAGGCGCTCCGGTCCTCCTTCGAGAACGACATCACGGTCCTGAAGACGGAGGAGATGAAGAACGTCAAGAAGCAGGCGACGGCCCTTTCCCTGATGGCGCCGGAGAAAGCCTCCTCGCTCCTGCTCCGCTACCTCCCCGATCGGGAGGATCTGGCCGTGAAGATCCTGGTCTCGATGGAGGCTGAACCGGCCGCGCAGGTCCTCGAATCCATGGATCCCGACAAGGGGGCGAGGTTGATCGAGAGGGCCACCAGGGTTCTGCGCAAGCGCTGACCTACGAGGAACGGGGGCCCGTTCGGCCGATGCCGCCGGGTCGTCGGGCTCTCCAACAGTCCGGGATTCCGCTCCGCCGATCCTGGAACACGTGGAGGCCTCACCTCTGGCTTCCACGGAGGGGACCCGGCTCAGGCGGCCGGAGTCCGGGTGAATCGTTTCCGGGGGGGAGACTGCATGGACCTCGCATCTCTGGTCGGCGTGCTTCTGGGGGTGGTCCTCGTCCTCAGCGCGATCATGATGGGGGGGCCTCTCTCCATCTTCTGGGATTCGCCGTCCGTCATGATCGTTCTAGGAGGGACGATCGCGAGCATCCTGATCAATTTCAAGCTCTCCGCGGTCCTCAGCGTCATGGGGGTCGTCAAGAAGGTTCTCCTCTATCCGCTTCCCTCGCCGACGGAGGAGATCGAGCGGATCGTCGCCTTTTCGAACCTTGCCAGGAGAGAGGGGCTCCTCGCCCTCGAGGAGAAGCTCGAAGAACTCGACGACGAGTTCATGAAGAAGGGTCTCCGTCTGATCATCGACGGATTCCCGGGTCCGACGGTGAGGGAGATCCTCGAGATCGACATCGTGAATCTCGCGGAGCGGCATTCCAACGGAAAGAAGATCCTCGAGACGATGGGGGCGATGGCCCCCGCCTTCGGGATGATCGGAACCCTGATCGGGCTCATCCAGATGCTCCAGAACATGTCCGACCCGAGCAGCATCGGCGCGGGCATGGCCGTGGCCCTGTTGACGACCTTCTACGGGGCCTTCACCGCGAACCTGTTCTATCTCCCCTTCGCGGGGAAGCTCGGGAACCGCTCGAAGGAGGAGGTCGCCCTCAAGAACCTGATGATCGAGGGGATCATCGCGATTCAGGCCGGAGACAAACCCGCTCTCGTGAAGGAGAAGTTGAAGTCCTTCCTCGCGCCGAAGGAACGAGAGACCGTGGAGGCGAAGAAGTGAGGTTTGGAAGGGGCCTCGAAGGAGAGGAGCCGAGGAGGCGACGTGGATCTGCCTGAAGAGGAAGAACCCGAGGGTGCTCCCGAATGGCTGATGACCTTTTCGGACCTCGTCTCCCTCCTCGTGACGCTGTTCATCATGATGCTGACCTTCACGACGCAGGAGACCGACCAACTGAACAAGGTCCTGGACATGGTCCGGAGCGGTTTCGGGATCATCGGGCCGGACATGAAGAACAAACCCGATTTCATGGATGCGCAGCCGCAGCCGACGCAGCGCCTGCAGGGGGTCACGAGGCCCGACCCCGACGCGCGGGTCGATCTCGAGAACCGCATCAACGAACTCGAGGGGTTCGTCCTGGAGGATTCCCGGCTCGATGAAGGACTCCGCATCGTCCCGTCGGTCGTCAACTGCTTCGCTCCCGGGGAAGACCGCCCGACGGTCGAACTGGAGACCGAGGTCCGCCGGCTCGCGCGAAGACTGAAGCTCCACAAGGAGCGGCGATTCGTCATCGAGGGGCATTGCGACCCGACGACGGACCGGCGCAATGCTCTCGGTGGCCTCGAGGAACTCGGAATGGCGAGGGCCAGGAGGATCGCCAGGATCATGGGGCTCGAAGGTGTCCAGCTCGTGCAGCTCTCGATCACCTCGCGCGGGGGACGGAAACCGAGAGGTTCCACGGCGACCGTCGAAGGACAGGCCGCGAACCGGAGAATCGAGATCCTCGTACTTCCAGTCACTGGGGATTCGGGAGGATGAGGGGGGGCTGAGAGCGATGCCGGCGAAGAAGTTCAAGGAGGAGCCCAAGCCCGGAGTCCCAGCCTTCATGGCGACCTTCGCGGACCTCATGACGCTTCTCCTCGTCTTCTTCATCCTGCTGAACGTCTACGCCCAGGAGAGGCAGACGGGGCTCCTCGAGGCGATGAGCGGGTCCATGGCCAATGCTCTGTACCCGGTCTCGGGGAAAGGTGGACTCCTGGAGGGGTCGGATTACGTGGATCGACAGAAGAGGCCCCGGGCCCACTTCGCGAAGCAGGAGAAGCTGAGGAAGGAGGCGGTCGAGGAGCGGACCGGAGACGAGGTCGAGCTCCGGAAGAGCCGCGCGGAGAACCTCGAGGCGACCTCGGAGGTCGAACTCGCGGGGACCTTCCGTTTCCGGCACGGGTCGCCGGCGATCACCCGGGAGGGATACGACTTCCTGGACGGGCTCGCCAGGAGCCTCGAGGGGGGGCGCTTCATCCTCGAGGTCGAGGCCGCGGCCACCTTCGGGGAGAGCATGATGCCGATGGAACTCGCCGCCTCGCGGATCCAGAAGGTGCTCGGAGCCCTCAGGGCCCTGGGGGTGGAGGCCGAGATCCGCCCGAAGGCCTCGGTGGCCCGGCCGGGTAGGGACGAGGCCGATCCCCTGGCCCTCAGGGTCCGGATCGTGCGGCTGCGTTGAGCCCGGGCCGAGAGGCCGGTCCCGGAGGGCAAAAGATCCCCGGGCGGAAGAACCGATAGGAAGGGGGAGTCCCGCTCCGGACCGGCCGGAACGGGGGTCCGAGAGGAGTGCGCATCGATGGCTGAGGAAAAGGAAAAGACCCCGGAGGAGGGCGGCGGGAAATCCAAGACCCTGCCCCTTCTGCTGGGGATCGTTCTGGTCGTGGGGGCCGCCGTGGGGGTCGTCGCCATGACCTCGCCTCCCGCAAAGCAGGAGGGATCCGCTCCTCTCGATCTGGACAGCCTTCCGGGGACCCAGTGGGAGGAGAAGCTGAGCTGGACCTTCAATCCGAGTTCCCAGCGGCACGTGACGAAGATCTCGATCGTCTTCGAATACAAGGCGGAGGATCCGCTGAAGGCGACCGCGGCGATTCAGAAGGGGATGTACAAGGCCAAGAGCGACATCCGGCTCCTTTGCATGAGCAAGACCATCGAGGACCTTTCGACCGCGGAAGGGGCGATGCAACTCAAGCTCGAGATCCAGAACGCCCTGAATCAAGCCTTCTTTCCGGAGGATGCGAAGGTGAACGCGAAGGTCTCAGACGTTTTCTTCGACGAATACCTGATCAAGTAGGAAGGGATCCGGCGGGACGGCACGGACGTGGAAGAGATCCTCTCGAACGACGAGATCGACGCCCTCCTGAACCTGTTTCAGAACGAGGGTATGCCGGAGGAGCTGGAGGGCTCCGCCGAGTTCGATCTCCATTCGGCGGCCTTGAACTCGGGGAAGGTCGCGGACATGGATCTCCTCAAGCCCAACCGCTTCACGAGGGACCAGCTTCAGGCGATCACGCGAATCCAGGAGATGGTCGCGAGGAAACTCGGGGGCGCGGTATCCGATCGGCTGCGTCTCGACGTGGTCGCGGATTGCGTCGCGGTGGAGCAACTCCGTTTCTCGACCTGGTGCGAGCTTCTCCAGAATCCGATGGGAGTCTACGTCCTGGATCTCGATCCCCTGGGAAGCCCCGCCGTCCTGACGATGTCGGCGGAACTCCTCTACGGGGCGGTGGACCGGATCCTCGGAGGGACGGGTGAGATCCGGACGGGCGTCAAGGATCTCTCCGAGGCCGAGCACGCCGTGGCCGACTCCCTCGTGCAGCCGGTCCTCGAGCAACTGGCCGCGGGGATCGGGGAACTCGTGCCCGTGCGACCCAGGATCACCGGCCGGTTCACGAATCCGGGGATGGCCCAGGTGCTGCCGATGCAGGAGGTCGTGCTGTCCCTGCATTTCCAGATCTCGGGACAACCCCTGTTCGGGGATCTCAGGCTGGTAGTTCCCTACAGCGCTCTCGAGCCGCATTTGGGATCGCTCGAGAAGGGGAGCCCGGGGACCTCGGGAGGTCCGGAAGGCGCATACCGGGAGGTCCTGGGGCGAAACGTGAAGAACGTGCCCGCGGAGGTCGCGATCGAACTCGGCGGGACGAGGATGAGACTCAAGGATCTCATGTCGATGCAGATCGGCGACGTGATCCGACTCGATGCGAAACCCGGAGACCCCGTGAAGCTGCCCGTTCAGGGGCGGCTCAAGTTCCACGGGGATCTCGGGACGAGAGGGCGGCGGTTCGCCGTCCGTATCTCCAGGGTGTTGGAAGGTTGAGGTGAACCCATGAGCGGGGACGAGAACGTCATGGACGAAGCATCCGGGACCCGGACGGGGGAAGTGACCGCCCGGAAGGTGGAGTTCGGTTCTCTCGGGGGATCCGAGGAGGCTTCGGAAAAGCAGAATCTCGATCTGCTTCTGGATGTTCCGATCCCCGTCACCGTCGAAGTCGGACGGACGACGATGACCCTGGACGAGATCCTCGCCTTGGGGCCGGGTTCGATCGTGTCCCTGGACAAGAAGGCGGAGGAACCCGTCGATCTCCGAGTGAACGGGAAGCTCGTGGCCCGCGGAGAGGTCGTGATGGTCGATGACTGCTACGGACTGCGGGTGACCCAGCTCCTGGATCCGGCCGGGAGGATCGAAAGCCTCCGCCAGGGGTGAATCGCAAGCAAGCCCTCCCGGGCCTCCGTGCGGCCCCGTTCCGGGATATGCCTAGGGTTGCCGGATCGAAAGAAGGGTCTTTCGGATCGAGGACTCCCAGGCCCCGACGGTCTTCGAAGGGCCCACGAGCTTGAAGTAGAAGGGGCCCTTGTCGGTCTTGACGATCCAGGCAATCAGCCTCGTGTCGGGAACGGGGTCCTTGGGGCCCGCCGGCCGCATCGAACTCGTGAAGGTTCCCTCGATCGAGAGCCAGTGCGTTTCGAGAGGCGTCCCCTCGACCTTCGTTTCCACGACGTTGCGGGGATCCTTGAATTGCCCTTTCCAGCGATCGAGGTTCGCCTGGATGCTTCCGCTCCGAGGGCCGAAATGGAACACGGCCAGGGTCGCGGTCCCCCCGGGCCCCGGGACCTCGAACTCGCCGAGTCGCATGTTGGAGCGCGGGGTCCGGCGTTTCCATTCGACGGGGACCTGGAGTTCGAGCACGTCGATCCGCTCCTCGCGGAACTTGCCGGAGAGCTCTTGGGCCTTCCGCGCCGGAGTGCTCGCGGGTCTCGAGGCCGTCCCCGTCGCGGTCTCTCCGGCCTGCGAGAGATCCATGCCCAGCGGGCGGAGGCCTCCCCAGAGCTTGCGAAGGGCGGGCGTCTGGGAACGGAGCAGGGGTTCGGGACCCTGCATCGAGAAGATCAGAGGCTTGCCCCTGCCCGTTACGACCGCGAGGACTTCCCAGGAGTCCTCCCCTTGGGTCGGGATCGGAAACTCGGCGATCAGGAAGTTCAGTCCGAACCTCTCGAGGGCGCGGATCTTCAGGCGGGGACCTGGGGCTCCGTCCGGACGCTCGCGGACCGCCACGGCGTGGAGACGCCGGAGGATCTCCGAGGCCCGGAGTCCCGACAGGTCTTCCCCGGCCCGGCGGAAGACGATCCGCAGGGGAGGGAGGCGCACCCCTCCGAGGGAGCCTTCCATCGCGTAACGGAGTTCGCCTGGGGCGCTTTCGGTCTTCTTCCAGAACGTGGAGACCGGAATCGTGAAGCCTTCGAAGGCGACCTCCCGGGTCGTGCCAGACACCGATCCTTGAGGGATCGAGAGGAGGAGGATGAGGAGCAGGGCGTACATGATCGCGGCCTCGGTGTTCGGGATGAGGTCAGGAGTCCCGGTTGTTCTCGCGGATGCCCCGGTCCAGTTCCCGGACGCGGTTCAGGATCGCCGGAGCCTCGGCCCTCGCCGCAAGAAGCTTCTGGAGATCCGGATCCCTCAGGCAGAACGAGATCCGGGAAAGAAGATGGAGATGCTGTCGGACTCCCGGGCTCAGAAGGGTGAAGAGGGTGTCCACCGGTTTTCCGTCGATCGCCCCCCAGTCGATCGCTCTCTCGAGGAAGAAGAGGCCGACGAGGGGCTTGGCGACGTGGAGGACCAGGGGGGCGCGGACGTGGGGAAGGGCGATGCCGTTTCCGATCCCCGTCGAGCCGAGGTCCTCCCGTGCGAGGAGGACCTGGTGGAGGAACTCCCGGTCCACGAGATCGGGGAGCCGCAGCCTTCGGGAAACCTCGGCGAGAGCGTCCTCGACCTCCGCCGCCTCGAGACCGTGGTGGATCCCTCCTTCTTCCAGGGCGTCGCCGAGTTCCGGAAGGGGGGCCTCCTCCTCGCCGGGAACCTCGGCCGCGAGCCGGAAGCTGTAGCGATCCGCCCATGCGATGAGGCGGTTGCGGTCGAAGACCGGTCCGTCGGGTCCGCGTTCGCAGGGCATGTCGAAGCGGTCGACCCAGCGTTTCACGGTCCGCTCGGAGACCTGGAGGAGATGCGCGGCTTCTGGAAGGCTGAGTCTCATCGGGCTGGAAGTGTGGAGAGCCCCCCCCCGGCTGTCAATCTCCGATGGATAGGGGGGGAGACCGGATTCCGGCCTTCCCACGGGAGGCTCGCGGAACGGGATCCGGGGACGACTGGCCGGGGACCTCCCCGGAGGATCGGGGAAAGTGATAGGATTCCGCGGGTCGGTTCCCAAGCCTCGTCCGCTCTTCTCCTCGTTCTCCAGGTCCTCCTCCGATGCGTGCCTACTGCCTCCTTTCCGCCTTGTGCTCGATCCTCTGCGGTCTCCTACCTCTTTCCTGTGGAGGGGGAGGCGGAACCCCTGCTTCCACTCCGTCCTCGGGAGGGGGAGGAGGAACCGGGGGGCCCGCGAAAGGAGGCAATGTCACTTTGCCGCCGAAGATCCCCGGCGGGGAACGCTGGATCGTCAGGGGCATGGTTGTCGACTATTCGAACCGTCCCGTTCCCGGCGCCTTCGTGAAGGTGCAGGGGAAGCCCTTCGAAGCCGTGACCGACGCTCTCGGAAGGTTCCAGATCGCGGTCGATCCGAAGATGACCTTCCCGGCGGTCGTCGCCGCGGCGAAGCCGGGCTGGTACAACGGCGCGGGCGATGTCTTCGACCTGAACGACGGGTGGAAGGTCTACATGGGAAAGCTCCCCCCCGCGGATCCGACGCGGAAGGACTTCCTGGCCGTCTCGACCTGCAAGACCTGCCACTCGGTCAACCTGAAGGAATGGGCCTCCTCCGACCACTCCGAGGCGGGGATGGATCTCTGGGTCCATGACCTCGTGAACGGGCTCGGTACGCGATACGGCCGGCAGGGTTTCGTCTACGAGCGGGACAGCATGCACCGCACGAAGCTCCCGCACGGGGATTGTTCGAACTGCCACACCCCCCGCCTCTCGCGGAACGCCTTCGGAGCCTCGATCGGGAACCCCCAGCAGCCCACGCAACGGATGCTGGACGGGATCGCCTGCGACGTATGTCACAAGGTCGCGAGCGTGGATCTGAACAACATCGACTACCCGGGCATCCATCCGAAGGCCGTGACCTTCCATCAGCCCAAGGACGATTTCGCGACCCCGGTGATCTTCGGAACGCTCAAGGACGCGACATTCCGCGTCAAACCGATGCGGCCCGCTCTGTCCCCCGTTCTCGCCGACGGCAACTCCGTCTGCGCCCTCTGCCACCAGGACAACATCGACCACGACGGCGACGGGGACTACACCGATCCCGGAAGTCTTCCGAGCCAGAAGACCTGGTCGGAATGGAAGGCGAGCCCCTACGCGGTGAAAGGGCCCGGATACCGGACCTGCGTCGACTGCCACATGCCCATGACGAACCGTGGCACGATCGCCGACATCCAAGCGGTCCAGGGGAGAAAGGTCCGCAGCCACGCCTTCCCGGGGCATGGTTTCGGTCTCCGGGCCGGATCCAACGATCTCCGCCTCGGCGCGGTGCGCCTGCAGGACGGCACGATCGAGGTCAAAGTCGAATTCGAGAACAAGGGGGCGGGGCACTCCCTTCCGACCGGCGTCTTCATCCGGAACATCCTCGTCCTCGTCGAGGCGACGGCAGGAGGGAAGGCCGTGCCCCTCCTTTCCGGTCCGCGGCTCGACAAGATCGCCGGCCTGGGCCGGGGACCGGCGGCGGGGTACTTCGCGGGGCTGCCGGGGAAGGTCTACGCCAAGGTTTTCGAGGATGCGAACGGGGTCTGGCCGGTCTTCGCGACGGAAGCTGTGAAGGTCCGCTACGACACCCGCCTGCCGGCGAAGGCCGTCGACAGGCTCCGCTTCGTCTTCGCGAAGACGACCGGACCCGTGACCGTCCGGGCCCGCCTGATCTACCGCAAGGCCTACCGCGCCCTGATCGACCAGAAACGCTGGACGAAGACCGGGCAGGGCGGAGTGCTCGACGACATCCGACCCCCTCATTTCGGGACTCTGATGCAGGACCGCAGCCTGACCGTAAATTGAGAGATCCGTCTCGGCGAACCCTCGGGTCTTCATGACCGCCGGGGGACTAGAGTGTCCGGATGCTCCGCCTCGCGGTCCTGGCCCGGGAGTGGTTCCTCCGGTCGCGGGCGACCAGGCCGGGGCTCTGGACGGAGTTCTTCGTGTTCCTCGCCTGCATGGCCTTCACGGGGACCTTCGAACTGATCGAGTTCGCGGCCGCCGTGAGTTTCGGGGATGCTTCCGATGCCTATCTCGGCAGCCAGGGGGATCCCTGGGACGCGCAGTGGGACATGACGATGTGCCTGCTGGGGACCCTCCTCTCCATCCTCGTCCTGCGCCGCACCCATCTCCTCCAGCTCGAGGCGCAAGGGGTGGAGACCGGTTGACCCCTCGATTCCGGGACGGGCAGGGCTCCCGGTCTTCCGGCGTCACTTCCGGGTATCGGGAGGGCCGGGGTCCTTTCCCGGCGTTCTTCTCTCCCTCGGGCCCCTCCGGCCGCCGGACCCTTTCCAGTGTCGGGCGATCAGGGCTCGAAGGTCCCCGGTCGCGAGCTGGAAATTGCGGCCGTTGGGGCGCGGGCCGGGGAACCATTTCCAGAGGAAGGCGCCGAGAACGCAGGGCTCCTCCCCGATCGCGCGCAAGGCGGCGTCGAGGCAGCGCGCCTGCAGCGCGGAGGCCTCGGGGCCATCCGTGCGGTGCTCCCAGGGGCGGCGCGCCGCGTCGAAGCTCCGGTTGTAGCCCAGTTCGGTGAAGACGATGTTGCGGCGCTTCGAGAGGGCGAATCGACGGAGGCCCTCCATGCGCTCCTTCCACGCCTCGGCGAGGGTGTCGGCCTTCGGGTCCTCCTCCTCGGTCAACGGGAAGTAGGCCTGGATTCCGATCACGTCGAGAGCGTCCCAGAAGGGCACCCGGTCGTAGTCCGTCCAGTTGGCAGCGTAGGACAGCGCCGCCTTCGTGCGCTTGCGGACCTGGGCGATGATCCCCCTCCATTCCTCCTCGAACCGGACCGTGCGATCGAGTTCGGTTCCGACGATGAAGCCGTCGGCCTCCTTGCATGCCTCGGCCATCTCGAGGATCCAGGCGCGGTAATCGCGGAAGAAGCGCGACCATTCCTCCCTCGTCTCGAAGGAGATCTCGCCCCGCCAGCGGAAACGCGTCCCCCAGTAGGCGAGATGGGGCTTCACGAGGACCTTCAAGCCCGCCTCGTGCGCGAGCCGGACCGGCTCCTTCCAGTACGTGGAGGAGTCGATCCTCCGTCCTCTTCCGTAGCGGTGCCCGTATCCGGTCCGTTTCCAGCGGACGGAACCGTCCTCGCGGATTCCGGCATAGGGGTGGAACGCGACCCAGGCGGCTCCGAGGTCCTTGATGCGTCGGAGAGTCGGCCGCATGACCGCGGGGTCCGCCCACTCCAGGCCGATGCCGTGGGTCGAGATCGTGATCCCCCGGACGACTTCCCCCTTCGGGAGGCCCGGAACCTTCCCGGCGGGCGGAGCCTGCGCGGGAAGGCCGGCGCCGGCCAGGAAGGCCGCGCAGAGGACCGAAGTCGAAGGAAGGCGGACGCGGGCCTGCATGCCGCCTTCCTACGTCGAAACGGACGCGCGCGCCAGCCCTCGGAGCGGCGGGGAGTTCCCGATTCCTTCGCCGTGATTCCCTTTCCACCGGGAAATCCGGTGCGAACGGGGAGGATCCTTGCAAGGGGTCGAGCGAGCTAGGACATTTGCCCGCATGGATTCCCGGAGAAGCCGCGCCCTCTCCCTCGTCTTCCTCGGTCTCTGGATGGGCGCCCTCCCGCCCTGTTCCGCCCAGGATTGGCAGGACCCCTCCGTCCTCGATCGGAACAAGGAGCCTCCGCGCTGCACGTCGATTCCCTTCCCCGAACCCGGGCCGGCGTTCCGGGCCGAGAACCTCGAGTCTCCCTGGCTCCTCTCGCTGAACGGAGACTGGAAGTTCCACTGGTCGCCTTCGCCCGCGGCCCGCCCCGCGGACTTCTTCCGGGAGGACTTCGACGACCGCGGGTGGAAGACGATCCCCGTTCCGTCGAACTGGCAACTCCAGGGCTACGGCGTCCCGATCTACACGAACGTCCGTTACCCCTTCGCGAAGGATCCCCCCCGCGTCATGACCGGCGTGCCCTCGTTCTGGACGAAGGCGCGGCTTCCGAATCCGGTCGGTTCCTACCGCCTTAGGTTCGACCTCCCGGAGGGCTGGGAAGGGGAGCCGGTCTTTCTCCACTTCGCCGGGGTCAAGAGCGCGATGTACGTCTGGCTCAACGGCCGCCGCGTCGGCTACAGCCAGGGAAGCATGACTCCCGCCGAATTCGACGTCCGGCCCTTCCTCCGAAAGGGAACGAACCTCCTGGCCGTCGAGGTGTATCGCTGGTCCGACGGGAGCTATCTCGAGGACCAGGACATGTGGCGTTTGAGCGGGATCTTCCGCGACGTGTTCCTCTTTCGGAGCGCTCGAACCCAGATCCGGGATTGGTCGGTCCGGACCCGCAGGGTCACCGGAGCAGAGGCGGGAAGAGTCCGACCCTGGCGGCTCGACCTCGAGGTCTCGATCCGGAACCTCGAGGCCTCGGTATCGGGTTCCCTCGTGCTCGAGGTCTACCTCCTCGAGGAGGGGGAAAGGCCGGAGGAGGGGGCGCGACCCGCGGCCCGCCGCTCGATCCCTCCCGTCGAGGGGGGCGGCTCCCTCGAGTTGCGGATGACCCTCGAGAAGGAAGGGCCCCGTCTTTGGTCCCCCGAGGATCCGTTCCTCCACCGGCTCGTCCTCGTGCTCCGGGAGGGGGAAGGCGCCGGCCCGGAACCGAAGGAGGCCGGGGGGGGCGGCTCCGGGGAGCGAAGGAGAAACGGGGGAGGGAAGGTCCTCGAGGCCCGTTTCTGCCGGGTCGGTTTCAGGGAAGTCCGGATCGAGGACGGCGTTCTCCTCCTGAACGGCCGGCCGATCAAGCTCCACGGTGTGAACCGGCACGAGCACGACCCGGACCACGGTCGCGCGATCGGCCGAGGGCGGATGAAGGAGGACATCCTCCTGATGAAGCGCCACAACATCGACACCGTGCGCACGAGCCACTACCCGAACCATCCCTACTGGTACGACCTCTGCGATCGTTACGGCCTACTCGTGATCGACGAGGCGAACCTCGAATCCCACGGCATGGGCTACGGCAAGGAGTCCCTCGCGCACGATCCCGCCTGGCGCGCCGCACACGTCGACCGGGTCGTGTCCATGGTGGAGCGGGACAAGAACCATCCCAGCGTCATCATCTGGTCGATGGGGAACGAGGCCGGTCCGGGCGAAAACTTCCAAGCCTGCAGGGAGGCGATCCTTGGCATCGATCGTTCGCGCCCGATCCACTACGAGCGGGACAACGAGAAGGCCGACATCGACAGCGTCATGTACCCGAGCGTTTCCTGGTTGGAGAACCGGGCGAAGCGACAGGGGCCGAAGCCCTTCTTCGTCTGCGAGTACGCGCACGCGATGGGGAACGCCGTCGGGAACCTCGCGGAATACTGGGACGTGATCCGGAAGTATCCCCGTCTCGCGGGCGCCTGCATCTGGGACTGGGTCGACCAGGGCCTGACGAAAAAAACCTCCGGCGGCCGCCCCTACTTCGCCTACGGGGGCGATTTCGGCGACGTTCCGAACAGCGGAAACTTCTGCATCAACGGACTCGTGACGCCGGACCGGAAGGTCACGCCGAAGCTTCTCGAGGTCAAGCGCGTCTACCAGCCGGTTTCCGCGCGGCTCACGGATGGCCCGAAGCGGGGGATCAGGGTCCGCAATCGCCGGGCCTTCAAGGATCTTTCCGACCTCCGGGCCTCGTATCTCCTCCGTCTCGACGGGGTTCCGGTCGCGGAAGGGGAATGGGAGATTCCGAGAATCCCTCCGGGCGGGGAAGTGTTCGTCGAGCCGCCGGTTCCTGCGCCGGAACTCTCTCCAGGGAGCCTCGCGACCCTGGACCTGTCCTGGAGGCTGAAGCGGGCGTCGGCGTGGGCGCCTGAGGGACACGAGGTCGCACACGAGCAGCTCGTGCTCGTGGAGAAGCCCGCCCTCCCGCCCGGAGCGGAAGGCCCCCCGCGGCCCCCGGAACGGAGCCCCCTCGAGTTGCACCGCCCCAAAGAGGGCGCGGACCTGCCCTTCGTGATCACGGGCCGGAGCTTCGAACTCCGCCTCGACCGGCGGAGCGGTCGCGTGCTCTCCTATCTCTATCGGGGACGGACCTTGCTCTCGACCGATTTCGGGAAGCGTCCGGGACCGCGTTTCGAACCCTGGCGGGCTCCCGTCGACAACGACAAGTGGATTTCAAAGCGCTGGCGTTCCGCCGGACTCGATCGCCTGGAAGCCGAGGACCTCGAACTCGAGGTCCGGCAACCGCGATCCGACCTCGTCCAGGTCGAGAGCCGGCGGCTCTGGAAGGGGAAGGCCGGTTGCCGTTTCGAGATCGAGGCCCGGCTTTCGGTCTTCGGGGACGGCGCCCTCGAGTGGAGTTTCGTCTTCGACGGGACGGAGACTCCTTCGATCCTGCCGAGGATAGGCTTCGTCATCGAGCTTCCGGAGAGGCTGTCGAAGGTGGACTGGTTCGGCCGAGGTCCGCACGAAAACTATCCGGACCGGAAGACCTCCGCCGATCTCGGGCCTTACCGGCTGTCCGTCGCGGAGTTCTTCACGCCGTACGTCCGGCCGCAGGACTGCGGGAACCGGGAGGACGTGCGGTGGCTCTCGGTCCGTGATGGGGAGGATTACGGCCTCTTCTTCGATTTCCCGAGGCCCGCGTCCTTCAGCATCCTTCCGTGGACCGCGGGGGAGCTGGCGGCGGCGGGGCATCCTCACGAGCTGCCCCCCTCGACGCGCGCCGTCCTGCACCTGGACCTCGCGCAGAACGGCCTGGGCGGCGCGAGCTGCGGGCCGCGACCGATGGACCGCTATCTCCTGCGCCGGAGGAGCGGCGGCTTCGCCTTCAGGATGCAACCTCTCACGCCGACGAGTCCGGAGCCCACGGAGTTCACGAGGTTCCCGATGCGGGTGCCTCTCCTCGTTCCGAAGGAGAGGAACGAGGACAAGGGTCCGCCCCTCGCCGTCGTCGCGACCGACAGCGCCGAACCCGGGGAGGGCGATCCGGCTCATGCGGTGGACGGCAAACCCTGGACTTTCTGGCACAGCGAATGGAGCCGGAGGGCTCCGCGCCATCCCCACTTCCTGGTCGTCGACGCGGGGAAGGAGATCCTCGCCGCCGGGCTGCGTCTCCTGCCGCGCCAGGGGAGTCCGAACGGGCGGGTTCGCGACTACGAGGTCTTCACGAGCGCCGACGGGAAGAGTTGGGGCGCCCCCGTCGCGAAGGGCAGGCTCCCGCGCGGGGAGGACTGGAGAACGATCCGATTCCGGCGGCCCGTCGCGGCGCGCTTCTTCAAGTTCGTCGCGCTGAGCGAACAGCGGGGGCGGCCCTGGGCGACCCTCGCCGAGCTGCGTCTTCTCTCCGCCGCGGGGGGGGAAGGCGGGAAGGAGCGGAAGTGAGGAGGGAGACCGCGACATGAGCCTCTCCTGGATCGACGCGGCCACCTTCTTCGGCTTTCTAGCCCTGGTCGTCGTCGTGTCCCTGCGCGCCTCCCGGCGGGAGAGGGACTCCGAGGACTACTTTCTCGCGGGCCGCAGGCTCGGGTGGTGCCTGATCGGCTTCTCCCTGATCGCCTCGAACATCTCGACGGAGCACTTCGTCGGCATGGCGGGCACCGCCTTCGGGCGGGTCGGCCTCGCGATCGCGAGCTACGAGTGGATGTCGGCCGTGACCCTCGTGATCGTGGCCTGGTGGCTCCTGCCCAAGTTCCTGCGGGCCGGCATCTACACGATGCCGGAGTTTCTCGAATACCGCTACGACAAGGGCGCCCGGACGATCATGGCCGTCTACCTGATGGTCCTCTACGTCGTCGCGCTCCTCGCGACCGTCCTCTACAGCGGCGCCCAGGGGATCGACGGCATCTTCGACTTCACCGGCTACCTCGCCGACCGCTACGGGATGCCCGTCGAGGAGGCGCACGACACGGCCATTTTGCTGGGGGTCTGGTTCATCGGAATCGTCGCGGCGATCTACACGATCTACGGCGGACTCAAGGCCGTCGTCTGGTCGGATCTCCTGCAGGGAGGGGCGCTCCTCCTGGGGGGAGCGATCGTGTTCTGGATCGGTCTCCATCTCTGCGGGGGAGGGCGGCTGATGCCCGGAGGAGGCGTCGAGGGCGGAAGCCTTCTCGAGGGTTGGCGGTCCTTCACGGACCATAACGCGACGAAACTCCACGTCGTCCTCCCCTGGAACGACCCCGACGTACCCTGGCTCGCGGTTTTCGTCGGAGGCCTTTGGATTCCGAACCTTTTCTACTGGGGGCTGAACCAGTTCATCACGCAGCGGACCCTCGGGGCGCGCAGCCTCGAGGAAGGGCAGAAGGGCATCTTCCTCGCCTGCGTCTTCAAGCTCTTGATCCCCTTCCTGATCGTCATGCCGGGGATCATGGCCTTCCAGCTCTTCGGAGACGAGATCCTCGCGAAGGCCGGAGGGGATTTCTCCAAGGCGGGGGAGCGGGCCTACCCCTTCCTGATCGCGAAGACGATGCCCGTCTTTTTGCGGGGCATCATGCTCGCCGCCCTGGCGGGCGCGGTTATGAGCACCTTCAACTCGGGCATCAACTCGGCCTCGACGATCTTCACGATCGATCTCTACAAGGGCTACCTGAATCCCGATCCGGGCCCGGAACGGGAGGTCCGCGTCGGGCAGATCGCGACCGCCGTCATCGCGCTCGCCGCCTGCCTGATCGGTCCCCTTCCCGGGGAGTTCCGGGGGGTCTTCAACTACATCCAGGAGATCTGGGGCTTCATCTCTCCGGGGATCGTCGCCGCCTTCTTGGGCGGACTCTGGTTTTCGAAGGCTCCGCCCCTCGCCGGACGACTCGCGCTCCTCCTGAGTCCCCTCCTCTATGCCGTCTGCCGCGTTCCCCGCTGGGTGTTCGAGAGCGTCTACGAGGTCCAGGTGCGGGACGGGGTCCGCCTCCTCTACGAGCGGCGCGCGCCCGATGTCCTGGCCCCGGTCGGAGGTTTCCGGCAGGCCCTCTTCGATTTCAACAACTGGGCCTTCCTCCACCACATGGGCCTGATCTTCCTGGTCCTTTGCGCGATCATGGCCCTCGTCGCCCTCCGCAGGCCCCTCCCCTCTCCGGTCGTCTATCCCCGTTCGCGGGTCGACGTCCGCGTCCGGCCCGTCATCTACCTGCAGGGCGGAGCGATCCTCGTCGCGACGGCCTTCCTGTACTTCCTCTTCTGGTGACATCGAGCCTTCGAGGCGGCCGAGGCCCGGGTTCCCGGTCGCCGGGGTTGTCCTGGCGGTCCCCATCACAGCATGCGGACCTGAAGGTCCGCTGAGAGGCGGGCGACTGGAATCGAAAATCAGGGTCTCCCGGAGGACTTGGCTGCGAACCATTTTTCAGTAAATTGATTTTGAAGCAGGTTCGCATGAACCCTCCGCGGACCGCTTCCTCGTCCTTTGGGAAGGGAGTCGGCGCTCCACCTCCCCCTTGTGGATTCCTCCGGAGAGGTTCGTTCCGGCCTGGGGCCCGGGTCCGCGGGTTCCCCCATCCCCCAATCGGTTCGGGTTCCATTCTCTCTCCCTTACCCCCTCGAGAGCCGAACCGATCCTCATTGCAACAAACCTCTCGCCTCCGTCCGGAAAGGACCGAACATGAACGTCCGCTCTCTCCTCTTCCCTTGGGGATTCTCCCTGTTCGTTTCGATCTCGAATCTTCACGCGCAGACGATGACCGTACCGGCGACGCTGCCGTTCCAGGGTCGGCTGACGCTGCAGTCGGGAGCGAACGTCCACGGCGCGGTCAAGCTGACCTTTCGGCTCTACCGCGCGGGAGTAATTGTCAAAAGCTGTGGATGGCTGAATCACGCGGCGACCTTGGTTCCATCCTTGAATCGCACTCCTTGGAGGACGTCTCCGAGGAGTTGGTGTCCATTCAGCTTCCGCCACTTGCGCTCGGCGGACT
>JALUUL010000076.1 GCA_027021385.1 Planctomycetota bacterium | reverse complement strand
AAGCTGAAGGGGCGAGCTTTCGGGTACCGCAATCTCGACCGATTCATCCATGCCATCTATTTCCACAAAGGAGGGTTGGACATGCTCCCCGTATCAGCCCGTCCCCACCGGAAACCCTGAAGAGCCCTAATCAGCATGCATATCAATATAATCGACGAGCCAAACCCGGGTCCAGCTCCCTGCCCATGAGGCCCGGCGACGTGGAACTTGCCCCCCGTGTCATGGTGGTTGCCTCCTTGGACACCTTGCCTTGCTCCGTTTCGTTCGCAGGCGCACCGTCACAAACTACGACTCAATCGGGCCTCAGCAATAGACCACACCTCTGCTTACCAGATCCTGTCGACCATGACGCCGGTGACGTGGACCCTGTCCTCGGTCGTCGGGGTGTAGACGACGGCCTGGGTGTACAGGGTCTTCCCGATCAGTTGGGGGAGGTTCGGGAAGGGGAACGAAAACTTGCGGTGGTAGGGGTCGGGCATCCCCCGAATCAAGAGGATCAACGGCCCCCTCGCCATCGTCAGGGGGTTCAGCCACCAGACCTCCCCGGATTTCAAGGGGATCTTCATCTCCTGGAAGGAGAAGAAGACATAGAAGAAGGCCGGCGGGTCCTGCGACCAGACCTCGATCTCGAAGGGCCGCCCGATCCGTGGCCCCTTGGGCGTGTGCAGTTGTCGTTTCAGGTTTCGCCAGATCAACGGAAAGGGAAAGACATAGGACTTCCGCATCATGAGGTCCGTATCCCCATCCCCGTCGAAATCCAGCGGAACGATCCCCCAATCTTTACCCGACTGGTTGATGGGAGGTCCGATCGGGTCGACGAGTCTGAAGTTGCCCCTCCCATCGTTTTCGTAGAAAAGGGTCCCGCAGTTGGCGTAATACGAGCTTGCAATCGCATCGAGATCCCCGTCCTGGTCCAAGTCGACGAGAAAACTTTCCAACGAGGCTGAACAGCACTTCCCCGGAAGATTCAGGGGTACCGCCTTGAAACCCTTCTTCCCGAGGTTGATCCAGACATGGGGCTGGGGGCAGGATTTCCCCGACGAATCCGGTTGGTGCCCGATCAGGATGTCGGGAAGATTGTCCCCGTTGACATCCCCGACCGCCGCGGACAAGGTCGCCAGGGAGGTGGGCGGCGTCGGGTAGGGCCAGTAGCGGAAACGCCCTCCTCCGAGATTCTCCAGGACGATGTCGGTATTCAGGTGCCGTCCGACGAAGGCATCCTGGTCTCCATCCCCGTCGAAATCCGCCAAGACGACTGGGACAACATAGGACTTTGGGGGAAGCGGGAGATTCTTCCGGGAAACATTCACCCAGGAAACCTCGCCGTTCTTTTTTTGGCTCAAGTAGAGGAGCAACCCGTTATCCGGAAGAGCGGAAAGGATGTCGGGGACCCCATCGGAATTGAAATCATGCAACTCGAATCGACTGAGGAATTTCGTGCCGGAAAAAATTTTTGGGTATACAATCTTCATCGGCGTGGGGATGAAGGTCTTCTTGGTAGGAGAGAAAAGGTACAGCCTGGGACCTACACCGAGATCGATATGGAACACATCCTCCCATCCATCCCCATTGAAATCGGCTTGCCCAACTTGAAGAATTAGAGAAACAGACCTTCGTTTCTCTTGCGGCATCAAGTCCAAACGACGGACCAATCCCCCTTTCAAGTCGACAGAATAGATATCCAAGAATCGCATCTCAGTGGGTTTACCCCCACCTGAGAGCACCCAGGTGGGACCGGGATAGACGACCTCGATCCGCCCATCTCGATCGAAATCGTAGGATTTCAATCGTGCTCCTCCGAACTGCGAAGGTCTCGTCAGGTTGAAGAGATCCAGTTTCTCGAGCTTCGTCGAGAAGCGGAACTGGGCCTCGACGGGCCCGGAAAGCGACAAGGCGATCAATCCGCCCAGAAGGAATGACTTCATTTTTTTTATTCCTTTCTCAACCCCTTGTCCGGGAAGGGGGAAAACCCTTCCCGGACAACATTGCAGGGCTGCAATCAACGCTTGTTCCGGAAATAGTCGACCAAACGCTTCCGGGCCTTCTCGACGTCCGCCCACTTGATCACGGAGGCCTTCGGCTTGGCCTTCGGCAGCTTGTATCCCTTGAGGGCGCTACCCGGATCAAAGCCGTTGACGGTCAAGAAGGACTGCAGGTTCCCCCAGACCCCATTCTCCTCCACCTGGCAATTGAAGCGGAAACCATGCCAACCCGTGTCCGGGGCCACATCCAAGCCCTGGCTGTCCCCCATCCCCCAGGAGTCCGTGCTGTAGAAGGTCGGGCCTCCGGTTCCAAAGGGGCCGAACTGCGCAGTCGGGATCCCGGGATAAAGGAAAGAGGAGCCCGGACTCCCCGGAGCATTCCACCAGGTGCCGGGAGGGTTCAGGGTCCCGTCGTAGACGGCGGAAGCCGGCCTCGCACCGCTTCCCCCCCCGCCGCCGGGATTGTAGTAAAGGTTCCAGTTGTCGGGGGATAGGGGAGTATTATTAGAGTCAGGAACGTCCGGATTGTCGAACCATGGGTGGGAACCGTACACGCTAGAAGGTAAATTATTGAAAGAAAACTCAGTATTAAACCATACTGCCCATACGGGATGCGGGTCCAGTATCAGGTGCGGAGAGAAATCGCATTGCAGGTTTCTCATGAAATAACGGAAAGACCTAGTAGTAATCTGCAACCATCGAAAGGATGTCGCTCCTTCCGCCGTGTAGTTGACGCTGGCCACGGGAGGGGCCGGGTTCGCCTGCGCCTGCTGCCACCATCTATTGTCTATAGTGGTATTAGTGCCGAGGAAATCCTGACCGAGATACCCCGTGTAGGTGGGGCGCTTCCTGAGTGTGACATTGGGGGCATCGACGAAGAAGATCGGGGTCGAATCCGTCCCCGGCCCGTTGGGAACCATCCGGCTGAATATCCTGGTCCGGAAGATGTACCCCGCCATGATCAAGGAGTCGATCTCGTCGGCGCCCAGATCGATAAAGCCCCGGTTCGTATAGGTCGGCCAGCCGGAAAGAAGAGTGATCCGCCAGTTCCCGAACCCTTCCGCGTCATAGTCCCAGGCATTCATCTGGGCGAACTCGGTATCGAGGCCGACCCCGGGGCCGGTGAGGCCGGGGAATGTCAGGATCTGCGGGGCATTGCTCACAAAGGAGATCGGGAGAAGCGTGTAGCCACGGTTCGCGCAGACATTGTAGTTGCTGGGGCTGGGAGGACTTCCATCCGAAAGGCTGTAAAACGGAGCCAAACGGAAATCGTGCGGAGTGTAATCATACCCAGCCATCGCGTTTCGGAACAAATCGTTGATATAGAGGGTTCCCCGCAGAGTCGTTGTTCCCGCTTTCGTGATCGGAGAGATGTCGATCACCGAGGCCAGGATCTGGGTCGCGTAGGTCGTGGTTCCACGAAGACTCGTGATCGGCCAGCTCCCCACCGCGACACTTCGATTGGCCCGGCCATAGGGAGCGGTCGGAGTATTGAAGGGCCCATCCCAGGCGTTGAAGGTCATCTTCGGTCCACCCGGAACGTTCACGAGCAGGTCCTTGTCGAGGATCCCTTCGAAGCAGCTGAGCCCCCCGCTCATTCCCGGCCCATTCGAATCGATGATGTTGTTCAAGATCCTGGGGAGCGCCAACCCCTTGTTGGTAAACGGAGAGGTTTGCGGAAAAGGTTGCCCGCTCCAGATCCCGATCTGATTCCAGGCGATCGTGTTGTTCACGATGATGGGAGAGAGGGCGGGACCATCTCCACTAGGAACTCCAAGGGCGATACCGACATCGTTCTGGACGATGAAGCAATTGGAAATCGAAATCCGTAAATGTTGCCCCTGGGTGTCGATGTAGATTCCCGCACCGAAGGGCGGGGCATCACTTTCCGTCGCGTGCGCATTGCGGATCGTAATGCTGTCGATCATGCAGTTCTCGAAGGCGACATTGGCGTTGCCCGGAGCCCGGATGCTGAAGATGTAACTCCCAAAGCCTTCGTCGCCCCGGCCGTCGAAGATCGTGTCCAAAGCGGAAGTCCCCTGGATGCTCACCCTGTCCGGCAAGCCGATCGGGAAGACCTCCCCATTCCAGGGAAGGCCGGAGTTGGGGTCGATGTTCGGTCCTCCCGGACCCGTCGGTCCGTACAATCCCGGGAGACAATGGATGACGATCTTTCTCATCTCCTTCCCAGTCTTGGAATTGGTCCAGGGAAGGGGGTTGAAATTGCTGTTGATAAAGGATATTGCTTGCGTCACCGTCCGAAACGAGTAGGGAAAATGCTGGAGATACCCACCAATGGGGGTCTTGGACGTCCGGTGCACCATCAGGGGCATCCTGGAGCCGGTGGCTTTGGGATTATAGGTCGCAGCCAGATTGTCGTCCCCATAGAGGGGATCGACATACATGTGCAGGGTGAACGAAGAACGCGTGGTCTGCGCTCGTACTGGAATCGCGAAAAGGGCGGCGAAGAGAAGAAAGAGTGTCAATACTTGGCACAAGTATTGACGGGGGGGGGAGGTGAATTGACGAATCATGCGGCCTCCTTCAGGCTCTTGGGTTCGAGATGGGCGCAACGCACTCTTGCGTGGATTGCGTGGAGCTTCGACAGCCATCGCCACAGCCAAGGTCGAATGATGGCGAAACCCTCAAGTATCGTTGGTCCATCAGGGCCGCGATTCTATGCATCCCCCCCAATCCACGCAACTTCCCTCTGAATTTTCGCCTTTCAAAACCCCTCAAAACACCGCATGCCATTTATACGCAATAGTTTATGCGCTTGTAAGATTTTCCCACAATCTTCTTTTCTCCTTGACAAAGGCCCTGTTTTCAATCAACTCGCGGCCTCCATCCGGCCCCCAGGAAGCGGCGGGGAAACCTCGTCTTCCCCTGCCCTCCGGGTCCTTACAGCCCTGAAGGCGGTGACGTGGACCCCGGGCCTCGGTCTCCCCCTGCGCCAGAATTTTGGCGGGCTTCCCCCGCGAGGGGGAGGGGGCGATTCAGGATCGGACGCCCTTGAGCTTGGGATCGAGGGCGTCGCGGAGCCCGTCGCCGAAGAGGTTGAAGCCGAGCACGGAGCCGGTCAGGGCGAGCCCGGGGAAGAGGGCGGTCCAGATCGAACGGCTCATCTCGTCCCTTCCGATCTTGATCATCGTCCCCCATTCGGGGACGCCGACCTCGACCCCCAGCCCCAGGAAGGAGAGCCCCGCGGCGTCGAGGATCGCGGTTCCGACCCGGAGCGTCGCCAGGACGGTGATCGGACCCACCGCGTTCGGAAGGAGGTGCCGGAACAGGATGCGGAAGTGCGAGAACCCGAGGGACCGGGCCGCCAGCACGAACTCCCGCTCCTTGAGGGAGAGGACCTCCGCCCGCATCTGCCTCGCGAACTGGGGAATGCCGACGATTCCGACGGAGAGGATCAGGCTGTGCAGGCTGGCTCCGCCGAACACCGTGGTCAGCACGATCGCGAGCAGGAGGCTCGGGAACGAAAGCATGAAATCGACGAAGCGCATGAGGGCCGTGTCGGGCCATCCCCCGAGGTAGCCCGCGACCGCCCCTAGGGGGAGGCCGATCAGGATGGAGAACAGGACCGAGGTGAAACCGATCAGCAGCGAGAACCTGCCGCCGTAGAACACCCGGAGCATGAGATCCCTGCCGAGGCCGTCGGTGCCGAAGGGGTGGGCGAGACTCGGCCCCTGGAACACGGCGGCGTCGGTTCCGGAAAGCGGATCGCCCCCGTGGAGGACCGGCAGGAGCAGACTCGCCAGGGTCAGGAGAAGGATGAGGACGAGCCCGACGAGGGCCGACCTCCGCCCCAGGAGCACATGGACGAACCTCGTTCCCCGGCGGCTCATGCCTTCTTCAACCTCGGGTCCACGAGAGCGTAGGACAGGTCGGCCGCAAGGTTCGCGAGGACGAAGATCGTCGCGATGACCAGGATGCCGCCCTGGACCGCCGTGTAGTCCCTGTTGTTGACCGCGTCGACGATGTAGGTCCCGAGCCCCGGCCAGGAGAACACGGTCTCGGTCAGCACCGCGCCGGCCAGGAGGGTCCCGAACTGGAGGGCGAGCACCGTCAGGATGGAGATCAGGGACGCCCGGAAGGCATGGCGGAGGACGACCCGGCGTTCCGGGAGACCCTTCGCACGAGCCGTCCGCACGAAATCCTGGGAGAGGGTTTCGAGCATCGAACTCCGCGTCATCCGCGAGATGACCGCCATCGGGATCGTGGCCAGGGCGACGGCCGGCAGAAAGAGATGGGCGCAGACGTCGCCAAAGAGCGCCCAGTTCCCCTCGAGCAGGCTGTCCACGAGGTAGAAACCGGTCGTGGGCTCGAAATCGAAGAAGGTGCCGAGGTCCAGCCTCCCCCCCGACGGGAAGGGGGCGTTGCCCCCAAACGCCATGACCAGGAGGAGCCCGAGCCAGAAGACGGGCACGCTGACCCCGAGGAGGGCGAGGAACATCGCCAGGTAGTCGAGCCATCGACCCCGCAGGACGGCGGAGAGGATCCCCGCGGTCAACCCGAACAGGCAGGCGAGGAGCATCGCGCAGAAGGAGAGTTCGACGGTGGCCGGGAAGCGCTCGGCGATGTCCTCCCCGACCTTCCGCTGGTTCTTGATGTAGCTCGTTCCGAGGTCGCCCCGAAGGAGGCCGCGCAGGTAGATCCCGAACTGCACCGGAAGGGAACGATCCAGGCCCAGCTCGTGCGCGATCCGCATCCGCTCCTCGCGGCTCCCCTTCTCGCCGAGAAGGTTCCGCACCGGGTCCCCGGGAACCGAACGGAGGAGCAGGAAGACCGTGAGGACGACGAAGAAGAGAAGCGGGACGAGTCCCAGCAAGCGCCGGACCGCGTAGAAGAGCATCGGCCGGAAACCTCAGGTCGTTTCCCGGACCTCCGACTCCTCCCGCTCCCCGTCCCCCTCCTCTTCCCCGTCCTCCTCGGGGTTCAGGATGACGACCGAATAGGGATGGGGGCCGGTCTGGCTCTGGCGTTCCTCGATCCGGATGACCCCTTCCTCCTTCAGGAGATTGACCAGTCGTCTCCGCTGGGGATGGGAAAGCCTCGGGAAGACCTCGGTCATCTCCCGCTTCAGGAGGGGACCGAGCCAGATCTCGTTCGACTGGGCCTTCTCCAGGTAGCGGTCGGTCAGTTCCTCGAGGAGACGGATCAACTTCCTCCGGTTCTCCTCCCCGCAGGCCTCCTCGTCGCTGATCGGGGACCAGCGGCTCCCGTGTCCGAGTTCGATGCGGCCCAGCACCCGGGCGCCCCGGTGTCCCACGGTCCTGTGCCGGCGAGGCTCCGCTCGGACCTCTCTCGCGCGGGCCTCCGCCTCGTCCGGCGGCTCCTTCGGCTCCCGCGGGTGGCCGTTTCCGGAGTCCTCGTCCTCGACCCGGACCTCCCCCGACTCCGCCGCCGCCCCGGAAAGGACGCCCCGGGTTTCGAGGAGGCGGAGGGCGTTCACGAATCGATCCTTCCCGACCCGGTCGACGAGATCCCCGCTCGTCGAGTCCTCCAGGGAGACGATCAGGAGATCCCGGCCCGCCTCCAGCACCTTTCGGGAAACCGGAATGTAGTCCCTGTCCCCGCCGACGATGACGAAGAGCCCGATGTCCTTGCGGGTCAGGAGGACCTCGAGGAGGTCGAGGGAGAGAGCGAGGTCGGCGGAGTTCTTCCCCCGGAACTTGACGACGTACTGCGGATCGAAACCCATCAGGGATAGGGGGAGGGCCGCGTCGGAACCGGGATACTCGTCGAAACTGGAATACGAACGTCCGAGGACCAGGTTCTCCCCGCGATCGGCCAGCTCCTCGCGGAGCCTCGACAACAGGAGCAGGACCTTGTCGAGAGTCAGTTTCTTGTCCGGCTCCGAGTTCTCGCCCTGGTGCAGAAACCCGAAATAGATGTTCTCGAAATCCAGAAACACCGCAGCCGCGCGCCGCGTCTCATTCATGTTCTTCACCCTGTCCTTACCGTAGAAAATCAAAGGAATCCGACTGTGAACGAAACGGGAGGCTCGATCCTCCCCGGCCTTCGTCTCCCTGAAAAACCCGATCCCGCGGGCCTCACCCCGCCTGGACCTCGCCTCCGGGATCCCCCGTGATCTCCTTGAGGGGAAGCGGATCGCGGCCGGTGGCGTAGGCGATCAGGCGCGCGAGTTCGGGGCGCATCCGGTCCCTCGGCACGATCCGGTCGATCTGCCCCTTCTCGAGGAGGAACTCCGCTTTCTGGAAACCCTTCGGAAGGTCCTGCTTGAGGGTCGTCTTGATGACCCGGGGACCGGCGAAGCCGATCAGGGCCCCCGGTTCGGCCAGGATCACGTCCGCCACCGTCGCGAAGGAAGCCGTGACCCCCCCGGTCGTGGGGTTCGTCAGGACCGAAACGTAGAATCCCCCCCCGTCCTGGAAGCGCTTCAGGGTCGCGCAGGACTTGGCCATCTGCATCAGGGAGAGCGCCCCCTCGTGCATGCGCGCGCCTCCCGAGGCGCAGAAGATCACGAGAGGCAGCGACCGTTCCCTCGCGAGTTCGACGAGGCGGGCCACCTTCTCGCCGACGACGACCCCCATCGATCCGCCGAGGAACTGGAAGTCCATGACTCCGATCGCGAGGGGCATCCCCGCGATGGCGCCGATCCCCGTCACGATGGCCTCGTTCCGGCCCGCCTTCTTGATCGTCTTCTCGATCTTTTCCTTGTAGGGAGCGCGATCGACGAAGCCCAGGCGGTCGATCGTCCTCATGTCGGCCCAGAACTCCTCGAAACTCCCCTCGTCCAGGGTCATCCGGAGCCTCGCCTCGGCCCCGAGGGGGAAATGATGCCCGCATTCGGGACAGACCTTCGAACCCGGGAAGTCCTTGCGGAAGATCATGTTCCCGCAGGCTTCGCACTTGATCCAAAGCCCGCCGGGCATGTCCTTCTTCTTGCCGAAGCGCGTCCAGGCCATCGTTCCTCTTTCTCCGCGGCTCCCCCCGCGGAAGGGGCCGATCATAACAGGGGCGGATCCGCCCCCAAGACTCGATCCTCCCCCCCCGCCAGGATCGAACGGAAGAGGGCGATCTCCTCGGCCATGTCGGGGGCCCGGAAGAGGGCGGACCCCGCGACGAAGACGTTGCAGCCCGCATCCTTGCAGGCGCGGAGGTTGTGGCGGTTGATGCCCCCGTCCATCTGGATGTCCCCCTCCCACCCCCTCTCCTCCCTGAGTTCGCGGGTCTTGGCCAGGACCTCGGGAAGGAAATCCTGGCCGGCGAAACCCGGACGGACGCTCATGACGAGGACCATGTCCAGGCGCTCGAGCCAGGGCAGGACGGGGTCCAGGGGCGTCTCGGGGTTGACGGCGAGCGCCGCCCGCCGGCCCCGGCTTTCGCAGAGGTCGAAGAGCCGGCCCGGATCCCCCCGGTCCAGGATCTCGGCGTGGAAGGTCAGCCCCGCGGCCCCGGCGTCCAGGAAGGCCTCGGCAAGCCTCCAGGGGTCGGAGATCATCAGGTGCACGTCCAAGGGGCGTTCGGCCACGGCGGCCAGGGCGCGGACGACCGGCGGCCCGATCGTCAGGTTCGGGACGAAGTGGCCGTCCATGACGTCGACGTGGTGCCAGTCCGCGCCCGCGGCCTCCGAGAGCCGCACCCCCTCGCCCAGCCGCGCGAAGTCGGCCGACAGCAACGATGGAGCGATCAGGTCCCTTCCGCCGGTCTCCGTGTCCATCCAAGCCTCCGTTCCTGGGGCGCCGCCCCGGACGATCCGGGAGTCAGAGATAGCTGCGCGCCCTCTCCACATAATGCCGGGCGCGGCGGTCCTGATCCTCCGCTTCCTCGGGCCGGATCTCCCGCCGGACCTTCCCAGGCATCCCGAGCACGAGGGACCTCGGGGGGATGACAACCCCCTCGGGAACGAGGGCCCCGGCTCCGACGATGCTCCGCTCCCCGATCCTGCAGCCGGTCAGAAGGATCGCCCCCATGCCGATCAGGCAGGAGTCCTCGATCGTGCAGCCATGGATCATCGCCTTGTGCCCGATGCTGACGCGCTTCCCGATCCGGGTCGGATGCCCGATGTCCACGTGAACGACGCAGCCGTCCTGGATATTCGTCGCCTCGCCGACCTCGATCGGTTCGTCGTCCCCCCGGAGCACGGTTCCGAACCAGAGGTTCGCGTCCGCGGCGAGACGCAGGTCCCCGACGAGGACGACGCCCTCGGCGACGAGGGCGCCCCCCTCGAGACGGCGGAAGCGTCCCTTCATGTTCGGATGGGTCTGGATCTCGTAGTCTTCGGGAATTCGGACCATGGCGCGGGCGGGGAAGAGGCTGGAGAGGTCAAAGAGGGGCCTTCTGGGCCAGGATCAGGGCGACGACAAGCCCGTTGTGGGCGGCATGGAGGCCGAAGGAGGCCCAGAGCCCGCCGGGCCGGTCCCGGAGCCAGCAGAGCATGAGGCCGAGGAGGAGGAGGGGCGGGGCGTAGACCGCCCCGTGCAGGAGCCCGAAGAGGGCGGAGGACGCGACCGCCGCGGGCCACCAGGGCAGTCGTTCCTTCAAGGTCCCGAAGAGGAAACCCCGGAAGGCCGTCTCCTCGAAGAGGGGACCCAGGAGGACGATCTCGACGACGAGGAGGGGAACAGCCCAGGAGGGGGAGGCGGGGGAGACGAGGATCGTCTGGGCTTCCTGGGGGCCGACCTCGAGTCCGTAGATCCGGCAGACCTGCAGGTAGAGGAGGGCCAGGATCCACCAGATCCCACCAAGGGGAAGGTACATCCGCAGCCCGGTCAGGAACCCGCGGAGGGGGCCGCCCGTGAGACCGAGGTTCCGGCGGGCCCGGGCTCCGCCCCCCCGGACCAAGGCGACGGCGACCCCGAGGGCGGCGAGCTGGCAGGGGCCCTGCAACAACGCGAGGAGCCAGCCCTCCCGCTTCAGGACCTCCTCGGGAGGGGAGGGCCCGTAGAGCAGGACGTAGATCGCGGTCAGGAGGAGATACGGCAGCCCAAGGATGACGAGGGAAGCCCCCAGCCCGAAGAGCGGGCCGCCGAGGCCCCCCCCTCCCCCCGCCGGGGAGGCTTTCTTGGGCGCGGTCACGCCTCGGCGCGGCCGCCGATCACCCCCCGCCCGGGGGAACTGGCGCTCGCGTAGGGCTTCTTCGGGATCCTGCCGGCCAGCCAGGCCCGCCTCCCGGCGAGACAGGCCTCCTTCATGGCCTTCGCCATGAGGACGGGGTCCCTCGCCCCCGCGATGCCGGTGTTCAGCAGCACGCCGTCGGCTCCGAGTTCCATCGCGATCGCGACGTCGGAGGCCGTCCCGACCCCGGCGTCGATCAACACCGGGACCTCGATGCTCTCGAGGATGAAGGAGAGGTTCAGGGGGTTCAGGATCCCCTGGCCGGATCCGATCGGAGAACCCGCCGGCATGACGGCCGCGCAGCCCAGGTCCTCGAGCTTCTTCGCGAGAACCGGATCGTCGGAGGTGTAGGCGAGCACCGTGAAGCCCTCGCCGACGAGGACCTTCGCCGCCTCCAGCGTGCCGACCGCGTCGGGCAGCAGGGTCTTCGGGTCGCCCAGGACCTCGAGCTTGACCATGTCCGAGAATCCGAGTTCGCGCCCCAGCCGCGCGGCGCGGATCGCGCTGTCGGCGTCGAAGCAGCCCGCGGTGTTCGGAAGCAGCTTGTAGCGTTCTCGATCCAGGTGGTCGCAAAGCCCCTCGCCCTTCGGAGCGTCGAGGTCGAGACGCCGGACGGCGACCGTCACGCAATCCGTCCCCGAGGCTTCGAGGGCCTCGACCATCTGCGCGTAGGACGCGTATTTCCCGGTCCCGACGAGGAGGCGGGAGGCGAATTCGTATTCCCCGATCACGAGGGGGCGATCGACCGGAGCCTCGGGATTCCTGTACGGCGCGTCGCCCATCTCCGTCATCCTCCCCCGACGAGGGTCACGATCTCCAAGCGGTCTCCGTCCTCGATCCGGGTCGCCGCCCAGTCCCCCCGCTTGACGATCCTCGAGTTCCGTTCGACGGCCACCCCCCTTCCCCCGGGGAGGCCGAGTTCCCGGAGGAGGTCTGCGAGGGTCAGCGGGCCCCGAACGCGACGGATCCCGCCGTTGATCCGGACTTCGAGCAGTCGTTCCGTCTCCCCTTCGGTCATTCCTGTGTTCTCCGGGAACGGGCCTCTTGTAGCATGTCGCGTCCCGAATCCAAGCCGCGACCCTCGAAGCCCCGCGGTCCCCTCGCCTCCCGGGACCGGGGGTACGCGGCGGACCGCCCGCCGAGGACTCCTCGATGGACCCAAAAGACGCTCGATTCCTGGCCGGCCTCGTGCATCTGGGCTTCGTGTCCGGAACGGCGATGCGGGAGGCCCTGGCCGGGGCGAGGGAGGGCGAAAGCCCTCCCGACCTCCTCGCGCGCTTCGGGCTGATGGCGGCCGAGGAGGCGGAGCGGCTCCGGGCGAACCGGCTCGGGGCCGAGCCCTCGTTCACCCGCTACGAACGCCTCGAACTCCTCGGCGAGGGACGGACGGCGCGGGTCTTCGCGGTCCGGGACCGACGGGACGGCCGGACCTACGCGGTCAAGCTCTGCCGCGAGGAACAGGCGAGGGATCCGAAGCGCCTCCGGCGATTCCTGGAGGAGGCCCGCCTGCTCTGCGAACTCGAGCATCCGGGCCTCCTGAAGGGATACCGGCTCGCCCGCGACCACGGCCAGTACTTCCTCGTGATGGAGTTGATCCGCGGAGAGGACCTCGAGCGGGCCCTCGAGCGGGACGGCCCCTTCGCCGAGGACGCGCTCCTCGACATCGCGCGGCAAGTCGCTCGGACCCTCCGATTCCTCCGCGAGCGGGGCCTCGTGCACCGGGACCTCAAGCCCGGAAACCTCCTCCGGGACGGGGACGGGCGGATCGTTCTCTGCGATCTCGGCTTCGCCGTCCGCGAGGGCGACCTCCGGGGAGGTGGACGCACGGTCGGGACGATCGCCTACATCTCACCCGAACAGGCGCGGGGGCTCGCCGACCTGGACGCGCGGGCCGACATCTATTCCCTCGGCGCGACCCTCTTCCACCTCGCGACCGGCGAACCGCCCTTCGGGACCGGGGAGGATCCCCGCACCCTCCGCTCCCAGGTCGGGGAACCGCTCTCGACGGAGCGCCTCCGCGCCTTCCGCCTCTCCCCCCTCCTCCACTATTTCCTCGAGAAGATGCTCGCCAAGGACCGGGAGATCCGCTTCCAGACGCCGGACGAGATCCTCGCCGAACTCGCGGAGAAGTGGAGGCCCGAGACCGATCCCGCCACGCCTCCGTCCCCCACCGCAAGGACCTCGCCCTCGAGGCGCCGGCGCCGCCCCGCCGCGGGACGGCGCCCGCGGCGGCGGAGGCGCTAGCGGTGGAACGGAAAGAAACGGCCTGGCCCTTCTTCCAGGAGGCCCTCAGGTTCTGCCCGGGGCTCGGGCCCCTCCCCGGAGAGGAACAGGACGGACCGGCGCCCGGTCGATAGACCGGACATGGATACGACCTCCGGAACCTCGAGCCTCGCCTTCCTCCTCGCTCTTTCCCTCCTCGCGGCCCCGGCCCCGGGCCAGCGTCGGGCTTCCACGAAGGAACGGATTCCGAGGATCCGCGCTGCGGTCGAATCCGGCGACCTCGGGAAGGCCTACGCCCTGCTGCGGGAAGCCCTGGCCCGGGATCCGAACGACCCCGAACTCCGCCGGAACCTGGGCGCCTGCGCCTTCCTCCTCGGCCAGGCCTTCACGAGGAACGGGGACCCCTCCCGGGCCCGGGCGCTCTTCCGGGAGGCGGCCCGCTGGATGCCCGCCGACCCGAAGCCCTGGCGGGCGCTGGCCGAGAGCCAGATCGCCGGCAACCGGGTCCGCGAGGCGGAATCCAGCCTGCGCAGGGTCCTCGCCCTGGACCCGGAGCGCGTGAACCCCCGTATCGACCTCGCCCGCCTCCTGCATCGGCGGGGGGCCTACCGGGAAGCGGCCCGCCTCCTCCGCGAAACTCCGGGAGGCCGGGCTCGAGACCCGCGCCTCGACCGCCTGCTCCGGACGATCCTCGCGGACGCCGAGCTGGAACGCGACTTCGCGGAGAAGCGCGGCTCGAGGACCCGGCTCCGCTACCCCGCGGAATCCCCGGAGGCCCGGCGGAACGCGGACCGCCTCCTCGCCCTCCTGGAGAAGGAACACGAGAGGCTCCGGGAACGTCTCGGCTTCGCGCCCCGGGAACGCATCCTCGTCATCCTCTACGACCGGGAACGCTTCGTCGCCCTCGAGTCCCCCGCCTCCTGGGCCCGGGCCTGGTTCGACGGCAAGGTGCGCCTCCCGCTCGAGGAGTGGAGCCGCAGGCGCAGGGTCTTCCGCGCCCTCGCCGTGCACGAGATGACCCACGCCTTCCTCGCGCGCCGGATCCCCGGACTGTCCCCCTGGCTCCACGAGGGCCTGGCCCAGTGGTGCGAGGGCAAGGACCCGGCTTCCGGCAGGTCCCTGCTGCGGCGGGACTTCCCCTCCTGGAAGCTCCTGGACCACCCCTTCGTGCAGCAGGAGCGGAACGAGACCGCGACCCTTCTCTACGCGGCGAGCCTGGAGATGGTCTCCTTCCTCCTTGCCGAGCGGGGGGAGCGGGGACTCCTCGCGTTCTGCGAACGGCTCCGCCGCCTCGGACCGGAGGCCGAGGACCTGGCCCTGCGCAAGGTCTACGGCTTCGACAGGAACGGACTGCGCGACCGCGTCCTCGCCTCCCTGGGGGCCGCCCGCCCGGGACGGGAATGACCCTCCTCCCCGGCCCCTCCTGAAGGGCTTCCCCGCCTTCGAAAAAACCTTTGGCGTCCGCGCCGTGGATCCGTTGGCCGAGACCGGTCCCGGAGAAAGGAGCGCGGATGCCGGAGCACGGAGAGAGAGGGAGGGACCTGGCGGGGATCCGCCGAAGGCTGATCGGACGGGGCGCGAGGAGCCTCCGTTCCGAGGAGTTGCTCGCCCTGGTCCTCGGAGGGAGGAGCGGAACGGGGACCGAGGTCTCCGAGCCCTCGCGCGGCCTCCTCGCCTGGGCGGGGGGCCTCCAGGGACTCCGCGAACGCTCGGCCTACGAACTCGCGCGGTTCCGGGGGGTCGGACCCACGAAGGCCGCCCGTCTCCTCGCCGCCTTCGAGATCGGGCGCCGCTCCGTCCTCGCCTCTCCGGGCTTCGGGAGGACGATCTACGGAGCCGCGGCCGCCGCGGCCTTCCTCAGGCCCTGCCTCTTCGGTCTCCAGCAGGAGGAGTTCCACGTCCTGATCCTCGACACCCGCCATCGCCTGCGCGGGCATCGCCTCGTGTCCCGAGGCAGCCTCCAGACGAGCATCGTGCATCCCCGCGAGGTCTTCCGCCCGGCCCTCCGTCTCGCGGCCGCGGCCCTCGTCGTCGCCCACAACCATCCGAGCGGGGATCCCGAACCCTCGCGGGAGGACGAATGCGTCACCGAACGCCTTCGGGAGGCCGGAACCCTTCTGGGCATCCGGCTCCTCGACCACCTGATCCTCGGGACCTCGTCCTACTATTCCTTCGCGGAGGGCAAGAGGTCCCCGTTCCGCGGCGAGGCGGGGATTCCGACCCGGTCCGAACCCGCGAGCATCGCGGTCACGACCGCGGACTGCACGACGTCCTCGACCGTCGCGTAAGGGTTCAACAGCATCGCCGGGCGCTCGAGCCCGAGCAGGAAGGGGCCGAGGGTCAAGGAGGCCCCCATGCATTGCGCGATCTTGTAGGAGAGGTTCGCCGCGTCGAGGTCGGGGAAGATCAGGACGTTGGCCCGACCCGTGAAGCGGGAGAACGGGAAGCGCTCCTTGCGGAACTCAGGCAGGAGGGCCATGTCGGCCTGCATCTCCCCCTCGACCTCGAGGTCGGGGCGGCGCTCCCGGAGGAGGCCGACGGCCTCCCGCATCTTCCTCGCCGAGGCGTGATCGACCGAGCCGAAGGTCGAGAACGACAGGAAGGCGACGCGGGGCTCCATGTCGAAGCGCTGCGCGAGATCCGCGACCCCCGAGGCGATCTCGGCCAGGTCCCCGGCGTCGGGATCGATGATCGCCGTCGTATCCGCGAAGAAATAGAGCTGGTTGCGATGGACGAGGAGGTGGCAGCCCGCGACCTTGCGGGCGCCCGGCTTGCGGGGAACGACGCGGATCAGGCTCCGCAGGGATTCGGAGAAATGACTGCCGAGCCCCGCGACGACCCCGTCCGCGTGCCCCTGCCTAAGCATCATCGCCGCGAAGTTGAGCCTCCACCCGATGACCCGACGCGCCGAGGGTTCGGTCGCCCCTCTCCGCTCCCGGAGCCGCCAGTACACCCGCCAGTAATCCTCGAAGTGCGGCGAGCGGTCCGGCTGGTGGATCTCGACCCCGTCGAGCTGGGCCTCGAGTTCGAGTTCGCGGATCCGGCTCCGGATCTCGTCCTCCCGGCCGATCAGGATCGGTTCCGCGATCCGATCCTCCCGCAGGACGGCCGAGGCGCGCAGCACCTGGATGAAGTCCCCCTCCGGGAAGACGATGCGGGTCTTCTTCGTCCGGGCCCTCTGGGTCGCGAACCGCAGGACCTGCGTGCCCTGCCCCATCCGGGCCTCGAGGGCGCTCCGGTATTCCTCCCAATCGGTGATCGGCTGCCTCGCGACGCCGGAATCGACGGCGGCCTTCGCGACGGCCGGGGCGACCCAGGTCAGGACCCGTGGATCGAGAGGCTTCGGAATCACGTATTCGGGTCCGAAACGGAAACTCCTGCCGCCGTAGGCGAGACTGACGGACTCGGGGACCTCCTGCCG
The DNA here is from genome assembly GCA_027021385.1 of Planctomycetota bacterium. Classification (GTDB taxonomy): domain Bacteria; phylum Planctomycetota; class UBA1135; order UBA1135; genus JALUUL01. Next base: position 72,570 of record JALUUL010000076.1, on the reverse strand, counting down.
GGCCAGGTCGGCCAGGGCGTGGACCGCCGCGACCTTCATCTCCTCGTTCACCTTCCGGGCCCGCACGTCGAGAGCCCCGCGGAAGATGAACGGGAAGCCGAGGACGTTGTTGACCTGGTTCGGGTAATCGCTGCGGCCCGTCGCGACGATCGCGTCCGGCCGCGCCTCCCGGGCGACGTCGTAGGGGATCTCCGGATCCGGATTCGCGAGGGCCATGACGAGCGGAGCGAAGGCCATCGTCCGCAACATCTCCGGCGTGACCAGATCCTTGACCGAGAGCCCGAGGAAGACGTCCGCGTCGACGAGGGCCTCCGCCAGGGTCTTGCGGTCGGTCTCCCGGGCGAAGGGACGCTTGTATTCGTTCAGACTCTCCCAGCGGTCCTTCGTCAGGACTCCCTTGCTGTCGACGATCAGGAGGTTCTCCTCCTTCACGCCGAGGAGCATGAACATCCGCGCGCAGGCGAGAGCGGCCGCGCCGGCCCCGGAGACCGTGACCCGGACCTCGGAAGGGTTCTTCTCGGAGATCCGCATCGCGTTCAAGAAGGCCGCCCCGGAGATGATCGCGGTTCCGTGCTGGTCGTCGTGGAAGACCGGAATGTCCATCTCCTCGGAGAGCCGGCTCTCGATCAGGAAGCATTCGGGAGCCTTGATGTCCTCCAGGTTGATCCCCCCGAAGGTCGGCTCCAGGGTGCGCACGGCCGCGCAGAAGCTCTCGACGTCGGAGGCGTCGAGTTCGAGGTCGAAGACGTCGATGTCCGCGAAGCGCTTGAACAGCACGCCCTTGCCCTCCATGACGGGCTTGGAGGCCGCGGGGCCGATGTTCCCGAGCCCGAGAACGGCCGTTCCGTTCGTCACGACGGCCACGAGGTTCCCCCGGTCGGTGTAGAGGAAGCTCGCCCCGGGGTCCTTCTCGATCTCGAGACAGGGGATCGCGACCCCCGGGGTGTAGGCGAGCGAGAGGTCCCGCTGGGTGAAGCAGGGCTTCGTCGGGTTGACCTCGATCTTCCCGGGCCGCCCCTGCGTGTGGTAGTTCAGGACATCCTGTCGATTCATCGTTTCCTTCTTTCGCGTCCCCCCCGGACGCAGGCAAGATAGCCGTCCCCGCCCCGGGGAGCGACGCCCGTTCCCCCGTCCCCGCGCCATCGCCTCGCATGTCGAAGACCGTCTCGATCCCCCTGCTCCTCCTCCTCTCCCCTCCCTTCGCTCCGTTCCCCCCGCAGGAACCCCGTTACGCGATCCGTTTCGAGGGGGGGTCGGTGACCTGGGACGAGTACCACCTCGAACTCGCCCGCCGCTACCGGGGGCGGCCGATCGGCCGGCAGGCCCTCGACCACCTGGTCTCGCGGGTTCTCTTCCAGAGGGAGGCGGCCCGTCGGGGACTCGCGAAGGATCCCGAAGCCGTCGCCTCACGCCTGGCTCTGATCGAGAGCCGCCTGAAGAAGAACGGCAAGAAGCTCGGCCCCTATCTCCGGGGGCGGGGCCTCAGCCGGAAGGAGTTCGACGAGTACCTGCAACTCTCGATCTGGACCGAGGAGATCACGCGCCGGGACATGGGTCTCGAGGCGGGGGCCGCGATCCGGCCCGAGATGATCCGCCTCTGGGTCAAGGAGGCCGAACGCAGGCAGGGGGTCGTCCGGGATCCCGCGAAGCTCCCTTCCCAGGTCTGCGCCCGGATCGGGGACCGGGAGATCTCCCTCGTCGAACTCGGCCGGACGATGGATCGAAACCTCGTCGCGAAGGATCGGCGGGCCGTCCTGAAGCAGATGGCCGCCTTCCGGCTGCTCGCGCGGGAGGCCGAGCGCCGCGGGATCCGGATCGAGGCCGCGGACATCGAGGAACGCCTCGCGAAGATCGCCGAGGAGACCGCGGCGCGCCCGGAGATGAAGAAGGCGGGCCTCGACCTCGAGGCTCTCCTCCACGCCCAGGGCCGGACCCTCGAGGACCTGAAGCACGAGGACGCCTTCCTGGCCCGCGTCTACGCCGCGAAGCTCGGCGGGGTCCTGTTCCCCGACGAGGCCGTGCGGAAGGCCTTCCGCGGAGAGCGCGGAAAGTGGCTCGACAAGGTCGGGCCCGCGCGCTTGGCCTGGCGGATCTTCCTGCGCACGGGCCCCGGGCGCAGCACCGAGGAGGCGAAGAAGATCCTCCGAGACCTCGCCCGGAAGATCGCCGGGATCGAGAGCTTCCGGGTCCACGCCCGGCGGTTCGGGGAGGGAAGCGAGGCGCGGGTCGCGAAGGGGCGGCTCGGATGGCTGCACCGGGCCGAGGAGGGTTGGGATCCCAGGATGCTCGAGGCCCTCTTCGCCCTCCGCCGAGGGGAGGTCTCGGCCCCGGTCGAGGAATTCGGCGGGGTCTCCCTCCTCTTCGTCTCCGATCTCCGGGAAGCCCCGCCCGAGGACCGGATCCTTCCCGAGATCCGGGAGTTCCTGTTCCGGGACTGGCTGCGCGGCCGGATCCGCGAAGCCCGGATCGTCTTCTACGCGAAGGACGGCCGGCCTCTCCCGGCGGAGGGAGGCTGACCCTCAGGGGCTCGGTTCCGAACCCGAGGCGGGGACCTCCAGAACGACCTCCGGACCCTCGGGGCCGCCGAGCCTGAGGGCGGTCCCCTCCTCGAGCACGAGGACCGGGACCATCGCGAGTCCGAGGAGCCACCCTCCGAAGCGGACCCAGGAACGGAGACGTCCGGCCTCGAGCCCCTCGTCGTAGAGCAGTCCGTCCCCGGGATCGGCGCCGGGAGCCTCGAGCTTCACGAGCCGGCGGTTCACCTTCCCGTAACTCTTGATCCTCGCGAGGACCTCCTGCCCGACGTAGCAGCCCTTCGACAGCGAACAGGCGTCGTCGATCCCGAGCTCGGGGGGAAAGGCCTTGGCGTCGGCCTCGAGGCCCGACCGGGGGCGGCCGGCGCGGATCCGGAGCAGTTCGAACATCCGGAGACCGAAGAGGGGCAGACCCTGCGAGCGGAGGGTCTCGAGTTCTCCTTCCAGGATCGCGGGCTCCCCGATCCTCCAGCGCATGTCGACCCCGAACTCACTGGGCCGGCAGAGGAAGCCCCCCGCGGGGACTTCGACCAGGCCGCCGGGCTCCGGCGCCCCTTCGGAGGCGGGGAATCCTTCCGGCCGGACCTCGGCGAAGAGGGCGAGGTCTGCGAGGTCCCGGATCTCGAGCCGTTCCCCGAAGTGGAACCGCTCCAGGCCTTCGAGCCGGGCGGCCCGATCCCTGGCCTCGCCGAGGATCAGGAAGCGGTCCTCCCCGAGGCGCCAGAGCGTCACGTAGTCCTGGATCCTCCCCTTCGCGGAGAGGAAGCAGGCGCCGGCCCCCCTGCCGACCGAAAGCCCCTCGAGGTCCTGGCTCTGGATGCGCTGGAGGAAGTCCCCCGCGTCCGGGCCCTCCACGCAGAGGGCCGCGAGATGCTCGAGGGCCATGAGGAACGGAGCCTCTAGGTCCTTCGGCCCGGGTTCGGGTCCGGGGCAGGGACCCTCCGTCCCGGCGGGACCGGAAGAGGAAGGGGGGCCCGGCCTCCCCCCCTCGCCCCGGACCGAGCCCTCCTCGCGGTCCCTCCCGGTCCCCGAGTCGGTGGACGCACAGGGGATCTCCAGCTCCGCAAAGCTCCGGATCCTCGGCATGATTCCTCCAAATCCTTGTCGAAACGTTTCTTAGAATAGCCCTCAATTCGGGCCCTTTCGGAACCGATCCTTGAAAGAGCCCCGGCATGGTGCTATTTTTTCCCGGTCAGGCCAAGCCTTTTCTCCGAACGAAAAGGCCGCCCGCAGGCGAACGATGTTGCGACTCTCGAAAAAGAGCGACTACGCGGTCCTCCTTCTCTCCTTCCTGGCGAGACAGGAATGGCGGACCCACGGCCCGCGGGGGGCCGCGACCGCGGAACCGCAGCGGCGCGCGGACCTCGACCGGATCCCGACGATGAGCGCGGCCGAGCTGGCCGAGATCAGCGGACTCGGGCGCTCGGTCGTCGCGAACCTCCTCAAGGAATACGGCAAGGCCGGCATCCTCGAGTCGGTCCGGGGTCCCGCGGGCGGATACCGCCTGGCCCGTCCGGCGAGCACGATCCACCTCCGGGAGATCCTCGGCATCGTCGAGGGCCCGATCAACTTCGTCGAATGCGCGGAGGAGCCCGGGGACGCGGCCGCCTCGAGCGAGGCCTGCGGGCTGAGCGGGATCTGCCTCTCCAAGGGCCCCCTCCGGATCGTCCACAACCGGATCGTCGAGATGCTCGAGGCGATCCCCCTCTCCGACCTGGCCCGATTCGACCCGCACACCCCCTTCTCCCTTCCTCCCCGCAGGCCCCCCGCGGCCGCGGGCAAGGAGACCGAGGACCTACGATGAAGCTTCCCGTCTACATGGATTACAACGCGACGACCCCCTGCGACCCCCGGGTCGTCGAGGCGATGCTTCCCTACTTCTCAGAGAAGTTCGGGAACGCCGCGAGCCGGTCGCACGCCTTCGGTTGGGAGGCGGAGGAGGCGGTCAACCGGGCCCGCCGCCGGGTCGCCGACCTGTGCGGGGCGACCCCGAAGGAGATCGTCTTCACCTCGGGGGCGACCGAATCGGACAACCTCGCCCTCAAGGGCGTCGCCGAGATGTACCGCGAGAAGGGCCGCCACATCGTCACCTGCGTGACCGAGCACAAGGCCGTCCTCGACACCTGCAAGCGCCTGGAGACCCGGGGCTTCGAGGTCACCTATCTCGGGGTCGACCGGAAGGGGCACATCTCCCTCGACGAACTCCGCGAGGCGATCCGCGAGGACACGATTCTCGTCAGCCTGATGGCGGGCAACAACGAGACCGGAGTCCTCCATCCGGTTCACGAGATCGCCGCCGTCACGAAGGAGAAGGGCGTCCTCTTCCACTGCGACGCGACCCAGGCGATCGGCAAGATGGAGATCGACGTCCGGAAGCTCGGCATCGACCTGCTCTCCCTGTCCGGGCACAAGATCTACGGGCCGAAGGGAATCGGCGCCCTCTATGTCCGGCGCCGCAACCCGAGGGTCCGGCTCGTCGCCCAGATGGACGGGGGCGGGCACGAGCGGGGCATGCGTTCGGGGACCCTCTTCGTCCCCCAGATCGTTGGTCTGGGCGAGGCCTGCAGGATCCTTTCCGAGTCCTGGCGCGACGACGTCGAACACTGCCGGACCCTCCGGGACAGGCTCGTCGCCGCGATCGAGGACCGCCTCGACCACGTGACCTACAACGGGGACCGAGAGGCCTGCCTCCCGAACACCGCGAACCTCTCGTTCTCCTACGTCGAAGGGGAATCCCTGATCATGGGGATCAAGGACGTCGCCGTGTCCTCGGGCTCGGCCTGCACTTCGGCCAGCCTGGAACCGAGCTACGTCCTCAAGGCCCACGGCCTGAACGACGAACTCGCCCACTCCTCGATACGCTTCAGCCTCGGGCGCTTCAGCACGGAGGAGGAGGTCGACTTCGCGGTGGAACAGGTCGTGAAGACCGTCAAGAAGCTCCGCGACATGTCGCCGCTCTACGAACTCGTCCAGGAAGGAGTCGACCTGGATTCGATCGACTGGAACACGCATTGACATCCCGGAGGGGACCGGAACCCACGAGAGATCGACGATACCGTCACTCGACGAGGAAGACCGACCATGGCCTACAGCGATAAAGTTCTCGAACACTACAACAACCCGCAGAACGTGGGCAGCCTCGACAAGGACGCCCCCGATGTCGGCACCGGCATCGTCGGCGCGCCCGAATGCGGGGACGTCATGAAACTGCAGATCAAGGTCGACCCCGAGACCGGGAAGATCGTGCAGGCCTGTTTCAAGACCTACGGTTGCGGGTCCGCCATCGCCTCGTCCTCGCTCGCGACCGAATGGGTCAAGGGGCGGACCCTGGACGAGGCCCTGGAGATCAAGAACACCGACATCGTCGAGGAACTCTCCCTCCCGCCGGTCAAGATCCACTGCTCGGTGCTCGCCGAGGACGCGATCCGGGCCGCGATCGAGGACTACAAGAAGAAGGCGGGACTCGGCGGAAACCCGGAGAAGGCTTCCTGACGAGGAAGGAGCGCGGACATGGACGAACGACCCGAGGAGAACCGCACGAAGGAAGGGAGCCCCGAGGCGCCCTCCCAGGGCATTCCGGCCCCCGAGGGGCTCGAACACCCTCCTTCCGGCATCGCCCTGACCGAACGCGCGGCCCGGGAGGTGCTTCGAATCATCGAGGAGAACGGCCTTCCCCCCGAGACCCGCCTGCGGGTCGGTGCGAAGGGCGGCGGCTGCTCGGGCTTCTCCTACGTCCTCGACTTCGACAAGAACGGACCGAGCGAGTTCGACCTCGAGTTCGAATCGCACGGCGTCCGCGTCCTCATCGACAAGAAGAGCGAGTTCTTCATGAGCGGGACGGTCGTCGATTTCGACGACAGCAACCTCCTGAACCGCGGTTTCGTCTTCCACAATCCCAAGGCGACCGGCACCTGCGGTTGCGGGGTCTCCTTCCAGGTCTGACGATGCCCTTCCTCGAGGATGACGCGCGGAAGGCGGAACGGGCTTCGACCCTGCCGCGGCAGGACGGAAGCGACGTCGTCGACCCCTTCGCCCTGCTCGGCCTCGAACCCCGACCCGACCTCTGTCCGGTCGAACTCGAAAAGGCCTACCTCAACCGCTCGCGCGAACTCCATCCCGACCGCCGGGAGGGCGAGGACGCGACCGCCCGGACCGCCGCGTTGAACGAGGCCTACCGGCTCCTCTCCGACCCCTGGCGGCGCCTGGCGATCCTCTGCGAGATGCGGGAGCCCGGGGTGCTGAACCGCTGCCGCGAACTCCCTCCCTCCTTCCTCATCGAGGCGATGGAGAGGGCCGAGGAGGTCGAGGCCGCAAGGGGGGATCTCCGGAAGGAGACCGAACTCGAGGCCCGGCTCAGCGGGGAACTCGCCGCGCTCGAGCGGAAGGCGATGGAACGTTTCGCGGCCGGGGACATGCGCGCGGTCGCGACCCTCTGCCACGAGGCGCGGTATCACCGCAGGGCCCTCGAGGTCCTCCACGATCCGGGATCCTGAGCCACGGGGGCCGGAACGAAACAAAGGCCCCGGGAAGACGACATCATGACGACTGCAACCCCACCCCTTCTCGGCATCGACCTCGGAACGACGCACAGCCTCGCGGCGGTTCAGGATTCCACCGGAACCCGCCGGGTCCTCGCCGGCGGCGACGGCAGGGTCCTCGTCCCCTCCGTCGTCGCGATCCTCGAGGACGGCGCGGTCCTCGTCGGCGAGGAGGCGAAGGCCCTGGCCTTCCGGCATCCCGAGCGGGTCGTCCACTCCGCCAAGCGCCTGATCGGCCGCTCGATGCAGGAGGTCCGGATCGAGGCCGCGCGCCTTCCCTACCCGGTCGTCGAGGGTCCGGGGGGCGGGGCGCGGATCCGCATCCCCCTCGACGGGAAGGACGGGCGGCCCCCCTTCCGCGACTACAGTCCCGAGGAGATCTCCGCCTTCGTCCTTCGCGAGGTCCTGCGCCGCAGTCGCGAGGCCCTCGGTCTGCCCAACGACCTCGACCTCGAATCCCGCTGCGTCGTCACCGTTCCGGCCTACTTCGACGAGGCCCAGCGCCACGCGACCGTGCAGGCCGCGGAGATCGCCGGCATCCGGGATCTCCGCCTCGTCAACGAACCGACCGCCGCCTCTCTCGCCTACGGCCTCGACGAATCCGCCGAGGGGCGGGTCCTCGTCTACGACCTCGGAGGCGGGACCTTCGACGTCTCCCTCCTGAAGATCCAGGACGGCGTCTTCCGGGTGCTCGCGACGCACGGGGACACCCGCCTCGGCGGGGACGACTTCGACCGCCGCATCCTCGAGCGCATGCTGGAGCGCATCCGGGAGGAATGCGGCGCCGAACCGCGACACGACCCCCTCCTCCTCTCGACCCTCCGGCGCGCGGCCGAGCGCATCAAGATCCGTCTCTCGGAGGCGCCCGAGGCCGAACTCGAAATCGAGGGCGGGAATTCGGGGAGCTTCGTGTTCCGGATGACGCGCGAGGAATTCGAATCGGAGATCGAGGGAGATCTCCTCCGCAGCCTGCGCGCCGTCCGGGCGACCTTGCGGGACGCGGGGATCGGACCCGCCGAGGTCGACGAGGTCCTCCTAGTCGGTGGCTCGACGCGCATCCCCGCCGTCAGGGCCCGCCTCGAGGAGTTCTTCGGCAAGCCGCCGCGGACCGATCTCGACCCCGATCTGGCGGTCGCCCTCGGGGCGGCGGCCCAGGCGGGCGCCCTGGCCGGGAAGGCCGAGGATCTCCTCCTCCTCGACGTCATCCCCTTGAGCCTCGGCATCGAGACCCTAGGCGGGGCCTTCGCGAAGCTCCTCGTCAGGAACCGGACCGTCCCCTGCTCCGCGACCGAGGAGTTCTCGACCCAGGTCGACGGGCAGACCTCCGTCGACCTGAACATCTACCAGGGGGAGAGGGAACTCGTGAAGGACTGCCGGAAGATCGGGACCTTCCGCCTTTCGGGGCTCCCCCCGATGCCCGCCGGCCTCCCCCGCATCGCCGTGACCTTCACGGTGGACGAACAGGGCCTGCTCCGCGTAACCGCCCGGGAACTCCGCTCGGGAACGAACGCCGCCGTCGAGGTGCGTCCGACCGCCGGCCTCGAGGAGGCGGAGGTCCGCAGGCTCGTCGCCGAATCCATCGAGCACGCCGGGGAGGACATGGCCGCGCGGGAGGCGGTGGACTTGAGGACCAAGGCGGAGTCCGTCCTTCGCGGGGCGAAGGCGGCCCTCGCCGAGGGGGGCGAGGGCCTCGCCCCCGAACAGGCCTACGCCCTCCGGAAGGCCCTTACCCGGCTCGAGAAGCTCTGCGCCCTCGAGAACCCGAGCACCGAGGACCTGCGCGAGGCCCTCGATCGACTCTCGGGCCTGACCGGCCAGCTCGCCGACGACCTGATCGGCGCGGCGGTGACGAAGGCCCTTCGCGAAGCCCCGAAGGAGGACGAGCATGGACCGGCCTGAGGGAAGCGGCGACCTTCCCGATCCCCGGGATCTTCCGGACGGCGGCCCGGCCGCCCCCCCCGCGCCGGTCGAGGTCGACTTCCTCGACGAGGGCAAGCGCGTCCGGGCCCGGCCCGGGCAGAGCCTGCTGGAGGTCGCGCTCGAACACGACGTCCACCTCGACCACGCCTGCGGAGGCGTCTGCGCCTGCTCGACCTGCCACGTCAAGGTCCGGGAGGGCGAGGCGCTCCTGAGCCCCGCGGAGGAGGACGAGGAGGACCAGCTCGACGAGGCCCGCGACGTCTCCCTGCATTCCCGCCTGGCCTGCCAGGCCCGCATCCTCGAGGGCGCGAGGGGCCGGATCGCCGTCGAAATCCCGGATTGGAACGTGAACCTCGTCCGCGAGGGCTCCGAGAACCCCTGAGCGGGCCTGGTCCGGCGCCCCCCTAGACAAAACGGGCGCCTTCACCCTCTCGGGGAAATGACGCTGAACCGGGAAGGGGGGAACGGCCCGAGGGCGGACTCCGCGGGAAGGCGGGAAAGATTTCGGACGAATCGATGAACCGATCCCCGGCAGCCCCGTTCCCTGGAACCTTCGCACCAGGAGCGACCCGGGACGGGGGTCAAGGGCTGCAACCCCCTCCCTCGGGAAGGGAGAGCCGAGCCAACCGGCTTCCGGGGGAAGGAGGAAGGACTCGGAAAACCATTCCCGCAGGACCCCGACCGGTTCCGACCTACCGTACTATCCTAATTTCCGAAGAAAGAACAGGAGTCCCTCGATGCGATCGAATCCCCTCTCCCCCGGCCGGGCAGGCCGTGTCCTTACCGTGCTCGCCGGATGCCTCGTCGCCGCATCCGCGGCGACGGCGCAGAGTCCGGCCGACTCCGCCTGGAACACGATCCCCCTCGCCACGGGCCAGGGTCAAATCCAGGCCCGCGGTACCTCGCTGACCGTCCGGAAGACGAACGAAGTCCTCTTCTACTCGGGGATCCTGAAGCGTTGGACCTCGATCCCGATCACTTCCAACGCGATCGTCACGACCCACAACGCCTACGCGATCGTCGAGGACGGCACGAAGGTCTACGGCTGGTCCTCGCGGCAGGGAACCGTCGATACGATCACGGTCACGGCCACCCGCAAGGTCATTCCCGGACCGCTTTCCGCGAACTGGGTCACCATCGTCCACGACGGGAGAAAGATCTGGGGGTTCTCAGGATTCCGGGGCCGTTTCGTGCCCCTCACGGTCCTCAAGTCGACTCCTGCGATCGCCGTCGGACACGTCGGGGCCGTCGTTCACGACGGAGTCAGGGCATACGGCTTCGGCGCGGGATCGGGGACCTGGACGACGACGACCGCCCCGGGCACGACGACGACCGCGGCCGCCGCCGGCAACGTCGGAATCCTCACCGACGCGACCCGTGTCTTCGCCTTCGCCGCCGGGGCCGACAGATGGGCCTCGACGACGCTCACGAGCACGGCGAATCCGATCTGGGGACGCGGATACGTGCTCTGGAAGAACGGGAACGTCGTGACCGCCTTCAGCGGCCATCTCGGGACCTTCGCGACCCACAAGGCTTCCGCCGTTCCGTCCGTGAATACCGGCCGGCACGTCGCCGTGGTCGCTGACGGCGATACCCTGGCCTGCTACGCGGCGACGCAGGGTGTCTTCCGCACGGTCAAGCTGACCGGCCCCACGGTCCAGGTGAACTCCGAACTCGCGATCCTGAGTTCGACGACCGACAAGAAGGTGCTCGGCTTCTCCGGGGTGACCGGACGTTTCAGCCCGGCCCTCTCGGGAACCTTCACCGTAAGCCTGAACGAATCGGTCGCCTACGCCTCGGCGACGCCCTTCGCCTACGGCTACAGTCCGATCCTGGATCGGTGGATCAAGTCCCCCGAACTCAGCTCGTCGGTGAGCGGCGTCACGATGCTCCGGGACGCGGTCGTCCTGAAGCGCAGCGGCGGCTTCACGGCCTTCGCCTCGCGCGAACCCCGCTGGGTCCGGCTCGCGGCCTCCGGCTCGGCGACCCTGCAACTTCCGCGGCGGGGACGGGGCGCGACCCTGCTCGTCGTCGACGGGGCGAAGCTGCACGCCTGGGACAGCAAGTACGCGCGCTGGGTGAGCGTGCGGACCGGAACGACCCGCAGCTTCGCGCTCTACCGCCTCGTCGCGCTGGCCGAGGACGGCGCGAACGCCTACGGCTTCTCCCTCTTCAACAACCGCTGGGAATCGGTTCCGCTGCAGGAGAAAGTCCTGGCGATCGTCGCGAACTCGTCGATCGGCTTCGTCCAGACGACGAAGCATCTCCACACCTACTCGGCGCATGGTTCGTTCTCCCGGATCTCGCGCTTCCCCGAGTTCTCGCGCTTCCAGCTCCGCGGCCGGAACATGCGCCTGATCCAGGCGGCCGCCGGGAACAGCGTGGCCGTGACCCTGCTCGGGAGCGGGCCGGGCTCGGTCGCGACCCCGCTCGGAACGCTGCATCTCGACCCCTTCAAGCCGATCTTCGTGCTCGGGGCCCGGATCGTGCCCTCCGACGGGCGCCTCGACTACACGATTCCGATCCCCGGCGACCCGACCCTCGGCGGCAAGGCCCTGCACCTGCAGAACCTGATCGTGCCGCCGTCGAACCGCATCTACCTGACGAACAGCGTCGTCCCGGTCATCTCCTGAGTCCGGACGCGGCCGGCGCTCCCCAGCGCGTCCTTGCGCCGGGGACGCGCCGGCCCCATCGTCCCCTCGCATGATCCGCATCCTCCTCGGATGGCTCCTCGGGCTGGTCCCGGTTCTCTCCCCTCTGCAGGGACAGGCCCCGGGAAGGCCGCGCATCGCCTTCATCGGACTCCACGGCGGGGTGTTCGAAACGCTCGAGGAGCAGGCCGCGAGCCTCGACCTCGAGGTGGTCTACCTGGGCGACGCGGAGATCCAAGAGGAGAAGGCGGACTTCGCCTCCTTCGGTCTCGTCGTCCTCCAGCACGTGCGCTCCGAGGACCGGGATCATTACCGCGCCCTGATCCGAGACGCGAGGAAGCGCCGGAAGGAGACCGCCTTCCTCGATCTCTCGGGCCTCGCGAGCCGGAGGCTACCCGACCTCGCGCGGGAGGGGATCCTCGTCAAGGATCCCCGCGCGAAGGCCTACTACGGCCCCCCCGCCGGGAACCTCGGCCGCCTGCTGCGTTACCTCGCGGTCCGCTACCTCGGGCGGAGCGGCGAGGTTCCCCCCCCCCTCCCGCAGCCCCGCGCCGGGATCCACCACCCCAGGGCCCCAGAGCGTTTCGACAAGGTCGGGGATTTCCTCGCCTGGCGCCACTCCTCGATGCCGGACCTCGACCGGCGGCCGCGCGTGGCGGTCGCGGTCCACGAGAAACACCTCTCCTTCCAGTCCGGGGCGGTCGTAGACGCCCTGATCCGGGCCTTCGAGAAACGGGGTATGCTCGCCGCCGCCTTCGTCGACTACTCGAAGGCCTACGAGAAACGCCTGGAGGACTTCGCGCCCGACGTCGTCGTCCACGACTGTCATGCGCGAGAGTCGGTCGAGTTCCGCGCAAAGCTCGGCGCCCTCCACGTCCAGAGCGTCTACTTCAGGAAGCAGGCGATCCGGGACTGGAAGGTGTCGGTCGAGGGTCTCGCCCCCAACGAGATGGCCTTCCAGCTCACGGCGCAGGAACCGCTCGGGACGATCGAACCCCTCGTCGCCTCGGGAACCGAACTCGGCGGGGGCGGTGAGGCGCAAATCCCGATCCCGGAACGGGTCGACCACCTCGCGGACCGCGTCGCCGCCTGGATCCGGCTCCGGCGGAAACCTAAGGCCGAGAAGCGGATCGCGGTCATCTACTGGGACCGCGAGATGGGCAAGGGCGAACTCATGCGTGGCAGCGCGACCGGCATGCACCTGAACGGCCCGAAAAGCCTCGTCGCCCTGCTCCGCCGGATGAAGGCCGAGGGGTATCGGATCGATCCCCTCCCGAAGGACGAGGAGGAACTCGTCTCCTGGATGATGGAGCGTGGGCGCCAGATCGGGATCTGGGCACCCGAAGTCCTCGACCGCCTCGCCCGCAGCGGCGAGGCCCTGCTGATCCCGGTCGAGGCCTATCGCCGCTGGTTCGAGACGAAGGTGCCGCCGCGCGCCCGGAAGGAGGTCCTCGCGAAGTGGGGCGAGCCCCCCGGCCGTTTCCTCGTCTGGCGCGACGGCCGCGGGCGGCCCTTCATCGTCGTCCCCCGGATCCGGCTCGGCAACGTCGTCCTGCTGCCGCAGCCCTTGAAGGGCGAGGCCCACGATTCCTCGAGGGTCCACGACAAGACGATTCCGCCGCCGCACAACTACCTCGCGACCTACTTCTGGCTTCAGGAGGGATTCCGGGCCGATGCCGTCGTCCATTTCGGCACGCACGGGACCGAGTTCCTGTTTCCGGCGAAGCCGGCCGGGCTCTCGGAGGCCGATTGGCCGGACGTGCTGCTCGGGACGATGCCGAACGTGAACCCCTGGATCATCAACAACCTCGGGGAATCCTCGCCGGTCCGCCGGCGGGCCTACGCGGTCCTCGTCGACCACCTCGTGCCCCCGAGCGTCCAGGCCGGTCTCTCGGACGAACTCGCCAACCTGCACGGGGACATCGACAAGTGGTTCACCCTCGAGGGAGGGGCGCTGAAGAAGGAGTTCCGCAAGAGGATCACCGAGCAGTTCCTCGCCCTCAGCCTCGAGAAGGATCTCCATTTCGAACCGGAGGACGGCGGCCTCCTTTCGCCGGAACAGGTCCGCGGTCTGCTCGCCTACCTGCACGAGATCCACAACGAGACGACGCCGGTGAGCCTCCACGTCCTCGGCAGTCCCCCGCCGAAGAAACTCCTCGTCCCGTGGATCGTGACCTGCCTGCGCAAGCCCTTCCTCGACGGGCTCGGCGCGATCGTCGAGGTTCCGGCCGGGGAGTCGCTGACGCCGGGCGACCGGGAGAAGTACCTCCGCCGGACCGCCGAGACCGCGATCGGCGCCTTCCTCGACCGGAAGCTCGACCCGAAGGCCGCCCTGAAAGCTGCGGGCGTCGAACCGCCGGAAGGAGGGCTGCCGGAAAAGCTCCGGCGGGGCTTCGAGACCGCGAGGGAATTGGCGCTCGGCTTCGCCGGGGCGGGAGCCGAGATCGACAACCTGCTGAAGGCCCTCGACGGAGGCTTCGTTCCGCCGGGGCCCTCGAACAGTCCCGACCGCAACCCGGCCGTCCTCCCAACCGGCCGCAACATGTACCTCCTGAACCCCGAGGAGGTCCCGACCCGGCCCTCCTGGGAGATCGGCAGGGCCCTCGTCGACCGGCTCCTCGCCGACTTCAAGAAGCGGAAGGGGCGCTACCCGAAGCGGATCGCCTTCACCCTCAACTCCTTCGCGACCTTCCAGGACTACGGCGTCATGGAGGCCCAGATCCTCCGGGCGCTCGGCGTCCGGCCCGTCTGGGACGAGCGCAACCTCGTCGCCGACCTCGAACTCGTGCCGATCGAGGAACTCGGCCGCCCGCGGATCGACGTCTTCCTCTCGGTCGTGGGCTACTACCGGGACATGCTGCCGAGCCGGATGCGCCTGCTCGACAAGGCGATCCGCCTCGTGCACGGCGACTTAGACCCGCGCAACTTCGTCCGCCGGCACAGCGAGCGGATCCGGCGCGAACTCGCCGCGCGGGGGATCCCGGCGGAGAAGGCCGCGAAGCTCGCGCGCGGGCGGATCTTCGGGCGGGCGCCGGGCGACATGGGCGGCGGCTCCTACTACTACCTCGTCGAGCGCTCCGGCGACTGGGACACGCGGGCCGAGCTCATGGAGACCTACATCGAGCACTCGTGCTACGTCTACACCGAGGGGCTCTGGGGCGCCGAGGCGAGGCCCGCCTTCGAACGCCAGCTCGACGGGGCGGAGGTCCTGCTCCGGAACTGGTCCGACCGCACGCGCAGCCCCCTCTCCAACAAGTACGACTGGTACAAGGGCGGCAGCCTCTCGATGGCGATCAAGTACGTGACCGGCGAGGAACCGGAGTGGTTCTTCTCCGACGTGCGCGACCCCGACCGGACAGGCCTCGTGCGGGCCGAGGACGCGCTGCGCAAGGACTTCCGCGTGCGGCTGTTCAACCGCAAGTGGATCGAGGGGATGATGCGCGAGGGCTACGCCGGCGCGGACCTGATCGCGAAGCACGTCTCGAACGCCTACGGCTGGAAGATCATGCGGCCCGGCGCGGTCTCCGCCGACCTCTTCGAGCGGATCGTCGACGTCTTCGTCCGGGACTCGAAGCGGCTCGGAATCCGGGAATGGTTCGAGCGCGAGAACCCCTACGCGTTCCAGGAGATCGCCGAGGTCCTGCTCGAGACGATCCGCAAGGGTTACTGGAAGGCGGACGAGGAGACCGTGCGCGAGTTGGCCCGGGCCTTCGCCCGCTCGGTCCGCGAGCACGGCGAGAGCGGGGGGATCCTCGGCGGCGGCAACGAGAAGCTGAAGGCCTTCGTCGGGGAATATGCCGGAACGCCCGGAACCGCAGAGGCCAGCGCCCGCCCTAAAGGCCCGGAACCCGTGGAGAGGCCGGCGCGGACTTCAAGACCCGCCGAGGTCGTCGAGGGTCAGGTCCTCGAACCGCAGCGGGACCGCCCCCGGCCCTTCCCCTGGAGCACCGTACTGGCTCTCGGCCTTCCCCTCCTCCTCGTGCTCGCCGGCTTCCTGCTCGGCTTCGGGGATCCCGGTCGTCATCGTTGAGCGCCCTCCCCGGCCTCCGGGGCCCCCTCCGTCCCGCCCGCGATCTCCAAGTCCGCTCAGCCTCTCCTCCGCGGGGGGACCGCCCCCGTCCCGGAAGAGGGGAAGACCGGCGCGGAGTTCGGGAAGCATCGCCGCCGCCGCCCGGCAGAAGGCCGCGGCGGGACCCGCGCCGACGAGGAAGGGAGCGGGGGCCCCCGAAAGACGGCCGAACCAGGCGACGAGGACATGCGCGCGGGTGACCCCGACGCACCAGGAATCCCGCCGCCAGGAGGAGGTCCCGGTCTTGAGGGCCAGGCAAGCCGAGGGGAGCGTCCCGCCCCGGCGGAGGAGGGCGCGCAGGACGGCCTTCCGATGCGCCCAGGGAAGGTCGGGGAGGGCCTTGGGGTCCGCGAAGCGCCGCCAGGCCTCGGCCAGGTCCCGAGGGGACCAGGAGGCCGTGCCGAGGACGAGATCGAGCCCCGGACCGGGCCGCGGAAGGCGAAGGCCCTCTGCTTCGAGCAAGCCCACGAAGCGCCGGAGCCCGAGGGCGCGGCAGAGGCGGACGGCCGGGAGATTGCGCGAGAGCCGGAGGGCCCGGTCCGCCGGCAGGCGCCCGGCGTGGCGGTCGTCGAAGTTGGACGGCTCCCAGTTCCCGAAGCGCCCGGGCAGGTCCACGACGGGGGAGGACCCGCCGGCCAGGAGTTCCCGCCGGGCGAGGGCGAAGAGAAAGGGCTTGAGGGTGCTCCCGACCATCCGGGGTCGGACGAGGACGTCGAGCTTCGAACGCCGCCAGTC
Source organism: Planctomycetota bacterium (assembly GCA_027021385.1). Taxonomy (GTDB): domain Bacteria; phylum Planctomycetota; class UBA1135; order UBA1135; genus JALUUL01. The sequence goes on along the minus strand of JALUUL010000076.1, from coordinate 56,123 downwards.
GGGTCCGCCGATCCAGACCCGCACGGCCCCGCTCCGGCGTTCGAGAACCAGGAGGGCGGCCCCGTCGACCGGGGGGGCGTTCCGCGCCAGCCATTCCTCGCATCGCTCCTGGAGCGGGAGATCGAGGCTCGTCCGCAGCTCCCCCTCGAGGCGGGACCTCGAGACGACCACGCGGTCGCAGAAGAACGGGGCCCGGAAGGGCCAGGGATGCGGCCGCGCGCCGAGGGGGGCGGCCCGGAGCCGGCGCCCCCGTTCCTCGTCGAGGAAGCCCTGCTCGACCATCCGGAGGAGGACCCGGTTCCGGGCCTTCCGGCACAGGTCGGGACGCCGGGTCGGACGCCGGCGGGTCGGAGCGGGCAGCATGCCGACGAGGGTCGCCGCCTCGGCCGGACCGAGACGCCCCGTGGGCTTCCCGAACCAGTAGCGCGCCGCCGCCTCGAATCCCCGGCAAAGCCCCCCCAGAGGCGCGCGTTCGAGGTAGAGGCGGAGGATCCGCTTCTTGTCCAGGCGGCGCTCGAGCTGGCGGGCCCGCAGGATCTCGAGGAACTTGGAGAGGAGGGTGCGCGGCCTCGGTTCGAGAAGCCGGACGCATTGCATCGTGAGGGTCGAAGCGCCGGAGACGACCCGCCCCGCGAGGAGGAACTGGCCGGCCGCCCGGCAGAGGGCGAGGAAGTCGACCCCCGAGTGCTCGTAGAACCGCCGGTCCTCCGCCGCGAGCAGCGCCCTGGGCAACCAGGGCCCGGCCTCTCCGACCGGAAGGGGAAAGCAGCGCTCTCCGTCCCGGTTCGTCAGGACCCTCAGGGTCTCGCCTCCCCGGGCCCGGATCACCGGACTGAACCCGGCCCCCCCCTCCAGGTCCGGGAGGGGCCAGAGGAGGTCGAGGGCGGGTTCCAGGACGAGTCCCCCGGCGAACCCGAGGACCAGGACCGCGAGGAGCCGTCCCCTCCTCGAACCCCGCCGGCGGCTTCCGGGCCCCTCCCCCACGTCAATCCTCGACGACCAGGGGGGGGAGGTCCGGTCCCCTCGCCCTAGACCCGGGATCGTACATCGCCTCCAGGAGCGGGGCCGGACGCGCGTAGGTCCCCGGCATCGTCGCCCGGACCGGAACCGAGAGCCGGTAGCGGCCCGGAGCGAGGGTTCCCGGGAAGCAGAGCACCCGGTCGTCCCGGACCGCGATCCGCGCCTCGATCTTTTTCCGCCGTCCCGCGAGCGAATCCAGGGTTTCGAAGCGGAGCGGTCCCGAATCGGGTTCCAGGCCGCCCGGCAGGAAGAGACTCAGGCAGGGATCGGGAACCCTCCTCCTAATCCTGACGGTGAGTTCGTAACGGTATCTCTCCCCGGACTTGCAGGGAGTCTCCCGGCCGGCCTCCTTCCCCCGGTCCCCCCTCTCCGGAAGCAGCCTCGGCCTGAGTTCCGCGAGTTCCGCGCCCGCCTTCCGGTCCTTGGCGGAGAGACGCCGCAACCCCTCGAACTCGAGGAGCACCCAGCAGGGGGCGGTGGCCTCGAAGACGAGCGGCCCCTCGGCGGGGGGCGCGACCTCGACCTCGACGCGGGGAGGGATTTTCATGGACCCCTTCTCCCCGCGCAGGAGGAGGACGCCCTCGGCCTCCTCCCGTCCGTTCACGCGGTCCCAGGCGGCGAGGGCCGAGAGGAGGACCGCCTGCTCCTGCGTCGTCAGGCGGTCGGGTTCGCAAAGGGCCTCCTCGAGGTCCCGGATCAGGGTGGCCAGCTCTCCGTCCCGTTCCCCTAGGGCGAGCCGCGCGAGGGCGAGCAGGGCCTTCGCCCGCAGGGGGGAGGCCAGGGAACCCGTGCCCCTCCGCGGCACCGAGGCGCAGTCCGCCGCCCCGAGCCCCTCGAGGAAGGCGCGCGCTTCCCCGTCCCGCCCGACCCGGGCGAGCGCCAGGGCGAGCCGCGCCCGGCCCTCGGGCCCGAGTTCCTCGTCCTTCAAGAGTTCGAGCCAGCCCCCCATCGGCCTCCCGGCCCGGGCGAGGACCGCGACGGCCATCGCCTGGAGGTCCGGACTCCGCAACCGCGCCAGGGACCCCTGCACGGCCCCGACGAGGGCCTCCCGCTCGGGCCCCGGAAGCTCGAACCCCCTCTCCTCGGCCTCGAGCAGGAAGGAGAGGGCGTAGATCGACCCGAAGGGGTCCATCCATTCCCCACCGATCCAGGTCGAGAGCCCCCCGTTCCGAAGTTGCATCGCGAAGATCCGGTCGATCGCCAGCCGCACGAGATCCTCGTGGGGGGCCCCGCCCTCTCCCCCGGTGAGCCCCTCGAGGAGTGGACCGGCGTGCAGGAGGGCGAGCCCCTTCGAACTCGTCTGCTCGACGCAGCCGTACGGATAGCCGGTGAGGGCGCGGAGGGCCGGAAGGAGGCGGGTCGCGGAGGAAGCCCCGCGGACGAGCCGGCACTTCATCCTTTCGCGGATCCAACCCTCGGGGATCGGCGCCTCGTTGCGGCCCGCCCGAAGGCCCAGGCCCAGGCGCCGGACCTGGTGGGCGGAGGGACTCCGGACCTCGAAGGACGCCTCGACCCGCCGTTCGCGCCCCCCGAGGGAGATCTCGAGGACGAGGGCCTGGAGCCCCTCCCGGGGCCCGGCTCGAACCTCCAGGCCGAGGGGGAGCCTTCCGGTCGAGGGGAGAGAAAGCCGGAGCGAGGACTTCCCCTCGAGGACGAGCCCGCCCCGGCCCGCGGCCCGGATCTCGACCGGGCCTGAGGCTCCTTCGGGCGCGCGGATCTCGAGAGCGAGACGGCAACGATCCCCGGGGGCGAGACGGCGGGGGGTCTCCAGGTGGACCCCGAGGGGATGGCGCACCTCGCAGGGTCCGGCGGCGGCCCCGACCCCCCGCGGACCGGCGGCGACGGCCATCCACCGATAGCCCCCCTCGGTCTCCGGGAGGCGGAGGGTCCAGCTTCCCCGCCCGCGTTCATCCAGGTCGAGGAGGGACGAGGCCAGGGCGATCGCCTCGATGCTGGGGCTGATGCTCCCCCTGAGCCTAAGCGCGCCGCCGTTTTGGTCCTTTCCTCCCCCCTGGTCGACGACCTCGGGGAAGCGCTGCCCCGAGCGCAGAGCCGCGGCCGCGGCCGCCCCGCGCCCCGCGATCCGGCGTGGTCCGAGGAAGAGTCGAAGGGGATCGGGAGAGGGATGGAGGGTCCGCTGGAGGATGCCCTCGTCGACGAGGAAGATCCGGGCCTTTCTCGCCCCCGGCGCCGTGATCCGGGCGACGACCCGCGTTCCGGGAAGGGCGCGTCCGGGCGCCTCGAGCCGCGTCTCCAGGCGGTCCTCGGGACGGGGAACGGGCATGCCCGTGGCCGCGGCCAGGAAGAAGGGCCCTGGTCCTCCCTCGCGAAGGCGGCGGCTCTGGAGCATCCCGACCGCGTGCAGCCAGGCGCCTCGGAAACCCTCCGGAACGCGGAGCGACACGCGGTTCTTCCCGGCCGCGACCTCGAGCAGGCGGCGCGCGACGAAGCCCCGGTCCTCGAGGGTCACGAGGAGGGAGCCCGGAAACGGACAGTCGGCCTCGAGGACGACCTCCCCCCCGGGAACGGGAGCCGGACCGATCCGGCGGAGGACGAGACGCCGTCCCCCTTCGCCGGTGGAGTGCAGCGAACTCTCGACCGTCCCGAAGCGCCAGCGGGCGACGACGGCCAGCCAGGTCCCCTGGGGAGGCGTTCTCCAGGAATCCGGGACCTCGAGATCGACGGCGCCCCGGCCGCCGGCGAGGCGGAACGAACTCTGCGCGAGCACGCGGCGGCGGAGCTTCCGGATCCCGGATCCCCAGCGGAAGGGGTCGCCCTCCCGGGACCAGGACCGCCCCTCGAGTCGGAGTTCGACCCTTTCCGGCCCCTCGACCGGCCGGCCCTTCGGGTCGACGAGCACGAGGGAGGCCCTGAGACCGCGCCCTCCGTCGCGCGGGGCGACCTTCACCCCGAGGAGCCCGGGTCCGGCGGCGACGAGGGTCTCGCGCCCGAAGGCGAGCGGCCTCCCCGACGGGGCCAGGACCTCGGCCTCGAGCCGGACACGGGCGCCCTGCACGCTCTCCTCCCCACGAGGGAGGGCCAGGCGGAAGGCCGACCGCCCCTTGGGGTCGAGACGCGTCCGGACCTGCCGCAGGAAGCCCCGCTCCGGCTTCCCCGGACCTCGGAACGAATAGGTCTCGAAGCCGGGGACTCCCTGCGCGAGGGGCAGGAGGGAGGCCCGAAGGGAGGACCGCAGGCCATCGGCGGGTCGCCCGTCCAGCCAGCGGGCCTCGACCCGCACGGCCAGGGGCCCCCCGAGTCTCCCCTCGGGCTCCCCGAGGAAGCGCGCGGCGATCCGGTCGGGAAGGAAGGCCTCGACCCGGAAGGTCCGGGAGCCGAGGACCCTCCCCTCGAGATCGCGGATCTCGAGCCGCCAGAGCCCTCCGGGGTCCTCCGGCAGGAGACGGAGGTCCGCGGCCAGCATCGCGCTGGGCGGAAGCTTCACGACCTCCCGTTTCCGCGTCCGCCCCGAGGACTCGATCCAGCGGACCTCGACCTCGGTCCCGTACGGGGCGCGGCCCTCGAGGTCCCGAACGACCGCGCAGCCATGGACCGTCTTTCCGGGACGGACGACCCCCTGGTCGACGTAGACCCAGGCCTCCCGTTCCCCCTCGCAGAGGAAGGGCCGCCCACGAAGCCCCGTTCCCCGGACCCGCGCGGCGTGGTTCCTGAGGTCGAGGAAGGCCCGATCTCCTTCCCGGGAGACCTCGAGGAGGAAGGGCCCCTCGCCCCGCGCCGCCCGGTACGGAATCTCGAGCAGCCCTCCCTCGCCGGTCACCCCGAAACCGAGGACGCGGTTCGTCCGCCCGAGCAGGCGTACGAGCGCGCCCTTCAGGGGCGTCCCGTCCGCGAGGCTCGAGACCTGGACGAGGACCGCGCGGTCCAGGACCCGGAAGCGGGCCCCGAGGTCCGTGATCTGGAGGATCCTGCGCGCGCGGACCCGGCCATGGGTCCCCTCCGTCAGGGTCAGCTCGAAGACGCCCCGGGGGCGGGCCCCGAGGAGTTCCTCGAGATCCACGCGGTCGGACCAGACCGCGTTCCGGGAGGCGGCGACCCGGCGGCGGATCCTCCGGACGGGGCCGAAGACCTGGTCGGCGATCGCGGACCGGAGGCGGTTCGCGGCCGCGAAGACCGCGTTCCGCTCCCGGAGACGGCGCGCCGCGAGACCGTACTCCGCCATGTTCACGCCGCGGATCTCGACCTCGGGTCGGGCCCGGGCCGAGAGGATCTCGCCCACGTCCGCGAACTCGATCCTCGGGGTCCGATCCGGGATCAGGAACGAGCGCCGGAGCGCACGGCCCAGGCGATGCCGTCCGCGGAACGGAAACCCCTGCTCGAGGATGAGCCGCACGACCCTTCCAGGGGGGAAGTCCCCCTTCAGTTCGATCCCCCAGGAATCGCGGACGGCGAGGAAGGGAAGGTCCGGTTCGAGCCGGAAGGCCCCGGTCTCCGGAAGGGGGAAGTCGTGCGAGAACCGCAGGCGGATTCCCGTGGAGGTGACCGCGACCCGAACGAGCCTGAGTTCCCGGAGGAAGCGGACCCGCTCGACCCAGGGGGCGGGCAACCCGAGGCTGCCTCCCGCGCTCTTCAAACCCTCGCGCAGCTCGACCCTGCACGCCTCCTTCGAATCCGGCGGCCAGGCGCCGGGCGCGAGCCGGACCCGCAAGGTCCTCGAGACCTTCTTTCCGGTATGCGGGTCGCCGCGGACTTCGAAGGAGACCGGGCGTCCGTCCTTCTCGCTTCGCAGGACGAGAGCCTTCGCGAGCGCTTCCCCTTCGACGGGCATCGAGAACTCGAGGTCCAACCCGAAGCCCTCGGACTCCTTTCCCTTCCCCTTAGAGGCGGAATCCCAGAGCCGGTAGCCCCGGCATTCGAGAGGAGGGGTGCGCAGGCGGAAACGCGCCGGGGCGGGGAGCGGCCGGGCGCGCCCGAGGTCGGGATCGACGGAGAGGAGAAACTCGCGATCCTCGGGAAGCCCCTTCGGGAAATGGAGGGCGAGGGCCCTCTTCCCGGTCCAGACCGCGCGGACCGGGACCTCGGGTTCGAGGCGGAGCTTCGCGCCCCCCAGGGGGCGTCCGAGGTCGTCCTCGGGAACCCGGTCCTCGTCGAAGACCAGGTAGAGAGGCCCCCACCGCGCTTCCCGCGGGAGGGACGCGAGGCCGCCGCTTCGACAGGCGGCCGTCCCTTCGAGGGCCTCGAATCCCCGCGCATCCAGGTCCGAGGGGGGCAGGGCGCCGAACAGGAGCCGGGGGAGTTCCGTCCCTCCGGTCTTCGCCTCGACGGGATTCCAGAATCCTTGGGGCCCGCCGCTGCGGAAGATCAGGACCAGGAGGACGAACAGCAGGAAGACCTGCACATCGAAAAACCGGCGTTCCATGGCGTGCCACCCGAAATACGAAGAACGAGGTCCGCGCGGCATCCGCCCGGAAACCGCCCGGGTCTTCGAGCGGGGCGGCCGGAGTCGGGTTTCCGGGCCCTCGATCGTTCATGGGTGGACGCGCATCCCGCCACTCGTCCCGATCGGGACGCGGCCTCGATCCTCCTCGACGCCAGCATCCCCTCCCTTGCCGCCCAGGATGCCAAAGCCCGGCCGATTTCGCAAACCCTCCGTCCCCGAAGTCCCGATCGCATCGAGGATCGAAAGCCTCGCGCGGACCTCGGATCCCGCGGCCGCTCAGCGGGGGACGAGGGCGAGCCGGTGCGCCCGCCCGGGCGCGAACCAGCGCGCGCGGGCCTTAATGACCTCCGCGGCGGTGGTCCCCTGGATCCGCTTCCAGAGATCTCCGGGGAAAGCCCGCAGCTCGGCGACCCCTCGGGCCAGGGCGAGCGCGTAGAGGAGACGGGGGCTCTTGGCGAGCATGCGCCGCCTCGTTTCGCTCCGGGGCAGGGGATGCAGGAGGCCCTCCAGGTCCTGTCGGATCCAGGTCAGGGCGGCTTTCGGGATCGCGGCTCGAAGCGCGTTTCCGAGCCAGGTCTCGAGTTCGCGGTCGACCTCCTCGACCGTCGCTCCGGATTCCCCTCTTCGGTTCAGGAAGAAGAGTTCGGGAGCCTCGAGAAGGGGGAAGAGGGCGGGAAGGAAGAAGGCGGCCGCCTCCCCGCCCCGCGGGCGGAAGCTCATCCGCGCCTTGCGCGCCATCCAGAACGCGGCCAGGAGGAAGGCGGGATAATCCGGATCCTGAGGCGAGGGCGTCCGGAACACGAAGGTCCGAAACACCCCTCCGATCCTGGGGCAGGACCCGACCGCGGGAGGGAGGTCCTCTGCGGACGGAACGGGGGCGCCCTTCGTCCGGGGCGGAGCTTCGACCCCCTCCGCGCCGGCCTCCCCGCCTCCACGTTCCGCCCCGAAGACCTCCTTGAAGAAGGCCGCGTCGCCTTCCGGATCGACCTCTCCGACCGCGACGAGGAGGGCGTTCCCGTTCCGGTAGCGGGCGCGGTAGAGGGCCTCGAGCTCCGCGATCTCGATCGCCCGGACCTCGGCCGGGATCCCGATGCCGATCCGTCCTTCCGGCCGGTCCCGGAGGATGCGCGCCCGGGCCCTCCACTGGAGGATGCCGCCGGGCACGACCCGGGTCATACGTTCGATCTCGGCCAGCATCCTCCTCCGCTCGCGCTCGAGGGCCTCCGGTTCGAAGCGGGCCTTCCCGGCCAGGACCTCCCCCATCCATCGCGCGTCCGCCGCGCATTCCTCCCGGGTCCCGAGACTGTAGAACACGGTCCACCGGGGACGGGTCATCGCGTTCGCCCCTTCGGTCCTCTCCCTCCTCCAGCGCTCGTAACTCCATCCCCCGGGCCGGGAAGGAGTGCCCGAGGTCATGACCATGTGCTCCAGGAGGTGCGCGAGCCCGGTCCGCTCCGGCGGGTCCTCGGCGAAGCCGGTCTTCACGAAGAGCATGAGCGCGAGCCCCCGGGACCCCTCGACCCGTTCCAGGCGGAGTTCGAGGCCGGAAGGCAGGCGGAGGCTCTTGCTCCCCTGGGCGGGGAGCGCCGCCGCAAGGAGGAGGACCGAGAAGGAGAGGGTCCTCCTCACGGGGACTCCCCGGGAAGCGAGGCCGACCCGACGGTCCTCGAAGCCTCGAGGGCGGGAGCTTGCCCCTCGAGAAGCCAGCAGGCGCAGCGGTGGCCTCCCCCGAGATCGTAGGTCGGGGGAACCTCCGACCTGCACCGGTCGAGGACCTCGGGGCACCGGGTATGGAAGCGGCAGCCCGGGGGCGGATGGATCGGGGTCGGAACGTCCCCCTTCAGGAGGATGCGCTGCGGCCTGCGCTTGGGATCGGGCACGGGGATCGCGGAGAGCAGGGCTCTCGTGTAGGGGTGCGCGGGTTCCCGGAACAGGGTCTCCGCCTCCGCGAGTTCGACGATCTGTCCGAGATACATGACCGCGATCCGGCGGCTGATGTGGCGCACGACGGAGAGGTCGTGGGCGATGAAGAGATAGCTGAGACGCAGCTCGTCCTGCAGATCCATCATGATGTTCAGGATCTGCGCCTGGATCGAGACGTCGAGGGCCGATACGGCCTCGTCGCAGACGAGGAAGCGGGGGTTCAGGGCGAGAGCGCGGGCGATCCCGATCCTCTGCCGCTGTCCGCCCGAGAACTCGTGGGGGTAGCGGTTCACGTATCGCGGACTCAAGCCGACGCGATCGAGGAGTTCGGAGACGCGGTCCTTCATCTCCGCCCGGTTCTTGCAGAGGCCGTGCACGAGAAGGGCCTCCCCGACGATGGCCGCGACCGTCATCCGCGGATTCAGGGAGGAATACGGATCCTGGAAGATGATCTGCATGTTCCGCCGCATGGCCCGCATGGCCTCCCCCTTGAGGGAGAAGACCTCGGTGCCCTCGAAGCGGACCGACCCCGCGGTGGGTTCGATCAGTTTCAGCATCGTGCGGCCGACCGTCGTCTTTCCGCAGCCCGATTCTCCGACGAGACCCAGGGTCTCCCCGACTCCGATCTCAAAACTGACGTTCGTTACGGCCTGGACCTGCCCGACGACGCGGGAGAACAGACCCCGCCGGATCGGGAAATGCTTCGTCAGGCCGAGGACCTCGACGAGGGTTCCGTTCCGCTTGTCCATCATCGTTTCTCCTCGACCGCGGGGGCTTCCGCGCGGACGTGACAGGCGACCTCGTGACCCGGACCGATCTCGACGAGGGGCGGCTCGGAACGGGCGCAACGATCCTCGGCCAGAGGGCAGCGATCGCGGAACCGGCATCCGCTCGGAAACTCGTACGCGGTCGGGACGTTTCCCTCGATCGCCTGCAGGCGACGTTCCCCCCCCTCGAGACTCGGAAGGCTTCCGAACAACCCCTCGGTATAGGGATGGAGGTGCCGGTCGAACAGGGTCAGGACCTCCGCGGACTCGACGACCTTGCCCGCGTACATGACGACGACGCGATGCGCCATCTCCGCGATGACTCCCAGGTCGTGCGTGATCAGGAGCACCCCCATTCTTGTCTCTTCCTGGAGCTTGCGCATCAGGTCCAGGATCTGCGCCTGGATCGTCACGTCCAGGGCCGTCGTCGGCTCATCCGCGATCAGGAGGGAGGGATTGCACGAGAGCGCCATGGCGATCATGACCCTCTGCCGCATCCCCCCCGACATCTGATGCGGGTATTCGTCGACCCGGGCGGCCGGGGACGGGATCCCGACCTTGCCGAGCATCTCGATCGCCAGTTCCCTCGCCTCCGCCTTCGTCTTGTCCTGGTGCAGGAGGACGGCCTCGATGATCTGGTCGCCGACCGTGAAGACGGGGTTCAGGGAAGTCATCGGTTCCTGGAAGATCATCGAGATCTCGTTCCCCCGGACCCGCCGCATCCGTTCCTCCGGGAGTTCGAGCAGGTTCTTCCCCTGGAAGAGGATCTCCCCGGAGACGATCCTCCCCGGAGGATCGGGGATCAGGCGCATGATCGAGAGGGAAGTGACCGATTTCCCGCAGCCCGACTCCCCGACGACCCCGAGAACCTCCCCCTCGTGGATCGTGTAGGAGACGTCGTCCACGGCCTTCGCCGTGCCCTCGTCCGTGAAGAACCAGGTCTTCAGGTTCCGGACTTCGCAGAGAGGGGCTCTTTCGGAGTCGCTCATGAGGCGGTCCTCGCTTCGAGGGTTTCGGAGGATTCTCCTTCGGTTTCGTCCTCATCGTCCGGGGCGCTCCTGCGCTCGCGGCCGATCAGTTTGGGGTCGAGGGCGTCGCGAAGGCCGTCCCCGAGGAGATTGAAGCAGGTCACGGCGACGACGATCACGAGCCCGGGGAAGGTGGAGATCCACCAGGCCTTCGTCAGGAACTGCCGGCCGTCGTTGACCATGGCCCCCCAGGACGGGGTCGGCGGCGGAACCCCGAGCGAGAGGAAGGACAGGGCGGCCTCGACGAGGATCGTCCCCCCGATCCCCAAAGTCGCCGAGACTAGCACCGGGGCCAAGCAATTGGGGGCGACATGCTTGAACAGCAGGGTCCCCTGGGAGAGGCCGAGAGCCCTTCCGGCCTGGACGAAGTCCCGCTCCCGCACGGTCAGCACCTCGCCCCTGACGAGGCGCGCGGTCCCCATCCAACCCGTCGCTCCGAGGATCAGGATGATGACGTAGATCCTGTACTGGGGAGGAAAGGCGTCCTTGAAGAGGGCCATGAAGACCAGCAGGAGCGGGAGCCTCGGAATGCTGAGGAGGTTGTCGATCAGGAGTCTCGAGATCAATCCGTCGATCCATCCTCCGAACCAGCCCGCGACCAGGCCGAAGAACATCCCGAGGGAAGCCGAGAGGAGAACGGCGAAGAGCCCGATCGTCATGCTGATCCAGGCCCCGTGCAGGATCCGCGAAAGGACGTCCCGGGAGAACTGGTCGGCCCCCAGAAGGTATCCGTGCGTGAGGGGGGCGGCCAACTTGAGCCCCGAGGGATCGGGCTGGGCCAGGGGATCGAAGGGAGCGAGATAGGGGGCCAGGAAGGTCGCGAGGTAGAGGAGCACGACCCCCGCGAGGCCGACCTGTGCGAGGCTCGAATGGAGGAAGCGCTCCTGCACGAGCGTCCATTGGCTCTTGCCCCACCGGGGTCTCGGGGGACGGCGTCGGCCCAGATAGAGGGCAAGGATCGGAGCCAGGACGAGGACCTGCGGCGCCAACCAGTCCTTTCCCAGCCCGAACAGGGCGGCGAGGAAGGCGAGAAAGAGGACGCCGACCGCCAGCCAGGGTTTGTGGAACATTCCGAGGACCGAGGTCAGGACGACCAGCCCCTGGAGGAGGTTCCCGAAACCTCCGGCCCGTTCGAGGGACTCGAGGACCCGTCCGGGGACGAGGACGAGGACCCCGAGACTCAGGAGGCAGACGCAGAGGATCAACGCCCCGAACACCGGCAATCCCCGCCGGAACTGCCAGATCCCAGGCAGATCCGCGGGGAAGTCGGGCTTCCAGACTCGATCTCGCTCAGCCATAGCGGATTCTCGGATCGACGGCCGAGTAGAGGATGTCGGCGACGAGGTTGCCGATCACGACCATGACGGCGAGCAGGAGCCCCGTTCCCAGGATCACGGGGTAGTCCCTCTGGAAGACCCCCTCGACGATCAAGCGTCCCATGCCCGGCCAGGCGAAGATCGTCTCTACGAGGACCGCCCCGGAGATCAGGAACGGGAGATAGAGCCCGAGCAGGGTGATGACCGGGATCAGGGCGTTGCGCAAGGCGTGCTTGACGATGACGCGCCTGCCCGGCACTCCCTTGGCGCGGGCCGTCCGGATGTAGTCCTGCCGAACGACCTCGAGCATCGCGGACCTCGTGTAGCGCGCGACCCCCGCGGCGGGGGCGACCCCGAGCGCGATCGCGGGCAGCAGGAGGTGTTGCAGCAGATCGAACAGGCGTTCGAAGAACCCGATCGTGACCTCGGGGGCTTCCCCCATCTGCAGGGCCTCCGCGATGGCCGCCTCCTTCAGCATGATCGTCTCCCCGACCATCCCCGAACTCGGCCAGTGGGGCGCGACGACGGCGGCCAGGAGGATCAGCATCAGGGACAGCCAGAAGGAGGGCATCGAATAGAAGAACAGCGAGGAGACCGTGACGACCTGGTCCTTCCAGGAATACTGTCGGACCGCCGAGTAGATCCCGACGGAGGTCCCGAGCAGGAAGATGAGGACCATCGAGACCGCCGACAGGAGGAGGGTGTTCGGCAGGGCGTCCAGGATCATCTCGGAAACGGGACGCTGGTGGAAGAACGAGATCCCGAAGTCGAGTTGGAGGATGTTCGCGAACCACTTCGCGATCTGGACGTGGAGAGGTCGGTCGAGCCCAAGCGAAACCTTGATCTGCTCGATGTATTCCGGGGGGAAGCGCGGATCGATGAAGACCGCCGTAGGGTCGCCCGGCACCATGTGCACGAGGAGGTTCAACTCCAGGGCGATCAGGAGGAGCAGGGGGAGACTGACCAGCAACCGCCGGAAGAGATAGGTCAACATCTCCGCAATCTTCCCGCCCGTTCCGACGGCAGGTTCAGAACTTGACCTTGTGCTCGGCTTTCGGGACCCACCAATCCCGAATCCTGTAGAAGACGCTGAGCACGTTCGGCTTCACGTCACGGAAGCGCTTGTGGAGACCGAAGTGGACGGTTTTCCAGTAGAGGAAGGTATAGGGCTGGTCGTCATAGATGATCCGGTGGAGTCTCCGCCAGAGCGCCGCTTCCTTCTCGGGATCGGGCTCCCGAAGCCCCTTCTCGATGATCGCGTCGACCTCGGGATTGCTGTAGGCCGTGAAGTTGAACGGACGCGGCTTCTCCTTCGTCTCGCTCATCCAGATATCGGAGGGGTCGGGGAAAAGGCCGGCGGACCAACCGGAGAGCGCCGCCTCGTAGTTCTTGTTCCGGAGTTCGTCGAAGAAGGTCACCGCCTCGCGGTAATCGAGGTTCGCCTTGACGCCGATCTTCTCCAGGTCCCTCTCGATCAGGACGACCGCTTCCGCGCGACGCGGATTGCCGGTGTTCGTCACCAGGGTGAACGCGAAGGGCTTACCGTCCTTGTCGAGGACCCCGTCCCCGTCATGGTCCTCCCAACCCACCTCCGCCAGCAGCGCCCTGGCCTTTTCCGGATCGTAGGGAAGCAGTTCGAAGGAGGGGTCGTAGTAATCCTTCAACTCGGGGGTGAAGGTCGAATAGGCCTGGATTCCGAAGGTCTTGCCGTCGAAGGTCAGGAGGGTCCGAATCAGTTTCTTGATGTCGATCGCCATCGTCAGGGCCCGGCGGACCCGGCGGTCCTTGAACAAGGGTTTCTGTTCGTTCCAGGCGATGTAATCGAGAAACCGGTATCCCCTCTTGTAGAGCTTGATGTGCCCCCAGGCCCGGACCTTCTTGAAGTCTTTTTCCTGGATCGTCTCCATCATGTCGATCTTCCCTGTTTCGAGTTCCGTGAGTTGGGTCTCGTATTCGGGGATGATCTTGAAGATGACCCGCTTCAGATAGGGGACGGGCTTTACCTTGCAGCGGCTGTTCCTCGAAATGACGATCTCCTGGTTCCGCTTCCAGGAGGTCAGGACGAAGGGCCCATGCCCAACGGGCTTGCGGATATGGAGGGGGCTCGACCTGAGCTTCGCCCGATCCTCATGGATCAGGAGGTGCTTGGGACAGAGGTTCAGGCCCGCGTGGGCCAGCATCGTCTCCGTGTTGTATCCGAAGCGGAAGTTGAACCGGATCGTATAGTCGTCGAGGACGGTCCAGGGCTCCTCGGGATCCATGTTGTCGGTGAAGGGCCGGCGGGGACTCGCGACGACCGGGTCCCGGACGAGTTCGTAGGTGAAGGCCATGTCATGGGCGGTGATCGGCTCGCCGTCCGTCCAGGCGAGATCCTTCCGCATGTAATAGGTCAGGTGCTTCTTGTCCGCGCTGAACTCGAAACGCTCCGCGACCGAGGGAAGGGCCTTCAGGTGACCGTCCTCGAAGGCGGAATCCGTCATCGAGGGCATGATCAGATCCATGATCGCCCCTCCGGTCGCCTGCTGGTTTACGATCGGGAGGAATCCGTCGGCGTCGGCGGAGACCGCGACGACGAGGGAATCGCCCCGGTCCTCCCAGTGGGGCCGGCGGACCTCGTCCCCGCTCCCGCGGCCCGAGGGGGCAGGTTTCGAGGCGGCGGCCGGTCCGGGGGTCGCCTCCTCCCCCTTGTCCGAACAGGCGGGGGCCATGAGGAGGGCGACCGGCAGGAGAAGGGCGGGCAAGACGCGGAAACGTGGGGTCACGGATCTCGACTCCGGTTCGGGAATGCGGTTGAGGGCGGAATATGCTAGCAGCCCCTCGAGGAAGGGGAATCGCGCGGCCCGAAATCCCCGCGGGGGCGGGCCGGATCGGAGATCGAGAAAGGAACGGGGGAACGAATCCCTCCCATCGCCGCCGGGCTCGAAGGTCCGACCCCGGAACCGCTCTCAGGAGCAGAGTCCCGGGCCCCGGCCCGGACGGTACTCGGGGAAGAAATCCCGCGGCATCCGGCGCCACCCCATGTGCTTGCGAAGGACCTCGGCGAAGACGTCCCGGAAATCGGTCGTCACCGCCAGATCCCGGCCCTGGTAGAGGGATTTCTCGTCGAGCCCCGGCCACTTGCCGAGAATGCGGCCGCCCTTGATCTTCCCGCCCACGGCGAGCATCAGGCCCGCATGGCCGTGATCGGTGCCGGTGTTCCCGTTCTCCCGGGCGGTCCTTCCGAACTCGGTCATCGTCAGGACGAGAGTCCGGTCCGCGTGCGGGCCGAGGTCCTCGAGGAATGCGCGGAGGGATCCTCCGAGTTCGGTCAACATGCGGTTCATCGTGCCGTCGAGCCCTCCCTCGCGCGCGTGATGGTCCCAACCGTTCCAATCGGCGCAGGCCACCTCCAGCGGAACCCCGGCCCGGATGACCCTGGCGATGCCCTCGAGCTTGGAACCCAGGACCCCTCGGGGATAGCGGACCCGGCTCGGCGGCGCCTTGGCGAGGACTTCCTGGAGCCTGCGCAGGGTCGTGACGGTCGCTCGGCCGGTCTCGAGCACCTTGTCGGTCTCGTCCTCCCGCTTCCTCATACCGCCGGCGCCCGGATCGCCTCCCATCGCCCCGGCATCCTCCCCTTCACCGTAGAGCTCCCCGAAGAGGTCGAGAACCTTCGCATCCGCGCTCCGACCGCCGGCCGCCAACACGGGGTAGGGCCCCCGAAGGGAGCGGGGCAGGAGCCCCTGGAATGCCAGGGCGCGGAGTTCGGAATCCTTCCCGTTGCGGTTCGCCGTGGCCTCCAGGTAGCGGTTCAGCCAGCCCTGGCGGATCGTGCGGATGCCCGGAGCCGCGTATTCCATGAAGTCCTGGGCGTCGAAATGGCTCCTCGTCGGGTGCGGAGATCCGACCGCGAGAATCGGGGCGAATCGCTTGGATTTGAAAAGCGGAACCAGCGGGGCCAGTGCCGGATGCAGCCCGAACTTCTTGTCGAGTGGAAGGACCGAGGCCTCTCCCTCCGTCTTCCCGGCCGGAATCGCGATCGTCGGCCGGATCTTGTAGTAGTTCTCGTCCTTGTAGGGGACGACGACGTTGAGCGGGTCTTGTCCCCCGCGCAGATAGATCACGACCAGGATCGGACCTGGCTTCGGAGCCCGGGAGAGGGTCGAAAGGCCGTGGCGGAGGGGGAAGGGCGCCCCCAGCGCCAGGGCGCCCGCTCCGCTCAGGCGCAGGAACTCACGGCGCTTCATCGTGAAGAAAGTCATCGTCCACCTCATTGACGTTGGAACTCGGGAGAGCCGAGCAGCAATCCGAGGAGAAGGGGCGCGAGGACCTTCCTCTTCGCTTTCGGATTCTCGGCGAGATGCGCGCGGATCACCCGATCAAGGACCGCCTCGGTCCTTCTCCCCATCCCGGCCGGAAGCAGCCGGACCGCGAGCTGGTTCTTCCAGACCTGGGGAAGCCTGGGGTGCAGGCTCTCGAAGAACGAATCGGGGACCCGAACCCCCGGGATCTTGTTCCGCGCGAGCTTCATCGCGAAATCCCAGCGGATCGCCATGACGCCGGGATCGTTCCAAGCTTCCGCCTGATCGTAGTATCCGGTCGGATCCTCGCATTCGTAGATCGGCTCGCTGAGGGCCTGCAGCGCGCGATGCAGGCCTCGCGTCGAGGAGATCTCCGCCCCCGTGACCCGAAGGGCGGAGACGACGAACTCGAAGGGACGCTTGAACTTTCTTTGGAAGTGTCGCGGGTTCCAGAACTCCGGGTCGCGGAAGATCGCGCGCAGCACGCTCTTCAAGTCGCCTTTCGTCTTCTTGAAGACGGCGGCGACCCTCTTGACGAGGGGATCCGGGGGATCGTCGTCCACGAAGTATCGGCAGAGTTTCCATGCCAGGAATCGGGCCGTCCCCTTGTGGGCGATCAGACGGCGCAGGACGGTCTCCCCCTCGGCCAGGGGGTTCTTCCGATTCTCGGGGATCAGTCGCCCGAGGAAACGCTTGGGACCCTTGACATGCATGTCGGGTCGGAAGAGGAAGGAGACGACGCCTTTCTTCATGTCCGTCAGGATCGTCCAACCGGTCAGGCACTTCGCGACCTCGATCACGTCCCTCTGGGTGTAGAAGTTGTCGACTCCGAGCGTATGCAACTCGAGGAGTTCCCGGGCGTAATTCTCGTTCAGGCCCCGCTGCTTCGCGATCTCGACCTGTTCCTCGGCCCTGGATTTCGAACCGGTCTTCCGGCGCACGCTGCGGGCGATTGCCTTCAACTCCTGCTTCGAGGGAGGTCTCCTCGAAAGATAGTTGTCCAGGTAGTAGAGCATGGCCGGATGCTTGGCGGTCCGCTCGAGAAGATCGCCGAAACTCCCGAAGGCGTATTTCCTGAGAACGCCGAATTCGTATTCCGGCGCGTAGTAGCGGACGTTCCCCTTGTTCACGGAGACGTTGAAGTGGTTCCTGAGGAAATCCACCATCGTCTCGAGGACCTGCCGCCTTCCGTAGACGGCGCGGAAGAGCACGGCGTCGCGCAACTGCATCCGCGCCTTGTTCCGGAGGAGGTTGAGCCTTCGCTGCGCCTTCGGGGATCGATCGGGGCCGAGATCACGGGAAAGCCGGCGGACCTCCTGCAGAAGGGCGCCCGGGGAGGATTCCAGGGCGTCGAGCGGGGCGAGGAGGCGGCGCAACCCCTCCGGATCCTGGAGATCCTTCGTGAGTTGCTCCTCGAACCAACTCTCGAGCCCCTGGCGCCTCACCCTCGCGACGAGTCCCGGCGTCGGCCCGAAGGCGAAACGGCTGAGGACATGGCGGATGCGCTGCGTCTCGTTCAGAGGGGTCGGATCTTCCCCCCCGGCCGCCTGGGCTGCGAGAGGCGGGGCGATCAGGATGGAGAACAGGAGGACGGTCGTCGGTCGCATCGCGGACTCCCGAGAACGAAGGGAGTCCGCATTCTACGGCCTGCGGGCCTTCCTGCGAAGCGATCGTTCAGCTTCAGTCCCGCATCCGCTCCCGGTAACGCGGGCATCCTTCCTCGCTCTGCCGAGCGTGGCAGCGACCGTAGATCTGGAGACTGTGGCTGACCATGTCGAAGCCCATGCGCTCGGCCGCTTTCCGCTTCCGTTCCTCCATCGGATCGTCGTGGAACTCGAGAATCGCGCCGCAATCCATGCAGATGATATGGTCGTGATGCTCGTGGCCGAGAATGTGTTCGAAGAGCCGCCCGCCCTTTCCGACCTCGAGCCCCTCGATGAAGCCGCCTTCCTCGAGGACCTGCAAGGTCCGGTAGACCGTCGCCAGGTGGACCTTCTGCTCCCCCATCTGCGACCGAAGCATCCGATGGAGATCCTCGGCCGAGAAATGGGAATGGGTCATGAAGGCCTGTTCTACGATCATCTGCCGCTGCTGCGTCCAGCGGAGTCCGGACTTCTTGAAGTGAGCTTTGATCGCGTCGATCTCACGTTCGATTCCATGAATCCGGGTCATGCTTCCCACTTCCGCTTTCCGATATCGCGGCGAAACCGCATACCCGGAAACCGTACTTTCTCCAGGGCCTCGTAGCAACGACCCAAGGCGGCATCCATCGTCGCGGCCTTGGCGGTGACCGCGAAGACCCGGCCTCCGTTCGTGAACAGATTCCCCTCGGGGCCGCGCCGCGTCCCCGAATGGAAGATCACGAAATCCTCCTCCTCGGGGCAGAGTTCGAGACCGTGGATCCGCTGGCCCTTGCGGTAGTTCCCGGGGTAGTCGTCGGCGACGGCGACGACCGTGGCCGCGGGCCGCGGATCCCAGGAAACCCCTTCATTCATCGATTCGAGGCGGTTTTCGGCCGCCGCGACAAGGTACGGAAGAAGGTCGGATTCCAAGCGAAAGAGAAGAACCTGGGCCTCGGGATCTCCGAAACGGCAGTTGAACTCGAGGACTCTGGGACCGAGCGGCGTGACCATCAAACCGGCGTAGAGAACTCCCTGATACGGAGCGCCTTCCATCCCGAGGGCATGGATCCCCTGCACGAGAACCTGGCTCTCAACCTGCTTCAAGGTGCGCGCATTTGCCGCAGGAGCGGGAGAGACCGCACCCATGCCGCCGGTGTTCGGACCCTTGTCTCCCTCGAAGGCGGCCTTGTGGTCCTTCGCGGTCTCGAGGGGCACGATCGTCTGTCCATCGGTAAGGGCGAGCATCGAAAGCTCCTCGCCCTCGAGGAACTGTTCGAGCACGACCGTGCGTCCCGCTTCGCCGAAGCTTGCCCCCTCGAGGCAGTCGGAAACGGCCTTGCGCGCTTCGGCCTTCGACTTGCAGATCGTAACGCCCTTCCCCGCGGCGAGCCCCGAGGCCTTCACGACCAGACGCGGTTCCTGGTAGTTCTCGAGAAAGGCATTGGCCTTCGCGATGTCGTGGAAAGTCCACGATTGGGGAGAAGGGATATGATGGCGCGCGCAGAGTTCCCGGCACCACGCCTTGCTCCCCTCGATTCGCGCGGCCTTCCGGCTCGGGCCGAAGGCGAGGAGCCCGGCCTTCCGGAATCGGTCGACGAGGCCGTCGCACAGAGGTTTCTCGGGACCCACGACCGTGAGCCCGATTTTTTTCTCCTTCGCGAAGGCGAGCAGACCGTCGGAATCGTCGACCGGGATCGGCACGCATTCTCCATGCGTCGAGATGCCTCCGTTTCCGGGCGCACACCAGACCTTCGAGACCTCGGGCGAACGCGCCAGTTTCCAGACGAGGGCGTGTTCCCGCCCTCCCGAGCCGATGACCAGGACCTCCAAGTCGACCTCCCTCTCGAAACCGGATCCAGACACGGATCCGACCCGGGATTCATAGCCGGAATCGGCCCCGCGGGCCATGGAGGAACGGCCGGCTCCGCTCCCGCCACGGACCGGCGCGGCCTCCCGGACCTTTGGAAGGAGCCGGTCCCCCGCTACGATCCTTCCCCTTCGCCCGCGGGGTCCCCCCGGGCGGCGGCCCTTAACGCCGGCGGAATCCATTGCCCGGAGTCTCGTGATGACCGGAAACGACGAGGAACGCCCCTATCCCGAAGTCCCCCAGCAGCCGGACTACCCAGAGATCGAGGCCCGGATCCTCGATTCCTGGGAACGGGACGGGACCTTCCGCGCCTCGGTCGAGGGACGGCCGGCCGGAGAGGGCGGCGGGAACGAGTTCGTCTTCTACGACGGGCCTCCGTTCGCGAACGGCCTTCCCCACTACGGCCACCTCCTGACCGGCTACGTCAAGGACCTGATCCCCAGGTACCAGACGATGAAGGGCCGCCGCGTCGAGCGGCGCTTCGGCTGGGACTGCCACGGCCTTCCGGCCGAGATGGAGGCCGAACGCGAACTCGGAATCTCGGGCCACGCCGAGATCGCCGCCTACGGTCTCGACCGCTTCAACGACTTCTGCCGGAAATCCGTACTCAAGTACACGCAGGAGTGGAAACGCTTCGTCACCCGGCAGGCGCGCTGGGTCGATTTCGAACACGATTACAAGACGATGGACCTCTCCTACATGGAGAGCGTCATGTGGGCCTTCAAGGCCCTCTGGGACAAGGGCCTCCTCTACGAGGGTACCCGCGTCCTGCCGTATTCCTGGGCGGCCGAAACCCCGCTCTCCAACTTCGAGACCCGCCTCGACGACTCCTACCGGGACAGGCAGGACCCGGCCTTGACCGTCCGTTTCTCGCTCGAACCCAGGGAGGGCGACGGCGGCCCCCTCGATCTCCTCGCCTGGACGACGACGCCGTGGACCCTGCCCTCCAACCTCGCCCTCGCGGTCGGACCGGACATCGACTACGCGATCCTCGAGAAGGACGACCGCCGCCTCGTCCTCGCGGAGGAGGCGGTCGCCCGCTACGACCGGGAACTGGACGGCGCGCGGCGCGTAGGCTCCTGCAAGGGCCGCGACCTGGCCGGACGTCGATACGCCCCCCTCTTCCCGTTCTTCGCCGGCCGCGAAGGGGCCTTCGTCGTCCTCGCCGGGGATTTCGTGACGACCGAGGACGGCACCGGAATCGTCCACATGGCCCCCGGATTCGGCGAGGACGACATGGAGCTGTGCAAGGCGCACGGGATCGATGTCGTCTGCCCAGTCGACCGCACGGGGAAATTCACCGGCGAGGTCCCTCCCTACGCCGGCATGCTCGTCTTCGACGCGAACAAGCAGATCATCCGGGACCTGAAGGAAGAGGGCCGCATACTCCGCCACGAGACCTACGTCCACAGCTACCCGCACTGCTGGCGCACGGACCAGCCCCTGATCTACAAGGCGATGAGCTCCTGGTACGTCAAGGTGACGGCCATCCGCGACCGGATGGTGGAACTCAATCGGGGGATCCGTTGGATTCCCGCGCACGTCCGGGACGGACTCTTCGGGAAATGGCTCGAGGGCGCTCGGGACTGGTCGATCAGCCGAAATCGCTTCTGGGGGGCGCCGATCCCGGTCTGGAAGAGCGACGATCCCGAGTTTCCGAGGGTCGACGTCTACGGGAGCCTGGACGAGATCGAGCGGGACTTCGGAGTCCGGCCCAAGGACCTCCACAGACCGGCCATCGACGAACTCACCAGGCCGAACCCCGACGACCCTTCCGGCAAGAGCAGGATGCGGAGGATCCCAGACGTGCTCGATTGCTGGTTCGAGTCGGGATCAATGCCCTACGCCCAGGTCCACTATCCGGTCGAGAACCGGGAATGGTTCGAGAACCACTTTCCGGCCGACTTCATCGTCGAGTACCAGGCCCAGACGCGCGGCTGGTTCTACACGATGATGGTGCTCGCCACCGCCCTCTTCGATCGGCCGCCTTTCCGCAACGTCATCTGCCACGGAGTCGTCCTCGACGAGAACGGCCAGAAACTGAGCAAGAGGCTCAAGAACTACCCGAGCCCCGAGGAAGTCTTCGCGACGAAGGGCTCGGACGCGCTGCGCTGGTTCCTGATGTCCTCTCCGATCCTCAAGGGGAACGACCTCCAGATCGACCACGAGGGGAAGGCCATCGGAGAATCCCTTCGAAGGGTCCTGAACCCGATCTGGAACGCCTACTACTTCTTCACGCTGTACGCGAACGCGGACGGCGTGAAGGCCGCGTTCCGCGGCGATTCGGAGGCGGTCCTCGACCGCTACATCCTCTGCAAGACGAAAAACCTGGTCCTCGAGGTCGAAACGGAACTCGACCGCTACGACATACCCGCCGCCTGCGAACGCCTGGCCTCCTTCCTGGACGCCTTGAACAACTGGTACGTGCGCCGGAGCCGCGGGCGGTTCTGGAACGAAGAGGGGGGCGAACCGGACCGGGACGCCTTCGACACCCTCTTCACCGTCCTCGTAACCCTGTGCAAGGTCGCTGCCCCCTTCCTCCCCTTCCTCGCGGAGGAGGTCTACCGCGGCCTGACCGGAGAACGTAGCGTGCACCTCGCCGACTGGCCGGAGGTTTCGGATCTTCCCGAGGATCCGCTCCTCGTCGAAGGTATGGACCGCGTCCGCGCGGTCTGCTCGGCGGGCCTCGCCCTCCGGCGCAAGTCCGACATCCGGGTCCGCCAACCCCTGTCCCTCCTGACCGTCGCCGGACACGATCTCGAGGGGCTCGAAGCCTTCCTCGATCTGATCCGCGACGAGGTCAACGTCAAGGAGGTTCGCCTAGATTCGGAGTTCGAGCCCTACGCCCATTTCCGCCTCGCGGTCCACGCGAAGGTCGCGGGCCCCAGGCTCGGCAAGGACATGAAATCCGTCCTCGCAGCCGCGAAGCGCGGCGACTGGAGGAAACGGGACGACGGAAGGATCGAGGTCGGGGGGCGGGTCCTCGAGGAAGGGGAGTCCGAGATCCGGCTCGACCCGAAGGAAGGGGTCCTCTGCCAGGCCCTCCCGGGCAACCGCACCCTCGTCATCCTCGATGCGGACATCGACGAGGACCTCGAACTCGAGGGACTCGCCCGGGACCTGGTCCGGCTGATCCAGCAGGCGCGCAAGGAGGCCGGCTTCGCGGTGGGCGACCGGATCCGCCTGACGCTGGATCCTCCTGAGGGTCTCCTTCCGGTCCTCGAGCGGCACGAGGCCTGGATCCGCGAGCAGACCCTCTGCCTCGAACTCCGTCGTGGAGCACCCGAGGACGGAGTCCGCTCGGTGGAACTCGCCGGAGGAACCCTCCGCTACGGACTCGAACGGGTCTAAGGGGGTCCGGACCGCCCTCCCGTCCCGGAGTCCCGCATTCTCCGCCCTGAGCTCCCCCCGTCTTTCGTCCCGGAACCTCCCTCGCCCCGATCGGTCCGTCCCCTCCGCGGACACAGTTTCGACATCGTGTTCGAGGGCCTTCCCGAGGACCGGGAACGCTTCGGTTTCCTGGAGGATTTCATCCGCGGAAAACATCACAAGAAGCCCGAAAGGTCCCCGCCGGAAGGCCACGGCTTGCATCGAGCGGTGCCGACGGCATCCTCTGCCCGACCCCGACACCCCGATCGGGCAGTGGCGCAGCTTGGCTAGCGCGTCGGCTTTGGGAGCCGAAGGTCCGGGGTTCGAATCCCCGCTGCCCGACCAGTCCGTCCGGCCTCCGGGGCTTTCCTCCTTGATGGGAGCCCTCTCCGCCGCCAGGATGCGCGCTTCGATCTCTACAGACTACGGAAGCTCGATCGGTGGGAAGTCCGGTGTGAATCCGGCGCGGGCCCGCCGCTGTGAGCGAGGACGAAACGGGTGGGGCCCCTACAGGCCCGCCACTGGGCGATTTCCTCGGAGGAAGGAGCCCGGGAAGGCCGCCCGTGGAGGATGAATCGCGAGCCAGAACACCCCGTCGGGACTTCCGCGACGCCGCAACCCATTTCCCGAGGAGAAGGAAATGAAGTCGCACGCACGCACCGCGCACCGCGGTCGCACCCTTCCCGCGGTCCTCGCCGCGATCGTCCTGCCCGCCGCCTCCGTTCCCGCCCAGAGTCCCTCCGTAGTTCCCGGGTTCCGGGCCCGCACCATCACCCTGCCCAAGCCGACCAAGTCCTGGACCGGGCCCGAGGTCCTCCCCGACGGGAGGATCGCCCTCTTCGACGGACAGAACCTCCTCGCCCTCGACCCTTCGACCGGAAGGATCGTCCAGACCCTGGTCCGCCTCTCGGCCGCCGCCTGGGGCACGTCGATCGTCCTGGGCCCCTCGAAGCGCGTCCTTTATTTCGGGGAATCCAGCACCGGCGCTCTGTACGCCTTCGACCTCGCACGCAAGAGCCTCAGACGCTTCGCCCGCCTCCAGCTCCACTACGACCTCGCCTTCCACCCGATCGAGGGGGAACGCTTCCTGTACGCGACCGCGAAACCCAACACCGGGAGCCGGACGCAGGTCTACCGCATCGACACCCTGACGGGCGGCACGGACCTGATCGCCGAGGAGACCGGATGGTCCGGACCTCTGGCCTTCGACCACCGGGGAAACCTCTACACCGCCCCGGCACCGCTGAGTTTCGGAAAACCCGGACTCGGGCGCGTGCTCCGCTGGCCTGCCGCGAAGGTCCTCGGAGCCATCGGCCCCGGCGTCCTCCGGGAGAAGGAAGCCCGCCTCTTCGTGAAGGCCTTCGACAACGCCCGCGACTTCGTGATCGACGGCCAGGGAACCTTCTACCTGACCGACGGGACTTCGAAGACTTCGAGCCTTCTCGAGGTCGGCCCGAAGGGCGGGAGTTTTGCGAAGGGACTCCTCTCCCTGCCCGGGCTCTCGCTGAGCGGAATCGCCTTCTCGGAGGGGACCCGGCCCTTCGAGCGTTTCGGCTCCCCCGGATCCCGGATCTTCGCACTGGCCGGGAACTACACGGGAACGAACCTCCTCGTCGTGTTCGAGCCCGCCCGCCCCGCTCTCTCGGTCGTTCCCTCCTCCACGCCCGCGCCCGGCCGGGCTCTCACCTTCACGGCCTCGGGGATGAAAGGGGCGGGTCTCGCCGTCTGGATGTTCGGAACCGGCCGGACCCCGGAGATGGCCTTCGCACCTCTCGGGGCGGGAGGGCTCGCGTTCCCCGATTTCGGCATCGTGCCGACCCTGCCCCTCCTCGTCGTCGTCGGGCGTGTGAACGCCCTGGGGGTTGCCCGCTTTTCCGTGAAGGCACCGTCCACGAGGGGAATCCGCTGGACGACGCAGGTTCTGGCCGGCCCGCTCCGGGGCTTGCCCGGAGGAACGCCCCCCTCACCCTGGTTCACGAGCACGCCCACGACGGTCCAGGTGCGGTAGCTGGGAGGACCCGGTCCCGGGCTTTGGTTTTCGGGACCGGGACGGCCCATGGGGAAGGGGAATCGCCGTACAATCGCCGGTAGTTTCCCTTCTCCCCATCCCTTCCCAAAACCGAGTCCCCGTCATGCGCACGATTCCCCTCTCTCCCCTCCTCCGGGTCCTCCCGGGGGCCGTCCTCCTCTCCACGACCGGACTCCGCGCCCAGTGCGCGAAGCCCGTCCCGCCTTCGCTCGGCTTCCCCACGACCTACTCGATCGACAACCCCCTGACCTACGCGGACGGCTACAAGACCCTCGTGAACCTGACCTGGCCGACGACGGGGAAGCCCGCCTGCGGTTGGCCGCTCGTCGTCTTCGTGCACGGCTACAGCGGCAAGCGTTCGATCCAGCGGGGTCTCGCCTCGCAGGGTTTCGCGGTCGCGACCTTCGACGTGCGGGGCCAAGGCGACGCGAAAAAACTGAATCCTCCCACGATGGGCATGACCTTCTACGGCGCGACCGAGAAATACGATCTCGCCGAAGTCGTCGCCTTCGTCCGAAAGAAATGGCGGGGCCTCGTGGACCCCAACAAGCTCGCGGTCACCGGAGGAAGCCAGGGAGGCATCCATTCCTGGTTCGCCGCCGCCTATTCGGGCCGCACGATCACGATCAAGGGAAGGGGCACGATCGCCTTCCCGAAGGTCGACTGCGCGGTTCCGCGGGCCTTCATTCCCGACGCCATCGACCACATGCTGCGGGGAGGCACGCTCTTCTCGATGGACGCCCTCGAGCGCTTCCTCACCTTCACCTCCGCCGTCCTGGATCCGAGCCTCAAGACCCGCATCCGGACGGCCTTCGTGAACCAGGACCCGATCTCCCTGTACAAGTGGTTGACGACGGATCCCGATCGGGCGGTCACCCCCTATCTCCTCCAGAGCACGGTCCCCGTCCGGGTCCACATGGCCTACACCGACGGGATCCAGACCCCGCACGAACTCGTGCACATCGTCCAGCAGCGGAAGAGCCTGACCACGATGA
Organism: Planctomycetota bacterium; assembly: GCA_027021385.1. Lineage (GTDB taxonomy): Bacteria > Planctomycetota > UBA1135 > UBA1135 > JALUUL01. The sequence continues at coordinate 30,509 of JALUUL010000076.1, read as the reverse complement.
CTCTTTCGACGGGGGGCCACGGCTCCCCCGGGAACTGGATGGAATCCCTTCTCGTCTCCGAGGAACGGCTCCGTTTCCTGGACCGCTACCTATGGGGAATCCGCAACGGGGTCGAGCTCGAGGCGCGGTCGACGCCGGGGATCATGCCCCTCCTTCCCGCGGCCTGGTCCTCGGTTCGGACCCTCTGGTCCCACCGCTACGATTCGGCGTTCCCGCCGAAGGACGTCAAGCCCGCCCGCGTCTTCCTCTCCGCCGCGGGCGGCCTGGTCTGGAAACCTCCGACCCCCGGATCCCCGACGATCCTGACGCACAAGGTCACCCCGGGGTACACGCCCTCGGTCTTCCTCTCCTCGAAGAGCCGGCGCACCGACAGCGTGATCCTCTCGAAGATCCCCCTCTCTAGACGGATCTTCAAGACGGCCCCCCTCGCGTCCGAGATCGAACTCTGCGGCAACCCCCGCCTTTCGCTCCACGTCACCCCCACGACGAACCGCTACACGATCCACGGCCAGCTCTTCGCGACCGTTCCAGGTTCGACGAAGCGCATGTTCCTCGCCGGTTGGGCCAGGGGGCTCCTGGGCCGGACACCGAGGGTCGGGGAGCGGGTCGCGATCACCCTGTCCCCGATCGCCTGCGTCCTCCCGAAGAAGACGGTACTCGAACTCGAGGTCCAGAATCACTGGATCCGGGAATACCCGAACCAGAAGAGGATCGTGACAGCCCCCTACTTCGTCTCCGGCTCCCTTTCGATCGCCCACGGCTCGGGAACGACCGCGTCCTGGCTCGAACTCCCGGTGCGGGCGCGGCGCGGCGTGGGACTCGTCGCGGACCGGGTGAACGTCTTCACGAGCAAGCCCCTGACCTGGACACTCGGGATCCGCGGCGGGGCCGCGCGCGCCGGCAAGGTCGCGCTCTGCCTGCTCGGCCTCTCCGGAAGGGCCCCCGGCCTCCCCCTCCCGGGCGGCACCCTCCCGGTCAAGCCCGACGCCTCGACCTGGGTCTTCATCTCCCTCGCGAACAGCCCCTTCCTGCCGGGCTTCGTCTCGGTGCTGGACGCCCGGGGCGAGGCCGCCCCCCGCGTCGTCTGGTCGGTCCTGGGGGGCCCCCTGCCCACGGTCCTCCGGGGACGGAGCCTCGAGTGCGCGGCCTATGTCTTCGACGGACCCGGCCTCTCGGGGACCCCCTCGAACCCCGTGAGCCTCCGGTTCCGCTGACCCTTTTTTTGATCCAACGGGAGAGCCTTCCCCTTCCTCCTCCGGAGGAGGATGGATGGCGGGCTCTCCCCGCCTAGGATCCGGGCATGGAAGACCGACTCTATTTCCGCCAGCTCCTCTCGGGCCGGGACTTCGCGACCGGGGACCCGATCGCCCGCGACATGGTCAACTTCTCCTACCTGATCGGGGATCGGAAGACCGGGGAGTGCATGGTCGTGGACCCCGCCTACGACGTCCCGTCGATCCTCGACCTCGTCGAGGCCGACGGGCTCGAACTGACCGGAGTCCTCGCGACCCACTTCCATCCCGACCACGTCGGCGGCGACCTCTTCGGGCACGGGATCCAGGGAGTCCGCGAACTCCTCGAACTTAGGGGGGTCAAGGTCCACTGCCAGCGGAACGAGGAGCCCTGGATCCTCGAGGTCACCGGGCTCTCGAAGACCGACCTCGCCCTGCACGACAGCGGGGACGAGATCCGGATCGGCGAGATTCCGCTGCGCTGCATCCATACGCCGGGGCACACGCCCGGAAGCCAGTGCTTCCTCGTCGAGAACCGCCTCGTGGCGGGCGATACGCTCTTCCTCGAGGGCTGCGGCCGCACCGACCTCCCCGGAGGCGATCCGAAGGAACTCTACTTCTCCCTGACGCAGCGCCTGGCGAAGGTGCCCGACGAGGCCGTCCTCTTCCCCGGACATCTCTACTCAGCCGAGCCGAAGGCCACGATGGGCGAGACCCGACGCCTCAACTACGTCTTCAAGCCGGGATCTCCCGAGGAATGGCTCGCTCTCTTCGGCCGCTGACCCGGAATCCGCAATCGTATGCCCCCGGGAGGCCCGGGGGTCGCGGGCTTGACCCGGAAGCGGGGCTTGCCTAGGGTTCCGCGCCGTTCCTCGCCCCCAGGCGGGCAGGAGACCCGATACCCCGTGGTGTAATCGGTAGCACAGAAGATTCTGGTTCTTCTAGTTCTGGTTCGAGTCCAGGCGGGGTAACCAGGGCCGGCGCCGCTCCCCGCGGCGCCGGCCGCATCGCCCGCAGGCGCGCCCTCCGCCCGGGCGCCTCCGGCCGATACCCGGTGGTGTAAGCGGTAGCACAGGAGTTTTTGGTACTCCTAGTTCTGGTTCGAGTCCAGGCCGGGTAGCCACCCTTCCGCGACGCGCCCCGGGGCCGACCGGGACACCGGCAGGCGCTTCCGGTCAACGAAGTCGTCTCGCGCGGGCCTCGAGATCCCGGGGCAGGGGGACCCCCGCCTCGAGGGCGGCCCGGGCTTCCTCCCCGGCCGCGGCGCGATCGCCGGAGGCGGCCAACTGCTCGGCGAGGAGGACCCTGACCCGGGCCAGGAAGAGGGCCTCCGGCTCCTTCTTTCCGACCCGTTCGATGCCCTCGAGGGCCGACGCGCCCTTGCGCGCCCCGCGGTCCTTGGAGCCGGGCGTCGCCAGGCAGATCCGGAGCGCCCGGATGGCACGCTCGCGCTTTCCCTGCTCGGCATAGAGCCTTCCCAGGCGGAAATGGAGACGCCGGTCGAAGGGATCGATGTCCCGGGCCATCTCGAGGTGATGGAGTTCGGCAGGCGCGTCCCCCTTCACGCGGGCGCGGGCCGCAAGCAGGAGCCGGGCCCTGTAGTCGCGGCCGTTCAGGGCGACGTAGCCTTCGAGGACCTTGGCGGCCGCGTCCGGTTTGTCCTGTTTCTTCAGGATCCGGACCTTCGCGAGATAGGGGTTCTCCGGTCCGGGTCGGGCGCAGGTCGGCCAGCAACCGGCGGCGAGGTCGTAGACCGCGAGGGCCTCGTCCAGGCGGCCGGCCTTCTCCAGGAGTGAACCCAGGGCCATCGCCCCGTCGAAGTCCCTTTGACCCGCGTCCAGGGCCCGGGTCAGGAAGTCCCGCGCCCTCCGAAGGTCCTTGCGGTCGAGGGCGAGGAATCCACGAAGCAGGAGGAGGCCCGGATGTTCGGGGGCGAGTTTCGCAATCGCCGCTACCTGGGCGCCCGCGTCCACCGCCGCCCCGCGCTGCCGGAAGGCGTGCCCGAGGAGGAGACGAGCCTCGACGTCCCTGGGGTCGGCCTCGACCTTGCGGAGAAGCCGGGAGAGCCAGGCATCTCCGATCCTGGGGATCATCCGCATCCCCCCGACCTTCTCCTCGACGTAACGCAGGAACCTCCGGTCGTAGGCGGCCGGACTGAGCCCCAGGACCTCCCGGAAGACCTCGGTCGTCGATTTGTCCTTCCCGTAGGCCTTCAGCATCTCGACGCACTTGGGGAAGCCGAAGTCCCGCGCGATGTGCCTCACGATCAACCCGCCCTGGTAATACCCGAACAGGATCCGGGATCCCCGGAAGGCCTGGTTCAGGCGGGCGACCGGGAGGAGTTCGCTGTTACGCCACGCGGAATACAGCTCCCGCTCCATGCGCCGGTCGTAGCTGCGGTCGAGCGAGATCTCCTCGTAGACGGCCATGCCCTCGGTCAGCCAACGGGGAACCCGCGCCCGGGAGAGCTTGAGGTGGAGTACGTGCGAGAACTCGTGCCAGGCGGTGACCTTCCACGAGAACTGCGCCCGCAGTTCGGCGGCGGCTGGGGAGACCGAGGTGATGAAGCAGCCGAAACAGGCCCCGAGGGCCCCGAAGCCCTGGTAGCCGATCGTCCGGACCGAGAAATCCCCGAAACGGGCGAAGTTCTCGACTCGTATCTTGCAGTCGGGGAAGGTCCCGTACTTGACGCCGAGTTCCCGCCAGGCTTCCTCGTAGGTCCGGGAGAGGTAGGGAAGCAGGACTCCCCGCTCCTCGGGGTGCAGCACGAAGACGAAGTTCCCGCGCTCGATCGTCTCGTATTCCTTCGCGAGACGTTCCTGCAGGAGGAGCTGGTTCTCCCTCCAGGGATCGACGAAGCCGGGCCGGAGTCGCCGCACCTCCGCGAGAAGGGCCGCACCCTCCTCCCCCCTTCCGGCGTAGATCAGGGCCTTTCCGTAGGAGAGGCAGATTTCGGGGTCCTCCCCGGCAGCGGCGTAGGCTCGGGCAAGGACCGGCACTGCATCGAGGAAGCGGTAGAGGGCGATCAGATGTCGACCGAGGACGAGGTCGGCGAGGGGACGCCCTCCGGAAACCGCGGCGACGCGCGCCCGGTAGCGGTCCTCCTCCTCCTTCCGGGCAAGCAGGGCGGAGACGGCGGCCATTTCGGCGAGGGTTCCGGGATCCTTCGGATCGACCGCCAGGGCCTTCAGAAGGAGGCGTCGAGCTGCCTCGAAGGCCCGATCGTCCATCCTGCGGGCGGCCTTCGCCCGGAGCGCGGGAACGGAGCGGGGATTGAGGGCGAGGGCGCGTTCGAGATAGGAAAGGGTCTTCGTATAGTCGAGGAGGTAGTTGTCCTTGCGGGTCAGGAAGAGCTGGACGAGGGCTTCCTCGACCTCCCCGCAGTTCTCGAGCGCACGCTGGAACTCGCTCTCGCCGCTCGGGTACCCGCGAGCTTCCCGATAGACCGCATAGAGGAGTTTCCCTCGTTCGACGTAGGCCTCCGCCTCGAGCGGATCCTGCTTCGTGATCTCGATCAGGAGGGCCGAGGCTTCCTGGAGTCGTTCGCCGCCGCCGAGCCCGATCAGGGCCCGGGCATAGGCGAGCTTTGCGCGGGGGGAGCGCAGAATCTCGCGCTTCCCGAGGTCCTCGATTCGAGCGCGGATCCGGCCCGCCTCCGGCGCCCTCCCGATGCGCTCCTTCGCGGCCGCGAGAAGGATCCCGGCCTCGAGCGCGAGTTCGCGGTCGCCCTTCTGCCGCCACAGGGGTTCGAGGAGTTCGAGCGCGCGTTCGGGACGGCCGGTCCGCAAGCGGATCCGGGCCTCGAGGAGCGTGAACTCCGCGAAATCCAGGAGCCGACGCCCCTGGGTCAGTTCGACGAGGGCCTCCTCGTATCTGCCGGTCGTGACGAAGATCCGGGCGAGTCCGTAACGGGCGGCGGCGGCCTCCCCGGGGGCGGGCCTATCCTCCCCCTCCTCCTCCTCGAAAGCGTCCAGGATCTCCTCCCAGAGGTTCCGGGCCCGGTGGCGCCTCCCCTTCCGGAACCACTGCTCGGCCTCCTCGAGATCCTCCGCATACTCCCCCCCCCGGAAGTCGCGGAGAGTCCTCGGCGCGGCCTCCCCTTCTCCTCCGGTCCGCCACCTTCCGCCTTGATCTCCGGCCTGTGGGGGAGCTGCGACCCACGCCGCTTTCTCCAACCCGCTCATCGAAAGAAGGAGCAGAACCGCTCCGATCCGAAATCCCCCTGGGCCGCACACCATCCCTTCCATCCTAGCCCCCCTTCCCGGCGGACTTCCCCGGGATTCCTTCCAAGGGGGGGGCAGGGGGCCTATGGGGCGGTTTCGTCCGGACTATCCTCGGGAAAGACGTCCCCTTCCCGAGGAGTCCCCACATGTCGAGATCTCCGCGAACCCCGCTACCTCTCCTCCTCGTCCCCTCCCTCTGCGCCCTCCTCGCGGCCGCCCTCCCGGCCCAGCTCGCGAAGTACCAAACCTACGGCCGGGGCTGCCCGGGCACCGGCGGCGGATTCACCGCCTCGAACAACGCCGATGCATCGAGGCTCTCCCCGCTGCTCTCGTTCCTCAACCCCGAGTACGCGATCGAGGTCCGTTGGTCCTCGTCCCCGGTCGTTCTCGGCTTCGAGATCCTGACCAAGAGCGCCCGCTCGACCCCGGTCACGATCCAGGCGCGTCTCTTCCTGGCGGACAAGACCGGCCGCCCCCTCCCGACTCCCGCGGCCGTCGCGAACCTGACCGCCTCCCCGAAGACCGGCTGGTTCCACGCGACCTTCGCGAAGCCCGTCGTCACGGGGAGAGGCCCGTTCTTCCTGTCCTGGTCCGTTCCCTCCTCCCGCCGCCCCTCGATCTTCGCCCCGAAGACCCTGAACGGCATGAAGGCCCGCCATTACACGAGGAAGGCCGGCTCGACCGGGGCCTGGGGCGCGAAGCCCGGTTCGGCTCCCTGGGTCTTCCGGGTCCTGGGCCTCGGCCCCGTCGCCCCCTGGCTCGAGGCCCAGACGCCCCCCCGTCTGCGCCTGACGATGAAGATCCGTCTCCTCCAGGCCCCTTCCTTGGCGCCGGCCCTCCTGATCACCGGGGTTTCGAACACGAAGTGGGGTCCCTACACCCTTCCCCTGAATCTCGCGGCCGTCGGAGCCGGCGCCTGCGACCTGCTGGCCTCCTACGACCTCGCCCTACCGGTCGTCGCGGACAAGGCCGGAAAGGCCCTGATGGGCTTTCCGATCCCGAACCGCACTTCCCTGATCGGCCTCAAGTTCTACCAGCAGTGGATCGTCGCGGACCCGAAGGCCAACGGCCTGGGCATGACCTTGAGCTTCGGGGGAGCGGCGACGATCGGACGCTAGGCTCCCGCAGGCCTCGACCCGGGAAGTGCCTACAGGTCCGTCCGGACGTGGAGGAACCGGCCCGGGGAAATCCTCCCCGCGGACCCAGAAGGGGACCTCGACCTCGGCTGGGACCTCCCGCCACGCGCCGAGAAGCTTCCCGTCGGGGGAGATCGCGAGCTTGACCTTCACCCCTCCAACGACCTTCTTGACGTGGTAGCTCAGGAGGTTCTTGTTCGCATCGAGGATCTTCTCGTGAGAGGTCCGGGTTCCCCCGCCCGCGAAGGCGTCCGCGACGGCAAGGACGGCCTGGGGGACCTCCGCGACCTCGATCTCGATCTCCCAGTTCACGACCTTCCCTTCCCGGGAGAAGAGGACCTCCCACTTCTTGCCGCGGATCTCCTTGACGACCTCCCAGAAGAGTTCTCCCCCGGCCAGTTCCTTCTCGATGCCGACGACCGGGCCTTGCCCCATGACCCGATCCGCGGCCTCGCGGATTTCGAGGGGTAGGGCGGAGGGGGGAAGATGGTACTCGATCTCCAGGATGCGCCCGTCCTTCGCCAAGGCCATCTCGATCGAGCCGTCCGGCCCCAGGCGCCCCGCCTCGGCCCTCGTTCGGGAGGGCAGGGACCAGGTCGAACAGGAGAGGGTCAGGAGGAGCGGGGAAAGGATGCAGAGTGCGCGCATGTCCATCGAACCTCCAGGGTCGGGGGAAGGCATCCTGCCCCCCTCCCCCGCCTCCGTCAATCGGGCCCGGAGGCCTTTCAGAGATTGGAGGCCGCGAACTCGAAGTTCACGAGGTTCCAGAAGGCCTCGATGTACTTCGGCCTGGCGTTCCGGTAATCGATGTAATAGGCGTGCTCCCAGACGTCGATCGTCAGGATCGGGGTCTTCCCCTCGGTCATCGGATTCCCCGCGTTCCCGGTCGAAACGATCTCGAGGGTGCCGCTCCCGTCCTTGACGAGCCAGGTCCATCCGGACCCGAAGTTCGTGGCCGCGGCCTTCGTGAAGGCCTCCTTGAACGAAGCGAAGGAGCCGAAGGCGGAAGCGATCGCCTCCCCCAGGGGGCCGCCGGGTTCCCCCCCTCCGTCGGGGCTCAAGCAGTTCCAGTAGAAGCTGTGGTTCCAAGTCTGAGCGGCGTTGTTGAAGAGCCCTCCGGAGGTCGTCCGAATCAGGTCCTCGAGGCTCTTCCCCTCGTGCTCCGTACCCGCGACGAGCTTGTTGAGGTTGTTGACATAGGCCTGATGGTGCTTGCCGTAATGGTATTCGAGGGTCTCCATCGAAAGATGCGGGGTCAGCGCATCCATGGCGTAAGGGAGTTTCGGAAGTTCTAAGGCCATGTTTCGGGACTCCTTTGGATGATCGATCGAGGTTCTCTTCCGGGGCGGAACCGCCCCTCGCGGCGCCATGCCGGTCCGTCCGCGCACGGCGGGAGTCAATATAGGACGGAACCGGTGGGGACCAAGGAAGCGGCAGGCTCCCCGGTCTTTCCTGGCCCGGGAGCCGCCGGAGGCGGCCCCCCCCCTTGGATCAGGAGGCCGCGTCCTTGAACTCGGCGACGAAGGCCTCGATCGTCCGCTTCGCGTCCCCGAAGACCATGTAGCTGTTGTCGTTGAAGAAGAGAGGGTTCTCGATCCCCGCAAAGCCCGAGGCCATCGAGCGCTTCAGGATGAAGACCGTCCTGGCCTTGTCCGCCTCGATGATCGGCATGCCGTAGATCGGGCAGTCGGGTTCGTCCCGCGCGGCCGGATTCACGACGTCGTTCGCCCCGATCACGATCGCGACGTCGATCGTGTCCATGATCGGATTGATGTCCTCCATCCCGATCAGCTTGTCATAGCTGACATTGGCCTCCGCTAAGAGCACGTTCATGTGCCCCGGCATGCGTCCGGCCACGGGGTGGACGGCGAAACTCACCTCCGCCCCGTTGTCTTCCAGGATCTCGGCGAGTTCCCGGACGGCGTGCTGGGCCTGCGCTACCGCCATGCCGTAACCGGGGATGAAGACGACGCTTCGCGCGGCCTCGAGGACGTAGTAGGCGTCCTCCGGGGACTTGCTCTTGGCTTCGCCCCGGTCCTTGCCTCCCCCCGCGGCCGTCGATCCCTCGGCCGCGCCGAAGCCGGAGAAGAGCACGTTCGCGAGGCTCCGGTTCATCGCCTTGCACATGATGTTCGTCAGGATGATCCCCGAGGCGCCGACCAGGGCTCCTGTGATGATCAGGAGCACGTTGTTGACCGCGAAGCCCGCCGCGCAGGCGGCCAATCCCGAATAACTGTTCAGGAGGGAGATCACGACCGGCATGTCCGCCCCGCCGATCGGGATGACGACCGCGATTCCGAGGCCCAGGGAGATCACGGCGGCCACGAGGAAGATCCAATATTGGCCCGGATCCATCGTGAACCAGATCCCCCCCCCGAGCATGAGGAGGACGATCAACCCGTTGACGAAGTTCTGCCCCTTGTAGAGGACGGGCTTGGAGGTGATGTATCCCGCGAGCTTGCCGAAGGCCACGAGGCTCCCGGTGAAGGTCACCCCGCCGATCAACATCGCGAGGAAGATCGTGGAGGAGGGCAGATGTCCCATCTCCGCGATCCATTCCGCCGGACTCGTCTCCTGGAGCTTGCCGTGCAGCTCCGCCCAACCGACCAGGAGGCTCGCGATCCCCCCGAAACCGTTGAAGAGGGCGACCATTTCCGGCATCGCCGTCATCTTGACGAGCTTGGCGGCGGGGATCCCGACGACCGCGCCCAGCGCGATCCCCAGGATCACCGGCAGGAAGGTTCCAAACCCAAGCTCCTGGCCCGCGAGTTCGTGGTCGTGGACGATCAACAGGCCGGTTCCCAGAACGGCCATCGTCATGCCGAGGGCCGAAATCAGGTTTCCCTTCCGCGCGGTCGCGGGCTTGCTCATCAGCTTCAAGCCGAAGATGAAACAGGCCGCGGCCGAGAGAAGAAGGACGGTCATCAGGGCTTCCATCGCGGTCTCTCCCTCAGCTTTCCTTCTTCTTGAACATCTCGAGCATCCGGTCGGTGACGAGGTAGCCGCCGACGACGTTGATCGAAGCGAAGAACACGGCGACCGCGGCCAGGATCATGGCCATCAGGTTCCCCTCGGTCTTCGCGGCGAGCACCATGGCCCCGATCAGCGTGATCCCGGAGATCGCGTTCGAGCCCGACATCAGAGGGGTATGGAGGGTGGCCGGGACCTTCGAGATGAGTTCGAGCCCCAGGAACATCGAAAGAAGGAACAGGAAGGCGAGAACTTCGAAGCTCATGACGCGGCCTCCTCGATTCCGAGGACTTTCCGGACGATCGGACTCACGATCTCTCCTTGATGCGCGACGAGGCAGTCCCGGAGGATCTCGTCCTCGAGATCGATCTTCATCCGGCCGCTTTCCTCGTCCCAGAACTCGTCGATCATGTTGTAGAGGTTGTTCGCATACATCCGGCTGGCGTCGGCGGCCACTCTTCCGGGGAAGTTCGTGAAGCCGACGACCCGGACCCCCCCGATCTCGACGACTTCACCCGGCTTGCTGCCCTCGACGTTGCCTCCGGATTCCGCGGCGTAGTCGATGACGACGGAACCGGGGCGCATGCCCTCGAGCATCTCGCGCGTCACGACCCTCGGCGCGGGCCGGCCGAAGAGCTTCGCTGTCGTGATCACGAGGTCCGCGAGCCGGCAGAATTTCTTCATGCCCTCGAGCTGAAGGCGCTTCTGCTCCTCCGTGAGTTCTTTCGCGTATCCCTGCTCGGTCTGCCCGGTGTCGCCGAGATCGATCTCGACGAAACGAGCGCCGAGGCTCTCGACCTGCTCCTTGACGACCGGCCGGGTGTCGAAGGCCTCGACCCGCGCCCCCAGGCGCTTGGCCGTCGCGATGGCCTGGAGCCCCGCCACCCCCGCGCCGATGACGAAGACCCGCGCCGGCCCGACCGTTCCGCAGGGGGTGATCATCATCGGCAGGACCCTGTCGAGGAGGTCCGCCCCCACGAGGACCATTACATAGCCGGCGAGGGAATGCTGGGAACTCAACGAGTCCATCTTCTGGGCCCTCGTCGAACGCGGAACCAGCTCCATGCTGATCGCGGAGACATCCGCCTCCCGGAAGGCCTCGACCAGGTCCCGGCGATTGAAGGGGTCGAGGTGGCTGATGTGGACCGCCCCCTTCTGCATCGCCCCGATCTCCTCCTTCGGTGGCATTCCAACCCTCAGGATCAGGTCGCTCCCTTCCAACAGGGAGGTCCTGTTCGGGGCGACCTCGGCCCCCTTCTCCCTGTACTCCTCGTCCGACCAGCGGCATTTCTCTCCGAGGCCGGACTCGATGAGGACCTTCGCACCTTCCTTCTTGGTGAGCCGGGCGACCGCCTCCGGCGACACGGCGACCCGGGTCTCGCTCCCGTCCGCCTCTCGTGGGATTCCGATCTGCAACGCAACCTCCTGGCCCAGTGCACGGCTTGCGAAGCCCGAGAGATTAGGAGAAGGGCCGGGGAAAGCGAGATTCGATCGTGTGGTTTTCTGTCCCAGAGCCAGCTCCCCCTCTCCCCGGTCGGGACCCGGACGGGTCCGGAAGAGGGGACCCGGGACCGCACCCGACGCCCACGGTTTTCCCAGGGGCTCCCGAGAAAGCCCCCGGGCCGGTCAGAGGGCCGCCAGGGACTCCCCTCCGGTCAGGGGGCCCGCGGCGATCCTCGCCCCCCTCTCCTCGGCCTCCTGCCGGAGATCGAGGATTCTCCGGTCCTCGGGATCCAGGAGGTCCCCGTCCGGGGTCGTTCGGATCTCGACCTCGGGCAGACGCAAGTCGGAGGTCTGCCTCCGGACGAGAGCGCGCTCTCCACTCTCCAGGATAACGGTCGTCCCTATCGGGTAGATCCCCGTGATCTCGACAAAGCGCCGCAAGAGGGGGAAATCGAAATGCCCCTCCATCGTGAGCATGATCCTGTAGGCCTTCGAGGGGGTCATCGCGGCCTTGTAGGGGCGGACGGCCGTCAAGGCCTCGAAGACGTCGCAGATCTTCACGATCCTCGTCACGGCGGACACGGGGAAATCGACGACCACCCCTGGATACCCGGCCCCGTCGATCGTCCGGTGATGGCCGAATGCCGTCGCGACCGCCCCGAAATCGCTCTTCTCGACCTCGAGGAGGATCTCGGCCCCATGGGTCGTATGCCGTTCCATCTCCCTCCGTTCCTCGGGATTCAACCGCCCCTTCGAATGCAGGATCTCGAAGGGGACGCGCGCCTTCCCGACGTCATGTAGCATGGCGGAGAGCCCGACGCTCTCCCGGATTTCGGTATCGGCCGTCAGGTGGCGGGCGAAGTTCAAGGCTAGGAACGAGACCCGAACCGAATGTCCGAACGTGAAGGCGTCGTAATGGTTGTATCTCGCGAGGTTCAGCATAGCGACCGGATCCTCGTCCAACCTCGTGAGGATCTCCTCCACCTCGGTCCTGGACTCATCGAGGGCGAACTGATCCCCCCGGCAAATCCGGACGCTGACATCCTGGAGATGCGTGACCGCCGCCTGGTAGGTGCGAACCGGCAACCGGATCTCCTTGACCGATTCCATGGCTTCGCCCTCGGGTTCTTCGGCCGAATCCGCCCCACCTTCGTGTCCGGTTCGGTACTCCGGAAGGAAGCGAATCCTCCGGCAGCTCTCCTGCTCGAGCGCCCGGTTCGCCTCCCTCCAATCCGTGAAGGTCCCGGGCCGGGCGACGAGCGCCTTGAGGAAGGCCGCCAGCTCCTCCTCCTCCATCCCCAAATGGAACTCGATCCCTCCACTCCTCAGACGCTCCACGGGTTCCACGATCCTCGGGCCCGACAGACTGGCGTTCAGAAGAGGACGGCGGTCATGAATCAAGTATCCCTCGACGACCCCTAGCCGGAGAACGCCGGTCTCCCGGGAAACGCAATAGTCGTCCATCAGGGCGAGGAGGTTCTCGATGCTTCCCCGCACCCTGGGATGTCCGGGCCAATAGATCCGGCTGTTGACCGCTGCGACGACCAGTTGGTCGACGAAACCCACGACTCCGGACAGGTGGGTTTTCGCCGGCCCTACTTCACACATCGTCCCCTTCCTCTCCTCTCGAGGGCTCGGAGCGCATCGGACGCGGCTCTCCGAACCTTCCTCCGCTCCCGCCCGAACAGGAAGAATCTCCGCTTCCGGAGGACATCGCGGAGAATCCGGGCCGAGGAGCGGTCCGGATTCTCCAGAAGGAGACCGATCAGGTAGACCCTGCGATCGAGGGTCTCCTTCTCGAAGGCATGGAGTTCCAGGAACTCCTCGATGAGGATCTGGACCTTCCGTTCGAGTTCCTTCGGAAAGCCCCGATTCCGGGTCCACGAGGAAAGGGAAAGAAAGAACTTATCGGGAAGCTCTTCGGGTCGATCGAGGACCTTCAGAAGACCGATCGCCGGACCCTCGATTCGCGATTTCTGCAACCATTCGATGAATTCCCCCCGAGGGAGAGGGGAATCGTTCCGCATACAGAGGTGGAAAAGAGGAAGAAAAGAGGGCTCGGGATAACGGAGCAGGTCGCGGATCCGGTTCCAGGCCTCGCTCTCACGACCGATCAGGACGGGAGCGGATTCGAGGATCCGCTCCGTGCCGATCCTGGTACAGAGCCCCGCGAGTTCCCGGACCTCATCCGGGGATTCCGGATCGATGCTCCCGAGGTATTCAAGGAAGAACTTGGGAAACAACGTTCGACCCGCTCCTCCTTCAGATACCCGCAATCCCTCACCAGAGGAAGGAGGCCGAGCCCCGAGAGGGTCAGCAACAACCGGTCGCCGTGAGGGAAGAGTTCGGGGTCTTCCGAGGCCTCGAGAAAGGACCGGAGCAGGTCTCCGGCCTCCGTCCTCGGGTGCTTCAGGATCCCTGCCAGGGAATTGGGAATCCTCGAAAGGGCGCCCCCTTCCTCCAGGGTCATCAGGTAGGTCAAGTGAACCCCGAGGCTCTCCCTCAGGCGGGCCGGCAGGTCGTGTTCCAGCCCGATTTCCTCCCCGCGGGGTAAGCGTTCGACCTCCCGGATGAGGGATTCGAGGTCCTCCTCGATGCCGTCCTCTTCCGCGACACGCCTCTCGAGGGAGGCGCAGCCCCCGGAATCTCTGGAGAAGCTCGGGGTTTCAGGCTTCATGTCGCGGGGGAACATCTTTCGCCCGATTCTGTACATCAGACCGAGAACACCTTCCCCGCCCTCGACCTGGCCCTCCTCCTCCCGGAGTTTGGACCGGAGAGTCTCGAGGAGGATCTTGACGGTTTCAACCAGTCGCTCGCCGTCGGCCAAGGCCTCGGCGGGCAGGACCTGAATGAGTTCGGTCGTGAGGTCGAAGGCGACGCCCGAGTCCCCGCTCTCTCCGCTCCTCGCCCTCGCGCAGAGTTCCTCCACTTCTGCGACCTGCTCCCGCAGGACCGTGCTCGAGGCCATGAGTTCGGCCAGGACCCTGCCCTGGGGCGAACCCGCCGAGAGTTCCTCGTCCCCCGTCCCCTTCCCCCCGCTCCGGAAGATTCCGAGATAGAGGCGCTCCAAGGGCCGGATGCCCGGATAGGTCACTGGCCAGAAGTCTTCGAACCCCCGGGCCGGGGAACTCGAACGGAGATTCTCGTGCAGACGTTCCGTGAAACGCTCGAGTGATTCCGTCTCGACCTCGGGGGTGAACTCCACCCCTTCGAGGGTGCAGCGATCCAGCCGCTCCTGGAGCCATTGGAGTTCCGTGTCCCCCACCGCGTCGACCCGCTCCCCGCAGATTCTTGCATGATCCCCATGGAACTCGACCCGCACGAGCCCATGGCGGGAGAAGAGTTCCCGCAGACCGGCATGGAAGTCCTCGAGCAGTCTTCGGACCCTTCCGTTGGAGGGCGGATACAGAGCCTTCGCCTTCGTGTAACGGACCCAGAGGCCGCAAAGTCGCCGCGTCCCCTGAGTCGGAGTCCGGCGCTCATGGAGCTGATTTGGGGAAGGAACCATGACTATGGGTGCCGAAGGAGTTTCGTCACGGGACTCTTATCGACACGAGCCCCTGCGCGAAATCGGCCAATTTCGTGGATTTTTGGGGAATCCCCTGTCCGGCGGCCGGGCTTCAGGGACAGCGGAAGGCCCGAACCCTCTTCGGTCGAACATGGGGAGAGAGATATCCGCTCCGCTCAGGTTCGTCCGAGAAGAGGTCCGTGCTCAGGTACTTCTTGTTGCTGTCGGGAAGGACGGTGACGACGATCGTCTCGGGGTCTTGTTCCTCCAGGACCTTCAGGGCCGCGCATACATTGGCGCCCGAGGAGATTCCGACCGCCAATCCCAGGAATCGGGAAAGCCTCTGGGCCATCAAGATCGCATCTCCGTCCGCGACGGAGACGATCTCGTCCAGTTCCTCCAGCTTCACGATCTCCGGAACGAACTCGTCGGAGATTCCCTGGATCCGGTGCACTCCCCCCTTCCGGCCGGTGGAGAGGACGGGGGAGTTCGAAGGCTCCATCGGGTGGATCTTGACACCTTCCACCCGTTCTTTGAGGAAGCGGCCGACGCCCATCACCGTCCCTCCGGTTCCGACGCCCGCGACGAAGGCGTCGGGGCGGAGGCCGAGACTCCGGAGACCGTCGAGGATTTCGGGCCCCGTTCCCCGGTAATGGGCCTCGACGTTCCAATCCGTCGAGAACTGCTTGGGAAGGAAGGTCCGATCGTTTCTCGAAGCCCATTCCTCGGCCAGACGGATCGCACCGAGGAACCCGCCGTCCTCCTTCGCGACGGGCACGACCTCGGCTCCGAAACCTTGCAGGATCTTGACCCTCTCCTCGCTCAACCAGTTCGGCATGAAGATCCGGACGGGATGTCCAAGCGCCCTCCCGACTGCGGAGAAGGAGATGCCGGTATTCCCCGAGGTCACCTCGACGATCTCATCGCCCTCGCGGATCCGGCCCTCCTCATAGGCTCTTCCGAGGATATACAAGGCCATGCGGTCCTTGATACTCCCCGAAAGGTTCATGGACTCGTATTTCGCAAAGATCCTCCGCGGTGCCCCCCGGACGGAAAAGCGGATCTCGAGGAGCGGAGTTCTCCCGATCATCGCTAGAAGGCCGAATACCGGGTTCTCGGGCGGGAAGAGCTTCGGATCCATCTTTGCAAGGGGGGGAACGGGGTCGGGACACGAGCTTTCCAAGATAACGGGCCCGGCTTTGATTGAGGATGGAGTAGGCCCTGGACCTGGGGATTCGGCGCGGCGGATCGTCGCGCTTCAGCGGCGCCTTCGCCCCCCCATGACTTCTTTCCAGGTCCGATCCGGGACG
Source organism: Planctomycetota bacterium (assembly GCA_027021385.1). Taxonomy (GTDB): domain Bacteria; phylum Planctomycetota; class UBA1135; order UBA1135; genus JALUUL01. Next base: position 14,687 of record JALUUL010000076.1, on the reverse strand, counting down.
ATGCGTTCTTTTCGATCGGCGATCTCGAAGGCGACGGCGTAGACGAGCTTCGCGACGCGCACAAGCTTCGCGAAATCGATCCGGTCGATCGTGTCGCGGGGGGTGTGGTTTTGTGGATGGAATCCCGCGAAGAAGAACACGACGGGAATGTTCTTCCGGGCGAAGTTCAGTTGATCGCTGCGGGAAAACAACCTTTCCTCGTCGAACTCGAAGGAAAACCCGATGTGTGCCCGGTTCTGTTCGAGGCAGATCCGATGGAGTTCGCCCGAAAGCTTCCTGGAACCCACGAGATGGAGCGTGTTGAGGTTGTCTTCGGGCTTCTCGCCGGTTCGCAGGTTCTCCTCCCTGCGCCCGACCATTTCCATCTGCAACTCCGCAACCATCCGGTCGAGCCGGACCGCCGGATGATCCGTGAACCACGCGGAACCGATCAAGCCCATTTCCTCCCCGCAGAAGGCCATGAACAGGATTGAACGCCGCGGCTTTCTCGGGTTCGTTGTGAAGGCCTTCGCGACCGCCAGAAGAGCCGTTACTCCGGAGGCGTCGTCATCGGCGCCATAGTAGATCGTCCCATCCTCTCTCGTACCGAGATGATCCAGATGTGCGCCCAGGCCGAGGATCTCCGCCGAGGCCTCGGGATCCGTCCCCTCGAGGATGCCCAGCACATTGGCCGCGAAGACTTTTTTACTCTCGACCCGTATCCGCAGGTGGAAGGTCACGGGGCGTTTCGGCAGGCCCGTCCAGGACTTCGACGAGGAAAGCGCCGCTCCCGAGAGTCCCGCTGCCTCGGCGAGCCTCTTCGCGGTCTCCATCGTAAGGTAGTACCGGTTCCGGGCGGATCTACGTCCACCAGCGCCCTCCTTGGCGGCGAATCGGATGAGGCCGCCCTCCTTCGGAGAGAGGGACGCACGCTCCTCGTCAACGAGGAACAGGCAACCGATTCTCTTCCGCCAGAGCCGGCTCACGGCCTCGGAACTCCCCCACCGCGTCTTGCGCCCGCGATCCACGAGTACGACCGCCTTACCCTCGAGACTCAGATCCCTGTAATCCTCCCCCTTCCGGGCCACCAGGAAAACCGGCCGGAAGGAGAGGTCGCTGTCCGAGCTGATCCTCCCCGAAAACCCCTCACCGAGGCCGATTCGCAGAACCTCCCGTTCCTCACCATCGAGGACCGTGAGGCGGCTCTCCTCCGGGAGGGGCTTCAACTCGACGAAGGGAACGGGCTGGAAAAAACCACCCTCTTCTCCGGCCGGGGAGAGCCCGAACTCCCGGAATTTCCCGGCGACGTACCTCGCGGCCTTCTCATAGCCAGGGGTTCCGGTCGCCCTGCCTTCGAACTCCCGGGAAGCGAGCCGCGCCAGCCATTTCCTTAAAGTCTCGGAATCGATCGCGGCTGCTCCCTCCCTCCGCTCCGGAGAGAAGGGTTTCAGCCGCGCGGGCAGCCGGTCTCCCGGGAACACGTTGCGTTCCTGGGCCGGAAGGACAGCAACCAGGCAGAGATACGGGAACACCCGTTGAAGGAGCGTCATGTTTCTTTCCGATCGACCGGGGAGGGACTTTTCCTTCGCGATCCTAGCCCGGAGGGGGAAGCGGGGCACCCGCTCGGACCCGGCCCTCAGGGTCAGACTCCCTGGCCCGCCATCGCTTGACGAATCGTTTCGATCAAATCCTGTGTGTCGAAGGGCTTGTAGAGAACGGCGTAAGCGCCCAGTTCGCCACATCGATCGATGATGCGGGCGGTCCGCTCGCCGGTGATGCAGATGATCGGCGCATCCTTCTTCGTTTGGAGTTCATGGACCCTTTCAATGACGGAGAACCCGTCCCCGGCCGGCATGTTGATGTCCAGCACGATGACATCGGGTTCATGCTTCCGTGTCAGGGAGACGGCCTGGTAACCGTCCATCGCCAGAATCAGGTTGAAGCCGGACTTCCGCATTCTGCGGCAGAGACCGTGGATCAGGTCCAGGTCGTCATCGGCGATCAGCACCGTGATCGGATTCGATTCCTCGTTCATGCCGTTCCTCCTCTCCTTCGGGCGGGTTCCCCGGGTTCCGGGTGATCAATTCCGCACTCGGGGTACACGGACCCGGATCGGTTGCCGGATAACCCCGAGGTCTGCGAAATTCCTCAGTCTCTCGAGCATTCCCGTCGTGATCTTGTTCCCCTTGGCCACGACGAGAGAACCGTTGGCGTGGCAGATGTCCTGATCGAGGATCATCCCCAGCCTGAAATCCCTGATCGCAAGGGTCTTGACGACCGCGTCCTGACCGGGGATCTCGACATGGTCGAGCGCCTGCAGGAAGGCCTGGTCATAGATCGTGGGTTTGGAAGCCAGGATTCCCAGGGCCTTGTTCCTGCTGTTTCCCTGGGAGATCAAGGCATCGAAATCCATCGCGATCCTCAGGATCCGGCTTCCGAGCGGGACCTTGTCCAGAGGAACGGTCTCGAGTTTCCTCGGATAGGCCTGCCAGCCGATCATCTCCGCGACCTTCTCGAGCCTTGGGATCTTGGCGAGGAGTTCCCTGCCGACCTCCGGGTGGCGTTCGAGCATCCTCTGTTGCTCCTCCGTCAACTCCTGGCCCGCGCTCCGCTTCTCCAGGACCTCGGAAGGGACAGCGACCATTCCGATCTGGGAGAGGAGAGCCGCCGTTTCGTATTTCCAGGAATTCGGAAGCGCCAAGGCGGCCGCCATCTGCCGGACATAGGACCGCACCCTCGTGGCTCTCCCGAAGGCCATCGGGTTCACCATCGACAGGACGTCGGCCAGGACCTGGATGCTCCCTTGCAGGGTGCGCTCCAGAAGGAAACGCTCGGCCATAACCAGGCGGTATTGCCGGATCGCCGCATCGATGCCAGCCTTCAGGTCCTCCGAGGCGCAGGGCTTCAGGAGGAAACGGAAGATCTCCCCTTTGTTCACCGCGTTCACCGCCGACTGGAGATCGGCGTTCCCGGTCAACATCATCCTCACGATGTCCCTGTGCTCCTCCCGGACCTTGGCGAGGAACTCGATCCCGTCCATCCCAGGCATCTTGTAGTCGCTGACGACGACTGCGAACGGGCCGTCCTGATCGAGGACCTTCAAGGCCTGCTCTCCGCCGCAGGCGACCGAGAGCCTGTAGGCCTTCCGGAAGGTCCTCTTCATCGAATCCAGGAGATTCCGGTCGTCGTCGACGAAGAGCACTCTCTCCTCGGGCTTTTCATCCCCAGCCCTTTCACTCGCCTCTTCCCCTGCCGACTTTCTCGCGGTTGCGGTCATGTTCCCCTCAAACGGTTCCTGCGCTCATCGTTTCATGAACGGACAAGGCATCCTCGAGAAAGGTCTCATACCCCTCCTCGATCCCGAAGCCCGCGAGGAACGGTCCGTCGAGGAGGGTGGCCTTTATCACTTCCACATCAGACCCCTCTATCCCGTAGGCGAGGGAGTCGGCGAGGTGCACGGCCGCCAGGGCGTCGAACCTCCTCGCGGAGACCCTGGAGGGATGGTGGTGGTTCGCGACGGCCTCTACGACCGGGTAAGGCATGCCCCAGAGGCCGAGGAGGTAGGCACCGACCTCTGCATGGGTCACCCCCATGATCTTCTCCTCGTAAGGGAAGACCCAACCGCCCTCCTTCTCGACGAGCCGATTGGTTTCGTTGAACTGTTCGGGAAGGTGGATGGCCATGATCATCCTTCCGATGTCATGCATCATGCCGGCGATGAAGGCGTGCTCACTCAGGGTCCTGTCCTTGTCCATCCTTTGCATGATCTTCTGGGCGATCCGGGAGACCAGGAGCGCATGCTGCTGTTCCTTGGAAATCGCCTCCGCGACCTTGGGATCGCATTCCTTGAATCCACGAAACACTTCGACCCCTAGGACGAGATTCCTGAGCATGTTCGTCCCGAGATAGGAGATCGCCTGGGAGATGTCGGAGATCGTCTGCGACAAGGCGAAGAAACTCGAGTTCACGAGTTGCAGGATCTTCAGGGAAATGCCTGCATCCTGCTCCACGATCGAGGCGAGTTCCTCGACGTCCACCTCCGGATCGGCGAGCGCCTTCGTGAGCATGTGGTAGTGCTTCGGTAGGGAGGGGAGGCTGTCGATTCCCCCCAGAATCCCCTGCAGTTTCGAATCCTCGAGAAGGGCATGCAGGGCGCAGGCCCGCTGGACGATGGACTTCAGGACCTCGGGATCGCAGGGTTTCGTCAGGAACTGGTGGGCGACGGGGACGGCCCGGAGGGCGGCTTCGACCTCGCTGTATCCGGAAAGGACGATCCGGACCGTGCCGGGGTACATCGCCTGCACTTTCAGCATCAGCTCCGCTCCGTCCATGCCCGGCATCCTCATGTCGGTGACGAGGACGTCGAAATGTTGCTTCGCCATCGCTTCCAGCGCCTCCCGGCCGCTGTTCACGAAGACCATGTCCCATTCCTTCCGTTGTCTCCGGAGCATCCTCCTGAGCCCGTCGGTGATCTTCACCTCGTCATCACAGAACAGAATCCGCTTCATCCTTTTACCTCCCGCTTTTCAACCGCCGGAACCGATTCCGCTGTCAAGCGAGCGTCCGCATGGGGCCCGGATCCTGGGTTCTCCTTCATGGGTTCGGAATCCTCCGGGGAATGTCCCCGGTCCTTTTTCAAGACCGCTTCGGGATCTAGAGGAAGCTGGATGAAGAAGGTCGTGCCCTCTCCCGGCTTCGTTTCGAAATCGATGATCCCGCCGTGCTTCTTTCCTATGACGTTATGGGCGATGTTGAGCCCCTGGCCGGTTCCCTTCCCGACCTCCTTCGTCGTGAAAAAGGGATCGAAGACCCGCTCTTGCACCTCGACGGGAATCCCGGTCCCCGTGTCCGTCACACGAATCTCGATCCGGTCCTCTTTCTTGAGGGTCGTGATCGTGATCTTTCCCTTGCCCTTAGAACCGTCCCCGATCTTGTCCTCGATCGCGTGGGCGGCGTTCACTATGAGATTCAGGATGACCTGGTTGAACTCCCCGGGGAAACAGGGAACTTGGGGAAGGTTCTCGTCGAAGTCGAGATCGACGGTCGCGACGTATTTCCACTCGTTCGTCGCCACGGTCACGGTGCTCCGGATGGATTCGTTGATGTCGATGCAGGTACGGTCCTCGACCCCGGGATGGGAGAAGGATTTCATCGCAGCCACGATCTTCGAGACCCGTCCCACCCCGGCCAGCGATTGTTCGATAGCCTTGGGAATTTCCTCCTGGAGATACTCGAGATCGGCCTCCTCGAACGCCTTCGCCAGGTCACGGAGTTCCTCTGCTTCCGGCTTCTCCTCCAGTTCACGCTCGATCCATTCCCTCGCACGTTGCAGGACCGGGAGGAGATCCTCGAAGGACTCCTGGAGGAAGCGCGTGTTGTCTCCGACGTACTGGGTCGGGGTGTTGATTTCGTGTGCAATCCCGGCGGCGAGCTGGCCGATCGACTCGAGCTTTTGTGCTTGGTGGAGCTGGGCCTCGAGTTCGGTCTGCTCAGTGATGTCCTTCTTCACCGCCACGAAGTTCGTGATCCGATCGAACTCGTCCTTGATCGGCGAAATCGTCATCTCCTCGAAGTAGTGGTTCCCGTTCTTGCGCCGGTTCCAGAGGCGGCCGGTCCAGATCTCTCCCTCGGTGATGCACCTCCACATCTCCTCGTAGAATTCCGGCTTCTGCCTTCCACTCTTCAGGATGTTCGGGCGCTTTCCGACCACCTCGCTCTTCGAATACCCGCTCACCTTCTCGAAGGCGGGATTCACGAACTGGATCAAGCCCGCCCGATCCGTGATCACGATCTCTTCCCGTGCCGCCTCCACCGCGGTGCGGAGCCGTTGGTTCTCGACCTCGTGCAGCTTGCGCTCGGAGATGTCCCGGAAGATCCAGGCATATCTAAGCTGGCCCCCGCCCTCGGATCGGCTGATCGAGGTCTCGACGGGGAAATACTCTCCGCTCTTCTTCTTTCCGAGCAGTTCCCTCTGGAAGACCCGGTATCCGCTGGATTCGTGTTCCCAGGGGATCGTCTCCCCCCATTCCCGGATCCTGTCCCCGGAAAGTTCGACCCTGGGGAAGAGGAGGGTGATCTCCCCTCCCTCGACCTCCTCCCGTTCCCTTTGGAAGATTTCGAGCGCCGCCTCGTTGCAGACGAGGATCCGTCCTTCCTCGTCCGTCATCAGGATGCCGTCGGGGGCCCCCTTCAACACCGCGAAGAATCCGCTCTCGGACTCCTCGGGGCCCGAGCCTCTCCGACCCTCCCTTTTCGCCCGGAACGAGGAGCGCATGCAAAGAAGGGTCCCGACAAGTCCGAGGAGCACTGCGGCGGCGATCCAGATTCCGAACTCCTTTCGGTCTCCGGCGGGGATCCCCGCGTTCCGGGGCAGGACCAAGAACCGGAACGCGAGACCGAGAAGGACGAAGTCGAGGAGAAGGAGAAGGCCTGTATGAAGGACCGTCTTCCATCGTGAAGGTCGATTCCTTCTCTCCTCCGGCAAGGGGATCTCGTTCTCCATACTCCATTCCCCCTCTTTTGACTCCCGGAATCCGAGGGAACCCTCGAAGCAATCTCTGGTGAGGAACCCATCGGCTCGATCGGAGTGGAGAATGAAGCGATCTCAGAAACTCTTCATATCCGCTGTGTGTCGTGACCGCCCCCTTTCCCTCTCGAGAGCGGGCCCCGGCAAGGGAAGATCGGGATGTGAGAGGAAGATTTCCCTTCCCCTTTTTCCTGGTTTCTTCCAGGACCGGCCGGGATTCAGAAGAGCAGAGCGATCCCTCCCGCCAGGATCTCGGCCGACGGGAGCATGCAGACTCAGGCCGTAAGGGTCATGAGAAGGGCGGAAACAAAGTTCCCGGTGCCCTTGAGGTTTGATCCCGACTTCGGCCCCCCCTTTCATGGATCCCTTCGGATCCCCTTTCCCGGAGAACCTCGAATCCCGCGCTCCGGGAGGTCCTTGGAAGCCCTGTTCCCCTGGAGGGTCGAATGGAACGGCGATACGCAGTCAGGTGGTTTCTTCCCGTCCTCGCGGCCTTCGCGCCCGCCGCCTGCCGGGCCCCGGGAGTCTCCGAGGAGGACCCCTCGGCCCACGCCCACCTCCGGACACGGCATGTCCTCTTCGTGACGATCGACGGGCTCCGGCCGGCCGAGCTGTTCCAGGGCGCAGACCCCTCCCTCCTCGACAGGAAGAAGGGGGGAGTCCGCGACGCGAAGGCGGCCCGTGCGCGCTGGGACGACCCCGATCCCGTCGTGCGCCGGCGGAAGCTCCTTCCGTTCTTCTGGTCCGCCATCGCCGAACGCGGACAGGTCTTCGGTCACCGACTCTCGGGATCTCCCTGCCGCGTGACGAACGGCCGGAACTTCTCCTATCCGGGATACGCGGAGATGACGATGGGCTGGGTCGACCTCTCCCTGGACTCGAACGCGAAGCGGCCGAACCCGAACCCCACGGTCTTCGACCTCCTGCGGCGGACCTACGGTCCCGGGGAGACCCTGGCCGTCTTCGGCTCCTGGGACGTCTTCCCGTTCATCCTGCACGAGAAGCGGAGCGGGGTCCCGGTGAACGCGGGCTGGAGTCCGCTGGCCCCGTTCTTCGGAAGGCTCGGAAAGAAGATCGGCCCAACCCTCGAACACGATCTTCGCCTCCTCGACGACCTCGCGGCCGCCCTCCCCCCCGCCCTCGGCACAGGGGAGCGTTTCGACGCCTTCAGCTTCGAGGGGGCCCGCGCCTGCCTGCGCGCGCTCCGCCCCCGCGTCCTCTGGCTCGCCCTCGGGGAGCCCGACGACTGGGCGCACAGGAGGCGCTACGATCTCCATCTGGAGGCCGTCCACCGCGCCGACCGCTTCCTGCGCCTCCTCTGGGACGAGGTTCAGAGCGATCCTTCGCTCCGGGATTCGACGACCCTCGTCTGCACATCCGACCACGGCCGGGGGGGAGGAGCGGAATGGACTTCCCACGGCGCTCGGGTCCGGGGAAGCGAATGGACCTGGATCGCGCTGCTAGGCCCCGACACCCCGCCCCTGGGCCTACGGCGCAAGACTCCGAGCACGCTCTCCCAGGTCGCCGCCACCCTCGCCGGACTCTGCGGCCTCGATCTTCCCCGCTTCGAGCCGAGGGCGGCCCCACAGCTGAAAGGTGCCGTCATCCCGGGTCCCTGACTCCCCGCTCCCCCGGCCGCCTCGGCTCTCGACACTCCCCCGCCGCGCCCGATAGGATCCCTGGTCTTCCGACCGACCGGGGATCCAAGCAGGAGAGCCAAGGATGAAGATCTCGATCGAATACTGCAGCGCTTGAAACTATGAACCGCAGGCGACTGGTCTGGCCGCCGCGATCCGTGAACGGCACCCCGAGGCCGAGATCGAGCTGATCCCCGGCGGAGGCGGGGACTTCATCGTCGTGGCCGACGGGACGACGATCTGGCACAAGAACCGGGACGATTCGGGCTTCCCCGAGCACGCACGCATCCTCGAGGCTCTCGGGGATTGACCCGAGGCCCCCGTTTCAGGAGAACCGCTCCTCGAACGCACGGAGATTCTTCCAAGCGTCCCAACCTTGCCGGGAAGGGCCGAGGGGGTATCGCGGACATCGTGTTCTCCCGGTTCAACGCGGCGGGCGGGTCGCCGCCCGCTTCCGGCGGGCGATCTTCATCCAGGCCTCGGCCAGGTTTCGGCTGAACTCCGTCCTCCTCTGGAGGCGGAGATGCCAGAGATCGGGGAAGTCCTCGTCGTTCACCTCGAACCTGCATGCCAGCATCGGGACCTTCCATCGCTTCAGGGCGGATCGAAGACTCGCGAGTTCGGTCCTCCGGGCCGGAACCTCGAGTTCCCGCGCTTGGACGGAGCTAACCGGCATGGGGAAGAGGACGAGACGCGCCCCCACCGAGGCGAGGAAGCCCGCCAGGCGCGCCAGGGAGGTCTCCTTCCAGTCGACCGGAGGAGCCGGTCGCGCGATCCGAGCGCCGACGACCTCCCGGAGCTTCCTCCGGGCGAAGGCGTAGGCCGACCTCCGGGCGCGGACCCTCGCCCCGGGGTCCAGGCTCTCGTCGGGATGCAGCGGGGCCTCGGGGCGGACCGGAAGCAAGGCCTCGAGGATCGTGGCCGTCGCCCTCCCGCCCCCGCACAGGAAGCGGGCGCGGATCCGCCGGCGGTTCTCGAGGAGCGCGGAGCGCCGACTGAGCCAGAGCAGGGCCGTGCGCGCGAAGGTCTCGAGGTCCGCGCCTACCATCCAGAGGTCCCCGAGATCCGCGAAGCGCAGCAGCGGGGCTAGGTGTCCGGAAGCCTGGGGAACGAACCAGAGGTCCCGCGGCGTCGATCGGTCGGGCAGGCCGCCCGGGGCCTCGAGGAGCACGTCGGTTCCCCGGAGGATCCCCGGATGTTCCCGGCAGAGGGCGCGCAGGCCCAGGCGGTGCTCCTCGAGGGTCGATCCCGGCCTCGCGAGGTTGAAGGCGATGATCTCCTCGCCGCGGACTTCCCGGATCCGGTCCCGGAAGGCCTGGGGATCGACCGCGCCGGCGACCCTCGACGTGCCGAGGAAGATCACCTCCGGGGCCCTCCCCCGCCCTTCGGCTCCATGCAACGAATACCAGTGGCGCCCTCCCCCGTAGCGCATCCTCGCGCTCCTCTCGAGCAGGCCGAGCAGGATCGCCGGTACGAGCACGAAAAGGGCCAAGCTCAAGAGCCGAGCCGCCGGCCGTCCGTTCTTCCTTCGATGCGGGGTCTCCATGCGGCCTCAGAACTGGAAGTAGAGGAAGACCCGGCCGCCAGGAAGGGTGAGGACGGCGAGGGCGGAGACGGCGCTCTCGCTGAAGAAGTTCCAGTACTTGAAGAAGCCGAGGATCCCGAGGTTCGTCCCCACGCTCGCGAGGAGCCAGACCCGGCGGCGCCCGGGGTCCCGGTTCTCCTCGATCCGGATCGCCGCGAAGTAGTCGACGAGGGTCGAGGCCCAGATCAGCCCGAGGAAGCGCCAGTCCCAGTACCCGTAGAAGAACCAGCTCGCGCCGAGCAGGAGGAGGTTCTGCTCCCTCCTCCGGAGCATCCAGTAGAGGGGGTAGAGAAATAGGGCGAAGGCGGCGAAGGTCCAGGTATGGAAGAGCATCGGGGAGACCTCGCCGACCTATCGGCCCGAGGCCCCTCCCCGATGTAACCGGGGACTCAGACCGGGGCCCAGACCTCCGGAGTCTTGAGGGCCCCGGCCGTGTTCACGAGGACGACGCACTCGTCCCCGCGGACGAGGCCTTCCTCCAGGAGCCGCGCGAGGGCCGGGACCAAGGACCCGGATTCGGGGGCCATCGACAGGCCCTCGAGGGCCGCGGCCCTCCGCGCCCCCTCGAGCAGGGCCTCGTCGGAGACCGCGACCGCCGCGCCCCGGCTCTCCCGGAGAACCTCGAGGATCCATTTCCCCCCGGCCGGGGCGGGCACCCTGAGCCCCGCGGCCCGGGTCCGCGGAGCGCGGGGAGGCATGGGCTCCTCTTCGCCCGCGGAAAAGGCCCGGACGATCGGGGCGCACCCTTCCGTCTGCACGGCGACCATCCTCGGGAGGGTCGCCCCCTCGGGGATCCATCCGAGCCGGCGGAGTTCGTCGAAGGCCTTCCAGATGCCCAGGAGGCCGGTCCCGCCCCCCGTCGGGCAGAGGACGACGTCGGGAAGGTCGTACCCGAGCGCCTCGGCGATCTCGAAGCCCATCGTCTTCTTCCCCTCGAGCCGATAAGGCTCCTTCAAGGTCGAGAGGTCGAACCAGCCCTTCGCCTCGGCCTCGCCCCGCAGGGCCTTCCCGCAGTCGGCGATCGTCCCCTCGACGAGGCGGACCCGTGCTCCGAAGAGTTCGGCCTCCAGTCGGGCGAGAGGGGGGGCGTCGGCGGGCATCGCGAGGTGGACCGGCAGACCCGCGCGGGCCCCGTAGAGGGCGAGGGCGCTCCCGGCGTTCCCGGCCGTCGGGGCGCAGAGGGCCGTCGCCCCGAGATGCTTCGCCATCGACACGGCGACGCTCATCCCCCGCGCCTTGAAGCTCCCGGTCGGGTTCCGGCTCTCGTCGAGGACGAGGAGCCTGCCGTCCCCGAGCCCGAGATCCCGGGCGAGTTCCGGGAGTTCGAGGAGGGGGCAGTCCCCCTCCGAGAAGGTGACGGGATCATGCCCCGGGGGAAGGGGCAGGAGTTCCCTCCAGCGCCAGAGCCCCCGAGGGCGCGCCGCCACCGTGTACGGCGTCAAGGCCCCCGCGAGCGCCCCGCAGTCGTACTCGGCCCGAAGGGGCGAGCCGCAGTCGGGGCAGGCCCCCCGGAGACGATCGGCCTCGAGGAATCCGGAACAGGCGCTGCACCGAAGCCCGAGGAAGGCGGCCTCTCCCCCCCCTTCCACGCGCCATGCGTCCTTCGTCAAGGTTCGGCCCTCCCTCGTCCGCAACGAACCCGCCGGGCCCGATCCCGGCTCCCTACCCGGAAGCGCGGGCCTTCGCCCCGCGCGCCCTGAGCATAGCGCCGGAGAACACGAGAACCCTTGGAAGATCGGCCTCGGGCCCAATGGTTCCGGACTCAGCTCGTCCGGACCTTCGGGCCGACGAGGAGGAGCGTGTTCGGAAGGACGGTCTGGAGAGTTTCGGCGAAGGACCCGAAGAACAGTTCGCGCGCCTTCGAATGTCCGAAGGCCCCGCAAACGACGAGAGCCTCGCCCCCGATGACGTTCAACGAATCCCGGAGGTCCGAACCGCTCAGGAACCCCCAACGCCCTCTTCCGAGGTGGAGGGGCGCATGGAGCCCCTGCCTCTCGAGGAGAGTCCGGTAGCCATCCTCCCCGGGCCCCTCGTCCAAGGTCCAGACCCTGAGCGGGACGGCCCCCCTCTCCGCCAAATCCAGCGCGATCCTCAGGGCGCGGGCCGAATGTTCGGACCCCCCATAGAAGCAGGCGATCTCCCTCCAGGGGGATGAGGTCTGCCCCGGGATGAAGACCGGAAAGGAGGCTTGCGCGACGATTTCCCGAACCCTGGGTCCCAGGTATCCCAGCCCGATCCTCGTCGAGAGGTCCGTCAAGGACCTCGGGCAGGTCATGAAGTCGAAATCGGTCGGGATCTCGGGAAGGACCTTACGGGTGTAGGAACGGATTTCGAGAAGCCGCCACTCGATCCCCTCCCTCCCGAGAGCCCCCTCGAGGTAGTCCCGCGCCCCCTCACGGTTCCTCAAGAATTCGCGATCGAGGTTCACGGTCGCGATCGCGCCCTCGAAATACATCAGGAAGCGCGGGGATTCGGGCAGATAGATCGCCAGTTTCCGGCCGGAAAGTCTGCAGGCATGGATCGACCGCTCGAGGATCTCGCGCCCGTAGGGGGTATTCCGGAAGACATGTAGGAGTTCGCCCTTCATCGTGGGTATACCGGGAACCCAGCATAGGGTCTCCTCCCTTCCGATGCGCTCACCAGATCCTGTCGACCATGACGCCGGTGACGTGGACCAGGGCCTCGGTCGTCGGGGTGTAGACGGCGGCCTGGGTGTACAGGGTCTTCCCTTTCAATGATGGGATGTATGGGATGGGGAAGGAGTACTTGCGGTGGTAGGGATCGGGCATCCCCCGAATCAAGAGGATCATCGGCCCCATCGCCATCGTCAGGGGGTTCAGCCACCAGACTTCCCCGGATTTCAAGGGGATCCTCATCTCCTGGAAGGAGAAGAAGACATAGAAGAAGGCCGGCGGATCAAGCGTCCAGACCTCGATCTCGGTGCAAGCGCCCCACCACCCCGTTCAGAAGGGGTAATGTCCCAGTCACTGGTGTTCTCTTTCAAGATACTCAGTCGGGGAAACTCCGAACAGAAGAAGCCCCCCCTATGCTCGATGTGGTTCCTGAAGAACGATCCACGCATCACGTCGTTGCGATCGACGCATAACCTTAGAACTTCAAGTAGTTTTCTCCATGCATTATTGTCAGATTCTTTCTCAAAGTCTTCATCCCAGGACCTTGGATAACAACTTCCCATTCTCCGGGTGTAACAAATACAAACTGAATAATCCCATCCATGGCATCAGCAGGCCTTGGAATGCGTAGCAGGCCACGCTTGGATCGAAATGTAATCTCCTTAACTTTTCGTTGCATATGAAGTCTTTGCATGTCAAGGATCAAAGAAGCTTCACTCCTAAGCTTGATCGATACTTTCGCATTGTTACTTTTCTTTATTCGAAGTAGCCTGGGTGTAAATCTGGAACCGGGAAAGGAATACTTAGGATGTACTTTCAAAAGCCAATCCCCGGGAACCATCTCAATGATTGCCTCTCCAGAAGGTGAATGATCAACAGGAACCTGATGAAAGGAAAGCTCTTTTGGTGAAGAAACCCAAACGCTATAATCCTTGATTTTCCGACCCATCGGATCAAGAACGGTGCATCGCACCGAGACTGCTTGTTTCTTCTCAAGGAAAACAGACAAACGATGCGTTTCTCCTCTATTATCACATTGCAGAGTTCCTAGCGCATTAATATACCCATCGGCGACAATTTCAAACTTATAAAATATGGACCCTTCAGTTCTCTTCCGATCGGAATGAAAGAAATCGATTCCATTGTTCTTGCCTGTCAGCATTATGGAGGTCTTTTCCCCAGAACCATCCTCGACAGTCACGAAAACCTGAAACCTTCCGACCGGCTTTCCAGAAGAGTGATCTCTGGCGGCGATCATAAACCGACAAGCCCTGGAAACGATCACAAGAAGATTCTCGGATCCAGCAAGAACCGCAGGATGTTCCCTCATAACCCATGGAGCATCACCAGCAACATTGAGTATATATTCACCAGGGGCCAATCCATGGATAGAAAAAGATCCATCCTGAGTGCTTTTCGCCTCAGAGAAGAAAAATGAATCTATTCTGTTCGGTCGAGCATTGATTAGGTTTGAATAGTTCTTCCTGGCTCGTAGGCTCCTTGATCTCGCTCTTAAATCGGTCGTCGCTATAACCATCAGACCTGGAACAGGTTTCCCGGTTGGATCCTGGACCTTCCCACTGATGCTCATGCCACGGGTAAGAAAAATCCGAATTTTTGGCATTCCAAGTTGCCAGCGGATTCCCGAAACGGACCCTCGCAGGTAACCAGGCTTGATGGCGATAATATTCATTGGCATCGAAGCCCATTTCCCGGGGACCGGCAATTTGAAGAGACCATGGGAATCAGAGCGGCTTTCTGCGATACATTCATGCAAAGGCGGAAGGGTAGGGAGCACAGCAAACGTTTCCTTCCCTTCTCCGCTCTGATTAGCAGAAGCCAAAGAATAAACCACAGCCCCTTCAACCGGCCCTTGTGGCCCAAGAACCTGCCCAAGGAAATGCATCTCCGCTGTAGAGTCATCTTTCTTGACTCCAGGCCTCGAAGGTGGACCTAGACCAGGTTCAGGGACACGCTTTAATACTGAGAGATCGGAGTTTTGGGTGGGGTTCTTTTTTCTTAATTCATTTTCTTCATACTCCGAGCCAGAAATAACTACATTATTATCTTGACTAATTTCATTCCAAAATAAGGGCACTAGGAATGAAATCAGGACAAGAGCAAGTGCCAGGGATGGCACTAGGAGAACCATCCTATTCCATTTCGATTCCTTGCTCACTGAAGGGTCCACTCGATCTTCGGCTCTTCAGGGTTTCCGGTGGGGACGGGCTGATACGGGGAGCATGTCCAACCCTCCTTTGTGGAAATAGATGGCATGGATGAATCGGTCGAGATTGCGGTACCCGAAAGCTCGCCCCTTCAGCTTC
>JALUUL010000075.1 GCA_027021385.1 Planctomycetota bacterium | reverse complement strand
CGGAACCCGCGCTCGAACGGGGATCAGACCTCCCAGGCTTCCAAAACCCTCATGAGATTCCTCGAAGCAACAAGGTACTCCGCCTCTTCCCCGAGACGCAGAGCCTCGAGGAGGCACGGGATCCTCGAGCAGTCCTCCAAGTCCTCCGGACCCCTCTCGATCCCGTCGAAATCGGAGCCGATTCCCAGCACCCGTTCTCCGCCTACCGAAAGGATCCTTTCGGCATGGCGCAGCACCGTCCGTAGGTCCGCTTTTCCCGAGGACGCCAGAAAACCAGGGACGAAGGTCAAACCCACGACCCCCCCCCTCGCGGCCAGAGCCTCGATCTGCCCGTCGGAAAGGTTGCGGCAATGCTCATGGACGGAGGAGGAAGCCGAATGGGAACAGAGTGGAGGGGGAACGTCCATCTCCAGGACGTCCGCGAAAGTTCGCGGGGAGGCATGGGAGAGATCCGCCGCGATCCCGAGTCCGGCCATCCTCTCCACGACCTTCCGCCCGAACGCCGTCAACCCGACCGGGGCTCCGGCGGTCCGCTCGCGGCAGGATTCGGCCCAGGGCAGGTGGTTGTTCCAGGTCAGGGTCATGTAGCGAACGCCCAACTCCGCGAACCTCTCGAGCTTCCCCGGGTCCCCCTCGATCGCATGTCCGCCCTCGACCCCCAGGACGGCGGCCAGCCTCCCCGAACCCGCGATCCCCTCTGCCTCCGCCATCGTCTTCGCGACGGCCATCCTCCGGGGATGGCGGGCCGCCAGGTCGTGCACAGCCTCGAGAAGGGACACGGCCCGCTCGAAACAGCGGTCCGGGAGGTAGTCGGGGGAAACCCAGCAAGCGAAGCAGAGGATCCGCACCCCCCCCTCTTCCAACCTGTCGAAATCGACCTGTCCGCCGGGGACCCCCGCATCCAGATCGGCCCCGTCGTCCAGGACCTTCTGGATCGTGTCGACATGCCCGTCGAAGACCGGGAATCCCTTCAAGGAAACCTCCTCGATCCGATCCGCCCGACCCCGCGGGAAGCTCCGTTCACGGCGATCCGATCCATTCCGTCCTCTCCGCGTTATCCTTCCTCTCCATGGAGGAGATCCGTTCGGCCCGCAGATGGGAATCCTATCTTCCTCAGGACTGGAAGGAACTCGCCCGGACCCATTACGAGAACTTCCCGGTCGCCTCGATCCTCCTCCCGAGAAGGATTCGTCCTCATGTCCGGAGCATCTATCTCTTTGCGAGGACGGCGGACGATCTGGTCGACGAGCACGCGGACCCCGAGGCCCTCGAGTCCTATCGTTCCGATTTCCTGGAAGCCGTCGAGAATCCCAAGGCGGCGCATCCCCTCCTGCAGCGGACCGTCGAGACGATCCGGGAGTTCGATCTTCCGGTCGGGCTCTTCCTGGACCTCTGCGCGGCCTTCGCCAGGGACGCCGTCAAGAATCGTTACGCCGACCTCGGGGAACTCCTGGAGTACTGCAGGCTCTCGGCGAATCCGGTCGGAAGGCTCCTCCTTCATCTCCACAGGGAGGTCTCCCCCACGAACCTCGCCCGTTCCGATTCGATCTGCACCGCCCTCCAGATCCTCAACCACTGCCAGGATGCGGGGCGCGACTACCGGGAACGGAACCGGATCTACCTTCCCGGAGAATGGATGCGGAGCCATGACGTCGAGGACGCGGATCTCGCCCGGGAGCGGGCGGGACCCGGGCTGCGCGAAGTGCTCCGAAGGACGGCCGAGCTGGCGGCCGAGGGCTTGACGGAGGGCTGGCCGCTCGCGGAGGGGCTTCGCGGAAGGTTCGGCTGGGAGATCCGGGCGATCCTGATTTCGGCGGGGAGAGTCCTAACCGGAATCCGGAAGGCCGGCTACGACGTCCTGGCGGAACGCCCCGAACTCCGGAAAACCGATCTCGCGCTCTCCTTGGCGGCCGCCCTCGTTCGAAGGACGCCCCCGCCCGCCCTCGCGCCGCGGATCCCGGCTCCCGCCCCCTCCTGACCCCCGGCCCTGGCCGGTCCGCCGGAGCGGGGCTAGCCTTCCGGTCATGACCGCCATGCCGACGGCCGCGAGACTGAGCCCGGAGAGGATCGCGAGATCCTCCGGATCGAGTTTTCTCGTGTCCTTCTTCTTCATGGCCCCCGGCCGGAGAAGGGCCCTCCTCGCGATCTACGCCTTCTGCCGCGTCGTGGACGACGCGGTCGATCTTCTCCCCCGGGAGGGTCACGGAGAGGCGGAGGCCCGCCTCTTGTTCTGGGAACGCGAACTCTCCGACGCCTTCGCGGGTGAACCAAGGACCCCCCTGGGGTTCGCCCTGCATCGTGCATCCCTCCGATTCGGGCTCGAGGAGGCCCCTCTCCGGGAGCTCTGTGAGGGGGTCCGCATGGACCTCGACCCTCGGCCCTTCGAGCGTTTCGAGGATCTCGCGGGCTACATGAGGAAGGTCGCCTCGGCGGTCGGCGTGGCCTGCCTCCCGGTCTTCGGAGCGGATCGGACGAAGGCCGTCCCCTACGCGGACGCCCTGGGTCTCGCGCTCCAATACACGAACATCCTCCGCGACCTCGCCGAGGACACGGAGGCGGGCCGGTGCTACCTTCCCAAAGAGGTTCTCGAGGAACACGGACTCCGCGCCGCCGAGATCCGGCCCGACTCCCTGAAGGACCCGGGGAAGAGAGAGACCATCGCCTCCCTCCTCGAGGCCGAGGTCGCGCGGGCTCGGGAACTCTACCTCCGCGCCGACCGGCTCCTCCCCCCGGAGGAGTTCCGCGCACTCCGTCCCGCTCGGATCATGCGCCGGATCTACGGGGACCTCCTCGAACGGATCGCCCGCCGGGGCCCGGCCGTCCTCGAACCCCCTAGGGAGCGCGTTCCCTTCCATCGAAAACTCTTCCTGGCCTGCTTCGGTCTCTGAGCCGCGGATGGGACCTTCCCCGGCGAGGGATCGACATGCCGGCCGCGGCCGGAGGTGCTTGGTCCTCGGAGGAGGGGTCGCCGGCCTCTCCTCGGCCTTCGCCCACCATGAGGCGGGGTGGGAGACGACGCTCGTCGAGACCCGCCGCCGGTTGGGAGGTCGGGCCTGGTCCCTGTCGAAGGACGGGATCGAGTTCGACAACGGCCCCCACGTCCTTCTCGGCTGCTACGAACGATTCCGCTCCCTTCTTCGGCGGCTCAATACCGAGGATCATTTTCATCACGCGAAGGCCCTCGAGCTCCACTGGCTGCGCGAAGACGGGGAGACCCTGTCCCTCCGTTGCCCCGTTCTCCCGAGCCCTTTCCACCTCCTCACGGGCATCCTCCGGATGAGGATCCCCTGGAAGGACCGCCTCGCACTGCTCGCCGCGGGAAGGCGCATTCTCGGAACCCTCCCCGACGAGGGGGTGAACCTGGACGCCTGGTCGGCGGCGGAAGGCATCGCTCCTTCCGTCCGGAGGCTCCTTCTCGCGCCCCTCTGCCGGGCGGTGATGAACGCGGAGCCCGCGGAGGCCGAGGCCCGGATGTTCCTCGAAACCCTGGGGACGGCCTTCCGCGCGGGCCCGGCGGGAGGCGCCATGTGGATCCCCAGGCTCCCCTGGTCCCGCATCCTCGATCCGGAACCCCGCTCCCTCCCCTTCACGGTCCGGAGGGGAAGGGGGGTCGGAATCGAGATCCGCCGGCCCGCTCCGGTTCTCAAGCTCGCAGACGGGACCCTCCTCGAAGGGCACGACCGCCTCGTGCTGGCCCTCCCCCCCGGAGAGGCCGCGAGAATCGCCCCCTCGTGCCCGGAGTCCGCTCTCGCCGGGAACCTGCGCCCCTCGCCGATCCTCACGGTCTATCTCCCCCTCCCCGCGACCCTCCTCCCCCCCGAGCGGCCGATCCTCGCCCTGGATGGAGGGAAAGCCTTCCATTTCCTGGTCCGGGGCCCGAAAAGCGGACGCGGTGGAGAGGGAATCCTCTTCGGGGCCCTCCTCGCCGGCGCGGCTTCGGCCTTCGACGGTCTTTCGAGGGAACGCATCCTCCTTGAGGCCTGGAGCGAACTCGGGCGTCGTTTCGGGACGGCTCTCCCCGCCTCCCCTCCGGAGCCGGCCTTCGTCCTCCGGGAGCGGCGCGCGACCTTCCTCCCCGGCCCGGGGCACCGGCGCTTCCGCCCCCCGCCGGGACCGACCTCGATCCCGGGTCTCTGGATCGCGGGCGATTGGACCGATACGGGTCTCCCCGCGACTCTCGAGGGGGCGGCCAGGAGCGGCTTCGATCCGGTCCAAGGACCCCGCCTCTCCCCCGCCGGGCTCAGCGGCCGATGAAGGGCATCGCTAAAAAACCGATCAGGCCGAGAAGGACGGGACCGAGGAGGGCGAGCACGACGAAGACCACGAGGGCGCGTCGGACCCACGGTCTCCGGAGAAAGGACGGCCGGGGAACCGGATCACGGGACGGAAGCAGGTCCTCGGGAAGATCGATCGAGGAGAGGAAGACCTCCTCCGGGTCCTTCCAACCCGTGTTCTCGTCGCTTCCGCATTCGGGGCAGGCTGGTCTTCCCACGGGAAACGACTCTCCGCAGTTCGGACACACGGAGAACGGCCGTTTCCGCCCCATGGTTCCGTCACTTCCCCTTCATGTCCGGCAGGCCGAATTCCTTGCGCATCCCTGCGAACCTGCCGAAACGCCGGTTCCAGTAATCCGACATGAGGACCTTTCCCCTCTCCGCGGCCGTGCGATGCTCCTTCCCCGAGCGGTCCACGTAGCGCTCCTCCCAGCCCTGGATCCGCCAGGGGAAGTCCTTTTCGAAGACGATTTCGAGACTCCGTTTCGGATCGGAATACTCCAGCTTGTAACGAAGGAGGGAGGACGCCGGTTCTTCTCCGCCCTTTTCCCCCATGACGCGGATGGGCTTGGCATTCGGGAGAAGGGCGGCCTCGGCCTTCCGCACCGCGAGTTCCCGATGCCTGAGTCTCGTATCGAAAAGCCCGGGAACGATGTCCAGGACACCGGTCGGCAGGTTCGAGGGACCGAGACGGATCCGAACCCAAAGGCCGTCCTCGGTCAGGACCCCCGGAAGCTTCCGCTCGCTGTCCGCCTCCTTCTCGAAGTATGAATGGAGCCGGACCCGCCACCCGTCAGACCGGCGGTTCATCTGCTGGAAGACATGCCCGCACCACTCCTGAATCGAAGCCGTGATCTTCAACGGCAGGGAATCAGGGCCGAGAGGGTGAAACACCGAGGCCATCATCGAGTAGTCGTAGAATCCCGTCGCGAACTTCTCGATCCGGTTCAGTTTCATGACCGGGATGCTCCCCCGCGAGGAGGGATCCGCCGACTCGTCCTTGACCTGGAGAACGGGACGCATGTCCTCCAGCACGAAGATGAGGACCGCGTGTCCCTCATGGACCTCCCCGTAGCGGGCCTGCAGGAGACGGAAACTCGTCAACTCCGCCTTCCCCCGCCTCCAGTAGGCGTCGAAACGCGCGGGCTCCGCCTGCGCGCGGATTCCCGATGGAGAGAGGGCGCAGACCGCGAGCCCCAGGATGCCGAAGGCCGCGAGTCTTCCGAGCCGCTTTCGCCCCCTTCCGGAATCTTCGACCCTGCTCATCCCTGCCTCCTTCTCCTCCGTCTCGGGGTACCCGCCTCGTTTCCGGCTCCGCCCCGGCCCGCGCCCTCCTCGAGGGCGGCCAGGATCTCCCCGCCATAGGCTTCGATCCGCCAGGACTCCAGGAGTCCGGTGGATTCCAGATCCTCCAGAGTCTCGGGAACCGGGCGCCATGAAGCCAGGGCCTCCATGATTTCCCGGTTCAAGATGTGACTGGGATCCGTGGGCCTCCGGCCCGCCCGCTCCTTGCGCCATGCCTTGAGCGCATCGAGGATCGCCTCGACCTCTCTCGCCTTCGCCCGCTCCTTCCCGCTCCTTCGGGTCTGGGGAAACTCCAATCCCGGCATCCCTTCCGCCTCCTTCACGACGGCGAGCAGATCTCCGCCGATCCTCCGGGCGATCTTCTCGGGAATCCCGCAGCTCCGGACGAGTTCCCCCCGCGATTGCGGACGGGATTTCGCGACCTCGAGAAGGTGCCGGTCGCTGCAGACCTTGAACGGAGGCACGTTTCTCGCGTCGGCCGCCCCCTCCCTCCAGAGGAAGAGACGCTCCAGGACCCGCAACTCTTCGGGATTCAACTTCCCGGCGCCCTTCACCCGCTTCCAACCGGTCTTTCTCCGTTCCTCGAGATCCGGCGGCTCCAGGTTCTCCAGGCGCCTGAACTCGGAACGGACCTCGTTCCGGACCAGGGAGGGAGCCCTCGCGAGCTTCGCTTCGAGGGCTTCCTGGAGATCGAGGAGGTAATGCGTGTCCCTCCTGGCGTAATCCTCCTGCTCCGGGGTGAGGGGCCGGCGGCTCCA
>JALUUL010000074.1 GCA_027021385.1 Planctomycetota bacterium | reverse complement strand
CCAAAGGCAAAGCGGCGCGTCGAGCAGCGGAAGCAGAGGCTCCACGAGATCCTCACCCGGCTCGAAACGCTGCCGGCCTGAGCCTCACCGAATCCGCCGAAGGCAGGAGCCGGGACCCGCCCGCCGAACGGTTACCTACATGCGGACCCCGGAGCGGAATCCCGAAGGATATAAGCTCTCCTCCGTCCTCGCGGCCGCCGGGAAGCGGAACTTCGTCTTCATGCCTTACGCCTCGGCGCGCCACGGCGTCGGGGGCGCCCACCCCCGCGCGCTCCGGGAGGCCTTCATCAGGGACCACCCCTGAAGGAGGAGGGCAGGCTCACGAGAGCGGTCGTCCCCTTGCCGGGGACGGAGAGGAGTTCGAGGGCGCCGCCCGCCTCCTCGATGACCGCCCGAACGAGGAAGAGGCCGAGCCCCATCCCCTCGCCGACCGGTTTCGTCGTGAAGAACGGGTCGAAGGCCTTCCTCAGCGTCTCCTCGGTCATGCCCGAGCCGCGGTCGATGATCTTCAGGACGAGATCCTCCCCGGCGCGCTGTGCCTCGATCCGCACCCTCGATCCGGGTGGGGATGCGTCGAAGCCGTTCTTGATGAGGGCGCGCAGGGCCTGCGCGAGGGAGTCCCTCGGTGCGCGGATGGTCCTCTCCGCGACCTCGGGCGGAAGGAAGAGTTCGACCCTCTCCTCTTCGACCGGCCCTTGGAACACGGACTCGAACAGCTCGGTGAGGGTGAAGTCCCTGAGGCTCTCCCCGCTGCTCTGTCCCGAGTCTGTCGACATCTTGTCGAGGATCTCCCGGCACCTCGCGACCTCGGAACGGATCAGCCGGACGTCTTCGACCGTCTCCTCCCCGCCGGCAGCCTCGGCGAGCGTGCGTTCGAGTTCCTTCGCGACGACGGCGATCGTCGAGAGCGGTGATGCGAGTTCGTGGGCCGCCCCCGCAGCAAGGGTCGCGAGCGCCTGCACCCGCTCGTTCCTCGCGCGGCGGTCGTGCTCGGTGCGCAGGGCCTCCTGATTCACCTCGAGCTGCCTCGAGATCCTCGTCTGGAACAGGATGAGGACGAGGGCGGCCGCGACCAGGGCGATGAGCCTTCCGGTGAGGAGGGTGTCCGCGGAGAGGCCGAGAAAGCCGACCGCCGAGGGCGGATCCGCGACGTAAAGGAGGAGGCAGAGGAAGAGCCCGAGCCCGGCCTGCCCCCAGGCCCAGTGCCTGGGAAGGAGCATCGACCCGAGGACGAGGTTCACGAGGAAGAAGACCGCGAAGGGATTCGCGAGGCCCCCGCTCCAGTAGAGGAGACCGGCCAGCATGCAGAGGTCGAGCCCGAGGAAACCGCCGATCAGGGCCTCCCCGCGCGGACCGTTCCAGAATCTCCATTCCCCGTTCCCGAGAGCACGGACGAACCACCACTGCAGGGCCAGGTTGCTCAGGACCAGAACCCCGACCAGGGTCAGAAGGCCCGGCACGGGGATGTCGAGGCCGAGGATCCAGGCCACCGACAGAATCGTAACGAACTGCCCGAGGGCCGCGGCCCATCGGAGCTTCAGGAACCAGGAGAGGTTGATCAGGACGCGCGCGGACCCGGGTGGCTCGGCCGGTTCCCCGCTCGCTCTCGGGTTCACTTCTTCTGCATCAGGAGGTCGTTCTGCCTCAGCTTGACCTGATCCTGGTAGGAGGACGTGTCGAGCAGGCAGAAGCCGATGAAGATGAACACGAAGACCAGCGAGCAGAGGAAGATCACCCCGTTGAAGGGGCGGTCCCATCTGAGATGCATGAAGAAGAGAGCGACGAGGAGGGCCTTCAAGGTCGCGATCCCCATCGCAATCCAGAGGTCGAAGGGCCCGAAATGATAGTTCGCGAGAACGACCGTCAGGACGGTCAGGATCAGGAGGGCGCCGAAGACCTGCGCCAGGACCCGGAGGGGCACCGCATGGACGCCGCCGTTCGCTTGTCCGTTCATTCGTAGTACTCCCGGGGACCCATCAGTGAATCAGGTAGAGGAGGGGGAAGAGGAAGATCCAGATCAAATCCACAAGGTGCCAGTAGAGGCCGACGATGTCCACGGGCGTGAAGTAGCCCGGACCAAAATGCCCCTTCATGGCGCGGATCAGGAGCCAGAGGATCAATCCCATGCCTATGAGGACATGGAGACCGTGGAGTCCGGTCATCCCGAAATAGATCCCGAAGAAGATGTGCGCGCCCACCGGGGGTTCCTCCACATGCGCGGCCGCCGCCTCCGCGCCAGACCCGGACCCTTCGACCGCGTGGACCTCGGGGTTGAATTTGTTCCCCCAAAGAAGCCCGTGCTCCACCTTCTGGGAGTATTCGACTGCCTTGATCCCCATGAACCCGGCCGCGCAGACGAAGGTCAGGATCAGATTGATGATCAGTCCCTTCCTCGCGCCGATCTGCGCACAGCGGACAGCCCACGCCATCGTGAAGCTGCTCGTGATCAGGATGATGGTGTTGGCGGCACCCAGGGTCTTGTCGAGGAAGGCGTGGCCGTAGAGGAAGATCTCGGGGTTGTTCGCCCGGAAGACCGCATAGGCACAGAAGAGACCGCTGAAAAAGAGGATCTCGGTGACGAGGAACACCCACATCCCGAGCTTGGCGGTCTCGAACTGCTGCTCGGGCGTATCGAAGTGATGGGCCAGATGGGCGGGGCGGTCGTGCGCCCCACCGCCGTCGACCGCTCCGGTTTCCAGAACCTGCGACATCGCGTTCGCTCCCAGTTCTCGCCTGACGGCGTCCAGTCCTCTTTCAGGAACCTCCCGAAGCGCCCTCGACGCTCCGGGAACGGTACCCGCCCGTCTCTTCGTCCCAATACAGATCCTCCATGTCGTAAGGATCGGTCAATACGGGCGGCTTCTCGAAGTTGTGAAGATGCGGAGGGGATGTCGTCTGCCATTCGAGCGACGCCCCGCCGCAGGGATTGTCCGGAACCTTCTTCCCATGGAAGAGGGAAGCGATCAGGTTGTAGGCGGCCATGAAGAGCCCGAGGGCGAGGATGAAGGAGCCCACCGTCGAGGCCCTATGCAGGAACTCGAACTCGAGCGGATAGTTGTAGTAGCGCCGCGGCATCCCCCTCGAACCCATGAGGAACTGGGGAATGAAGGTGGCGTTGAATCCGACGAAAGTCAGGACCGCGGCGAGCCGGCCGACCGCCTCGTTGTACATCCTCCCGAACATCTTCGGCCACCAATGATGGATCCCACCGATCAGCGCGATCAGCGTGCTACCCATCATCGTGTAGTGGAAATGCGCCACGATGAAATAGGTGTCGTGGAGATGCATGTCGACGCTGAGAGTCCCGAGGAACAGCCCCGTCAGCCCGCCGATCCCGAAGAGGAAGAGGAAAGATAGGGCGTAGATCATCGGGGTCGTCAATCGGATCGAGCCCCGATACATCGTTGCCAACCAGTTGAAGACCTTGATCGCTGAGGGGATCGAGACGCTGAAGGTCAGGAGGCTGAAGATCGTCGACATCACCGCGGACTGCGTGCTGACAAAAAGGTGATGCCCCCATACCAGGAACCCGAAGAGGGCGATCGCGATCGAGGACCAGGCGATGAAGCTGTAGCCGAAGATGTGCTTGCGGCTGTAGATCGAGATCAGCTCGCTGATGATCCCCATGCCCGGAAGGATCATGACGTAGACGACCGGGTGGGAATAGAACCAGAAGAAGTGCTGGAAGAGGACGGGATCGCCGCCCAGAGCCGGATCGAAGATCCCCAGGCCCATCGTGCGCTCGACGACGAGCAGCAGGAGGGTGATCCCGACGACCGGAGTGGCGACGATCTGGATGATCGCCGTCGCGTAGAGCGACCAGAGGAAGAGGGGCATCTTGAACCAGCCCATCCCCGGGTGCCGCATCTTGTGGATCGTGACGAGGAAGTTGACTCCCGTCAGGATCGAGCTGAACCCGAGGATGAAGGCTCCGAGCCCCGCGAGCCCCACCTTGGTCGCGGTCGTCGTGCTGTAGGGCGTATAGAAGGTCCAACCCGTGTCGATTCCACCCAGGAACAATACGCAGACGAAGCCGACGGCCCCGATCAACCAGAGGTAGAAACTGAGCAGGTTCAACCTCGGGAAGGCGACGTCCTTGGCGCCGAGCATCAGGGGGAGGGCAAAGTTGCCGAGGATCGCGGGAATCGAGGGGACCAGGACCAGAAAGGTCATGATCGCGCCGTGCAGAGTGAACCAGCGGTTGTAGGTCTCGCCGCTGTCCGTGATCGTCGCTCCGGGCGACCAGTGCTCGATCCGGACCAGCATCGCGAAGATCCCCCCGAGCATGAATGTCGAGCAGATCCCGATCATGTAGAGGATCGCGATCCTTTTGTGGTCGACCGTGAACAACCAGGACGCGAGGCCGCGGCCCGCGGTGAGGTAATTCCTCTCGCCCGCGTCCGTCGCGACGGGCCGGGCGCTTTCGCCTGGGACGGGGATGCTCGTCATGCCGTAAGCTCCGTCAATCCTTGAGACTCTTGATGAGTTCGATCAGAAAGGTGATCTCCTCGTCCTTGATCATGCCCTTGAACACGGTCATGGACGGAGTCCGCCCCTTCACGATCTTCGCCTGCGGATCCAGGATCGACTCCCGGATGTAGTTCTCGTCCACGAGAACCTTCTTCCCGTCCGAGAGAGTCTCCATCTTCCCCCACAATCCCTTGAGAGTGGGGCCGATCGGATGGTCCTTCCCATCGAGAGTGTGGCAGGCGAAGCACCCGTACTTCTTGAAGACCTTTTCCCCGGCCTCCGCGGGGTTCATGCCCTCGTATTGGTTTCCCGCCTCGTCCATCCATTTCATGAAATCCGAGGGCTCGTGGACGACAACCTTCGTCAGCATGTCGGAGTGTCCCGTCCCGCAATACTCGGTGCAAAGGATCGGGAACTCCCCCTTCTCCGTCGCGACGAACCAGAGCTTCGAATACCTGCCGGGGACGACGTCCATCTTGATCCGGAAGGCCGGAATCCAGAGGGAATGGATCACGTCGTCCGAGGTCATCGTAAGGCTCACGGGTCGCCCGAGGGGGACATGCAGCTCGTTCGTACTGAATCCGTTCGGGTAGGTGAAGGACCAGACCCACTTCTTCCCCAGGACGTTGATCTGATAGGTGTCCCCCGGGACCGTCCTCGCCCGGATGTATCCCCGGAACCCCAGGTAGAAGATCACGAGGACGAGGAGGCTGGGAACCACGGTCCAGAAGACCTCCAGCTTCGTGTTGTGCGTGATCGAGTTGTCGGCCTCGATCCCCGGTCGCCGCCGGTACCGGATCACGAAAACCGTCATCAGGCCGATGATGATCACGAAGAAGAAGACCGACAACCAGAAGATGAACTGGAAGACCCCGTCCACCTCCGGTGCGAAGGTCGACCCTTGGGTCGGCATCCAGAAGGAGCGGCCCTGTTGGGCTGCCAGCGATGTGAGTGCGCTCAGCATTGGTTATCCGGGGATGTCAACAGGATCCTTGTTCGAGCCGCCGGGCCGCCCTGCGCCGCTCCAGGCGCCAGAAGCCGACCAGGCCCCCGCCGACGAGCAGGAGGATGAGGACGCCCCCCAAGCGCATGATTTTCCATGCGACGGGGACGTAGCTCCCGGAAGCGGAATCGTACCGGAAGCACGAGAGGAAGATCTGGTCGAGGAAGGAGCCCACCTTCCCCTTCCCCGATTCGACGAGGGCGAACTTGAGGTCCGTGGGCTTGTAGACGACGTTCGCCAGATAGCGGGTCACCTTCCCATGGGGATCGAGAAAGATCAGGGCCGCCTTGTGGGCGAACTCGTTCCTCTCGGGGATGAAGCGGTAGCCGAACCCGACGGTGGAGGCCAGGCGCCGGATCGAGGACTCGTCCCCGACGAGGAAGCGCCACCCCTCCTCGAGGGAATCCCCCTCCAACTGCTCCAGGTAGGCCCGTTTCGTGGAGGCCGCGACCTCAGGGGTCTCCCGCGGGTCGATGCTGACGGTGAGGACCCGGAACTCCTTGCCGGGGGCCCAATCCATCTCCTGGAGGGCCTCCACGAGGCCGTTCAACTGGAGGCTGCAGAGCTGAGGACAGGACGAGTAGTTCAGGGTCAGCACGACGGGTTTTTCTCCGTCGAAGAGATCCCCCAGCGCCAGTTCCTTCCCGCGGCTGTCCTTGAACTTCAGATCCAGCGGCACCTGCGCGCCGAGCCGCTGGTCGATCCGGACGCCGATCAGATCCTTCGGCGGAGCCTCCTTCCGGGTCCCCTGGAACAGGGCGAGGGGAAGGACGAGGGTCGCGAGGATCGGCGTCATCGGGCCTCCTCCCCCGAAACCAGTTCGATCGCCCGATCGATCGGGATGACGACCTTCTTCTTCGCCTGGTCCGCCCAGCGATAGCCCCGCAGTTCGGCCTTCTGCCGCTGAAGAATGTCGGAAGGACGGACGACGGAGGTCTGTTCGTTCTCCTTCAAACTACGCACCTCGGAGTTGTAGAGGATCTCGGCCAGGAGGATCAGGAGATAGACGATCAAGGACCCGATGACCGTGACCTTGATGATCCCGAGAACGTCGACTTTGTCTTCCGCCGCCATGTCTACCTCAAGAGTTCTCGAAGGCCAAAGCCTCGGAAAGCCTCGGATCCTTGACCGGAAGGAGCGAACAGTGACGGCCCACCCATGCGACAAGGGCCACGAACAGGCTCGTCATGCCGATCCAGACCGTGATGTCCATGACGTGCAGCGGCGCGTGGTGGGAATCGAAGTTGGGCATCACGATGTAATAGATGTCCACGTAATGCATGATCATCATCCAGGCGGCCCAGAACGCCAGGATGCCGAGCTTCCTCTTCGCGTGCCGGGAGAGGAGCCCCGGGAACGGGATCAGGAAATGCCCGAATAGGAGGACGATCGCGACGCCCGCCCACGTGCCCGACTGCCTGTGCTGGAACCAGACCGTCTCCTCCGGGATGTTTCCGTACCAGATCAGCATGTACTGGGAGAAGGCGATATAACCCCAGAAGAAGACGAAGGCGAAGAGGAGCTTGCCCAGGTCGTGATAGTGCTCGACCGTCACCGCGCTCTGGAGGATCCCGAAGCGCTGGAGGAACATGTAGGCCAGGATCGCGAAGGAGAGGAATCCGACGACGGCCCCCGAGAAGTAATAGACCCCGAAGATCGTGCTGAACCAGTGGGCGTCCAGGGACATCAGGAGGTCGAAGCTCGCGAAGGTCAGGGTCAACGCGAAGAGGATCATCGAGGGCGCACTGAGGAACTCCATCCTCTTCGTGAGGGCCGGGTCCCCGCTCTCGTCCTGCTCGACCGAGCGTTTGAAGAAGAACCTGGAGATCACCGTCCAGATGACGAAGAAAAGGACCCAGCGCAGCGCGAAGGAGGTGGGGTTCAGCCAGGGCGCCTTCGCGTGGATCAGGTGGTCCGTGCGCGCGACCTCCGGATCCGCCCAGCGGAAGAGTTCCCCCGACCCCGCGAGAACGACCCCCAGGATCGGCAGGAACAGGAGGAACAGGAAGGGAAGGGTCGCGGCGGACAGTTCGCCGATCCGACGCACGGTGACGTTCCATCCCGCCTTCGTCAGGTGCTTGACGACGACGAAGAACATCCCGCCGAGCGCGAGGCTGAGGACGTAGGCGAAGGCCGCGGTGTAGGAGAAGAGGAAGTGCCGCCATCCGGCCCCGATGAGGGCGAAGACGACGCCCGAAGCGACGCCGACGATCCCCAGTCCTAGGGCGATCCGGATCACCTTCGGAGCGAGTTCGCCGAGATGGCGCCGCTCGTTCCGGACCGCTTCGAGGTCGACCTGATGCATCTGCGATCCCCCTATTTCAGTTCCTTCCGCCGGTCGGCGGGGACGTCCTCGATCGTCGCGTTCCGGCTCCTCTGGAGGGCCTTCAGGTATCCCACGATCATCCAGCGCTCCTCGACCGGGATCTGTGCGGCGTAGGCCGGCATGTTCCGGATCCCGTTCGTGATCACGTCGAACACCTGCCCCGGGGGAAGCCCGCGGATGCGGGCGTCCAGGAGGTTCGTGGGGGCGACCCACTTGGCCTCGGCCAGCTCGCGGGCCCGCAACGCGACCGGGCCGTCTCCGCGCCCCGTCGCGCCGTGGCAGACCGCGCAGTGGATGTCGTAGGCCTTCCTTCCGGCCTTCAGGTTCGAGACGGTCCAGGGAACGGGGCTCTTCGCAAGCCAGGCCCCGTTCTCTTTACCGGTCTCCGCCGGCCCCTCCACCGCGACGTCCTCGACGGCCACGGTCCCGGGAACCGGCAGTCGCATCGCCCGGCCGTCGGGGAACAGCGCGCTCGCCCTCTGCGCCTTGAACATGGGCTGGAAGTCCATGTCGGTGAAGACGTGTAGACGCGGCGCCTTCGAGGTCGAGTTCCGCGATTTCATCGCCAGGCCCAGCGGCACGAGGGCGACGAGGAAGAGGATGAGGCCCGCGGTCCAGAAGGCCGGGGGAAGCTCCTCGTTCGGATCCTCGTCGTAACAGGCCTCGACCCCGACGGCTCCCTCGCCGAGGAGGGTCTTGACCTTGCCTTCCTCGAAGCCTGGGTCGGAGGCATCGATCGCGAGGAAGAACCCGTTGTCGGTCGCCTTCCTGAAGCGGGACAGGTTGAACAAGGGGTTATGGAGACGCGGCAGATCGTTCAGGATCAGCGCGCCGAAGAAGGCCCCGAAGGCGCTCAGCAGGACCGTCAGCTCGAAGATGACCGGGACGTTCGCGGGAAGGCTGAACAGAGGTTTCCCGCTGATCATGAACGGGTAATCGACCGCGTTCATCCACCACTGCATCCAAAGAGCGCCGAAGCAGCCCACGAGGCCGCAGGCCAGGATCAGCCACGGCAGTCGGGTGGGACGGATCCCCATCGCGGGATCGATCCCGTGCACCGGGAACGGGGAGTAGCAATCGAACTTCTTGAAACCCGCATCCCGGACCCGCGCCGCCGCGGCTTTCAGAGCCTCCGGATCGGCGTATTCGGCGACGATGCCGTGCAGCGGGGGATCGGTCCTCGGAGCGCCGTTCGTCATCGTTCACCTCCCGCGCTCTCGGGCGCGCCTTTTTCCTTCGGCCCGTGGTCGTGCGGCATGACGCCCTTGACCTCCGCCATGGCGACGATCGGGAGGAATCGCAGGAACAGGAGGAACAGCGTGAAGAAGAGGCCGAAGCTCCCGAGCAGCATCAGGAGATCGACGGCCGTCGGCTTGAAGTAGCCCCAACTCGCCGGAACGAAATCGCGACTCAACGAGGTCACGACGATCACGAACCTCTCGAACCACATGCCGACGTTGACCAGCATCACGATGACCATCGTGATCAGGAGGTTCCGCCGGATCTTCTTGAACCAGAACAGCTGCGGGAAGATCACGTTGCAGCTCACCATGATCCAGTAGGCCCAGGCATAGGGCCCGAAGGCCCGGTTCAGGAACACGAAGCTCTCGTTCGGGTTCCCGCTGTACCACGCGATGAAGAACTCGATCCCGTAGGCGTATCCGACCATCGAGCCGGTCGCGAGGATGACCTTGTTCATGTTCTCGATGTGCCGCATCGTCACGATCTTCTCGAGACCGAAGAAGCGGCGGGCCGGGACCATGAGGGTCTGCACCATCGCGAACCCGCTGAAGATCGCGCCCGCCACGAAGTAGGGCGGGAAGATCGTCGTGTGCCAGCCGGGAAGCTGGGCGACCGCGAAGTCGAAGGACACGACCGAGTGGACCGAGAGGACGAGGGGCGTCGCGAGCGCGGCCAGGATCAGATAGGAGCGCTCGTAGCGGTGCCATTCGCGCGCGGAACCCGTCCAGCCCAGGGAGAAGACCCCGTAGAGGATCTTCGAGAGCCTCGACCGGGCGCGGTCCCTCAGCGTCGCCAGGTCGGGGATCATCCCGAAATACCAGAACAGCAGGGACACGGTCGCGTAGGTCCCGACGGCGAAGACGTCCCAGAGCAGGGGGCTCCGGAAGTTCGGCCACATCTCCATCTGGTTCGGAACCGGGAACAACCAGTATGCGAACCAGATCCGGCCGACGTGGATGCCCGGGAAGAGTCCCGCGCAGACGACGGCGAAGATCGTCATGGCCTCGGCGAAGCGGTTGAT
This sequence comes from Planctomycetota bacterium, assembly GCA_027021385.1. Taxonomy (GTDB): domain Bacteria; phylum Planctomycetota; class UBA1135; order UBA1135; genus JALUUL01. The sequence goes on along the minus strand of JALUUL010000074.1, from coordinate 15,423 downwards.
GCTCGTCCGCCACTTCTGCCGGAACAGGAAGAGGATCGCGGAGATCAGGGTGCCCGCGTGCCCGATCCCGACCCAGAACACGAAGTTGACGATCGGGAACCCCCAGAAGGCGGGGTTGTTGTTCCCCCAGACGCCGACGCCTTCGACGATCAGATACCCGATCAGCGCGAAGAGCATCAAGGTCAGGGACAGGGCGACCGCGAAGGCCGCGTACCATGCCTTGGGCGGTTTCGGCCGCTCCGCAATCGCACTGACCGTCTCCGTGACCGAATGATAGTCGAGGCGGGGATCCACCAGGGGAGCCCGCTTCACCGGATCATCGGACAGGAACTCGGCGGTTGTCGTGATCTCGCTGCTCATGTCGGATCACCCGAGCTCGGGGTTGGGGTTCCGGATCCGCGCGAGGTACGCGATCCGCGGTTTGATGTTCAGTTCCGCCAGGGTCTGGTAGGACCGGTCCGAGGAGAAGGAGGCGGCGACCCGCGAACCCTCGTCCGCGAGGTCCCCGAAGACGATGGCCCCCGTCGGGCAGGCCTGCTGGCAGGCCGTCACGACCTCTCCGTCACGGATCGGACGCCCCTCGTTCTTGGCCGGGATGCGCGCGGCGTGGATGCGCTGCACGCAGAACGTGCACTTCTCCATGACCCCGCGATGGCGGATCGTGACCTCGGGGTTCTTTCCGAGGCGGGCGATCCGGTAGTCCGGGTCGTAGTCCAGCTTCTTGTTGAAGTTGAAGTAGTTGAAGCGCCGCACCTTGAACGGGCAGTTGTTCGCGCAATACCGGGTCCCGACGCAGCGGTTGTAGACCATGTCGTTCAGGCCCTCCTCGCTGTGGGTCGTCGCCGCCACCGGGCAGACCTGTTCGCAGGGGGCGAGTTCGCACTGCTGGCAGGTCATCGGCTGCTGCACGACCTCGGGGTCTTCGGGGTCCCCCTTGAAGTAACGGTCGATGCGCAGCCATTGCATCTCGCGCCCCTCGAGGACCTGCTCCTTGCCGACGATCGGGATGTTGTTCTCCGCCTGGCAGCCTACGACGCAGGCGTTGCAGCCGGTGCAGCGCCCGAGGTCGATCGTCATCCCCCACCTGCGCCCCTCGTATTCGTGCTCCTCCCAGAGCGACTCGAGCGGGGGGACGTGGGACTGATGCCGGGCGAACTCCGGGTCCTTGCGGTATTCCTCGAGGGTGCCCCCGCGCACGAGGTCGTGAACCTTTTCGGCGCGCCCCTCCCTCCCGATCTCGTCGATCGCGAAATGGTCCTGGGTGCAGGCGAGGACGTGGGTGGCGCCGGTCTTCACGACCTCGGCCCCCTCCGCGAAGCCCATGGCGGCCGAGGTCCGCAGCGCGTAGGTGTCGAAGCCCGGAGAGGGGATCCCCCGGGCCTCGCTTCCCCCGACGACTCCGGCCTCCTTCCGGCCGTAGCCCAGGGGCAGGAAGATCGAATCCTCGGCCTGGCCGGGAAGGATGTAGGCCGCGATCTCGAGACTCCGCCCGCCGGCCCCGATCCTCAGGACATCCCCCTGGGAGACCCCCATGCGCTCCGCGGTCCGCGGAGCGAGGAAGGCGGCGTTGTCCCAGGTCAGCTTGCTGATGAAGTCGGGAAGCTCCTGGAGCCAGCCGTTGTTCGCGAAGCGGCCGTCATGGACCTTCGGGTCCGCGTCGAAGACGAGTTCGACGCCCCGCGCCCTCGATTCCCAGGCGGAGGGAGCGGCGTTCGCGCCGCCGGTTTTCGGGGAGAGCTTCGGAACCCCGAGGCCCGCCCTCGAGCCCTTCACGACCCCGTCCCGCAGGGAGAGGCGCCAGTCCGCCCCCGAGGCGCCGGGCCCGCGGTCGAAGGCGTCCCGGACGAGTTTCTTCGCGTCGGGCCACCTCCCCTCGGGCAGATAGGCCAGGGTCTCGAGCACGGAGCGGCTCTCGAAGAGCGGCTTGATCAGGGGCTGCTGCAGGCACCAGGTCCCGTCGGCGGCCCTCGCGTCCCCCCAGGATTCGAGAAAATGCGCCATCGGGAGATGCCAGGTCGAGGCCAGCGAGGTCTCGTCGAGGGAATAGGCGAGATGGACCCTCGTCTCGACCTTGGCGTAGGCCGCCCCGAAATCCATGTCCGCCGGCGCGTCGTAGACGGGGTTCCCGTCGAGGACGAAGCAGGTCTTCACGGCGCCCGAGGCCATCGCCGAGACGAGGGCCCCCAGGGAAGCGGTCTGGTCGGTCTCGACCTCCGGCACGCGGAAATGAACGGTCGAACCGTGGTTCCCGAGCCTCCCGTTCAGACGATGCGCGAGGGCGTGGACCCAGGACGGCTGCCGGGATCCGACCGCGACCAGCCCCCGCCCCTTGGCGGTTCCGAGTTCGCGCGCGAGGGCCTCGACGAAGCGCTTCGCCTTCCCCTCGGCGAGGAAGCCGCGGATCCCCGCCTCCGCGCCGCTCTTGCCCGAGACGAGACCTTCGAGCGCCATCAGGAAGGGGCCGATCTGCTCGGACCGGAGCGCGAGGCGGTGGTCCGCCGCGGCCCCCGTGAGGCTCATCGTGCTCTCGACGACGTAGAGGCGGTTCGGCCGCCCGCCCTCGGGAGCCCTGCGGTCCGCGAAGTCCCGCGCGTAGCCGAGCGAGCCCGGCTCGGCGCGCAGGAGGTCGCAGTCGAGGCAGAGGATCGTGTCGGCCTTCGAGAGGTCGAAGTGGAACTCCAGCGGCCGCCCGAAGGCCTCTTTCGCCCCGGCGAAGACCGCGTCCCGGTTCAGGGGTTCGTACTCCGCGAAGATCGCGCGGGGAAGGGCGCGGCGGAATGTCTCGCGCAGGGCGGCCCGGGCCGGGGAGGAGGAGGGCCGGCAAAGGACGGCGAGACCCTCGCCGCCGTTTCCGCGCAGGGCGCTCCGCATCGGCCAGTAGAACTCGTGGAACTCCTTCCAGCCCGCGCGGACGCGACGCCCGCCCTCGATCCGCTCGGGAAACCGGCTTCGTTCGGGATCGTAGAGGTCGAGGATCGCCGCCTGGGCGAAGACGTCGGTCGCCCCCCTGGAGAAGGGATGCTTCGGGTTCCCCTCGACCTTGATCGGCCGGCCGTCATAGCTCGTGACGAGGAGACCCTGCCCGACGCCGGAGAGTTCCATCGTCGTCGCGTAGTGCCGCGGCTTCCCCGGAATCCAGCCCTCGGGACGCTCGGCGAAGGGAAGGAGGCGATCCTCCTCCCACCGGCAGCCCGAGGCCCCGGCCAGGGCGACGGAGGCGCCCATCAACTGGAGAAAGCGCCGCCGGGCGACCTTCGGCGGTTTTTCCGGATCCTCCGCCGGGAACTCCCGTTCGAGAAAACGACGGAACTCGGGAGTGTCCTCGAGTTCGTCGAGACTGCGCCAGGGGGTCGATGCGTGTTCCAAGGGCCTCTTCTCCATCGGACTCAGCGGTGGCAGGTCGAGCAGGAGGTCGGGGGACGGATGCCGTATTCCTCACGGAGGCGGCGGCCGAGTTCGGCCTGGGGCTCGGCGGGCTTCCAGGCCATGTCCGTGACCTTGTCCTTCGGCCGCAGGAAGGCTTCGGGGTTGCGGTGGCAGTTCAGGCACCACCCCATGCTCAAGGGCTGCGTCTGGGTGACCACGTCCATGCGGTCCACGCGGCCGTGGCAGCTCACGCATCCGATGCCCCGGGTCACGTGGGCGGAGTGGTCGAAGAAGACGTAGTCGGGAAGATCGTGGACCTTGACCCAGGGGATCGCCTCGCCGGTCCGGGCGCTCTCGCGGACGAGGGCCAGTTTGGGGCTCTCGGGCCGGATCCGTTCGTGGCAGTTCATGCAGGTGCGGGTCGGGGGGATCGCGGCCGCGGCCGCCTTCTCGACGGTCGTGTGGCAGTAGCGGCAGTCGATACCGAGCTTGCCGGCATGGATCGCATGGCTGTAGGGGACGGGCTGGTCCGGCGCGTATCCGACGTTCAGGGTCTTCGGCGAAGCCCCGTACGCGAAGAGGACCAGGACGAAGACGCCCGCACCGGCCGCTCCTAGACCCAGGAAGGTCCGGAGCCGGTTCGTCCACTTGGGAAAGATCTGTTCCGCCATCGGCACTACGCTTCGCGTCTCAAGTCTGGATCCGGGAGAAGGAATGCGAAAGAGAGCCGGGTCCTCGGCCCCGCGGCCTCGGAGAGCGGCCGACGACGCCTCGCAAGGGATCCGACGAGGTGGTTCCGCCCGCAGGCGCAAGGACGCGAAGACCTAGACCGCCCGAACCGGACCTCCGCTTGGAAGAAGCCGTGCGACTCATCCGCAAAAGAAGGAGCTGTGTTAGAGAGCCGGCTTGCCCGAAGCAATGCGGCAGGATGTCGCATACCGGCCCGTCTCCGGCCGCCAGAAGGGTGCGGATCGGGGGAAGCGATCGCAAGAAAAAACCGTCGGCGAGGGATTCCTGCTTCTTGTTGCGAACACCGCGCCCTCACGGGTCAATCCGGAGGGAGGAGGGGCCCGCCGAGGTTCGTCGTCAGGCCGAGGAGAAGGCGCAGGTCCGGCGCGTCGTCGCTCAGACCTAGCCCGAGGCTGAAATCGAGGACGAGGTCCGCGCTCACGCGCCGGGCGGCCCCGACCAGGAGGGTGAAGGGTTCGAAATCCCGTTCCGGAACCGCCACGAGCGAGAGTTCGCCGAAACCCTTCCATCCTCCGCCGAAGGGCCGCTCGAGTCCGAAGGCCAGCGCCCATTCGACGTCCAGGCCGGGCCCGTCCGGATCCCCGAGGGCGCCGAGGCTTCCGAAGAGCTTCCAGGCGAAGCCCCGCCGGCGGGCATGGAGAACGAGGCCCGCGCGGAGGTCGGTCTCCCCGGAGCCGAGTCCCCCGCCCGAGGGAGCCGTCGGCAGCTTCGCCTCGACCAGGAAGGCCGCGGAGGGGCGGTCCTCCAGGGCCTCGACGAAACGGTGGCGGACCCCGAGCCGGAGATCGCCGACCCCTTCCGCGTCCCGGCCGGGACGGGCCTCGATCCGCAGCGGGGAGAAACCGGCCGTGACCTCGGCGTCCTCGGACAGGCCCCACTTGAGAAGGAGCGGGCTGTCCAGCCCGTCCCCCGGATCCACGGAGAGCCCGGCCTCCAGTTCGAAGGTCCCCGGCGCGGTCGTCTCGGTGTCCGGCGCGAAGGTCGGTCGCTGCGGATGGACCAAGGCGGCCTCCGACCAGGAGCCCGCGGCGCAGGCGCCCAGGAGGAGACAGCAAAGGGGGCCGCGGAAGCGGGCGGAACGGCTCAACGCTTCCCCCGCCCGTTTCCGAGCACCCGGATCTTGATCCCCCGGAACGCGACCTCGTCCCCGTGGTCCTGCAGGGCGAGGTGCCCGCGCTCCGCCTTCCCGAATCCCTCGAAGCGGCGGAACTTGCTCTTCGCGACGAGGGCCGCGAAACGGGGCGAGCCGAGATCCAGGGAGACGACCCGGCGGCCGTTCAGCCAGTGTTCGACCTTCCCCCCCCTGAGGAGGATGCGGACGCGGTTCCAGCTCCCGGCCGGACGGACGGCCGGAACCGCGCAGGGAAGGAGCCCGTAGAGGGCGCCGGCGGAGGTCAGCGGATTCCGGCCGTCCCCGTGGCCGGCGTCGTCGAGGACCTGCATCTCGGGCCCGGTCATCCAGACCGCCCCGGCCTCCTCCGTCACGCGGTAGAAGATCCCGCTGTTCCCTCCCTTCGCGACCCGCCATTCCAGGCGGAGGTCGAAGTCCCCGAAGACCTCCCGGGTCACGAGGTCCCCGCCCCCGGCTCCGGCCTCGTGGACGAGCATGCCGTCGCGGACGACCCAGCCCTTGGCCGGGAAGCCCTTCCTGCGGAACCCCCGCCAGGCGCCGGTCCCCGTTCCGTCGAAGAGGGAGCGCCAGCCCTCCTCCCGCTCCCCGGGGGTCAGGAGGTTCGCGACGCTCTCGATCTCCGCCCTCCCGGTCGCGGCCCACTCGGCGCCGCGCAGCACGAGGAGCCGGAAGCCCTCGTCGAACCAGGACTCGCGCGTCTCCGGGCGGCCCTTCCAGACATGGCCGAGCACGCAGTGGAAGATCCTCCCCTCGCCCTCGCGACGGACGAGGACCATCGGTTCCCGCTTCCCGCTGCCCCCGCGCTCCGGTTCCGAGAACGCGTCCGCCAGGACCTCGAACCCGGACTCCGCCGGGTTTTGGAGGCCGTGGTACAGCTCGTCGGGGTGCCCCCGGATCGGAGGGAGCCCCGCGAGGATCGGGTGGCGGGGCCGGAGCGCCCGCAGATCGAAGCGGTGGAAGCGCCCGTGCCCCGAACGGCCGTTCCTCCAGACGAGCCCGATCATCCCGGCGTAGGCCTTCCAGTCCGGGAAGGCGTTGTTGGCCGCGTGAAGGACGACGAGCCCCGTCCCCCGCCGGACCGCCGCGAGCAGGCGGGCCTCCGCGGCCGGGCCGAAGCGCGGGCCGTTGTAATCGAGGAGGATCAGGTCCCGGCCGCGGGGCGCGTCCTCGACGAGCGCCTTCGCGGGGTCGGTCCGCAGCTCGACGACGAAGCGGCCCGAACCCTCGAGGAGGGCCTTCAACTCGCGTGAGGTCCAGCGCCAGTCGTGGTTGTGCGCTCCGGTCAGGAGGAGGGCGCGGATCTTCGGCCGCGCGGGTTCGGCCGCGGGTTCCGCGGGCCTCGACTGCGCGGCGGCCGTCGCCCCGAGGAGAAGCGCGGCGAGGACCGACGTCGCCCTCCCCCCCCTCACGCCTCCCCCCTTTCGGCCCGCGCCAGGGCCTCGTTCGGCGAACGCCGCGGGTAGAAGAGGAATAGGAGGGCGAGGCAGGCGAGGCTCGCCCACATCGGCACCGCGAAGAGCTTCGCGTAGTTGATCTCCGAACCGAGCGTCGCCCAGTCCTGGACCCAGGCGGCGATCATGCTTCCGGCGATGATGCCGATGCCGACGATCACGAGGTTGTAGAGGGACTGCGCGCTCGCCCGCACGTCCGGGGGCGTCTCCTCGTCGACGATCATGAACGAGACGAAGATGAAGCATCCGAAGCAGAACCCGTGCAGGGCGACTCCGAGGGGGAGGACCAGCCCGGGAGGAAGTCCGAGGGCCGCGAACTCCTCGACATGCGCGAAGAGGGCCATCCTGAGGGCGTAGGCCAGGAGTCCGACCGCGAGGAGCGTGCGCCTCGAGACGCGCTTGGCGACCAGCGGCAGGAGGCCCAGGACGAGGATCTCGCTGCACTGCCCGAGCGTCATCAGGCCGCCGCCCCCGACCCCGAAGACCGAGGTGAACCACGGCTTTTCGAGGTCGAAACCGCTCAGGAAGTTGGCCGTGTGCACGAAGTAGAACTGGTGGATGCAGCTCACGGGCACGGCGAGCAGGAAGAGGGTCGCCAGGGGCTGGCGCTTGAGTTCCCTCAGGGCCTCGAGGGGCGCGGCCCTCTCCTTTCCGGGAGAGGGCGGGGTGTGCGGCAGGAAGAAACAGAAGACGCCGAGCAGGAGTCCGAGCAGGGCGCTCAACCGGAAGGCGTCCGCCCGGCCCTCGTTCTGCCGCGCCCGGACCGGACCCTGCAGGGCCTCCTTCGCGAAGGCCCCTGCCTCGAGCAACCGCCCGCGCCAGGTCCTCGCGGCCTCCGCCCCCGCGTCGCGCCCGAGGTTCTCGAGCGCCTCCTTCAGGAGGGGCGCCTTCCCCTCGGCCGCGAGGGCGGCGTACAGCGGCCGGCGTTCGCGGACCTCGCCCGCGGGGACCTCGACGGTTCTTTCGCCCTCGGCCCCCACGATCCGGACCCGGAGCCTCCCCCCCTCCTCGGAGAGGACCTTCCCCGTGAGGACCGACTTGTCCCTCAGCACGAGGCGGCTCTCCTCGAGCAGCCGCGCCCTCCCCTCGGCCCGGGCGAACTCCCGGTCGAAGAGGAGCCCCGCGGCCTCCCCGGGCCCCGGCGTCCAGCGCAGGGCGAGCCAATGCCCGACGAGCACCCCGACGACGATCCAGCCGAGCGTCCCGAAGAGCCTCACCTTGCCGAAATCGCGATCCCGGTCGGGAAGGTGGTGGAAGGAGATCGCGTTCGTCAGCGGGAGCGTCGGCGCGTAGGTCAGGGAGTAGAGCAGGGAGAAGACCAGGAAGCCCCCGTAGCTCTCGATCTCGGCCAGCCTCCAGATCAACACGGCCCCGGCGAGGTGGCTGAAGCCCAGGAACCGCTCCGTCGCGAACCAGCGGTCCGCGATCTGGCCGGCGACGAAGGGCGCGACGAGCGCGCCGACCGCCCCGACCGCGAACATCGTCCCGATCTCCGTCGCCGAGAAGCCCCTCGTCCCGGCGAGGAAGGGCCAGAGGATCGGCAGCCAGGCCCCCCAGATCGCGTACTGGAGGAACATCATGACCGAGAGCCGCCACTTGACGCCCGCGCCCGCGCTCGGAGGCGCGGAAGGTGATTCGTTCACGAAGCCTCCTGGTTGACCCCGTAAAGCCGCGGGAAGGTCGAGGTCCGAACCGGCCCTCGGTCTTCCCGCCCCGGCCCGAGACCTTAGCCGGGCCCGGCCCCTTCCTCACATCCTCTCCCGCCGAAGGCCTCGTCGAAGGCCCGCGGGGAGGGAGGGAAGACGAGGGAGCGGACGAAGGCCGCGGCCTCGCGGGCGCCGTGCTCGCGGTCCATCATGCCGTCCTCCCATTCGACCGAGAGGGGCCCCTCGTAGCCGAGGCGGAGGAGTTCGCGGAAGATCGCCTCGAAGTCCACCCGGCCCCGCCCCGGCGAGCGGAAGTCCCAGTAGCGGCCCGGCGCGTGGAAGGCCGTATGCCCTCCGAAGACGCCAGCCTCCGCCGGGGTCTCGGACCACCAGACGTCCTTCACGTGCACGTGACGGATCCGGCCGGGGAAGGCCCGCAGGAAACCCAGGTAGTCGGCCCCCTGGTACGCGAAGTGCGAGGGGTCGAGGTTGAACCCGAATCGATCGTGCCCCCCGACGGCCTCGACGGCCAACCTCGCACTGGCCGTGTCGAAGACGATCTCGGTCGGATGGACCTCGAGGGCGAAGTCGATTCCGACCTCGTCGAAGACCTCGAGGATCGGCAGCCAGCGGCGCGCGAAATCCGCGTAGCCCTCCGTGATCCACTCCTCCGGCACCGGCGGGAAGGAATAGCAGAGATGCCAGATCGGACTCCCGGTGAAGCCGGTGACGATCGGCGCGCGGCCGGCGGGCTTCCAGTCGGCCGGCCCGGCGTCGAAGAAGCGACGGGCCGCGCGGGCCGTGTCCTTCATCTCGGCGGCGGCGCGTTCCCGGACCCCCTCCGCTTCGCCGTCCCCCCAAACCCGCGCGGGCAGGATCCCGCGGTGCCGCTCGTCGATCCGGTCGCAGACGGCCTGCCCGACGAGATGGTTCGACAGGGCCCAGCAGCGCAGGCCGTGTCGCTCCAGGATCTCCCAGCGCCCCTCGACGTAGTCCTCCTCCTCGAGAGCCCTCGCGACGTCGAAGTGGTCCCCCCAGGCCGCGATCTCGAGCCCGTCGTATCCAAAGTCTCCGGCCCTCGCGCAGAGGGCCTCGAAGGGGAGGTCGGCCCATTGGCCGGTGAAGAGCGTCAAGGGTCCGGTCATGCCGGGATGATAGCGGACCCGGGGCTTTCCAAGGCTCCCGCGATTCCGGATGATGAGCGGCCATGAGTCCGCGTTCCGGCCCATCGCGAGTAAGCGGCGCCCTTCCCCCCGCCCGGTTCCTCCCGGTCCTCCTCCTCGTCTTCCCGGGTCCCGGGCTCGCGCCCACCTCCGCCCCGACCCGCCCGCTCGTCCAGGAGGAGGACTACGTCCCCAGGAAGGCTCCCCCGCTCGAATGGGAGACCTTCTACGAGGAGGATCCGACCTCCCTGGCCGCCCTGAAGGGCAAGGCCGTCGTCCTCTATTTCTTCGCGACCTGGTTGAAGAGCAACGAGGAAGCCTTCGAAAAGCTCGCCCGCTGGGACCGGAAGTTCGGGGAACGCGGCCTGCGGATCGTCGCGGTCTCCGAGGAAAGGAGCGGCAAGGTCCGCCAGTGGGAGGAGAAGCATCGCCCGAAGTTCCCGGTCGTCCGCGCGTCCATGGTCTCGAAGACCTTCGACCTCGACGGCCTTCCGACCCTGATGCTGATCTCCGCCGAGGGTCGGATCCTCGAACCGGACATGGACTTCGAGGACCGGCTGGTCGAATCGGCGCTCGCCGACGTCCGCCTTCCGCTCCCGATCCCCGACAGGCCAGCCTTCGGGCGCCTGAAGAGCCTCTGGGAGAACGGTCGCTTCGGGGAGTTCGCGAAGGAACTCTCCGCGGCCCTGAAGGCCCCCGACCTGGACAAGAAGGCGAGGAAGGACCTGAACCAGGCCGGCAGGCGGCTGCAGGCGCAGCTCCGCAACATCCACGCCCGCATCGAGATCCTGATGCGGGGACCCGACCTCCTCCACGCCCGGAAGGAACTCAAGGAGATCCTGAAGCGCTACCGAGGGCTCAGCGCCGAGGAATCGGCCCGGAAGGCCCTCGCCCGCTTCAGGAAGGACCGGGATCTGGCGAGGGACCTGAAGGAACAGAAGGCCCTCGCCCGCCTGAGACGCCTCTACAGGCCCGAGCGGGGCGAATCCGATCGAAGGAAGCTCGTCCTCGCCCTCCGCTCCTTCATCGCGAAGGCCAAGGGCTTCAAGAGCAGGACCCTGGCCCGGAGACTCCTCAGCCGTTACCAGTGAATCCGAACCCAAGGAGAACGATCGATGGTGAATGATTCCGACCACGCCCCCGACCTCGAGGGGCTCGAACGCGCGGAGGCCGCCTGGGCCCGCGCGGGTTTCCTGCAGAAGGTCTACTCCCTCCTGCTCCTCGGTGTCGCCGTCTTCGCGGCGACGCTCTGGCTGACGCCGCGGGTCGAGGCCCTGTTCTCGCTGATGCGGTTCGTCTACTCGAACGCCTGGGTCGCGATCCTCCTCCTCCTCGGCTCCGCCTTCGGCGTGCGCGCGGTCGCGAGGCGTCCGGGCATCGGGCTCGTCGGCTATCTCGCCTACTCCTTCCTGCTCGGGATCTTCGTCAGCCTTCCGGTCGCCCTCGCTCCGGAAGGAACGGTCGGCACGGCCGCCCTCCTGACCCTCTCCGTGTTCGCGGGCCTGACGACGTACGCCTTCGTCACGAAGAACGACTTCTCCTGGATGGGCGGCGCCCTCTACATCGGGCTCTTCGCGATGATCGGCATCGGCCTCTGCGGCCTGATCTTCGGCTTCCACCCGGGAACCTGGTACTCCCTCGCGGGAGCCCTCCTCTTCTCGGGCTTCATCCTCTACGACACGAGCAACATCATCCACCGCTACCGGAACGACGAGGCCCTGCCGGCGGCGGTCGAACTCTTCGCGGACGTCGTCCTCCTGTTCTGGAACCTGCTTTCGCTCCTCAATCGCGACTGAGGGAGCTTTCCCGCGCGGGCCGGAAGGGTCCCACCCGAAACCCCGCGCGTCCCCCCCCTCCGGGGATCGGGCGGGGAGGCTAGGATCGAGGGGCTCCGGAAACCCAGTCCGCGAGGTCCGATCGATGCCCGGCTCCCCCCTTTCCCCCCTCCTCCGCACCCCGGCGGCCGCCCTGCTTCTCACGGCCGTCCTCGCGGTTCCTTCGAGGACCCAGACCAGCGTCCCCTATCCGAAGACCCCCACCTGGAAGAGCGTGACCGGCGGCTATTCGACCGGCGGCGCCTTCGTCGATCTGAACCGCGACGGCCTGCCCGACCTCGTCGCCGCCGACGGCAACGACATGCGCCGCCAGAACCTCCGCGTCTGGTACGGGCGCAAGGGCGGCTTCAACCTCAACCCCGACTGGGTCTCGAAGGACATCGACTACCACGGGCACCTCGACACCGGCGACGTGAACGGAGACGGATGGCCCGACATCGTCGTTTCGGTCTACCTGGGTCCGAACCGCTTCTCCTCGAAGGGGTCGGTGAAGCTCTACCTGAACGACGGGAAGGGCGCGCTCGGAACCCTTCCCGCATGGCGCCCCCGGGATGCGTTCTTCTCGTTCTCCTGCGCCCTCGGGGACATGGACGGGGACGGCGACCTGGACCTCGCGGTCGCGACCGGGGAGGCCTACCGGAACCCGAAGGACAAGGACCGGATCTACCGCAACGACAAGGGGGCCTTCACCCCCCTCCCGGTCTGGATCTCGGGAACCGCCTCCCATTCGATGGACGTCGCCTGGTGCGACGTCGACGGCGACGGGGACCTCGACCTGGCCTTCGCCGGGGCGAAGGGGCCCGACACCCTCTACCTGAACCAGGGAGGGAAGTTCTCGACGACCCCGTCCTGGACCTCGACGGACGGCGGAACCAGGCGCAACGGCAACTCCCTCTGCTTCGGCGACGTCGACGGCGACGGCCTTCCCGATCTCGCGGTCTCCGACAACCGGCAGCTCGGCGGAAGGGGGACCTTCCGGGTCTACCGCAACCTCGGCAAGGGGAGCTTCACGCGGACGCCCTGGTGGGAATCCCTCTACTTCGAGAACGGCTACGTCTCGGGACTCGGCTTCGTCGACTACGACCGTGACGGGGATCTCGACCTCGTCGGCGGAGGATGGTGGACCCGCACCGGGATCTTCCCGAACGACGGGAAGACCCTCGCGAGGTCCCCCATCTGGAAAACGACCGGGACGAGCGTCGTCGAGGCGATCTTCTTCGACGACGTAAACGGCGACGGCCTCCGGCGCGTCAAGGGCGAGGCCCATTCCACGGCCCCCGGCCGGAGGGTCCTGCGCCTGCGCCGGGGACCGATCGTCTCCGTCGAGGCGGTCCTGGCCGACGGCAAGCAGCTGCCCCGGTCGGGCTTCGCCTTCCACCGCGCCTCCGGGAGCCTCAGCCTCAAGGTCTGGCCCTCGTCCTCGATCCGGGTCGATTACACGATCACCGACGCCCCCGACCTCGGGATCACGAACTGGGACACGAGCCGTGGCAACTTCTGTTTCCTCAGGCGCCCCCCGTTCGAGATCTCCCTCGTCCCCCCGCCCGGCAAGAGCTTCAAACCAGGCTCCCTGATCGCCTGGAACGAGGCCCTCGAGGTCACGACGGCGAACTCCCAGCTCCTCGTCTACGTCGCCGAACTGGATTTCCCCTCCGCCCAGGGGACCTGGCGCATGCACGCGATCCCCATCCTCCTTCCCGGGTCGCTCAGGATCCCCAAGCTCCCCTGGGCCCTGCCGGTTCCCAACCCCCTCCCCAAGAACCTCCTCGGCTCCTACCTCTACCGGGTCCGCCTCCTCGGCCCCCTGACCCGCACGGTCTCCAAGGCCTCCTTTCCGTTCGCGTTGGTTCCCTGACCCGGCCCCCCTCGACCCGGGGGCGGGGGCGGCCTGATGGGAAAAAAGCGCGCAGGGGGCCGGGGAGGGAGCATCACGGAAGGAGGCCCGCTATCCTGCCCGCCCGTTTCGACCCGATGGATTCCGACGCGAGGTAGGCGACGATGGATTTCGAACACGTGAAGATCCCCGAGGGCGACCTGTGCAGGGTCGAGGACGGCCGGCTAAGCGTCGGCGACAAGCCCGTCCTGGGCGTGCTCCGGGGCGACGGCATCGGCATCGACATCACCCCCGTCATGCAGAAGGTCGTGGACGCGGCCGTCGACAAGGCCTACGGCGGGGAACGCAAGATCTCCTGGTGTCCCCTCTTCGCCGGACTCGAGGGGCTCCGGAAATACGGGACGGAGTTCCCCGACGAGACCGTCGAGGCGATCCGTCACCTCAAGATCGCGATCAAGGGGCCGTTCACGACCCCGATCGGCGAGGAGACCCACGTCTGCCTGAACTGCGCCCACCAGCAGAACTCAGGCGGGAAGTGCGAGAGCTGCGGTCTCGAGGACAGCGTCTGCCCGAGGTTCCGGAGCATCAACGTCCGCTTCCGGCAGCACCTCGACCTCTACGCCTGCGTCAGGCCCGTCCGGTATTTCGAGGGCGTCCCCGCCCCGAACAAGTACGCCGAGAAGGTGGACTTCGTGATCTTCCGCGAGAACACCGAGGACGTCTACGCCGGATACGACTTCGAGCGCGGCAGCGAGGTCGCGCAGGCCGTCATCGCCCTCATCAAGGAGAAGACGGGCCGCGAGATCCGCGCGGATTCGGGGATCGGCATCAAGCCGATCTCGAACTTCGGCACGACGCGCCTCGTCCGGAAGGCGATCCGCTGGGCGATCGACCAGGGTCTCCCCTCCGTGACTCTCGTGCACAAGGGCAACATCATGAAGTTCACCGAGGGCTCCTTCTGCAAATGGGGCTATGAACTCGCGGAGAAGGAGTTCGGCGACGAAACGATCTCCGAGAAGAAGGTCTGGGACGAGTTCGGGGGCGAGGTTCCCGAGGGACGCATCCTGATCAAGGACCGGATCGCGGATTCGATCTTCCAGCAGATCCAGACGCGCCCGGACGAGTATTCGGTGCTCGCGCTGCCGAACCTCAACGGCGACTACATGTCCGACGCGGCGATCGCCCTCGTCGGAGGACTCGGCCTCGGTCCCGGCGCGAACATGTCGGACGACATCGCCCTCTTCGAGGCGACGCACGGAACCGCTCCGAAATACACCGGGAAGGACAAGGTGAACCCCGGCTCGATCATCCTCTCGGCCGTCATGATGCTGCGGCACATGGGCTGGAACGAGGCCGCGGACCTGATCGACACGGGCGTCCGCGCCTCGATCAGGGACGCCTTCGTCACCTACGACCTCGCGCGCCTGATGCGGCGTGAAGGACGGGAGGACGTTCGGGAGGTGTCCTGTTCCGGCTTCGGGAACGCGATCATCGAGCGGATGTAGCGGTCCTCCTCAACGGACCTCGCGCAGCTTCACGGGACGACCCTCGGTCCAGGAGATCCGGACCGCCTCGAGGACCCGCTGGGTCTCGTAGGCGTCCTCGAAATCCGGGAGAGGGACCTCGGGCTCCCTCCCGGACAGGACGGCCAGGATGTCGGCCGCCTGGTTCACGAAGCCGTGCTCGTATCCCAGTAGGTGGGCCTCCGGCCACCAGGCCTCGACCCAGGGATGCGCGCCCGGCGTCGTGCAGAGGATGCTCCGCCAGCCGCCGGTGCGCGGGCCGTCGGCGGCGTCGAAGAACTCGAGGCGGTTCATCGACTCGAAGGCGAAACGAAGGCTGCCCCGCTCGCCGTCGACCTCGAGGAGGTTCGCGTTCAGGTGTCCGGTCGCGACCCGACTCGCCTCGAAGACCGCGGGCGCCCCTCCCTCGAAGGAGGCGAGGAAGCCGACCGCGTCGTCGACGTCGCTGCGCAGCATCCTCCGGCCGCCCTCCGGGTCCTTGCGTTTCGGGAAGAACGTGCGCATCGAGGCGCCCCGGATCTCGACGATCGAAAGCCCCGTCACGAAGCGGGCCAGGTCGACGATGTGCGCGCCGAGGTCCCCGAGAGCCCCTGAGCCGGCCTTCGACTTCCGGAAGCGCCAGGTCCGCGCCGCGCCTGGACCGCCCCAGCTCTGGAGGTAGCGGGCCTCCACCCTCCGGATGGGGCCGATCCGGCCTTCCCGGACGAGCATCCGGGCGAGGGC
>JALUUL010000073.1 GCA_027021385.1 Planctomycetota bacterium | reverse complement strand
GAGGGAGGTTCCGTCCCGCAGCCCGGCAACCCGAATCCCTGCGCGACCGCGGGGTCCTCGACGCCCGCTTCCTCGACTGCGGTCTCGACGGCCGGATCGAACTCTGCGTCCTCGCCGCCGACGGGCTGCGCCTCTGGACCCTGCCGGAGCGCGGAAGCCCGGTCCTCCTCGGTTTCCTTCCCCTCGAGAACGGATCCTTGCTGCGCCTCGGCGACCTCGACGGGGATCACCGGCCCGATCTCGTCGTCCTCCGCGGCCCGCGCCCTCCTCTCTTCCTGAGGATGTCCCCGGTCCGCGGCGATCTCGAGCACGGGCTGAGCATCAGCCTCGAAGGGAAGGAGGAATGGCCGCACGCCCTCGGCGCCGTTCTCGAACTCGTGGACGCGGAGGGGCGCGGCCTGGAGGCCCTCCGCTGGCCTCCGCAAGCGCCCGGCGATCAGGCCTGCCTCTTCCTCGGCTGGAGTCCCCTCCGCTCGGGACTGGGACTCGTCGTCACCTGGCCCGACCGGAACGCGACCGAATACCCGCTGCGGCCCGGCGGCCATCTCCACCTGAAACCGGAGTAGGACGCGCCCGCCGCTCGGCCTTCTCCCCGTGGCGGCGGCCGGCCGCGTCCGGCGCCCCTCCCCGGAAGCTCAGGAGAGGCGGATCTCGACCGGGCAATGGTCGGAGCCCTGGACCTCGGAAAGGATGGCCGCGTCCTCGACCCGGGACTCCAATCCTTCATCGATGCAGAAGTAGTCGAGGCGCCAGCCGACGTTCCGGGCCCGCGCCCCGGCCCGGAAACTCCACCAGGAGTAATGACCGGGTTCCCCCGGGTGTCTCCGGCGGAACGAGTCCAGATGCCCCGCTTCCAGGAAGGTAGTGAACCAGGCTCTCTCCTCCGGAAGGAAGCCCGGATTCTGCGTGTTCTGCTTCGGGCGGGCCAGGTCGATCTCCTCGTGGGCGACGTTGAAGTCCCCGCCGATGCAGACGCGCCGGCCTTCCTTCCGCTGCTTCGCGCTGAATCGGAGGACCGCGGCCCCGAAGGCGAGGCGGTAGGGAAGTCTCCGTCCGCCCTCCTGGGAGTTCGGGAAATAGGCGGAGGACAGCACGAGATCGCCGTAGCGCGCGGAGAGGAACCTTCCCTCCAGGTCGAACTCCTCCTCCCCCAGGCCGACGATCCACTCGTCGGGCTCCTCCCTGACGAAGAGGGCGACCCCGCTGTATCCCTTCTTCTCGGCGGGATGGAAGCAGGCCTTGTATCCCTCGATCTCGCGGAGCTTCTTCGGTAGGTCCTCTTCCCTGGCCTTGATCTCCTGCAAGGCCAGGACGTCGGGCTTCTCCCCTTCGACCCACTCGACGAAACCCTTGCGGCCGGCGGCGCGCAAGCCGTTGACGTTCCAGCTCAAGACACGCATGAGGCGGCGAGCTTACGGCCGCTCCAGAGCCAGAGCACGGCCGGAATCAGGCAAAGCGTCGAGGCGCAGAGCATCGTCGCGGTCAAGCCGAGGCCGCCGAAGTCGAGAAGGCTCGCGTAGACCAGATGGCTCCCGGTCGAACTCAGCATGACGAGTCCGAGCTCGGCCGCGAAGGTCCGTCCCCGCACCTCGGGCGGGACGGTCATCTGCAAGAGGACCGTCGAGATGACCCAGAGCGTGCTGCCTCCCAGGTGGGCGAGAAACACGAGGAATCCGGCGAGCCACCAGGTACCGCTGAGAGCCACCCCCATGTAGACGAGGGGGGCGCCGAAGAAGGCGAGGGTGAGACTGTGTTCGAGCCTGCGCGGATCCCCGCCGGCCCACCCCCTAGCGAGGAAGGGCCCGAGCCCGGTCCCGATCCCCCGGCAGGTCCACAGGAATCCGATGCCGAGGTCGGCGCTTCCGCCGAGGCGGAAACCCTCGGAAGCGCCGAGAAGGGTCAGGAAGAGGGTGATCGCTCCCATCGATCCCCATCCGAACTTGACGAGGATCAACCGGAACACCCTCCGATCCCCGGCGATGTAGCGAAGCCCCTCCTTGACGTCCTCCAAGCCCAGAAGGCGGGAAAGGGCCCCGGCTCCCTCCCCCGAATCCCGGGGAGGGCGAGCGGGCGCGTCGGTCGCCCGGATCGGCAGGCCCGTGAGGATCCAGGCCGACACGACATAGGTGCATGCGTCGAGGAGGATCGCGGCCTCCCACCCGACCGCGGCCAGGACCAAGCTTCCCGCCGCCGACCCGAGCGTGAACATCGTCGACCAGGTCGCGGAACTCAGGGTGTTCGCGGAAAGGAGGTCCTCCCTCCGGACCAGGCTCGGCGTCAGGGCCTGGCGAGCCGGTTCCGCGAAGGCCGCGATCGTGATCTGGGCCGCGGTCAGGACATAGAGCCAAGAATCCGACCCGGCGTGTCCCGCGAGGAGGAAGAACAGGACGATGACGGAGGCCAGGAGATCGCAGGAGATCAGGATCTTCTTGCGGTTGAACCGATCGGCCACGACCCCCGCCAGGGGACCGAAGAGGAAGACCGGAAGCTGCTTGAGCGCGAAGACGACGGCCAGCGGAAGGGCGCTGTCGTAGCGTCCTCTCCCGAGAAGGTGGACGATCGCCAGCGCGTTGAACCAGTCCCCGAAGAGACTGACGGTCCGCGCCGCGTAGAGCCTCCTCCAATCCTCGTTGTCGCGGAAGGCCTGGAAGAGCGTGCGCCGGCCCGGCGCCCCGGTCCCTCTCCCCCCGCTCAAGGCTCCCGGTCCTCGAGAGCGGCGAGTTTCCGTTCCGCCCGCTCCATCCGGTCCCGGAGCACGAGGATCTGATCCCTCATGTCCTTGAACCGGTGCAGGAAGAAACTGACGACCCAGGTCGCCGCGACTCCGAGGTTCAGAAGCCCGATGCTCGGATCGTTCCAGGCGCCGAGAAGGGAGCGCCCCTCCTTCGCGACCCAGAAACTGGATACGAAGAGGAAGGCGAAGATCGCGTGAAGGCGGGCTTCTCTCGGCTCGAGCATGGCGGGACCTCCCGTTTCCCGATTCTCCCTCGCGGCTGGGCTCGGATCGAAAGCGGCCGTTTTAGCACGGAGCCCACCGGGATCCGCGCCCCGGAATCCGACCTCGCGGCCTCCAAAACGAGGGTCGCCGTACCGAATCCGACGGGGCCCGCTATCGGCCCTTGATCCCGCGAGCGAGGAACCGGAACCCTCCCCCTCTCCCCTTCGGGCGAAACTTCTTGAAGATCATCCCGACCGTCATTCTTTCGCAGGTCATCTCAAGTCCGGCACGAACCCTGTCCGATTATGATCTCAGATACCCAGGAATCGAACAGAAGATGCGGGAACGACAGTCTCGAACCCACCCGCATCTTGGAAGGCGCTTCCATGCATCGCCCCTCCGGTCCAACGAGAGGAAGCGAGAGGCGCCCTTTCAGCGAAAGCTCCGCTTTTCGCCTTTGTAATTTGACGCTTGAGGTGCAGTAGTTATGAGCGATCTCGAAGGGCTGGATGAAATTCTATCGGACCTCGTGATCGAAAGCCTGGACGGGCTCGACCAGGTCGATCGAGATCTGATCGCGCTCGAAAAGGACCCCGGCTCCACGGAAACCCTTTCCAGCATTTTCCGAACGGTCCACTCGATCAAAGGCGCAAGCGGATTCTTGACCCTGACCAAACTCGAATCCCTCGCCCATGCCGGTGAAAGTCTCCTCAGTCTCCTTCGCGACCGGAAGATCGACACCTCTCCCGACACGATCACGATCCTCCTTCGGATGGTGGACGCGCTCAGGGACATCCTCACCCATCTCGACAAGGAGGGAACGGAAGGTCCGAACGACTACTCGGAGCTGAAAGAGACCCTCCTCGCCCTCGTGGATTCCACTTCCCCGATGGCGGACCAGGGGACCGAAGAAACTCGTTCCTCCCAATCGTTTCCGTCGGGGAAGAGCTCCCCCGACACCGTTGAAGCCGCCGGGAATCAGGAGGAGTCGAGCTCTTCCATGGAGGTCCCCCCTTCGAATGAAGGGTCCGAGAAGTCCCCCGGTTCAACGACGGACGAAACCGGACTTCCGCAGAATCCGTCCGCTCCGGCACAACCCCTGCCCGGTTCAGTCGCGGACAGCACGATCCGCGTCGATGTCGCCACTCTCGATCGCTTGATGAACCTCGTAGGGGAACTCGTCCTTGCGAGGAACCAGATCCTCCAGTTCACCTCGTCCCTGGAAGACACGGACTTCCTCGCAACCTCCCAACACTTGAACCTAGTCACGACCGAACTCCAGGAAGGAGTCATGAAGACGAGGATGCAGCCGATCGGAAATGTCTGGAACAAGTTCCCCCGGATCGTCCGCGATCTTGCGACCTCATGCGGGAAGAAGGTCCGAATCCTGATGGAGGGAAGGGAGACGGAACTCGACAAGACGATTCTCGAATCGATCAAGGATCCCTTAACCCACGCAATCCGCAACTCGGTCGATCATGGGATCGAAACCCCAAAGGACCGCAAGAGCCTGGGAAAACCGGAAGAAGGGACGATCACTCTTCGAGCCTTCCACGAGGGGGGCCAGGTAAATATTGAGATCAGCGATGACGGGGCCGGTCTCGACCTCGACAAGATCAAGGAGAAAGCACTCTCGCGAGGTCTGGTCACTCCCGACCAACTCCTCACGATGAGCGAACGTCAGATCATTCACTTGATCATGAAACCTGGATTCTCGACGGCGGAGAAGGTGACGAATGTCTCCGGCCGGGGAGTCGGCATGGATGTCGTCCGCACGAGCATCGAAAAGATCGGCGGTACGCTGGACATCCAAAGCGCCAAAGGAGAAGGGACCGTTTTGAAGATCAAGATCCCTCTAACCCTGGCCATCATCCCCGCCCTGATCGTCACGAGCAAGGGTGACCGTTTCGCGATTCCGCAGGTCAGCCTGGTGGAACTCGTCCGCATCGAAGCGGAAAAAGTCAAGGAGGAGATCGAAACAATCCATGGGTGCTCGGTCTATCGACTCCGGGGGAATCTCCTTCCCCTGGTCGACTTGGACCAACAACTTCTCCGGGGGAGTTCCGGATCCTTTGTCGATCACCTGGAGGAAGTCCACATCGTCGTCCTCCAGGCGGACGACAGGCAGTTCGGTCTGATAGTCGAAAACATCCTGGATACGGAAGAGATCGTCGTCAAACCCCTTGGAAAACAGATCAAATCCGTTACCGCCTTCGCTGGAGCGGCCATCATGGGCGACGGCAAGGTCGCCCTGATTCTCGACGTTCTCGGAATCGCCCACCAGGCAGGAGTCATTTCGGATGAGGGGGATGCAGAGATCATCGAGCATCCGGAAGTCCTCCCGAATGCCTCTTCCCGGGAAGTCGACCCGCTCCTCCTCGTTTCTTGCGATAACGGCGCCAGAGCGGCGATCCCCCTTTCCTCCGTGTCCAGGCTGGAGGAGATCCAAAGATCATCGATCGAGCACGCCCTCGGAAAGGATGTGATCCAGTACAGAGGAAACATCGTTCCCCTTATTCCTCTCTCTGACTTCACAACCGGCCCTCGCAACCGACCGGAGGAAAACCCGGACGACCAACTCAACCTCGTCGTGGTCCACACAAATTCCGGTGAACCGCTCGCCCTCGTCGTCGAGGAAATTCTTGACATCGTCGATGATTCAGGACCTCTAACGAACAAAGGCAAGCGCCCCGGTATCAAGGGAGTATCGGTAATCCTCGGGACCGTTACCGAGGTAATCGAAATCGAAGATCTCAGGCCTGCCATGGCGTCCTCCACAATGTCGGATGATTGCATTGCCTGAAGGTGACCCAATGTCGGATACGAAACAGTTCTGCACGTTCCACCTCGGGAACCTATTTCTTGGAATCGACGTGGCCTGTGTCCAGGAAGTATTGAGATACCAGCAGGTGACGGAAGTCCCACTGACCCAACCCGTCGTGGAGGGTTTGATCAATCTCCGGGGACAAATCGTAACCGCGATCGATTTCCGGAGAAGGCTTGAAATGGAAGAACGGCCACCTTCCTGTGAACCAACGAATGTCGTCATCAGGACGAACGATGAAGTGGTGAGCCTATTGGTCGATGAAATCGGAGATGTCCTTGAAGTCCCGGATGAGTCATTCGAACCTCCTCCGGATCAACTCAAGGGAATAGCAAGGGAACTCATTACTGGAATCTACAAGCTCGAGAACAAACTCCTGCTGGTATTGGACGTCAAGAAAACACTTGACTTCAATGCGGCTATAACCATGGCCCCAAGCAGCCTGGCTAAAACCTGAAACACCCAGTTCGCTCCCCAAGGGCGACCTTCCGAATCAAACCCAAATCCGTCCATAACTGGATAACCTTCAATCGGAGTAAGAGGTCATGACAGCAGTAACCGAAAATGTCGTCGATCCCAAGAACCCTAATAATTCTGCAACCGAACCACCCTCTTTCCTGGAGCTTGCGGCGACGAGCATGCTGGAATGCATGCCTATCAATATCATCATGACAGACACGGATTTGACGATCCGTTACATGAACTCGACTTCCCTCAAGACACTGAAAACCCTTGAACATCTTCTCCCATGCAAGGCTGACGAAGTCGTAGGTAAGAGCGTCGATGACTTTCACGCAAACCCTCAACATCAACGGCAGATCCTCTCGGATCCAAAAAATCTCCCACACAGGTCTGAGATTCGCCTTGGTGACGAGATCCTGGATCTCCTCATCTCGCCGATCTACGACATGGACCGATCCTTCATCGGATCGATGTTGACCTGGTCGATTATCACCAAAGAACGTCACCAAGAGGAGGAACTCGCCTCGGCGAGGAAGAGGGAACGCGAACAGGGTGAGCTCCTTCGCACCAAGGTGGCGAGCATCCTCGAAGTCGTCACGGCAGCCTCCGAAGGGGATCTCACGAAGGAAATCGAAGTCTCCGGGGAAGATTCCATCGGTCAGATGGGAGAGGGATTGAAGCGATTCCTGAACGACCTCAGGGATAGCATCAACGCAATTGATGCGACCGCCAAATCCTTGAGCGCGGCAAGCGAGGAGCTTTCCTCTACTAGCAAGCAGATGTCCGCAAACGCCGAGGAGACTTCCTCCCAGGCCGGCTCCGTCTCTGCCGCTTCTGAGGAAGTCAGTAACAACGTTCAAAGCGTCGCCAGCGCCTCCGAACAGCTCGAGGCGAGCATCCGGGAAATCGCGAAAAGTGCGACCGAGGCCGCGAAAGTCGCGAACAAGGCGGTCGGAGTCGCCACGGAAACGAATCAGACGATCAACAAGCTCGGAGAAAGCAGTGCGGAGATCGGGCAGATCATCAAGGTCATCACATCCATCGCGCAGCAAACAAACCTTCTCGCCTTGAACGCTACGATCGAAGCGGCCAGAGCCGGTGAGGCTGGAAAGGGATTCGCGGTCGTGGCGAACGAGGTCAAGGAACTCGCAAAGCAGACGGCGAAGGCGACCGAGGACATCAGTCACAAGGTCGCAACGATCCAGGGTGACAGTAAAAGCGCAGTCGAGGCCATCGCTCAGGTCTGCGCGATCATTTCCCAGATCAATGACATCCAGGGAACGA
This sequence comes from Planctomycetota bacterium, assembly GCA_027021385.1. Lineage (GTDB taxonomy): Bacteria > Planctomycetota > UBA1135 > UBA1135 > JALUUL01. Next base: position 18,023 of record JALUUL010000073.1, on the reverse strand, counting down.
TCGCCAGCGCCGTTGAGGAGCAGAGCGCAACGACCAAGGAGATCGGGAGAAGCGTGACGGAGGCGGCGAATCGTTCTTCGGAAATTACCCGGACGATCGCGAGTGTTGCCGAGGCGGCTGGGGAAACCAGCCGGGGCTCACAGGACACCGAATCTGCAGCTTCCGAGCTTGCGAAGATGGCGGCTGAGCTCCAGAAACTCGTCAGTAGATTCCGGTGTTGATCCTCTTCTCTCCGCAGACGTTCCGGAGTCAGAGATACCACTCCGGCACGTTTTCACTCTCTCCGTTCAATAGACGGATCCATTTATTCTCATGACAGCCATCGACGTATTCATCGTGGACGATTCCTTCGTGGTACGAAGGATCTTGACGCGATTCCTCGAGGCAGACCCCTCGATCAAGGTCGCAGGATCCGCTCCAGATGGGACGACGGCCCTTGAAAAGCTGAAAGATCTCGAACCCGACATCGTGACTCTCGACATCGAGATGCCGGGAATGAACGGACTCGAGACCTTGACGAGACTCAAGGCCATGAAACCGGACCTTCCGGTCCTGGTGATCAGTTCCCTCACCCGGGATGGAGCGTCGACGACTCTCGAAGCACTCTCGGATGGAGCTTCGGACTATGTCGCCAAACCCACACAACTCCGGTTTGGAGAGTCCGGTGTTGCAGCTTTCAAGAAAGAGCTGATTTCAAAGATCAAAGCTCTGAATCTGAAGTCCATCAAAAAACGCAGAGAAACCCCGTCCAAGCCAATCAGTCCGAAGCGAATCCGGACCTCCGGCACTCATAGGATCGATCTGGTATTGATCGGTGTTTCGACCGGAGGGCCTAACGCCCTGGCGACCCTACTGCCCACCTTTCCTGAGGGTTTCCCTCCCGTCCTAATCGTCCAACACATGCCTCCCACCTTCACCAAACAGCTTGCTGAGAGACTGGACTCCAATTCCATCCTCCAGGTTCGTGAAGCGGAAGGGGGGGAAACTATCCTGAAGGGTCAGGCCTGGATCGCCCCCGGGGGAAAACACATGGTCGTCGGTCGAGTGGGTTCCGCATACAGATTGGCCTTAACCGAAGATCCCCCCGAAAACTCCTGCAGACCTGCGGTCGATGTCCTCTTCCGGTCCGCGGCTTCGGCCGCCGGGGAAAAGACCATTGGAATCGTAATGACCGGAATGGGCCATGATGGACTCAACGGTTGTCGCTCTCTGAAGGAGGCAGGCTCCAGGATCTTCGTTCAGGATGAGGAATCCTCGGTCGTTTGGGGCATGCCGGGAATCGTTGTCGAGAACGGGATCGCGGACGAAATCCTCCCTCTGTCCACCTTGGGCCCTTCCGTCGTCAGCGTAGTTAACGGGATCCGTACCGGAATTCGAGTCTGATCTGAATTAAAAGAACATCGATATGTCACTTAATAAAAAGGCCTTCCAATATATCTGCAACCTGGTCTTCAAGCAGGCAGCGATCATCCTATCCGAGGACAAGGAATACCTCGTAGAAACCCGCCTTTCCCCATTGGCTGCTAAGTCGGGTTTCGGTTCAGTTAACGATTTCATTCACTCTATTTCAAAATCCCCTACGGAGGCGATTAAACAAAAAATCACTGAAGCAATAACTACAAACGAGACGAGTTTTTTCAGAGATCAGTATTTATTTGAGGAAATCAGAGACTCCATAATTCCGGAAATCATTAAAAACAATGAAGATTCAAGAGGTTTCAAGATTTGGTGCGCAGCTTCTTCTACAGGACAGGAACCATACTCACTCGCCATGCTTATCGATGACTCTTTCCCGCAGTTGGACGGATGGGACATAGAAATCATTGCGACGGATATAAACTGCGATGTCCTTTCGAAAGCGAAATCCGGGATTTTTTCACAAATCGAAGTCAACAGAGGCCTTCCTGCACGACTCCTTTCAAAATACTTCAAGAAAGAAGGTGCCTTCTGGATGATTGATGAAGGGTTAAAATCCAGGATCCAGTTTTCACAGATTAATCTTGCTGGTCGATGGGGAAACCTTCCAATTTTCGATCTTGTCCTTATGAGAAATGTATTGATTTACTTCAATTCCGATACGAAACAGGAAATCCTCAAAAAAGCGAAACAGCATCTTAAACCTCAAGGGTTTTTGTTATTAGGTACCGCAGAGTCACTTGTAGGTCTGGATGTAGATCTTTCAAAGAAAAAACAAGGCAAGGTGATTTATTACGCCACCAACTGATCCGCATTCAGGAGGAATACGATGGCCCGTCCTAAGCACAAACCGACCGGAATAGAGCGTACTTTCGATCGCAATGAGATCATCGTCAGCAAGACGGATCTAAATGGGGTCATCACTTATGCAAATGATGTCTTCCAGAGGGTCTCCATGTATTCCGAGGAAGAACTCCTTGGGCAACCACATAATTGCATCAGACATCCGGATATGCCCAAGTGTGTGTTCAAGCTCCTATGGGATACAATCGAATCCGGCAAAGAAATCTTCGCCTATGTCATCAATCTCGCCAAGGATGGAGCACATTATTGGGTCTTCGCCCATGTGACTCCGAGCTACGACTTGAAGGGGAATATGGTTGGATTCCATAGCAGTCGAAGGGTCCCTGACAGGGAAGCCGTAGAAAAAGTCATTCCTCTCTACCAAAAATTGAAGGAAATTGAGGATCAAGCTTCCTCCCCGAAAGAAGGCATGGAACAGGCAACCAACTACCTCCTGAATCTCCTTTGGGAATCAGGAGTCGAATATGATGAATTCATCTTCTCGATAACTCCAGGCTGCAACAAATCAGCGAAGGTGTAGTATGGATCGCTCCGAATCAATAAGAGCAGCGGCCGAAATCTGTGCCCTTGCGGCAAAGGGCGACCTCGAAGCCAGAATTACTCATATCCAAGAACCCGATAGCGACCTCGGGATCCTCTTCAGAAACATCAACCGTGTTCTTGACGTAGCCGACGCATATGTTCGGGAAGCTGCTGCGGCGATGCACTATTGCGCAGAGGAGAAGTTCTTCCGGCCTATTCTTCTCAGAGGGATGCCCGGCGCTTACGCACAAAGCGCGATGACGATCAACCAGGCCTCCGAACGAATGGAGGAAAGCTGCGACAGGATCGAGTCGATGAAGGCCCAACGCCTTTCTCTTATCAAGGATTTCGAAGAATCCATATCCAAAACCGTCTCCACGGTGGCCTCCGCAGCGGCGGAGCTGGAGGCCACCGCGGCTCATATGACCGAAACCGCTGAAGAAAGCGCCAAGCTGGCGGAGAACGTTTCCATCACCGCCTCGGAAACCGCCTCGGCGGCCGTCGACGCCGCGCGGAGATGCGAGACCTTCAAGGAACTCGCCGTCGAGATCGCGAATGGCGTAGGGAAGACCAACACTTTGATGAATGAAGCGGTGTCGGGAAGCCAGGTCAGCGCTGAGGCCATGGACAGCATGCAAACCACGACTCGGACTATCGAAAAGGTGATCGGACTCATCACCGAAGTCGCATCCCAAACCAAGCTCCTTGCACTCAACGCTTCCATCGAGGCTGCGAGGGCGGGGGAGGCCGGCGTGGGCTTCGCCGTTGTCGCTTCCGAGGTCCGCACCCTGGCCGACCGGACGGCGGGGGCGACCGAAGAAATCGAAGGACAGATCGAAGCCATTCAAAGGGCGGCCGATCAGGCTCAGGATTCAATGAAACTGATCTCGGAAACGATCGAAAAGATAGACTCCATTTCCAAAGCCATCAGCGAGAATGTTCAGGATCAAGTCGCTACTTCCGAGACACTCACGACCAGCGTCGACGGCTCCGCAGAGAACGCATCCAAGATCCAGTCCAGCATCACCGGGGTCTCCGAAGTGGCCAAGGAGACAGGGAGGACGGCGGGAGAACTCAGGATTGCGGCCGGAGAACTCTCCCGCTTGGCAAGCTCACTTCAAGAGGCCGTGGATCAATTCCTGGAAGGGATGAAACAATGAAACCAGACCCACTGGATGAGCTGAAAGATCTAGGCCCTCTTTGCTCCTATCGAGGCCTTCCGCAAGAACTATCGGAAACTCTTTCAATGATCGATCGGACGATGGCAGAGCTTTTCTCCAGCTATGAGGAAATCGAACATTTCGAGGAGCGAATGAGTTTTGCATGGGAAAAGATGCGGGAACTGATTCGCATCGCTAAGAGACGAGGAGGGCTTTGCACGGAATTGCACTCGGACATCGGATGCGAGAATTTGGATCTCTTCGATGTCCTTCTGGAATGGGTCGATCGTGTAGAAACTACTATACCGAAATGAAAGCCAAACCAGACAACGACTCTTCATTGTTCGAACGTATCGGCGGCTATCCTGTCTTGAAGGCCGTTCACAAACTGTTCTACGACAAGATCTTCTCCCATGAATGGCTGAAACTCTACTTTCAGGGGGTCGATCGTGATCACATCGAAGCGCAGCAAACGACCTTCATCGCGCAAGCCATGGGCGGCCCCAAGGATTACAGGGGAAAAGCGGTTCCGTTGGCCCATGCGCACATCTTCATAACCGAGGAACTCTTCTCCGTCAGGCACAGCTTGCTCCGCGAAGCAATCGAGACATTCGTAATACAAGACGACTTGGTCAAGGAATGGCTAAAAATCGATAATACTTTCAAGAAAGCCATTCTCAAATCCTCTCCCGAAGAGTGCCGGAAACGATATCCGTTCGAGGAAATTCTCGTTTTCTCCCCCCCGGCCGGAAGCACGGGATCTTGACTTCCCTTCCGCTTCAGAGTTGCGGGGAATCCTTTTCCACGCCCGGAACTTGGCAAGCAATGGCCTTGCGGCCCCTCTCCGGCCGGAAAGGCCCTAGATACGCATTACGCCATTCCTCTGATCGATGCCTGAAACTACTCATGTTTTCCCCAGGCTTATCTTTTCCTCCCTTTCCTTGAAGTGCGCGGATCTGCGGAAGGCATTTCGTCGCAGCCTCTTCTTCCCACGATCAATGGATCCGAACATCCCTTAGAATCCCGGGCCCGCTGGAGCGGTGTTCGGAAAAGAAATGAGGTGGGACGGGTCTCCGCCCTCCGCGGTTCCCCGCCAAGCATCCCCCTCACAGGAGCGGCCATGAGCAGTCTGAACCCATCACCGAGAACGACACGGCCCTCGCCGGCCGTGGCCCGGGGCCGGTTCACTTGGTTCCTCGGACCCGGGTTCTTTCTCCTCGCCGCCTGGTTCCTCTTCGGTCCCGATCTTGCTCAGGTCCCGATTCCGGAACGACTCGAGGTAACCTCCAACCGGATCTCGATCAAGCCCCTGCGCGGAATCGTCGGCGAACCGCCGACCATCGAGATCGGCGGCTACCGAAAGACCTGCATGGAATGCCACAGGATCTTCCTCTCCGATCCCCCCAAGACGCACGATCTCAAGCAGCACACCCATATCCGTCTCGACCACGGCCCTCTCGAGTCCTGTGTGGACTGCCATGACCTGAAGGACCGGGACCGACTCCTGACCAAGGAAAAGGAAAAGATCCCCTTCACCCGATCCTCCTATCTCTGCGCCAAGTGCCACGAGAGGATAGGAGAGGACTGGAAGGTCGGTGCACATGGCAAGACGCAGAAGGCCTGGGACCCGAAGGACCCAAGGATGCGGCGCTTCGAGTGCGCGGAATGCCACAACCCCCACCGTCCGGTCGAACCGGCCATGCAACCCTTCATCCCCCTGCCCGGTCCCAACACCCTACGGATGACCAAACCTCACGGGACTCCCGAAGGCAATCATGAGGTCGAGATTCTCGACCCCCTCGAGAAGGCTCTACTGATCGGAGAGGAGAAGGCCGGACACGGCGCGGCGCATGATGCAGGAAAACCCCGAGAGGGCGAACCCCACCCGGGGAAAGGAGAGGGCCGATGAGCGCCTCGGAGATGAACCGGCGGAGTTTCCTCAGAGGGGGAGTCGGAGCCGCGGGCGGGCTCGCGGCTTTCGCGGCCGCGGTGAGCCCGCTCAAGGACTACGACCCCTCCGAGCTGTCGATCGGGAAGTTCCTCCAGAAGCATTACAAGGAGATGACGAAGGAGGAGATGGAGGCGGCTCTGAAAAGGATCGCCGACGACGTGGAGCGGAGATTCGAGGTCCGTCCCCACCTCCGGGACGTCAAGCCGATGGACGGCGTGGAGTTCGCCTATGCCCTCGACATCGGACGCTGCATCGGTTGCCGGAAATGCGTCCACGCCTGCGTGGTGGAAAACAACCAGAGCCGAAGCCCGGAGATCCAGTACATCCGGGTTCTCGAGATGCCGAAGGGCGCGATCGACGTCGAGAAGAGCAACCATTACTACGACCACGAGAAGGTGCCCGCGCCCGACAAGTCCTACATGCCGGTCCAGTGCCACCAGTGTGCGAACCCCCCGTGCTGCAAGGTCTGCCCCGTCGAGGCCACCTGGAAGGAACCCGACGGCATCGTCGTCATCGATTACGACTGGTGCATCGGCTGCCGCTACTGCGAGGCCGCGTGTCCCTATTGGGCCCGGCGGTTCAACTTCGCGGAGCCCGGAATCCCCAAGGACGAGATCAACCCGGACATGGCCTACCTCTCCAACCGCCCGAGACACAAGGGTGTGATGGAGAAATGCCATTTCTGCCTGCACAGGACCCGTGAGGGCCGCATGCCGGCCTGCCTCGAGGTCTGTCCCGTCGGAGCGCGGAAGTTCGGCAACGTCCTCGACCCCGACAGCGAGGTCCACCACATCTTGAAGACGAAGAGGATCTTCATCCTGAAGAAGGACGTCGGAACCCTCCCACGCTTTTTCTACTACTTCGACGACGGATACGGAGACTCCCGGAAGGGAACGGGAAGATGAAACAGGAAGCCCGCGAATACCTCCGATTCCTCTGGCGCTGCTTCCGGATCTCCTTCGTGGGGGATTGGAGATACTACAGCTGGATGCTCCTCCTGACGGGAGTCGCTCTCCTGGGGCTCAACGCCTACTGCCACCAGCTCGTCGACGGCCTCGCTGTGACCGGAATGACCGATCAGGTCTCCTGGGGACTCTACATCGCCAACTTCACGTTCCTGGTCGGCATGGCGGCGGCCGCGGTCATGCTCGTGATCCCCGTCTACATCTACAAGAACGAAGAGCTGCATGATCTCGTCGTCTTCGGGGAACTCCTCGCAGTGGCGGCCATCTTCATGTGTCTCGCCTTCGTCACCGTAGACCTCGGCCGTCCGGACCGTTTCGTCCACCTGCTGCTCCGCTTCAACTGGCCGATCTCGATGCTGACTTGGGACGTCATCGTCCTGAACGGCTATCTCCTGCTCAACATGCACATCTGCGGATACTTGATCTATTGCGCCTACCGCAAGCGCAAGCCGAGCAGGATCTTCTACATCCCGTTCGTCTTCATCGCGATCTTTTGGGCGGTCAGCATCCACACGGTCACCGCCTTCCTCTACTCCGGACTCGGCGGCCGCCCATTCTGGAACTCCGCAGTCATCGCTCCGAGATTCCTCGCCTCCGCCTTCGCGGCGGGCCCCGCCTTCATCATCCTGACCCTGCAGATCATTCGGAGGTACACGTTCTACAAGGTCACGGACGAGGCCTTGAAACTGCTCAAGGGCATCGTGACGGTCGCAATGGCGATCAACATGTTCCTCCTGGTCTGCGAGGTCTTTACGGAGTTCTATACCCAGTCCTCGCACGTCGTGTCCGCTCAATACCTCTTCTTCGGCCTCCACGGACATTCGGCCCTCGTGCCCTGGATCTGGACGGCGGTCGTTCTCAACACGGTAGCCCTCGTCATTCTTCTCCTCCCGTTCTCGAGATCACTCCCGTTCATCAACCTCGCCTGCATCATGCTCATCGTCGGGATCTGGATCGAAAAGGGAATGGGTTTGATCATCCCCGCTTTCATCCCCTCTCCGCTCGGAGAGTTGGTCGAGTATCACCCGACGATCAACGAAACCCTGGTCTGCCTCGGGATCTGGGCCTTCGGACTGCTCTGCTACACGATCTTCGTCCGGATCACGATCCCCGTGCTTTCCGGTCGTCTCACATATGACCATCGGTACCGGATGGAACCGGACTCGGCGGGCCTTCCCCCTCGGGATCCGGCTTCCGATTCCTCACCCGCTCATCCTTGAAAGGAGAGAATCGATGATTCGTTTCCGAAAACTGAAAAAGCTCCACCGGCGAACGAGTCCGCTGGCGGCCGTATTCGCCGCCCTCCTGTTCGGCGGCGTGGATCTCGCCGCCCAGGCCATCGGATTGCCCCGCATGAGCGAGGCTTCCAAGGAGTGCATCTCCTGCCACAAGAAACAAAACCTCGGTCTCTACCAGCAATGGGGGGCCAGCAAGCACTACCGCGGGAACGTCGGCTGCTACGAATGCCACGCCGCCGAGAAGAAAGACAAGGACGCCTTCGAACACTATGACCGGACGATCTCCACGATCGTCACGCCGAAGGATTGCGCCCGCTGCCATTCGGCCGAGGTTTCCGAGTTCACCGCGTCCCACCATGCGAAGGCCGGGCGCATCCTCGGCTCCCTGGACAACGTGTTGGCCGAAGTCGTCGAAGGAAACCGCGCCCTGAAGACCCCGGGTTTCCCAGAGGGCAACTCCGCGGCCGCCGTCAATGGATGCTGGCAGTGCCACGGTTCGCAGATCAAGATCCTCCCCGACGGCAAGCCCGACCCCGCGACCTTCCCGAACTCCGGCATCGGACGGATCAATCCGGACGGATCCGAGGGCGCCTGTACGGCCTGTCACTCCCGCCACAGCTTCTCGATCGCCCAGGCCCGACACCCTGACACCTGCGGCAAGTGCCATCTCGGTCCCGATCACCCTCAGAAAGAGATCTACGAGGAATCGAAACACGGGATCGCATTCTTCGCCAACGAGTCGAAGATGAACCTGGGCGCGGCGAAATGGATTGCCGGTGAGGACTACTTCGATGCTCCGACTTGCGCGACCTGCCACATGTCGGCGACCAAAAAGAGCCCCGTTACCCACGACGTCGGCCTCCGCATCAGTTGGAACAACCGGCCGATCGTCTCCGTCCGCCCCGAGGTTTCCGACGCCAAGCTCGGACTCCCCGGCAAGGACATCCCCTGGCAGATGCGCCGCCAGAACATGCAGGAAGTCTGCCTCTCCTGCCACCAGAAGAACTGGGTCAAGGGTTTCTACATCCAATACGACGGACTGGTCGAACTCTACAACGAGAAGTTCGCCAAGCCGGGCAAGGAACTCTACGCCCTGGCGAAACCGCTTCGGCCGTACAAGGCGCCGTTCTCCCACGAGGTCGACTGGATCTGGTTCGAGATCTGGCACCACGAGGGACGGCGGGCCCGCCACGGCGCGGCGATGATGGCACCGGACTACACGCATTGGCACGGCACGTACGATGTGGCCAAGCACTTCTACACGAAGTACATCCCCGTCCTGCGGAAGCTGGCCGAAGAAGCCATGCGCTCGAGCGACGACAAGCGCGCCGCGGACGGAAAGGTCCTGATGTCCAGGATCCAGAAGGTGATCGAGAGCAAGGATCACCAGTGGTCCATCGACCGCATGGACCCGAAGGAGAAAGCGATGCGCGACAAGCGCCGCGCCGAGTTCAAGAAGCGCTATCAGAAAGACTGAAGCGGCGCCTCCTCTTCCGGCGGACCGGAGCCCCGGCGGGGTTACGGTCCGCCGTTCCGTACGGGTAGCATCCTTCGAAAGGGGGACCCGTCCCGAATCGGAGATCGAGTTCCCCGGTCCGTCGGACGGTGAGGCTTCGATGCGGGACGGAAAGTTCGAAGAGAAAGGGAAGGAGGCCCTCCTGGCGCACGTGAGGCGCCTCGCGGAGGACGCCAGGGAGCGTCACGGTCCCCTGAGCCCCGAGACCCTCGCGCGGATCCTCGAGGACCGTCGCGTCGTCCGTTACCGGACGGCCTTGCGCTTCGACGAAGAGGGGCTCCGGGAAGGGGAGTTCGCCTGGCTCGAGGCGCTCGGGGAGGACCCCTCGGAGGGATTCCTCCTCCACATCCATCCCGCCTTCGAGGACCGTCCGGACCTCAATCCCCTCCTCGCGGTCTACTACGTTCCCAGCATCGACTACGGGGACGTCGCGACCCACGTCGAAGCCGAGACCTTCGGCTCGATCCTCGCGGACCTCGACCGGGACGCGTACTACGCGATACTCTGCGAGGCGGCCGATTCCCTCGGTCAGTAGATCCCGAAGATCTGGACCTGGTTGGTCGAAGGATCCCGCGATCCCGGGCCCCGATCCAGACGTCGACCGCGTTCATCTGCTTGATGTTCTTGAGGTCCGGGAGGCTCTGCGGAGGGGGGAATCCTCCGAACCCTCGGGGCCATCAGGACTTCCGGAAGATCGCGATTCCCGAGCCGTCGCGAAGGGAGGGTTCGGGGAGGAGCCGTTCGGCGCTGAGGAGTTCGACATCCGGAGGGAGGACGAGAGCGCGGGCGAGGTCCTCGTTCTCCTCGATCTCGAGGGAGCAGGTCGCGTAGACGCAGCGTCCTCCCGGGGCCAGGAGGGAGAGGGCTTGCTCCAGGAGGCGCCGCTGCGTCTCCGTCTGGGCGCGGAGGAAGGAGGCGGAGAAACGCCAGCGCGCCTCCGCGCGGCGCGCGAGGACGCCGGTGTTCGTGCAGGGCGCGTCGACGAGGATGCGGTCGAAGGGCGCGGCCACCCGGAGTTCGGCGAGCCCTTCCTCGCCCGCGAGCACCAAGATCCCGTCGAGACCCAGCCGGGCGGCTTCGCGGGGAAGACCCTCGAGGCGGGCGGGGCTCTTGTCGTAGGCGTAGACGGCGCCCTTGCCGTCGAGCCTCTCGGCGATCGCGAGGGTCTTGCCCCCCGGGGCCGCGCACAGATCCAGGACCCTGTGTCCGGGTTCGGCCTGGAGCGTGTCCGCGATCTCGGTCGAGGCGGGGTCCTGCAGCGAGAACAGCCCCTCCGCGAAGGCGCGGGTTCCGAGGAGGGAGCCGCGCCCCGTCCCCGCGGGGAGGACGAGGGTGCCGGGATGGGGACCGGGCGAGGTCTCGAAGCCCTCCGAGGCCAAACATTCTCCGAGCGCCTCCGCCTCGATGCGCCCGCGGCGGACGCGCAGGCCCTGGTGCGGGGAGAGGTTCGCGCACTCGAACAGGGCGCGGGCCCGCTCCCCGCCGAAGGCCTCGAGCCAGCGTTCCACGAGTGGCGGCGGCAGGGAGTGCCAGGCGGCGAGGGTCCCGACCGGAGCCCCCGGACCCGGCTCCTCGAGCCAGAGGCGGAGTTCGGGCTCCCGGGCGAGGCGGCGGAGGAGGGCGTTGGCGAAGCCGGCCCCCCCCTTGCCGGCCGCCAGCCGCGCGAGTTCCACGGCCTCCGAGACGGCGGCGTGCGGCGCGGCCCGCTCGAAGAGGAGTTCGTGAGCGCCCAGGAGGAGGGCGGCGAAAAGCCCCTCGGGGCGCGGGCGCCCCTTGCGCGCGAGCTTCCCGAGTACGGCCTCGAGGCTTCCGAAACGGCGCACGGTCCCCTCGGCCAGCCGCCGGGCGAAGGCGGCCTCGCGCCCCTCGAGCCCCGGCGGGGGGAACGGCCGCTTGCGCCCGCCGAGCCGACCCTTGGCGGGGCCCGCCCGCAGCCAGGCCGTGAGGGCGTTCCAGGCGGCCCGGCGGGCCCCCATCATCCGAATCGGGCCTCGGGCGGGATGCGATACCCCCGCTCGAACTCCCCTGCCGTCATCTTGCGCCCGTTCTCGGGTTTGAGCTTCAGGATGCGATAGACGCCGTCGCCCGTGCAGATGCGGATGCCCTCCTCGCCCGCGGTCAGGACCCTTCCGGGCTCCCCGAAGCCGAAGGGGTCCTCGCCGACCCGCCCCTCGAGGATGATCAGCTTCCGCGGCCCGAAGCGCGTGCGCGCCGCCGGGGTGGGGGTGAAGGCCCGCACGAGGTTGTGGATCTCCTTCGCCGGGCGGTCCCAGCGGATGAAGCCCTCCTCCTTCGTGAGCTTCGGGGCCCGCGTCGCGAGGGCCTCGTCCTGTTCCTCGAACCCGGGCTCCCCCCCCTCGTAGAGTTCGAGGGCCTCGACGAGCGCCTCCCCCCCGAGTTCGGCCAGCCGGGCGAAGAGTTCCCCGGCGGTCTCGTCCTCTCCGATCTCGGTCTCCTTCTTCAGGAGCATCGGGCCCGCGTCGAGCTTCGGCTCGATCTTCATGACCGTGACCCCGGTCTTCGGGTCGCCCGCGAGGATCGCGTGCTGCACGGGCGCCGCGCCCCGCCAGCGTGGAAGGAGCGAACCATGCACGTTCAGGCAACCCAGCGCCGGGATCGCCAGGAACTCCGCGTCCAGGATCCTCCCGAAACTGACGACGAGACAGAGGTCGGGCCGGAGGGCCGCGAGCCTCTCCTTGAACCCCGGATCCAGGACGTCGGGCGGCTGCTCGCAGGGAATCCCGAGTTCCTCGGCGGCCAGCCGCACCTTTTGCGGGTAGATCTTCCGCCCCCGGCCCCTGGGGGCGTCGGGTTTCGTGACGACGAGGGCTGGACTGAAGCCCTTGGCCGCCAAGGCCTTGAGGGCCGGAATCGGGAAGTCGTCGGTGCCGAAGAAGACGGTTTTCACGGTATGCGCATCGGGAATCGGGCCGGGGCCGGGCCCGGTTTCGTGGGACCGTCCCCGCGGAAGGCCCGCGGAGACGGAGCCGCGGCAAAGGTCCGACAAGCATAACGGCGCCCCCGTTCCGGCGCATGATCGCGCCCCTTAGGGCAAGGCGGTTTTCTCCTTGCCCGCGCCGTCCGTCCCCGTACGTTCTTCCCCCGGAGGGTCCCCCGCCCGCCGCCCGCGAAGCCGCGACGGCGCCGGAGGATCCCGCCCATCTCGCCTGGGGCTCCGCGCGGTGCGGGCGGGGCCTTTCCCCGCGGCGCGACCGCCCAACGAGGGGAACGCGCGGGAGGCTTCGCGAACCCCCTGACCGATGAGGATATGCCGATGAAATCCATTCTGGGAACCGTCCTTTTCGCCGGCCTGGTCCTGGCCCCCGTGCCCGCCCAGGGCCCCGCCCCCGAGGGTGTCTCCTCGGTCCTCAACGAGAAGTTGAAGATCGGAGGCCGGCTCGACTTCGAGTTCTACGACGCCCAGGCCGAACGGCGGCTCGGCGTCGGCGGCGCCACGCAGTTCCGGATCCGCCGCTTCCAGCTCAACCTCGGCGTGGAGATGATCCGGGACTTCTTCTTCCGCTCGACCCTGACGATGGACCCCGTCGTGCGCGACGAGGACGAGGGCGCGGTCGATCTCGACGAGGCCTATTTCCGCTTCGGAAACCTCGGCCGGAACCTCTTCGGCTTCGAGGATCCGACGAACACCTTCATCCAGGTCGGGAACTTCTATCGCTGGGAACGCGGTTTCTTCGAGGCCCGCCACGAGGCCTATTCCCTCGCGGGGACATCCTTCTACCGCGACGAGGTCACCGGGCTCCGCATCGGCGGCGACACGGAGGAGGGTTTCTTCTACCGGCTCGGCCTCGACAACGGGCCGATGGTCACGAAGCGCGACGCCGGCGTGAACCTGAACGGCGCGAGCCCCCTCGTCCACGACAACGAGGCCCGCGGCGACGCGAACAACTCGAAGGATTTCTCGGTCGGCCTCGGCATCAAGGACCGGCTCGAGGAGCCGGACGTGGGCTACAGGCTCGCGGTCTCCGCCCGCTTCGGCCGCCTCTCGGCCGCCGACAGGACCTTCCTCACGAACAACTTCGGGAGCACCTACGACGGCACCGCCAAACGGAACCGCTACGGAATCCTCGCGGGCCTGGACTGGAACGACCAGACCTTCCACGCGGGTCTCGACGCCGAGTACTGGTACGCGAAGGACGGCAACGGCGAGCGCCAGATCTTCGGGATCAGCCCCTTTCTCAAGCTCAAGCTGGACGGCGTCTACTACCAGCAGCGGCTCTTTTTCACCGGCATCGGACTGGCCTACCGTCTCGGCATCATGCAGCAGGCCCGCGGCTTCGCGAACGCCTCGGCCTCGAGCAGCACCGCGCTGCGCGCGATCTCCGACGACCGCCAGATGCACACCCTGACGCTCGGCATCGACGTCACCCAGAACGTCGACATGAAGATCGAGGTCAACACCTTCGAGGAGAACAACCTGGACCTCGCGAACACCGAGTGGCTCGTCCAGTGGAGCGTGCGCTTCTGAGCGCGCGGTGACCCTCGAGTTCCCCGATCCCCGCGGTCTCCTCCCGGACCCCGGGGATCCCGCCTCCGCCCGCCGCCCGCTCGCGCCCTTCGGCCTGCCGTTTACGGCCCTCCTGATCGAAGGGCGCGGGCGCCGCGCCGGCGTCCCGGGGACCGCCCGCCCCTCCTTCGACGAAGGACGCGGCCCCGCGATCCGCGCCCGGGAGGCCCTCTTCGAGGGCGCGGCATCCGTCCTGACGCCGAACCGCTTCCCCTTCGCCTCCCCCCACGGGATCCTCTGGGCCCGCGACGGGGAGCCGCGCGAATGGCCGGAGGCCTTCCTCGTCGAGGCCTTCCGCCTCCTCGACCGCCACGGCGGCATCCTCTTGGGCAACACGGTCGGAGCCTCGGCCTCGATCCCCCTCGCCCACCTGCACTGGGCCGACTTCGAGGCCCCGCTCCTCCCCCGCCTCGCCGAACTCCCCTTCGCGGCGGCCGCGATCGACGACCCCGATGCCGGGAGACGCGCGTCCTCGGCGCGCCGTCTCCTCGACCGCCGCCTCACGGCCCCCGCCAACCTCCTCGCCCTTCCCGGCCGCGCCTGGATCCTCCCGAGACGCGAGGAGATCCCCTCTCCCCACTTCCCCCACGCCCTCGGGGCGATGGAACTCGCCGGCTTCTTCGTCTACCCCGACCGCCCCTCCTTCGACGCCGCCACCGCCTCCTCCCTCGAGGCCGCCCTCACCGCCGCCCTCCTCCCGCGCTGAATCCACGCCGACCTCGCGCTGTTCCCGCCTTTTAAGCGGCTCTCCCCCACCACCCGCACCTCTCCTGCGGCCCCCCCAAAAAAACGAACCCCTTCGCGGCTGCATCCCGGCCGGGACGCCCAGGTCCTGAAGCAGCCCCCTGACACGCAGGAAAAAGAGATATGGTCGAAAGCTGTAGACGGAATCCACTCGCCAAACAGTTACGGTAAGACAACGAGGAGAAACCTATCGCCTCCCCCCCCTTGACAAGGCACGAATCGAATAATAGAAGGAAATTCGATTGCTCCTCGATGGCAGGAAACCCTGGAGCCGGCTCTTTCCCATATAAACACGACCCAATCGACTCCACCTAAGGAGGAAAACCCAATGAAACTCCATAAAGCCCCCCCCACAAAACCTTACGACTGGCCACCCGAGTTCTGGCCTGCGCTGCCGTGTTCCTTCCCGGCACCCTTGAGAGCCAATCCCCGAGTTCGACCAACAAGCGGGTCATCCACGTCTGGGTCGACCCCCACTACGGAAACGACTCCGCCATCAACGGAGCCTCGATCCTGAATCCCGCCGGTTCCGCCTGTGGCTCCTCGAACCGTTTCAAACCGGCCGACGTTCTCGACTCCTCGCAGAACAACGCCGTCCTCCTCCACGCCCCCTACCCCTTCAAGACGATCAACGGCCCGACCGGCGCTCTTAACTACATCCCTTCTCTTCCCTACACGAGTGCCGTTACGGGCATCACCTGGGAGTATGCGATCATCCATCTGCTGCCAGGTTGGTATGCCCCGACAACCCTCAACCCAAACTCCTATGTAAATACTGGGACTCAAGGCCCCTGGCACTACAGGTCGAACAGCGTCCTGGCAAGCCAAGAGGACTTCCCGATCTATATTCCGGACCATGTCAGCATCCAGGGCACCTCAGCCCTCAACACTGTGTTTCATCTCGAGGCCCCCAATGGCAGCACCAACCCGCAACCGGCCTTTGTTTTCGGAAAACGAAAAACTAGCAACAGTCCACTCTACACAGGTGTCGGTTCATTCATTTCTTCTATCTCAATCTTTGGAAGTACGTTAAAAAATGTAAATAAGGATTATGAAAAATATGCAGCTATCTATTTCGGCACGGAGGCGGCCTGCCATACCACGATCACCAACTGCTGGATCTTCTCCAACACGATCGGAATCCTCCTCGATGCCCCGACTTCCGCACAATCCTGGCATCAGGTCACCATCGCCAACAACACCTTCGTTTGGAACGGTGCGGCCCTCTGGAACGGTCAGTCGCAAAACTCTAACAGCCAAGGTGTTTCCCGGTCGATCCTCTTGAACAACATTTTCGATCGGACGCTTCCTTCCAATGACAGTGGACTCACTTGGCCTTATGGTTTTCCTCATGTGCCTGGAGCTTTCAGAGGCGTTCCCACCTTTTCCGCCTTCGAAGGGATCGCCGATGAAGACCTGAGGATCACGGCCGCTACCGGTTCGAATCCACAGACCGGGATCTTCAATGCCTGGGAGAACATCCACTATAATCTGGCGATCAAGATCGGAAACCTTCCGATCACGACCCTTCCCTCAGGCCTGACGAATCCATCGAATTCGCCGGTGAACCTCTCTGCGATCACCGGAAACACCTCAAACCTCCGCCGCGGAATCCTATTCATCAGGGATCTCTTCCAAAACGGGCGTTTCAAATCCGGTTCGGGGACGTATTATTACAGTCCGCAATCCGCGAGCCACTTTGACTACTGCCTTGGGGATTTCCGCCTCGCTCCCTCGGTGGCAAATGCAGCAAGTGAACCGCAAGCACCGAGCAACCTCAACCCCCTGATCGATCGGGGATGGTCCCCGACCACTGGCTCGAACTTCCCGATCACCTTTGGGAACGGAAGGACTCTATCCAATCCTCCGGGTTTCCTTGCTCTAGGCTCAAATCAATCGACCTGGCCTTATTCGAACTGGGAGTTCGATTGCGAGGGTTATGGGAATCCAAGGATTCTAGACCATCCGAAATATGTGAATTACCAAAGCCGCTCCCTGATCGATCTTGGGGCAGATGAATCCGGCCTGTTGATCATTGCCGGCTATAGATTCGGGACGACAAACTTCATCAAAGATTTGCAGCCGGTCATGATCCCCAATACAGATTCCCAAGAAAACCATTACTTGTGGTACATCGGACCCTCGAACCATACAACAGCCCAAAGCAGCGGTTCAATTTATAGTCCCCTCTTCCGGGTCATCATTCCGCAAACCAGCAGTGAGTACGATGATCTCCCCTGGACCTCTTCGAGTTGGACCTTTGCCCCCCCTTCGAACTACTACTCCCCCCAAAGGGTGGACATCACCCCCGCTTTGCTGGCGGACATCCACCCCTATTGGAGCAACCCCAACGTGTTCAACCCCATCTGGCAACCCTGCCAAAGCGGCTACAACCAAGCCCTCTACTGGAACCCGACGGCGGCTCTGATCAACCCACCAGGGACCTACCCAGTCTTTGGAAGCACTTTTCAATGGCTGGACAGCACCCCCGTCGGGAACCCTCCCCAGGATCCCTACAAAAGAATTAGCGATACTACCGATTTCTTCAATTTCTATCCGCACTACAATGACAACTTTCCACAGTTCGCTTATTTCGTCAATACAGATTCTTGGGGCCGATGGTATCCCTCATACCAGTTCCCTCCTCAAGGGACATTCATCACCTTGCAAGGCACATCGGGAGTTGCAAGGAGATACAGTATGGAATTCGGCTGGGTCGGGGATGCCACAACAGGGAAGAACACCCCCTTCGGCCAGGGGTTCATCCCCTCGAACATGCAAACCTACACGGTCTTGGTCGAAGGAACGGATTGAAAAAATCCCGGCCCCCTGGGTCCATCCCAGGGGGCCGGCCTTATCAGGAGAGAAACTCCATGACAATGAATTTCATAAAAACGACACTCGCCTTTACCTTTCTTCTTTTTCCAGCCAGATGGTCCCCAGCTCAGCAGCCGAGCCAGCGTGGTCCTTATCGTGTGGGTTGGTTCCCAAATCCAACCTTTTTGCGGAATCCTGGAAGCACATGTTACGATCCCAAAAGAGATGTTTTTGTCAGGTTTATTGGAATGGCTCTTCAGGGTTTCCGGTGGGGACGGGCTGATACGGGGAGCATGTCCAACCCT
>JALUUL010000072.1 GCA_027021385.1 Planctomycetota bacterium | reverse complement strand
AGCTGAATGGACACCAACTCCTCGGAGACGTCCTCCAAGGAGTGCGATTCAAGGATGGAACCAAGGTCGCCGCGTGATTCAGCCATCCACAGCTTTTGACAATACCTCGGGAGACACCCGTGATAGAGTCTGGCCGGAGTTCAACACATGCCGTCTAACAAGGCGCTGCACTGGCCGCTGTTCCGCTGCGCTCCATAGCGGCCAGTGAACTTTGTCGTTAGGCTCGCGTATGACCCCGCATGATCAGTGGGATGCTGGTGAAGCGTGTGAGAGGTAGATTTGCGATGGATCTCGTGGAGAACATGACGCCATGAAGGAAACAGCCATCTACACGATCGGCTACGGAAAACGCGAGCTTGATGAGCTAGTAACTTTGCTGAAGGAGCACAGGATCGACTTCCTTGTCGATGTTCGTTCGGCTCCGTACTCGAAGTTCAAGCCCGAGTTTTCCAAGGACAATCTGGCCTCTGCGTTGCAGCACGAGGGGATGCGTTATGTCTTCATGGGCGATCTCCTTGGAGGACGTCCCGACGGCGAGAAATGCTACGTCAACGGGAAGGTCGACTACGAGCGCCTCAAGGTCACGGAGCCGTTCCGCCGGGGGATTGGCAGGCTTCGCACCGCGTGGGAGAAGGGGCTACGCGTTTGCATTATGTGCAGTGAAGGGCGCCCGGAGGAGTGCCATCGTAGCAAGCTCATCGGCGATGTGCTGGAAGCGGAAGGCATTCGAGTCCGACACATCGATGAAGACGGGAACCTAGTGAGCCAGCAGGCCATTATCCAGATTCTCACAGGGGGTCAGAAGAGCCTCTTCGGTGAAACCTTCACGTCGAGAAAAAAATACCGCGTCGATTCACCGTGAGGCGGCGCTCGGGGAGTAGCCGATGCAGAATCAGATTCGCATTGTCACCATAGGCGTCTACGGCTTTGACGAAGATGGCTTCTTCTCAGCCTTGACCAACGCCGGTGTCGATACGTTTTGTGACATCAGGCGACGCCGCGGCCTTCGGGGGTCGGCGTACGCGTTCGCCAACAGCCGCCGGCTGCAGGATCGGCTTGCCACCTTGGGCATCCGCTATGTCTACATCAAGGAGCTGGCCCCATCTCAGGCCATTCGCGATATCCAGAAGACAGACGACAACCGAATTGGTGTCGGCAAGCGACAGCGTGCCGTACTCGGGCCTGCATTCGTTCAGGCGTACAATTCAGAGTGCTTGCAGAACTTTACCGCGACGAAGTTCCTGGATGCCGTCGGACCGGACACCCGCGTGGTGGTCTTGTTCTGCGTGGAGCGGGAACCCGAAGCGTGCCATCGTTGGCTCGTCGCTAGGAGGCTGGCGCAAGAGCTGAGCGTTGAACTGGAGCACATTAAGCCATGAACGTCCTCATCGTGGCTCGAACGCACATGAGCGGTGCCTCGCGCTGCATCGGGGGGATCGCCGAAGATGGGAGTTCGGTGCGGCTGCTGACCTCGACCGGCGACAACCATGACACGAGCGCACCCTTCCAGATAGGTCAGATATGGGACCTCAGGTACACCCCGAGACCGCAATTGGTCCCACCCCACGTCGAGGACGTCCTCGTCACAGCGCGGTGGCATATCGAGCATATCCGTGATCGGACCAAACTGCGTGCCTACGTCCTTGAGCGTATAGCACCGTGGAGGGGTGATATCGATCAGATATTCGGGGGCCTCGTCCGATACACAGGCAGCGGCAACGGCTACGTGTGCGAGCGTATCGGTATCCCGGACCGAAGCGCCGGGTTTTGGATCCCTGATCGCGACCTCCATCTACGTGATGACAAGAAGCACTACGACTGTGGGACCGGGTTTCCTCGTAAAGGATTTTCGTACGTTGGAGAAACAGCGACGATTGACCGGATCCCAGCGGGGACTCTCGTTCGCGTTTCTCTTGCTCGGTGGTGGAGACCTCGTGATGCTGAATCTGAGCTTGAGAAGCGCTGTTACCTACAGCTCTCTGGCTGGTTCTGAGCGTGCCACTGTCGAGACTTGGTTCAGGGCGTAGATGGGAGTCACGGAGATGCGCAAAAACCTCCAAGGCCAGCAACAGGTAATTGGTCTGTGAACCGGTCGGTGCCTAACAACTGCATGCAGCGGACGGCGCTCCGCGCCGCCGCTGATGCTGAGCGTTGGGCTACGACCGTGAGGAGCGATTGAGATGAAGGTCTTCATCAGTTGGTCTGGAGATCTGAGCCACAAGCTCGCTATCATCTTACGTGACTGGTTGCCTTCGGTGATCCAGTCTCTAGAGCCGTATGTCTCTTCTGAAGACATCGATAAGGGAGCGAGGTGGAGCACGGATCTTTCAAAGGAGCTTGAAGCATCCTCGTACGGGATTCTGTGTGTCACGCGGGACAATGTGGACGCTCCGTGGCTGAACTTTGAGGCGGGGGCCCTGTCGAGGTTGGTCGACCAGAGTCGAGTGTCGCCTTTCCTCTTCAGCCTCAAGCGATCAGAAGTGAAGGGTCCGCTTCTCCAGTTCCAATCCACGATCTCAGATAAAGAAGATGTCCGGAAGCTAGTTCATAGCCTGAACAAGGCCGAGGAAACTGGTCTTATCGATGAGGGGCGGCTGGACGGGATCTTCGATGTGTGGTGGCCTCGCTTGGCGGAGCAACTCGATGAGCTCAAGCGCCAGACTCCTGCATCTCCGGATGCTGACCGATCTGGTGAGGACCTAGGCCCGCTCGGGGCAGAGGTGCTTGAGGAACTGCTGGAGCTTGTGCGTCAGCAGCACAGACTCCTTAATAGCCCAGAGGCATTACTTCCGCCGGGATACATTGCTCACGCTCTACGGCAGGCGGATCGTGAGTTTATGCGCCATCCGGTATTTCGCGATCTTTACGAG
Organism: Planctomycetota bacterium; assembly: GCA_027021385.1. Lineage (GTDB taxonomy): Bacteria > Planctomycetota > UBA1135 > UBA1135 > JALUUL01. The sequence goes on along the minus strand of JALUUL010000072.1, from coordinate 91,260 downwards.
CGATGGCGCGAACTTGCCGCGATCGTCGACTCTCTTAGTGAGGATGAGCCAGTGCCAGCGTCGCTCGTCCGCGAACTTGTAGCCCGGCTCGCTGATCCCATCGAGTTCATTACACGGCGTGCAGGAATGCGTATTCCTTCCGTTCGTTTTCGCGGCAGGCGTTCTCCTGAAGGGTCAGAGTGAACCCCGCCCAACGTGGACGTTATGCAGACCGGACTAACCGCCGCGACCCACTTCTATAGAGGCTAGTCCATGGCGCTGAAGAAATCCCAGCTCTACTCCTCCCTCTGGCAGTCGTGCGACGAGCTGCGCGGCGGCATGGACGCCTCGCAGTACAAGGACTATGTCCTGACGCTGCTCTTCGTGAAGTACGTGTCAGACAAAGCGGCAAGCGCCGAGGGCTCGCTGATCGAGGTGCCCGAGGGCGCGAGCTTCGCCGACATGGTGGCGCTCAAGGGCGACAAGGAGATCGGCGACAAGATCAACAAGATCATCGCGAAGCTCGCCGAGGCCAACGACCTCAGGGGCGTCATCGACCAGGCGGATTTCAACGACGAGGGGAAGCTCGGCTCGGGCAAGGAGATGCAGGACCGGCTCTCGAAGCTTGTGGCGATCTTCGAGGGGCTGGACTTTCGCGCCAACCGGGCCGAGGGCGACGACCTCCTGGGCGACGCCTACGAGTACCTGATGCGCCACTTCGCCACCGAGAGCGGCAAGAGCAAGGGGCAGTTCTACACCCCGGCCGAGGTCTCGCGGATCATGGCGCAGGTCATTGGCATCGAGCGCGCCGGCGACTTGACCGAGCCCACGGTCTACGACCCCACCTGCGGGTCGGGCTCGCTGCTGATCAAGGCCGCGAACGTAGCCTCGACGGCGAAGCTCGCCATCTACGGCCAGGAGATGGATGTCGCCACCTGGGCGCTGGCGCGCATGAACATGATTCTCCACGGCCATCCCACCGCGGAGATCTGGCGCGGCAACACGCTGGCAGCCCCCGGATTCAGGAACAAGGACGGCAGCCTCAAGACATTCGACTTCGCCGTGGCCAATCCGCCATTCTCGGCCAAGGCCTGGTCGAACGGGCTCGACCCGGCCCACGACGAGTTCGGGCGCTTCGAGCTCGGCATCCCGCCGGCGAAGAACGGCGACTACGCCTTCCTGATGCATCTGATCCGGTCGCTCAAGAGCACGGGCAAGGGCGCGATCATCCTGCCCCACGGCGTCCTCTTCCGGGGCAACAAGGAGGCCGACATCCGCCGCAACCTGGTCCGGCGCGGCTACATCAAGGGGATCATCGGCCTGCCGGCCAACCTCTTCTACGGCACCGGCATCCCGGCTTGCATTGTGGTGATCGACAAGGAGGACGCTCACGCCCGCAGTGGGATCTTCATGATCGACGCGAGCCGCGGCTTCCTCAAGGACGGCAACAAGAACCGCCTGCGAGAGCAGGACATCCACCGGATCGTGGACGTGTTCACGCGGCGGATCGAAGTCCCCCGCTATTCGCGCATGGTGCCGGTGGCCGAGATCGCGAGCCCCGCCAACGACTACAACCTGAACCTCCCCCGCTATATCGACTCCAGCGAGCCCGAGGACCTGCACGACCTCGACGCGCACCTGAACGGCGGGATCCCGGCGCGCGACATCGACGCCCTGGGCGAGTACTGGCAGGTCTTCGCCACCCTGCGCGAGGCGCTGTTCAAGGAGGGCAGCCGCTCGGGCTACTGCACCTTACGCGTGCCCGCCGGAGAGGTGAGAACGGCCATCCTCGGCCACCCCGAGTACAAGAACTTCGCCAAGCAGGTCGGGGATGTCTTCGAGCGCTGGCGGGAGGCCCACCAGCCCCGGCTCGAGAAGCTCCAGGCCGGCGACCGGCCCCGGGAGTTCCTTGACAATCTCTCCGAGGATCTGCTCGCCCGCTTCGCCGACCTCCCGCTGATCGACCCTTACGATATCTACCAGCGGTTCATGGACTACTGGGCCGAGGTGATGCAGGACGACCTCTATCTCATCGCGGCCGACGGTTGGGTCGAGGCCGCCCGGCCGCGCGGCATCGTCGTGGACAAAGCGCGCAATCTCAAGGAGACGCCCGACCTCACGATCAAGCGGAAGAAGTACAAGATGGACCTGGTGCCGCCCGCGCTCGTTGTGCAGCGATTCTTCGCCGAGGAGCAGGCCGCCATCGAGAAACTACAGGCCAAGCAGGAAACGGTGGCGCGCGAGCTGGTGGAGTTCGTGGAGGAGCACAGCGGCGAGGAGGGACCGCTCGCGGACGCTACCAACGACAAGAACAAGGTCACCAAGGGGGCGGTGAAGAACCAACTCAAGGAAGTCGGCACCGACCCGGAGCTGGCCGACGAACGCGCGGCGCTCGAGAAGTGCCTCGCCCTCATCGAAGCCGAGGCCGCGGGCGCCAGGGCGGTCAAGCAGGCACAGGCCGATCTGAATGAGAAGGTGCTGAGGCGGTACGCGAAGTTGACCGAGGGCGAGATCAAGCAGCTCGTCGTCGAAGACAAGTGGCTTGCGTCCCTGCGCGTCGCCGTTGACGATGAAGTCCAGCGCGTCACCCAGCGTCTGGCTGCGCGGATCAAGGAGCTGGCGGAGCGCTACGCCCGGCCGCTGCCGGAACTGGAACGTGAGGTCGAGATGCTCCGCGCCAAGGTCGAGGGGCACCTAAAGATGATGGGGCTGGTGTGGGGATGAGGCGCCACGCGATTCAGGCCAAGGAAGCCGCGCTGGCCCGTCATGTCGCGTCCGTGGGTCACGAGGTGGCTCCGGGTTACCGGGCGTGCGAAGTCGGTACCATTCCTCTGGACTGGTTGACAGCGTCGTGCGAGGAGCTGACTGATTCCGCCGCACCAATCTGCTACGGCCTCGTTCAAGTCGGCAAACACGTGGATAATGGCATCCCGATCATTGCCATCAAGTCCATTGAGGCCATCGGTAACAGCGGACATCATCGCGCAGACAAAGCGATTGAGCGGAGGTACGGCAGGAGCAGGGTAACAGCGGGTGATGTGTTGCTCTCTATCAAAGGGACAATCGGTCGGGTAGGCGTTGTCCCGAAGGGGTTCGAAGGCAACATCAGCAGGGAGTTGGCGCGACTAAGGCCACGAACTGGCCTCCTACCAGAGTACCTTGCCTATCAGCTTGAGTCGAGCGCTACGCAAGCACGGATTGCTCAGGCGGTCGTTGGAACTACGCGACTCGAGTTTTCGATAGCAACACTTCGGCACCTCTCCCTCCCAATACCACCGACACCAGCCGAGCAACGCGCCATCGCCGAGGCGTTGTCGGATGTGGATGAGCTGCTCGGGGCGCTGGACGAGCTGATCGCCAAGAAGCGAGCCATCAAGCGGGCCGCCATGCAGCAACTCCTCACCGGCAAGACCCGCCTGCCGGGCCTCAGCGGGGAGTGGGAGACGAAGCCGCTTGATGACCTGGCAGCTGTGAGCAAAGGGGAGCAGCTCAGGGTGACGGACGCCGAAGCCGCGGACGGATATCCACACCTCAACGGTGGCATATCACCTTCTGGCTTCGCAAAGACGTTTAACAAGCCTGCCAACACGATTGCCGTTAGCGAAGGTGGGAATTCGTGCGGGTACGTCCAGTTTATAAAACAGGCGTTTTGGTGTGGAGGGCATTGCTATTCGGTCCTTCCGCGGGACATCGATAAGGCATTCCTCTTTCATGCGTTGAAACAGCTGCAGCCCATGATCATGAGGTTGCGCGTCGGGTCTGGTCTCCCGAATGTCCAACAACCAGCTCTCAAGTCGCTGCTCGTATCATACCCGCGCACTAGCGAGGAGCAGATCACCATCGCCAATGTCCTCTCCGACATGGACGCGGAGATCGCTGGCCTGGAAGGCCGTCGCGACAAGACCCAGGCCATCAAGCAGGGAATGATGCAGCAGCTCCTCACCGGCCGGATCCGACTGGTGAAACCGGAGGAGGCGGCATGCTGAATAGGTTTGCCAAGTTCTTGCTGATGGCAACCGCTCTCTCCCCGGTCCTGGGCGCTGTGGCGGTCAACGAGTTCGCGCGCGATCGGCCATGGCCGAAGTGGGGTGGATGGCTTGCCGCCGCTCTGCTGCTTGTGTTCCTGTGCCGGGGACTCTTGCGCTACGCGGCGAAGAACGCGCAACAGCACCAGCTTCACATAAAGGCCTTCGAGCGGGACGGCAAGGAGGTTCTGGCCTTCCTGCTCGCTTATCTTTTGCCGTTTGTGTCGACGAAAGACATGGCGTTCGCAGGCGACTGGCTCACGGGGGCATACATCCTGGCAATCATCTTCCTCGTGTTTGCACATGCCGGCGCGTTCCATTTCAACCCGGTCATGGGGCTGCTCGGGTATCACTTCTACTCGGTCAAGAACAGCGACGGCGTCTCTTACTTGCTGATCAGCAAAGCGGAGTTGCGGCGTCCCGGCCAGGACGTCGAGACCGTACGCCTGGCCCATGGCATCTATCTGCAGACCGGAGACGCCGATGCTTGAGAACTTCCAGCTTGCGGTCATTACTCGTCGAGGCGGCAAGGTGCGCCTGCTGCGGATCCCCCTGCACCAGGCCCTCCAGAACACGCTAGCGGAGAGCTGGCAGGCCCAGTACGACGAGTTTGTGGACAGCATCACGGAGATCGACTTCAATGCCGGCTACGAACCGGAGGACCATGAGCGATTTCGCCTTGCGCACTTTACCTTGCCGGATTGGCTGGCGAACGAGACGAGCCACACGGCTGCAGATCTAGATGCCATCAGCGACCATGAAGACCTGGTCGAGTCGATCAAAGGTGTTGTGGCCTTTGCGCGGAATGCACAGGGCGAGGAGCTGTGCCTCTTCCAGAACTTCAGTCGATCGCACGTGATCCGCCCGGGGCGATTCCTGTTCTTGAGGAATGACACTTATGAGACTGCTGAGCGCCCGGGGCTTACGCTGGATAGGAAGCTGGCTGCGGTCTACAAGCCGGCCGAGAGGAAGCTGCTATTCCACAGCTTCCGAACCGTCAATACCTTCCTCCCGCTGGCAGATTTCTATGAAGAGGCGTCCGAGCGGCAGATCAGAGAGGTTCTTCAGCATGAGTTGCTGATGGCAGAGGATGTGGACGCCTTGGCCGTCGGCGCCAACCAGTGGTTCCGCAAGCGATTCGCGATGCTACGCGATTCCGGCGTGCTGGATCAGTTTAATGCCGGACAGATAAGGGCTCGATCGAACGGGTACGAAGTTGAGGTTAAGATTACCAACGGCAAAATCGTCTTCCCTGCTGACAGGGCCGCCGCCAAGAAATTGCTGCAGTTCCTGAACGAGGAGATATTCCGAGGCGCCATCACTGACACACTCTATGAGACCAACTCCAAGCGGGAGGCCGACTGATGAGTGGCGTCGGCCAGCGTGAGATCCAGACCCAGAAGCGCGTGATCGCGTTTCTTGGCGATGCACTGGGTTACGAATACCTCGGCCACTGGAAGGACCGCGAGGGCAACAGCAACGTCGAAGAGGAGCAGCTCGACGACTGGCTGCGGCGCCAGGGACATTCCGACAAGATCATCCAGAAGGCGTTGTTCGAGTTGAACAGGGCCGCGGCGCTCGGGGGCGGCAGGACGCTGTACGATGCCAACCGCGAGGTCTACGGTCTGCTGCGCTACGGCGTCAGGGTCCGGCCCGAGGTGGGCGCGCAGACCGTCACGGTCTGGCTGATCGATTGGGAGAAGCCGGAGAACAACGAGTTCGCTGTGGCCGAAGAGGTCACGGTCTTGGGTGTCCACACCAAGCGGCCCGACCTCGTCCTGTACGTGAACGGCGTCGCCCTGGGTGTTGTTGAGTTGAAGCGCTCGACGGTGGCCGTGAGCGAAGGCATCCGCCAGAGCCTCGACAGTCAGAAGAAGGAGTTCATCCGACCGTTCTACACGACCGTCCAGCTCGTGATGGCGGGCAACGAGACCGAGGGGCTGCGCTACGGCGTGATCGAGACGCCGGAGAAGTACTGGCTGCGCTGGAAGGAGGCGGATGCGCACCTTGAGGCCGGGGACAACCCGCTGCTGCGGGAGCTGGGTCAGCTATGCGGCAAAGAGCGGCTGCTCGAGATCGTCCACGACTTCATGGTCTTCGACGCGGGCATCAAGAAGACCTGCCGCCACAACCAGTACTTCGGCGTGAAGGCCGCCCAGCAGCGGGTGCAGCGGCGCGAGGGCGGAATCCTCTGGCACACCCAGGGCAGCGGCAAGAGCCTGATCATGGTCTGGCTGGCCAAGTGGATCCGTGAGCACGTGCGGGACGCGCGGGTGCTGATCATCACCGACCGTACCGAGCTGGACGAGCAGATCGAAAGTGTCTTCAAGGGAGTTTCCGAGGACATCTACCGGACGAAGAGCGGCGCCGACCTGGTGCGGGTCCTGAACAGCAGCGAGGAGTGGCTGGTTTGTTCGCTGATCCACAAGTTCGGGCGTTCCGAAGAGGGGGACATCGACGCCTTCCTTGCTGACATCGAGAAGCACCTTCCAAGGGACTTCCATGCCAAGGGCGAGATCTTCGTCTTCGTGGACGAGTGCCATCGCACGCAATCCGGCAAGCTGCATGAGGCGATGAAGGCGCTCCTGCCGGGGGTGATGCTTATCGGCTTCACCGGAACCCCGCTCTTGAAGGGCGACAAGCGGCGCTCCATCGAGACCTTCGGCCCCTACATCCATACCTACAAGTATGACGAGGCGGTGCAGGACGGCGTCGTGCTCGACCTGCGCTACGAGGCGCGTGACATTGACCAGAGCCTGACGTCCCCGGCAAAGGTGGACCAGTGGTTCGAATCGAAAACGCAGGGCCTGACCGACTCGGCCCGCGCCCAGATCAAGCAGCGTTGGGGCACCATGCGCAAGATCTTCTCGGCCGAGGACCGGCTGAAGAAGATCGTCGCCGACATCCTGATGGACGTCGAGACCCGCGACCGGCTGAAGAGCGGGCGTGGCAACGCGATCCTCGTGTCGGACAGCATCTACTCCGCCTGCCGCTTCTTCGAGCTGTTCCAGCAGACGGAGCTCAAGGACAAGTGCGCCATCGTCACCTCCTACCGGCCGCAGCCCGCAGACATCAAGGGCGAGGAGAGCGGCGAGGGCCTGACCGAGCGGCTCCTGCAGTACGAGATTTATCGCAAGATGCTCAGCCGCCACTTCGACGAGCCCGAAGAGACGGCGATGGTCAAGGTCGAGCAGTTCGAGCAGGAAGTGAAGAGGCGCTTCGTCGAGCAGCCCGGACAGATGAAGCTCCTGATCGTGGTGGACAAGCTGCTCACGGGCTTCGACGCGCCTCCGGCCACCTACCTGTACATCGACAAGCACATGCAGGACCACGGCCTCTTCCAGGCTATATGCCGGGTGAACCGCCTGGACGGGGAAGACAAGGAGTACGGCTATATCATCGACTACAAGGACCTCTTCCGTTCGCTGGAGCAGTCGATCAAAGACTACACTGGAGAGGCCTTCGCCGGCTACGACAAGGAGGACGTGGAAGGCCTGCTCAAGGACCGTCTCGAGCAGGGCCGGGACCGACTGGAAGAGGCGCGGGAAGCCGTCAAGGCCCTCTGCGAGCCGGTCGAGCCGCCGCGCGATACCGCCGCCTATCTGCGCCACTTCTGCGCGGCCGAAAGCGGCAATGCCGCTCAGCTCAAGGAGAACGAACCGAAGCGGGTGGCACTGTACAAGCTGACGGCCGCCTACCTGCGCGCCTATGCCAACCTTGCCAATGAGATGCGCGCGGCTGGCTACAGCGAAGCCGAGGTAGAGACCATCAAGCGCGAGGTGAGCCACTACGAGAAGGTCCGCGAGGAGGTGAAGCTCGCTAGTGGCGACTACGTGGATCTGAAGATGTATGAGCCCGCCATGCGGCATTTGCTCGACACGTACATCCGCGCCGAGGAGAGCGAAAAGATCTCGGCGTTCAACGACCTGACGCTGGTGCAGATGATCGTGGAGCAGGGTGAGGCTGCGGTGGACAAGCTTCCCAAAGGCCTGCGGGAGAATCACGAGGCCGTGGCCGAGACCATCGAAAACAACGTCCGGCGGCTCATCATCGACGAGATGGCGGTCAACCCGAAGTACTACGAGAAGATGTCGGAGCTGCTGGCGGCGCTGATCGAGCAGCGTCGGCAGGAGGCGCTCGACTACCAGGAGTACCTGAAGAAGATCGTGGAACTGACCCGCCAGGTCAGCCAACCGGAAGGTCAGCCGGACTATCCTCCCGCTATCAACACCGGAGCGCTGCGGGCGCTCTACGACAACCTGGAAGCACCCTCGGCGTCGGCAGTTGCCGAGCCCACGCCTCACTACGGCGCGGAGACTGTTCCTTCTTCACGCGAGGAACTCGCGCTCGCGCTGGACCGTGCCATCCGTGCCGTCAAGAAGGCGGACTGGCGCGGCAACCGACTCAAGGAGCGCGAGGTCCGCAATGCCATCAAGGTGCAGCTTGGCGACGACGAAGCGCTTGCCGACCGGATCTTCGACATCGTAAAGGCCCAGCGTGAATACTGACCGGAAACTTATCGAGATCGGCGGGATCGCCGTAGAGGTCGTCCGCAAGGACATCAAGAACCTCCATGTCGGCGTCTATCCCCCGGTGGGCCGAGTTCGCGTCGCGGCCCCCCTGCGCCTTGACGATGAAGCCGTTCGCCTCGCCGTGGTTTCCCGCTTGGGCTGGATCCGACGCCAGCAGAAGGCGTTTTCGGCGCAGGAACGGCAGTCTCAGCGGGAATTCGTCAGCGGCGAGAGCCACTACTTCCAAGGATGCCGCTACCTCCTAGACGTGCGAACGCACGTCGGCGCGCCTCGCGTACGGCTAACCGGGCCTGGAACGATGGCCCTTCGCGTGCCGCCAGGCTTCGACCGAGATCAGCGAGAGACCGTACTGCAGAGATGGTATCGGCGACAGCTTCGGGCGTTGATCCCGCCGCTCCTATCCAAGTGGCAGCCCAGGGTCGGAGCGACCGTTGCCGAGGTACGGGTCAAGCGCATGAAGACGCGCTGGGGCAGCTGCAACGCCGATGCCCGGAGGATCTGGTTGAACCTAGAGCTGATCAAGAAGCCCGTCGCGTGCCTCGAGTACGTCCTCGTTCACGAACTCGTGCATCTGCACGAGCGGCGTCACAACGACAGATTCCATGAGTGGATGGAGCAAGTGATGCCGACGTGGCGAATCCATCGTGATGAACTCAAGCGGGCGCCGCTGGCTCATGAAGAGTGGAAGTACTGATTCTTGGGGTCTGCATAACAACCGGTTGCAGCGGACGGTCCGCTGCTGAACCGGAGCGTTAGCCCCGAATGAGGAAGGGCATGAGTAAAGAAAAAGAAGAGGCTCTTCAGGGTTTCCAGTGGGGAAGGGGTTTCGAGGAGGAGGAGGGTCTCGGTCGGGGGTGGGTCTCCGGGAGGGGGCTCCGGTTGTGATAGAGTGGGGGTTTCTTCGGGACGGAGTTCTATTCCGGGGGAATCATTTCGGACCTGGATATCGAGGCGATCAGCGGTTTGTTGGGGCTCGCTCGAGGCGGGGATGCGCGGGCCTCAGCCAGGCTCTACGACACGCTGTACGGGGCGCTGCACGAGCGGGCGAAGCGCTTGATGCGTTCGCAGGGGCCCGCGGCGACCCTCCAGGCGACCGCGCTCGTCCATGAGGCCTGGCTGAAGCTCGCGAACTCGGGCGGCGCCTGCTGGAACGATCGCCGGCACTTCCTGAAGGTCGCCGCGAGGGCCATGCGGCAGGTGCTGGTGGACCACGCGCGGGCCAAGAAGACCGAGAAGCGCGGCGGGGGAAGGACGCGCGTCGAGTTCGACGCGCTCTTCGAACTCTTCGAGGAGCGGGCGAGCGACCTGGTCGGGCTCGATGAGGCCCTCGAGAGGCTCGCGGACTTCGACCCCGAACTCGCCCGCGTCGTCGATCTCCGCTTCTTCGCGGGACTCAGCATCGAGGAGTGCGCGGAAGTGATGCGCTGCTCGCACGCAACGGTCGAACGCTCCTGGCGCACGGCCCGCACCTGGCTCCGCAGCGAGTTGACGAGGCATGACGATGGACCGTGAATCCTTCCGGCGCGTGCGCGAGGCCTTCGAGCGCCTGCTCGAACTTCCGGCGGCGGAGCGCGAGCAAGAATTCGCGAAAGAGTTCCTCGATGCCCCGGAGCTGCGGGAGGAGCTGCGGCGCATGCTGGAGGCGGATTCGCGGGAGGACGCCTTCCTCGTCCCGCCGAGCGAGAACACGCTCGCGGAGCGAGGGGCCGGGACGGCGGCCTCCCTCTCCCTGGTCGGGCGGAGGCTCGGCCCCTTCGTGATCGAGCGGCGCATCGCGAGCGGCGGCATGGGGGCCGTCTACGAGGCCCGGCAGGAGAATCCGGCGCGCAAGGTCGCGATCAAGACGATCCGCCCCGAGGCTCTATCCGAGGCCTCGCGAAAGCGCTTCCGCCGGGAGGCGATGGTCCTCGCCCGCCTCCAACATCCCGCGATCGCCCAGATCCTCGAAGCAGGCATCGAGGAGGCCGACGGAACGGAGCTTCCGTGGTTCGCGATGGAACTCGTGCAGGGCGCGACCACGATCACCGAATACGCGGACCGCGCGGGACTCGACGCCCGTGGGCGGATCGAACTCTTCCTCCAGTTCTGCGACGCCGTTGCGCACGGCCATCAGCGTGGAGTGCTGCACCGGGACCTCAAGCCCTCGAACCTCCTGGTGGACGGCGAGGCCCACCCCAAGGTGATCGATTTCGGCATCGCCCGCATCCAGGACGCGGAGGAAGAGGGCGCCCTCGAGCTGACGGGACGGGTCGGACCCATCGGGACCCTGCTCTACATGAGCCCCGAGCAGATCGAGGAAGGCGGCGCCGGACAGGATGTGCGCTCCGATGTGTATTCGATGGGTCTCGTGCTCTTCGAACTCCTGACGGGACGCCATCCGTTCCCGGTCCAGGGAATCTCGATCACCGAGATCGTGCGCAGCTTCAAGGAACGGCGCCCGGAGACGGTGACGGTCGCTTCGAAGGACTTCCCCAGGGACCTGGATTGGATCCTGCAAAAGGCCCTCGCGAACGAAAAGGAGCGGCGCTACGCGAGCATGCAGGAGTTTGCGGCGGATCTTCGACGCCTTCTCGTGGACGAGCCGGTCGACGCGGTTCCGATGACCCGCCTCTACCGCGCACGGAAGTTCGTCCGCCGTCACAGGGCGGCCGTGCTCGCGGGCTGCGCCGTCCTGCTCGCGCTGATCCTCGGCCTCGCCGGGACCTACGAGGGCCTCCTGCGCGCCCGCGCGGCCGAGCGCCTCGCCGTCGAGGAGCGCAACCGCGCGTTGACCGCGATGGACTTCCTCGTGGAGGTCTTCTCGAGGGCCAACCCCGCGAAAGGGGCGAGGGACGTCCGCATGGTCGAGGGACTGGACCTGGTCGCGAAGATCTTCGAGAAGCGCTTCGCGAAGGAGAAGGACCTCCTCGCGATGCTCGCGCGCATGCTCGGGCGGACCTACCTCGGCCTGGGCTCGCCGAAGGACGCCGAACGCTACCTCGAACAGTCCCTGGCCCTGCGCGAGGAACTCGGGGGGAAGGATTCGGTCGAAGCCGCGAAGGCGGCCGGCGACCTCGTCGTGCTTCGACTCGAACAGGGCCGGCTCGACGAGGCGGAGCGGCTGATCGCGACGGCGCTGCCGAGCCTGCGGAAGGCCCTCGGCGAAAAGAGCGCGGAGGTGCTGAGTCTCCGCCTGCGCGAGGGCGACCTCCTGAGGCTGCGCGGGCGGCGCGGGCGGGCCGTCGAACTCCTCGGAGCCGTCGTCCGGGACATGGACGAGGTCCTGGGCGGGACGGCCCGCCCCACCCTGCTCGCGAAGAGCCTTCTCGCCGGCCTCTATCACGAGAGCGGAAAGCTCGACGAGGCCGAACCCCTCTACCGCGCGGCCCTGGCCGGCTTCGCGGAGCGATTCGGCGAGGAACATCCCGATACCCTCTCCAACCAATTCAACCTCGCCGCTCTGCTCTTCTCCCGGGGAGCCCGGAACGAAGCCACCAAAATGATGCGACGGGTCACCGAGGCGAGCATCAAGACCCTGGGCCCTACGCATCGCTACACGATGCGCGCGCGAAGCACGCTCGGGGCGATGCTGCACCTGCAGCGGAGGCTCGAGGAAGCCGCCGCCTGCTACTACGCGGCCCTCGAGGCCTCCCTCTCCTTGAGCAAGACGAGTCCCGACGTGCAGGTGCTCCGCTCCAACATCGCCCGCCTCGAGCGGGAGCGCGGGCGCCTCGACAAGGCGGAGCCGATGCTGAAGGAACTCTTCGCGATCCGGAAGGAGACCCTCGGCGCGGATCACGAGAAGACCCTGATCTCCCAGGTCGAACTCGCCGAGATCGCTCTCGCCCGCAAGAGGACCGAGGAAGGCCTGCGCCTCCTCACCGATGGACTCGCGAAAGCCGAGGCGAAGGGCGGCGGGTCGGGGCCGGTCGCCTACCGATTTCGCTATGCCCGCGGGCGCGCCTACCTTGCGACCGGAGCGTTCCAAGACGCCGAGCGGGACCTCCTGCGCTGCGAGGAGATCTTCGTCCAGGCCGATCGGAGGAGTTCGGTGCGGGGCAGACTCCTCGCTCCCTGGGCGCTCCTGCGACGGCTCTACCTGGCCTGGGACAAGCCCGAGAAGGCGGCGCGCTTCGAGGGCCGCGCGCCCTAGCCGGCCGCAACTCATTGCACAGCAAGGCTTTCGGGGCGCCCGACAAGACCTCTTCGGATTTTCCCGTCGATTATGAGGGGACATTTGGGCGGATCTCGTTCAGGACTCCGGCGGGCCCCTCGGGCGCCCGCGGCAAAAGGCTTGTCCAAAGTGGAGTCCTCTCATGAATCGAATCCTCCTCCCCCTTTCCCTGTTCCTTCTTTCTCCCCTCCTCCCCGCCCAGGATCCCAAGGTGCCGCCGGGCGGCTTCGCGATCCTCCCCCGCCTCGACGTGCTTCTGACCTGGTCCGACGGCTACAAGACGAGGGTCGATATCCGGGTTCCCAAGGCGACCCCTCCGAAGAACGGCTGGCCGGTCGTCGCATGCTTTCACGGCAAGAACCACAGCCGCAAGGCCATTGCAAGCACGGCGCGCTACCTGGCCGCCCAAGGCTACGCGACCTTCGCCTACGACTGGCGCGGCAACGGAGACACGATCCTCCTGAACAAGTTTTGGACCGGGACCTACGACTGGGACCGCATCATCACCGACGCCGCCGAGTCCTTCAGCAAAGTGGCCGCGATGCGGCCGGGGCTCTTCGACCTGACGCGCCTCGCGATGACAGGGGGCTCGGGAGGAGGCGACCATTGCTTCGACGCGGCGGCGCAATCGGAAAAGACCCTGAAGGTCCCGGGGTCGGTGAAGACCTACCCCAAGATCCTCGCCGTCGCACCCCAGATCTACGTTCCCGAGCGCGTCGACATGCTGATCCCCCACCAAGGGCTCCTCATGCAGACGCACTACGCGGTCGATCTCTCCAAGAACCCGACGAACCCCGGATGGCAACTCGCGAAGCAGGGGCGTTACGACCTGATTTACTCCCGAAAGAAGTCCCAGGGCCAGGCAAGTCGCCTGGACGCTCTCAAGAAGAGCAGCGTGCCGATCTTCAGCCGCATGGGCCACGATGACTATCGCATGTGGCCCTCCGCCTGCTTCGACTCCCTGGAGCAGCTTCCGGCCGGCTACTTGTTCAAGGGCCTGATGACGACCTCGGGGCACGGTGTCCCGTTGAAGAACACGATCGAGAAGAACCTCATCGACGACCAGATCCGCCGGTGGTTCGATCACTTCGTGAAGGGCTGGAAGAACGACCTCCTGAAGCAGCCCCGCTACGAGATCGTCGTCAATGAATTCGGGCCGGACTACCTGGTGGCCGCTTCCGAGCGGGAGCACCGCTACAGCGATGTCTGGCCCCCGAAGACGCCCGTGACGAGGCTCTACCTGCGCAGCGGCGGAACGCTCGATTCGAAGGCCCCGACCACGGCCGAGGCCGGCACCAAAATCCTGCACAGGGTCAAGAGCGGCTACGACATCACCGCCTTCACGAGGACGGACAAGGGCGGTCAGAGCCTCGCGACCTTCCAGAAAGTCACCCAGAGCATCCCCTTCGTCAGCAAGGCCTTCGTCGGCCCGATCCTGCAAGAAGAGACGGAACTGTTCGGCCGCACGATGGTCGAGTTCAGCGTCAAGTCGAGCAGCGGAGACTTCCAGATCAGCGCGGCGCTGCTGGCGCGGGACAGCAAGAACAACGAGCGTTACATCGTCGGCGGCACGACGGCCGTCCGCAGGAGTTCTCCGGGCGTGCACCGGCTGCGCTTCGCCCTGCGGGAGACCGCGATGATCGTTCCCAAGGGCTGGCGTCTCGTCATCCGCCTCGAGAACCTCGCGTACTATCGCACGCCGGGACAGCACCTGATCGAATTCGTGCCCTGGTTCCAGAGTCACGACCTCGAGATCCTCAGCGCGCCGAACACGAGCGCCTTCGTCGAACTCCCGATCGCCGAACGCGGAATCGGTCTGAGTCCGCGCTTCGTCGAGATCCGGACGGCCGCGGGTTTCCGCCGGGACCTCCACGTGCGAATGGGCTCGAGCAACGCGGGCAGCCCCTACCTGCTCTACATCGGCACGAGCGGTTTCGGGCCGGGCATCCGGCTCGGCGCGGAGTGGTTGCCCCTCAACATCGACGCATGGACCCTCCTCGGCATTTCGCTGATGAACACCACCCCGTTCACGTCCTTCGCCGGCCTCTCAAACGCGCAGGGCGTCGGGACCGCGACCTTCCAGTTGCCCGCCTCCGCGTCGAAGTACGTGATCGGGCGGCGGTTCTGCATCGCGGCGCTCTGCCTGCCCAAAAAGGGAGGCCTGAAGACCGGAGGCCCCGCGATCCTCTTCATGCAATGAAGCCCGGCGAGGGCCCCTCCCCCGCAGGGGCCGATTCGCAGGCAGCTTCATGCTAGGATCTCCCGATCATGGAAAAAGGAAGGATCCGCCCCCTCCGGGAAGGTGAGGGGGCGGAATGCGAAAGGATCCTGCGGGGCCTTCCCGATTGGTTCGGGATCGAGGAAGCGATCGTCTCCTACCGCCGGGACATCGATTCGATGGAGACGTACGTGATGGAGGTGGAGAACGAACTGGTCGGCTTCCTCACGTTGAAGACCCACAACCGGTATTCGGCCGAGATCCAGGTGATCGCGGTGCGGAACGGGCACCATGGGAAGGGCTACGGCAGGGCCCTGGTCGAACACGCGGAGCGGCTTCTCGAGCCTCGATCGGTGGAGTTCTTCCAGGTCAAGACCGTGGGCCCGTCCCTCGACAACGAGCCCTACGCGAGGACGAGGGGTTTCTACCTCAAGCTCGGTTTCCGCCCCCTGGAGGAGAACCGCCTCTGGGGGGAGGACAATCCCTGCCTGATCATGGTCAAGCGCCTTCCCTGAGGACCCGGTCCCGGGCGGGCGGCGGCGCGGTCCGACCCGCCCGGACCGGGACGTCCGTCAGAAACCGACGTCCTGGCCCCCGAAGAGCCAGGCCGGAACACGGTTGAGGAAGGCCGTGCGGGCGGCCTTCTTCCGGTCGTCGAGCTTCGAGAAGAGCCCGCTCCCCTTCCCGAGACAGACGATCTTCGAACTCAGCCTGTAGGTGTGCGAGGTCACGTCGAAGGCCGTATCGATCGAGTTGAAGGAGTTCTTGCGGTTGGTCGTCGTGAGGCTCGTGTCCTGGTCGCGGTTCCCGCTGCGGTTCACGTTGCGGTTGTCCGTGCCGGTGCGGAGCCTAGAACGCCCGGATTCCGAGGTGAGGATCTCGAGGTTGATCTCGAAGGCCCAGACGTCCTTCTTCTCGCCGAAGGCGTAGTAGGCCGCGGCCGCGCCGAGGCCCGCGCCGACGGCCGTGGACCTCCGTCCGCCGACCGCGCTCCCGGCCAGACCGCCGGCCAGGGCGCCGCCGATGACGGCCTCGATCTCCCCGCCCTTGAAGCCCTTCTCCTTCGTCATCTCCGTGATCCGGATCACGTATTGCGGCTTCTTGCCGGTGCCCCGGACCGACTGGAACCGCCCGCCCCCCATCTGGCGCAGACGCGCGACGAAGGCCTGGTTGAAACCCGGATCCTCCTGGAGGAGCGGGGAATCGATCCGGATCGTCAGCCCCCCGGGGAGGACGTTAGGGTCCTTGGGAGGAGGGAGTTCGGTCGGGATCGTCAGGGCTCCGCTCGGCGTCAGGCAACGGCCCTCGATCGAGGCACAGCTCGTCAGCCCGAAGGCGGGGATCAGGAAGAGCAAGGCGCAGAACCTCGGGAGGATTCGACGGCACTCGAACCGGAAATGAGAGGTGTCGAAGGTCTTCAAGGGGATCTCCTTCCCTTCTGGGTTCACGGGATCAAGACGGACCGCGGAAAAAAAGCTAGTCCTCGGGGTTCGAGTGTCAAGGTTTCCCTGCCCCTCGTCCGTCCGCGCCGGGACGCTCCCTCCGCGGGCAAAGTCCCGTCCGGGCGCTATCCTGGATCTTCATGCCTCCCTTCGATCCGCGCGGCCCTTCCCTCTTCCTCCTTCTCCTCCTCGCCGGGGCGGGCCCCACGAGGGCGCAGAGCCCCGTGGAGCGCCGGCTCGAGGCCCCGGTCCCGAAAGGCTCGGTCTGGAAATACCTGGACAGCGGAAAGGACCCGGGGGCGGGCTGGTTCCTTCCCTCCTTTTCCGACGCCCGGTGGAAGAGCGGACCGGCGGAACTCGGCTACGGGGACGGGGACGAGCGGACGGTCCTCTCCTACGGCGGCAACCCCTGGAACAAGCACATCACGACCTGGTTCCGGCGGAGCTTCAAGATCTCGACCGGGAGGCTCCGCTCGGCCTCGATCCGGCTGCTCGCGGACGACGGGGCCCTCGTCCGCCTGAACGGAGTCGAAATCGCGCGCTTCAACCTTCCCGCGGGGACGATCACCGCCTCGACCCTCGCGAGGAAGGCCCTCGGCGGCGCGGACGAGAAACGCTTCCACACCTTCGGCTTCGACCCGAAGCTCCTGAAGAAAGGCATGAACCTCCTCGCGGTCGAGGTCCATCAGGCCTCCGCCGCGAGCAGCGATCTGAGCTTCGACCTCGCGCTCGAGGCCGGTCCCCGCCCGCCGAGGGTCGTCCGCGGCCCCTACCTCCAGAGCGCCGCGCCGACCGCGATCACGATCTGCTGGCGCACGGCCGGCCCGAGCGACGCGGGGGTCTGGCTGGGCCCGACCCCGTCCTCCCTCAAGCTCGTCCGGACCGCGACCACGCCCGCGAAGGACCACGCGGTCCGGCTGACCGGGCTCTCCCCCGACACGACCTACTTCTACGCCGTGGGCACGAGCCGCCTCCCCCTCGCGGGCGGCGGGACCGGATTCCGCTTCAAGACCCCGCCGGGCCCCTCGAGCACGAAACCGATCCGGATCTGGGTGCTCGGCGACTGCGGCACCGGGAACGCGACCGCCCGGGCGGTCCGCGACGCCTTCGAGGGCTTCCACGGCGCAAAGGACGCCGATCTCTGGCTCCTCCTCGGGGACAACGCCTACTACACCGGTCGGGACGACGAGTACCAGGACAAGTTCTTCGCGGTCTACCCCGAGCAGTGCCGGCGGCTGCCGCTCTGGCCGGCTCTCGGCAACCACGACGGCTACAGCGCGAACTCCGCGAAGCAGAGCGGCCCCTACTACGACATCTTCTCCCTTCCGTCGAAGGGCGAGTCCGGCGGGGTCCCCTCGGGGACCGAGTCCTACTATTCCTTCGACCACGGTCCGATCCACTTCGTCTGCCTGAACTCCTTCGACGAAGCCCGCTCCAGGAACGGGGCGATGCTCAAATGGCTCGCGAGGGACCTCGCCGCCGCGAAGGCGCGCTGGCTGATCGCCTTCTGGCACCACCCCCCCTACTCGAAGGGATCGCACGACTCCGACCGCGAGACGAACCTCATCGACATGCGCCGGGAAGCCCTCCCCCTGCTCGAGGCCCACGGCGTCGACCTCGTCCTCGGCGGGCACAGCCACTCCTATGAGCGCTCGATGCTCCTCGACGGCCACTACGGACCCTCCACGACCCTCGCGGCCTCGAACCTCCTCGACCGGGGCGACGGACGCGCGGACGGCGACGGGATCTACGCGAAAGCGACCGCGGGCCTCGCCCCCCGTGAGGGGACCGTCTACGTCGTCGCCGGCAGCAGCGGCTGGGTCGGCGGAGGGAGGCTCGACCATCCCGCGATGGCGGTCTCCTTGAGAGTCCCCGGGTCCCTGGTCCTCGACGTCCGGGGCGACCGCCTCGAGGGGAGCTTCCTCGACGCCGGGGGACGGATCCGCGACCGCTTCACGATCCGGAAGGGTCTCGACCGGAGCCTCCGGCGGATCGAGCCCAGGATCTCGCTCTCCCGGGGCGGGGTGCAGCACTGCCTCCTGAAGGCCGGCGCCGCCCGCGCCGGCAAGCCCTTCATGCTGCTGAGCGCGCTCGGCGCGAGCCGCGGGCAGCGCTTCCGCGGCCTCTTCTTCCCGCTGGACCCCGACCCCTGGTTCCAGGCCCATTTCACCCTCCTGCTCGGGCGCTGGCGGAACGGGAAGCTCCCGGTCCTCGACGCCGCGGGGAAGGCGACCGACGCCTTCCCCCTCCCTCCCCTCCGGGACCCGAGGCTGCTCGGCTTCGCCCTCCACCGCGCGTTCCTGGTCCTCGACTCCAAGGGGCCGGTCTTCGCGAGCAACGCCGTCAAGCTCACCCTCGACCGCTGAGACGCGGCCGGGAGGCGGAACTCAGTCCTCGTCCGGGCCGACTTCGAGGTCCCGCAGCGCCCTCGACCCGCCCTTGGGGTCGGCGACGGCGAGGACCGTCGGCGGCACGACCATCGTCTCGGTCGCGGGTTCGGTGTCCTTGAGCCTCCCCCAGCGCGTGACCATGAACCAGATCAGCGGCAGCACCCCCCCAATCACGAAGAGGGCGACGCCGATCCCCCGCAGCCAGGTGAAGGCCTGGAAGGTCTCGCCGTGGATGAAGGCCTGCGTGCGCGCGTGCGCGTAGCCCTCGCTCATGACGTCGCGGAGCTGGTAGACCCCGACCGGGAAGAGATCGACGACGACCATCAGGGCGAGGCCGAGGTTCAGGGACCAGAACGCGGTGCGGATCGGCCTCGGATTCCAGCTCTCCGGGGCGAGGAGCCAACGGGCGCAGAAGAGCATCGCGGCGATCGCGAGGTTTCCGTAGACCCCGAAGAGGGCCGCATGCCCGTGGTTGACGGTGAGATAGGTCCCGTGCTGGTAGTAGTTCACGATCGGAAGGTTGATCATGAAGCCGAAGACGCCGGCCCCCATGAAGTTCCAGAAGTTGACCCCGATCAGGAAGAGGAAGGCCTCCGAGAGCCCGAAGGATCCCTCCTTCCCTTCGGCGGAGCGGAGCTTCGCGGCCGTGGTCGAGGGCAGGCGGCGGAAGCGCCAGGCCTCGATCGTCAGGAGCACGAGGGGCGTGACCTGGAGCGAGGAGAGCACGCCTCCCAGCGCGATCGTCTCCATCGACTTCGCGTTCCAGTAGAAATTGTGGCTGATGCCGATCAGGCCCGAACCCAGGAAGAGGATCGCCGCGAGATAGACGACCCGCGCGGCGACCGCGTGGGAGACGAAGCCCATCAGGTAGAGGAAATAGGCCGCGAGAATCGTCGTGAAGACCTCGAAGAAGGCCTCGACCCACATGTGGATCGTGCACCACCTCCAGAAGTCCGCGATCACGAAGTTCGTATCGGGGCGGGCGACGAAGCCCGCGCTGAACATGAAGATGATCCCGGCGATCGCGTAGACCATCCAATTGGGGAGGGACCAGGTCTGCCGCCGCCGGAGCACCGGCAGGAGCCCCCTGACGATGATCCAGAGCCAGAGCACGAAGGCCGCGTAGAGGACGAAGTGGTAGAGCCGGCCGATCTGCATGAACTCCCAGCCCTGGAGCCCCAGCCAGCGCCAGGAGTCGCCGAGCCTCCCCGAGATCCCCAGCGGAATCCCGACCGCGGCCCCCGCGGCGACGAAGACGAGCATCCAGAAGAGCAGATCGACGAGCAGGCGCTGCTTCTTCGGTTCCGGACGGCAGATCAACGGAAGGACCCAGATCGAGCCCGCGAACCAGCAGACCGCGATCCAGAGGATCGAGATCTGCGAGTGCCAGGCCCGGGTCGCGGTGACCGG
Organism: Planctomycetota bacterium; assembly: GCA_027021385.1. Taxonomy (GTDB): domain Bacteria; phylum Planctomycetota; class UBA1135; order UBA1135; genus JALUUL01. Next base: position 71,111 of record JALUUL010000072.1, on the reverse strand, counting down.
CAGGAAGGAGGCGATCCCCAGGGGTTTCAGGAGGCCCAGGAAATCGCTGATCGTCAGGAGCCCGGCGAGGACCTGGAACCCGAAGAGGAGGGCGGCGACCGCGAAGAACTTGTAGCAGGCCCGCTGCGTCGGGGTCGGGCGGAAGCGGTCCAGATCTCCGTTCTCGGCCGGCGGGGGCTGCCGGGCCTGCCGGGCCTCGAGCACGGATTCCCGGTCGAGCTTCCCGTAGGCATAGAACACGACGCCCAGCGAGAGGATCAGCGCGAGCACCCCGATCACGCTCCAGAGCAGGACCCCTCCGGGGGGGAGGTTCCCGGCCGAGGGGTCGTAGGGCCAGTTCTGCGTGTAGCTGACTCCGGTCCCCGGGCGCTCGGCCGCGCACAGCCAGCCCCCCCAGAAGAAGAAGGCCGTGAGCGCGCGGATCTCCTTCGGATCCCGGATGTACCCCGCGGGCTCGAAGGCCTCGCCCCCGACGAGAGGACCTCCCGCGCCGAACTTCTCCCCGTAGTACGTGACCAGCCGGTCGAAGGTCCGGGCGCGCTCCTCGGACAAGGTGACGGTGTTCGAGGCCGGATCGTATCCGTTCTTCTTGAGTTCCTTCGCGACGAGGGCCTTCACGAAGCTTTCCCGATCCTCCGCGTCCGGCAGCCGGTCCTTCCAAGCCCGGTCGTAGTCCTCGCGGAGCCATTTCGCGCAGAGGTTCAGGGCCTCGGCCGTGAAATCGGGCCCCCTGAGCCCTCCGTCGCCGAGAAAACTCCCGTAGTCCATCAGGCCGTAGCGGAAGAAGAGCTTCTGGCCGTCGGTGATCGCCCGGGCCGGGAAGAGGAGGCGCCCCCTCTCGCTCCTGAACTCGGCGAGCGGCGGGGCGAACTCGTAGGTCTTGACGCCGATGTAGCCGACGACGGCCACGCTGACGGCGAAGATCAGGACGAAGACCTTCCACCAATGCCTGCGCCTGTCGATCCACCTGAGAAAGTCCATCGCGACACCCGCTTTCCGGCCGCCTCCGGCCGTCTTCGCCTCCGGAACGCCCGGGCCGCCTTCCGGGCCGGCCCTCGCCCCCGCTCAGGGGTTCTCCCGCTCCATTGGAGCGAAAGCCCCCTTCGAATCCTCGGGGATTTGTAAGATTCCCGGCATATCCTCGAATCCATCCGGAAAGGACCGGAGCGCCGGAACGCGTCCGGCGCGCTCCTTTCCCGCCGGCCGACCTCCGTTCCCCGGAAGGAAGGCGGGCGTCTTTCCAGACTTCCCCGAAACCCCGCGGGCCGCGCATGTCCGACTTCCTGGGCCGCTTCGTCCACCGGCCGACCCTCGTGCTGATGGTCGCCCTGACGATCCTCGTCGTCGGGGGGATCGCCGTCCTCAGGCTCCCGCTGCAGCTCATGCCCGACGGACTGGCCAGCAACTGGATCAACATGTGGATCCCGGTCCGCACCTCGACCCCCGAGGAGGTCGAACGGGAGGTCTACGCCCCGCTCGAGGGCCAGATCCTGACGATTCCCGGCGTCAAGAGCGTGCGGGGCTTCTGCGGCGCGAGGGGGACGCGGATCCGGGTCGAACTCTCCCCGAACCTCGATCCCCGCCTCGGGGTCGCGGAGATCCGCGACCGCATCCAGCGCACGCGGCCCTCATGGCCGGAGGAGGTCGACCGCTGGTGGTCCTGGCGGGAATCGAGCGACACGATCCCCCTGATGTTCTTCGCGATCGGCCTTCCGGGGAACGACCAGCGGTGGCACGACCTCGTCGACAACGTGATCCGCCCCAAGCTCGAGGCGATCGAGGGCGTCGGGGAAGTCCTCCTCTTCGGCCGCATCGGCCAATCCATTCGCATCTTCTTCGATCGCCAGAAGCTCCGGCAGCACCGCCTCTCGCTCTTCCAAATCCTCCAGTCCCTGAAGGACGACAACCGCTCCCTTCCGATCGGAGATCTCCACGAAGGACCTCGGCGTTTCCTCGTCCGAGCCGACTTCCGCTACGCCGACCTGGAGACGATCCGCGACCTCCCGATCGGGAAGGGACTCAGGATCCGAGACGTCGCGAAGGTAGAGCAGGTCCGCAGCTTCCGGGACCGGGTTTCGCGGGTGGACGGGAAGTTCGCGGTCTCCGGCCTGATCCGGAAGGTCGCGGGGGCCAACACGGTCGACACGGCTCGAAGGGTCAAGGCCTTCTTCTCCGGACTCCGGCGGGACCCGAAGACGGCCGGCATCGAGCCGATCTGGTTCTTCGACCAGGGGGAATTCATCAAGGACAGCCTCGACCAGCTCGTGCAATCCTCCCTGATGGGGGGCCTCCTCGCGTTCTTCGTGCTGCTCTTCTTCCTCAGGCGTCTGGGGATGACGCTCGCGATCACCCTCTCCCTCCCCCTCTCGGTCCTCGTGGCCTGCACGACGCTGTTCTTCCAGGACGGCAGCTTCAACCTGATCACGATGGCGAGCCTGACGATCGCGCTCGGCATGCTCGTCGACAACTCCGTCGTCGTCCTCGAGAACATCTACCGGCTCCGGCAATCGGGCCTCGACTGGAGCCGCGCCTGCATCCGAGGCGTCCAGGAGGTCGGGACGGCCGTCTCCCTGGCGACCCTGACGACGATCGTCGTCTTCCTGCCGATGATCCTCATGGGCGACGATCCGGGCAGCAAGGTCATCCTCGGCTCCTTCGGACTCCCCTTGTCCTCCGCCCTTCTCGCCTCTCTCTTCGTGGCCCTGATCCTCCTGCCGGCGACCACGAGAGTCCTCCATCTCCGGGAGAGGGGGGGCGAGGACGGGGCCGGGGAAGTCCCCTCCTCCCGGGGGTTCGTCGCGGCCTTCACGAGGCTCCAGCTCCGCTCCCTCGCCTGGTGCCTCCGCCGGAGATTCACGGCTCTCACCCTGATCGCCCTCGCGGGCGGCGCCTTGATCGCCTTCATCGCGCAGGGCTGGAGGTTCGAGGTCGGCAACCAGGGACACCGCGGACAGCTCTCGGTCTACTGGGACTACCCCAAGGGCACGACCCTGGCCGAGGCCGCGGAGATCTCGGGGGAGATCGAGGATCTCCTCCTCGCCCGCAGGGAGGAGTGGAAGCTCCGCCACGTCATCGCCCGTTTCGACCGCAGGAACTGCAACCTCTCCCTCTCGTTCCTGAAGGGCCGCAGCGCGGCCTGGATCCGGAAGGTCGAGAAGGACCTCCGGACCCTCCTTCCCGAGAAACCGGGCATCGAATACGAGATCAACAACCAGGTCGGCGGACGCGGCGAGGACGCGAAGGAGGGGGACCGGGGCTTCATGATCGAACTCTCGGGCCGGGACTCCGCCTTCCTCCGCGATTGGGCGAAGGCGCTCAAGGAGCGCCTCCTGGCCCGAGGTCTCGCGAAGGACGTGGATCTCGGACGGACCGAGGGGCAGGACGAGGTGCGGATCCGGATCGACCGATCCCGGATGCAGGAACTGGGCGTGGACCCCGAGGTCCTCTTCGCGATGGTCGGCGGGGGCCTCCGCGGAAGAGAGGTTTCGAAGATCCACCGCCCCGACGGCCGGGAGATGTCCCTGATCGCCGAGTACGACGACAGCGAGGACATGGAACTCAAGGACCTGAAGGAACTGCAGATCTGGGCCGGGGCGAAGGGTTTCCGCAGGCTCGGGGATCTCGCCTCGTTCCGCTTCGCGAAGGGTTTCGAGGGGATCCGGAGACAGAACGGGGTCCTGGTCACCTCGGTCGCCGGAACCCGCCCCGAGGGTCTCAGTTTCGGGGATTTCCAGCGGTCCCTCGTCGGACTCATGAAGGAGATGCCCGTTCCCCGGGGCTACAAGTGGGAGATCGGCGGGAGGGCCAGGTCCCAGCGCGAGCAGGCCGGCGAACTCTTCCAGGCCCTCGGGCTCGGACTGATCCTCGTCTTCCTCGTCATGGGCCTGCTCTTCGAGTCCGTCGTCCTGCCGCTCGCGGTCTACCTGACCGTCCCCCTCGCGATCGTCTCGGGGCTCACGATCCTCATCGCCAGCGGGGGCTTGATCGAGGCTCCGGTCATCATCGGGCTGATGGTCCTCGTCGGCGTCGTCGTCAACAACGGCATCGTGCTGCTCGACCACATCGTCCGGCTCAGGAGCCGGGGCCTCGACCGCCGGGAGGCCCTCCTCCGGGGCACGAGGGACCGGATCCGCCCGATCCTGATGACGGCGCTGACGACCGTCGTCGGCCTGACCCCGATGATCTTCAACGACCCGGACGGCCAGCAGGGCTTCTCCTACAAGGGCATGGCGATCGTCGTCGGCGGCGGTCTCCTTTGCGCGACGATCCTGACCCCGACCCTCGTCCCGATCGGCTACACCCTCCTGGACGACTTCCGCCGCTGGTTCCGCCGTGCGATCCGGGCCCCCTCTCCGGCCCGAACTCCACCCCTCGGACCCCGAACCCGTTTTTCGTGAGCCGGAGGCATCTCTCGCAGGGAATCGGCGGGACGCGAGGGTCCCGCCCCGGAAATAGGGACCCGGGCCGGGCATCGGGAGAGGACGGACGCTATCCTCCCTGCCCGCCTCCGGGACCCGAGAGAAGGACCGGAGGGTGGCCTTCCGGCAAGGAGGATGCGATGGGGAAGATCTGGCAGGGTCGGATGCAGGGCGAGGGACGCCGCTTCGCCCTCGTCGTCAGCCGTTTCAACGAACTCGTCTCCGGCAAGCTTCTCGAGGGGGCTCTCGACGTCCTCCGGCGGCACGGATGCGACGACGGGGACCTCGACGTGGCCTGGGTCCCGGGAGCTTTCGAGATCCCCCTTTTCGCCCGCAAGCTCGCCTCCAGCGGCCGCTATGACGGCCTCGTCTGCCTGGGATGCCTGATCCGGGGGGCCACGCCCCATTTCGAATACATCTCGGCCCAGGTCGCCCGGGGTGTCGCGAAGGTTTCGGAAGAAACGGGAATCCCCGCGGCTTTCGGGGTGCTGACCTGCGACACCCAGGATCAGGCCCTCGAACGGGCCGGATCCAAGGGGGGAAACAAGGGCGCCGAGGCCGCCATGGCCGTCCTCGAGTCGGCCGATCTCCGGGCGAGCCTCGAGGAGGACCTGGGCGGGGCTTGATCCCCGCCCCCCATCCCCGGCGTCCTTGCATGGCCCCCCCCGGGCGATAGCATCCTCGGCAAGCCGCCGGCACGGCCTTTCGAAACCTGAAGCTCCCGGGACCGCTCTCTGGCACTCCGATCCGGAATCGACATGCGCCGCCGAACGAAAGCACGCGAAGTCGCCTTGCAGTTCCTCTACCAACTCGACCTCCGGGGCGAGGAGGTCATGGATCAGTTGACGGAGTTCCTCGAGATGGCGACGAAGGATCGGGACGTCCAGGAGTTCGCGCTCCGTCTGATCACCGGCACGAAGGAGCTGCGCCCGGAGATCGACGAGGTCCTGAGCCGCGTCGCGAAAAACTGGGATCTGCGGCGTATGGCGACGATCGACCGCAACATCCTCCGGATGGCGATCTTCGAACTCCTCTACTGCGAGGACATCCCCCCGAAGGTCTCGATCAATGAAGGGATCGAACTCGGCAAGAAATATTCGACCGCGAACTCCGGGGCTTTCGTGAACGGCATCCTGGACCGGGTCAAGAACGAGCACGCCCGGAAGAACCCGTCCCGACGGTCCCGGAACTCCGGCTCCGGCGGCCGCAAGGACTGAGGGGGCCGAACGATGGTGCTGCGCCGCCTGCTCCAGGGCCTCCGGAAGACCCGAGAGAAGCTCGGGGACGGACTCTCGCGCCTCCTCGGAGGCCGGAGACCTCTGGACGAGGACCTGATCGAGGAGATCGAGGAACTCCTCTACACGGCCGACCTCGGTCCGACCGGCGAGGAACTCGTCGCCGGGATCCAGGATGCGTGGAAGAAGAAGGAGATCACCGAGACCGGGGAACTGCGCCGCTGGCTCCGGAACGCCCTGCTCGCCCGCGTCCGCGGAGCGTCCGGAAGACTCGCGCAGGCCGCGGAGGGACCGACCGTCATCCTCGTGGCCGGGGTCAACGGTTCGGGGAAGACGACTTCGATCGCCAAGCTCGCGAAGTTCCTCAAGGACCGCGGCGACAAGGTCTGTCTTTGCGCGGCCGACACCTTCCGGGCCGCGGCCGTCGAGCAGTTGACCCTCTGGGCGGAGCGCCTCGGGGTCGACATCGTCAAGCAGGACACGGGCGCCGACCCCGCGGCCGTCGCCTTCGACGCGGTCGAGGCCTCGATCGCCCGGAAGGTCGACACCCTGATCGTCGACACCGCCGGCCGCCTGCACACGCAGAAGAACCTGATGCGGGAACTCGAGAAGATCATCCGGGTGATCGGGAAGCGGATCCCCGAGGCCCCGCATGAGACTCTCCTCGTCCTGGACGCCACGACCGGACAGAACGCGATCCGCCAGGCCGAGGAGTTCGGGAAGATCGTCCCGATCGACGGCCTGATCCTCGCCAAGCTCGACGGAACGGCGAAGGGAGGGGCCGCCTTCTCGATCCACGACGCCCTCGGCATTCCGATCAAGTTCGTCGGACTCGGGGAGCGGCTCGAGGACCTCGAGGCCTTCGACCCCGAGAGCTTCGTCGACGGCATCCTCGGCGAGGAGAGGGGCGAGGGCGCGCGGGAGCCGGACGGAAGCCTCTGAGATGGGCAGGCGGATCCTCCTCTTCCTCCTTCCCCTTCTCCTCGTCCTCCCCTTCGCGACCCACATCCCGCAGATGGAACGCATGCGGCGGGGGCTCTTCCTCGTCCTGGTCGCCTTTGGATGGCTCGTTCCGGGGAACGGGCGCCTTCCGGGGGGAACTGCCCTCCGCCTCCCCTTCCTGCTCGCGGGCTACGCCCTCCTCGCGGCCTTCTGGGCCGAAGACCCGCTCGGCGCGCTCGAGGGGGGGGCGTGGATCCTCGCCCTCGCCCTCGCCCCGGGTCTCGGACCGCGGAGCGCCGGCGAGGGGCGGGCCTTCTGCCGGGGGCTCGCCGCCTGCCTCGTCCTGACCTCCGCCTACGGGCTGGCCCAGGCCGCCGGCTTGGAGTGGCCCGCCGGTTACACCGTGCCGCACGAGCCCGTCACGACCCTGGGGAATCGAAACGTGGCCGCCGAGTGGACCGCGCTGGCCGCGGCGCCTGCCCTCGCCGCCGGGCCCGTCCTAGGTCCCCTCGCCTCCGCCCTCGGCTTCGCCTATCTCCTCGCGATCGGAGCCCGCGGAGGTCTCCTGGCCTTCGCGCTCCTCGCGGCGGTCCTCTGGTTCCGCCCCCGCTGGCTCGCCCTCGAGGGGAACGGGCCTTCCCGCCGCATCGCCGCTCTCGGCCTCGCCGCGGCGATCCCGCTGGGCCTCCTCCTCCGCCCGCCCCCCCCTCCCCCCGCGCCCCCAGCGACGGCGGGGACTGCGGCCCCGGCTTCCCCGGACCCTTCCCGAACGCCCTCGACCCTCGATGTCCGCTTCGAGATCTGGAGAGCCTCGCTCCGAATGGCGAAGGAGGCCCTTCCGCTCGGCCTCGGTCCCCTCGGGTTCCGGGCCCGATTCCCCGAGTTCCGGACCCCCCGGGAGATCGAACTCAGCAGCTTCGGACACCGCTTCGGCACGAGGGTCCTGACGCCACACAACGACGCCCTGCAGATCCTCCTGGAACTCGGACTCCCGGGCATCCTCCTGGCCGGGGGCTTCCTCCTGCTCCTCTCCCGGGAGGCCCGCCAGCGGATCGAGGGAAGGCGGCCGGGTCCGCCCCCCCTCGTCCTCGTCACCCTCGGTTCCCTGCTCGTCCTCGGGCTGACCCGGGCCCCTCTCGGGAACGCGGCCGCCGCGGGTCCCGCCCTCCTGCTCCTCGGACTCCGGACCAGGAAGGAAAGGGAGGCGCGCGGAAAGGAGGGGCGCGCGGGCGGGGAGGAGGAGGTCCCGCCCCCCGGCCGGAGCCTCTCCGCCCTCCTCCCCCGCGCCGCGGCCCTCCTCCTTCTCCTCCCCGGCGCCTCGATCCTCTCCGGGCATGTCTTCGGGGCCTCGTTCCTGCGCGCCCAGGACCGGGCGAAGAGGGCCGCGAAGGCCGGGGGAGCCCTCGAATCGAGAGAGCTCCTGAAGAAGGCCCGCCGCGCGATCTCCGAGGCCGTGCGCCTCGATCCCCTCGAAACCGATTGGCGGCTCCTCCGCGCCCAGCGCCTGCGGATCGACCGTCCCGAGGGGAAGGCCTCGCTCCGCGCCGCCGCCGCGGATCTCGAGGCCGTGCTCGCGCGCCGGCCGGGTTCCTACCTGGCCCTCCTCGAGATGGCCCGTCTCGGCCTCGAATCGACGGCCCTCAGGGACCGGGGGCGGAAGGCCGGGGAGCGCCTGCTCCGTCTCGACCCCGGCCACCCGGCCGCCCTCCAGTTCGCGGTCGAGTACGCCTTCCTCGACGGAAGGTTCGAGGAGGCCCTCGCCGCTCTCGAACGCGCTCGGGACAAGACACTTTGCCTCGCGCACTACCGGCAGGTGGGGGCGATGGCCGCCCGGGCCCGGGGCGCGCGCCGCGCGCGCCTGCTCCGCCTCCGGCTGGAGTTGGGACGGCTCGGACGTAAGCTCTTCCCGAACGAGGACGCCTTCCGCTGACCTCCGGAACGCCCCGCGGGGAAAAGCGGAGTCCTCCGTGCCCTACCTCGGAGCGACGATGGACTTCCTTCGCGAACTCGGAATCGAAGCCCTGAACGACGGCGCCTTCGACGGCGCCTGGATCTCCACCGAAGGCCCCGCTCTCGATGTGCGGACCCCCGTGACCGGGGAGGTCGTCGCGGGGATCCGTCTCGGAACGGCCCGGGACCTGGAGGCCGTCCTCTCCGCGGCCCACGACACCTTCCTCAGGTGGCGCGAGGTCCCCGCCCCCCTCCGTGGGGAATACGTGCGGAGGATCGGGAACCGCCTGCGCGAGCACAAGGAGGCCCTCGGGCGTCTCGTCTCCCTCGAGGTCGGGAAGATCCTCGAGGAAGGCCGCGGGGAGATCCAGGAGGCGATCGACATCGCCGATTTCGCGGTCGGCCTCTCGCGCCAGTTCCACGGCAGGACGATCCCCTCCGAACGACCGCGGCACCACATGCGCGAGAGCTGGCACCCGCTCGGGGCCGTAGGGGTGATCACGGCCTTCAACTTCCCCGCGGCCGTCTGGGCCTGGAACGCGATGATCGCGCTGGTCTGCGGCGACACCCTGGTCTGGAAACCGAGCCTGAAGGCCCCCCTGACCGCGCTCGCGATGACGCGGATCGCCGCCTCGGTGCTGGAGGAGGACGGCTTCTCCGCCGCCGTCTCCCTGATCACGGGGACCGACGACGAGGTCGGGGAGGCGATGATCCGCGATCGCCGCCTGCCCCTGGTCTCCGCGACCGGTTCCTGCCGGATGGGGCGCCGGGTCCACGAGGTCGTCGCCGGCAGGCTCGGCCGCTGCCTTCTCGAACTCGGAGGCAACAACGCCGTCATCGTGCTGGAGGACGCCGACCTGGAGATGGCGGTGCGGGCCATCCTCTTCGGCGCGGTCGGAACCGCCGGGCAACGGTGCACCTCGACCCGCAGGGTCCTCTGCGAGAAGAGCGTCTTCGACGCCCTCGAGGACCGCCTTCTCGAGGTCTACGCGACGATCCGGGTCGGCGACCCCCTCGACGAACGGACCTTGATGGGTCCCCTGATCGACGAGGAGGCCGTCGCCTCGATGGAACGCGCCCTCGAACGCATCCGAGCCGAGGGAGGCGAGATCCTCTTCGGGGGCGGGCGCCTGGAACTCGAGGGGCCCCTGGCCGGCGGGCACTATGTCCGTCCCTGCCTCGTGCGCGCGCGGGCCGACATGGACATCGTGAAGGAGGAGACCTTCGCCCCGATCCTCTACCTGATCCCGGTCGAGGACTACGAGGAGGCGCTCGCGATCCACAACGACGTGCCCCAGGGGTTGAGTTCGGCGATCTTCACGCGGGACGTGCGCAGGGCGGAGGCCTTCCTCTCCGCCTCGGGTTCGGACTGCGGCATCGCGAACGTCAATCTCGGCACTTCCGGCGCCGAGATCGGCGGGGCCTTCGGGGGCGAGAAGGATACCGGGGGCGGCCGCGAATCGGGCTCGGACGCCTGGAAGGCCTACATGCGCCGGCAGACCTCGACGATCAACTTCGGGAACGCGCTCCCGCTCGCCCAGGGCATCCGCTTCGGAGACTCGGGGGAGGACCCGTCCTAGGGAAGGTCGTCCCGCGCCGCGAAGGGATGCCAGGACCGGAGGACCGCGCCGTCCCGGTAGGCGTCGAGGATGCCGAAGGCCCCGTCGGGAAGGGTCAGGGCCGGAGCCCGGCGGATCGAGAGCCCGAGGAGGCGGGCCGCGAAGCCCTGGAGGACGCGTCCGGAGCCCACGAGCAGTAGCCGGCGCTTCCGGGCGGACTCCCGTTCCTCCTCCCACCAGTCGATCCAGCGATCGACCGCATCGCACAGGCTCTCCCCCCCGGGGGGCGCGGAGGTCCCGTAGTCGGCGAAGAACTCCAGGAGTCTCCCCTCGTCCAGGACCCTGATCTCGGGCCAGGACCGCCCCTCCCAGTCCCCCAGGTCCTGGTCGGCCAGGCGGTCCTCCCGTTCGACCTCGAGCCCGAGCCGCTTCCCGAGGGCCTCGGCCGTCTCGACGCAGTGGCGGGCCGGCGCGCTGAGCACGCGGTCGATCCCGAGGCTCTCGAAGGTCTCCGCGAGGACCAGGACCTGCGCCCGCCCCCGCCTCGAGAGATCCGCGTCCCCGCGCCCCAGCGCCAGGTCCCGCGACGGATCCGCGAGACGGGGGTGCTTGAGGAGGATCAACCGGGAGCAGTCCTCGGGTTCTTCCAGCATGGGCGCGAAGACTGCCGGGAGGCGTCCGGGACTGCAAGCCCCGCCCCCGGGAGACCCGGTCTTCCCCCCGTCCGCCCCGAGCCGTAGCGTACGGGACCGACAGCGGCGGATCCGCGGCGACCACTCCAAGGGGGCTTCGTGTTCGAGATCCTACCTACCGGCATCGACGGCCTGGACGCCCTGCTCGGGGGCGGCATCCGCTTCCCCGAGGGGAGCGCGGCCTTCGTCTTCCTGACCGGCGAGACCGGCACCGGCAAGACCCTGCTCGGGCTCGAGATGCTCGTCCGGGCCTGGTGGCGGGACGACCAGGGCGGCCGCACGTTCCTCTTCTACTCCGTCGAGCAGACTCCGAAGGACATCCAGAAGAAGCTCGAGTACGACTTCGGCGGGTACTTCGGCGCTCCCGGAGAGATCCGGCTCCTCGACGGGGAGAACCCCCACAAGCTCTGCCTGGAGACCGACGCCCCCTCGGGAGGCCGCAACCTCCTCGTCCTGACCCAGGCCAACCCCTCCCAGACGAACACCGGCATCCGGATCGACATCGGCTGGATCCAGGCGGAGATCGGGAACTACGAGCGCATCGATCCGGTCGCGATGGTCTGCATCGACAACGTCGGGCTGCTCCTGACCGGGCTCGACTACCTCCAGAAACGCTCGACCCTCCTGCAGACCCGCCATGAGCTGATGCGCAACCGCATCCACGGCATCTTCATCCAGGAGGAAGACGCCCAGGCCGGAGGGCGCTTCCCCTCGGCCGAGGAACTCTCGACCGACGTCCTGATCCACTTGAGCTTCGAGGAGACGAACGGATTCAAGGCCCGCCAGATCGAGATCCTGAAAGCCCGCCACCAATACTACTACCGGGGCTCCCACCACTTCTCGATCGCCGGAAAGGGCGTCGTCCGCGACCAATACCTCGGCGCCCGAGGAGAGCGCGGGCCGGGCACGCACATCTACCCCTCCGTCCCCGCTCAGCTCTCGATCGCGAGAGACCGCAGCGAGTTCAAGGTCCCCCCCCGGGGGGAGAAGCCGATTCCGTTCTGCGTCCCCTCGATCGGCGAGGCCTTCCTCGAGGGCACCGGACCGACCCGGCTCAGCTCGACGATCGTCCTCGCCGAACCCGGGACGCGCTACACGCGCCTTTGCCTGCGTTTCCTCGCCGAAGGCGCCAAACTCGGGGAGACGAGCCTTCTCGTCTCGACGAAGGAGGACCGCAACGCCGTCGAACGGATCTGCCGGCGGAGGGAGGGGCTCGCCCCCCTGATGACGGAGGATCGGACCGCCTTGAACCCGAGTTTCCGGCTCCTCTACCTCCACCCGGAGTTCCTGAGTCCGGGGAAGTTCGTCTCGGACATCCTCCAGATGGCCCAGGCCTCGAAGGGCGAGCGGCCCGAGGCCCGGGCCAGCCGCCTGGCCTTCGACAACATCTACAAGCTGCACGGACGGTTCCCGCTCCTCGAGGGAGAGGATTTCCTCGTGCCCGCCCTCGTCGACCTCCTCCGCTACCGGGAAGTCACGAGCTTCTTCGTGGACCTCGTGCCCCGGGGGTCCAATCCCGGCGAACTCTCGATCGAGCCCGCCTTCTATCTCTCGAGCTTCGACAACGTCATCCACCTCTTCCTGAAGAAGGTGAACGGCGACTATCTCACCCATGCGCGAATCCTGAAATCGATCGGGAACGATTTCAAACGCACTTCGTTCCCCGTGGATCTCTAGCCTTCCCGGGAAGGCCGGAGACGGATCTGGCGAAGGGCGCCCGGAACGTGCGATGATGGAGAAGCTCGAACGAAGGCCCGAGAGGGAGGGGCTCGAAGCATGAAGGAACCGGTCGTAGGCATCCTCGTCGGCGGCGGTCCGGCGCCGGGCATCAACGGCGTCATCGCCGCCGCCACGATCGAAGCGAGGAACCAGGGGTGGAAGGTGCTCGGATTCCTCGAGGGCCTGAAGTACCTCGAACAGGGGGACGCCGGAAGGACGATCGACCTGGACATCCCCGATGTCTCCAGGATCCATTTCACCGGGGGATCGATCCTCCTGACCTCGAGACGGGGCAGCGTGCAGGACAGGGAGGTCTGCAAGAGGGTCGTCGAAGCGCTGCGGAGCCGGGGGGTCGAGGCGCTGATCACGATCGGGGGCGACGGGACCGCGGGCGCGGCCGCGCGCCTGGCCGCCTGCGCCGGGGACATGCTCCAGGTCGTCCATGTTCCGAAGACGATTGACAACGACATCCCCCTTCCGGGCGGACTCTCGACCTTCGGCTACCAGACCGCCCGGCACTACGGCGTTTCCGTCGTCCAGTCCCTGATGGAGGACGCGAAGACGACGGGAAGGTGGTATCTCGTCGTCACGATGGGCCGCAACGCCGGCCATCTCGCGCTGGGCATCGGGAAGGCGGCCGGAGCGAGCCTGACCCTGATCCCCGAGGAATTCGGCGAGGAGCACCTGAAACTGACCGACCTCGCGCTGCCGATCGAAGCGACGATCCTGAGGAGGCTTTCCGAGGGACGCAGGGACGGCGTCGTCGTCCTCGCCGAAGGGCTGGCGGAGAGGATCGACCCCAAGGAACTCCAACGGCAGCACGGGATGGAGCGCGACCCCCACGGCAAGATCCGGCTGACGGACCTCCCGATGGGCTACGCCCTGCGCAAGCACATCACCGAATCCTTCAAGGAACGCGGGGTCGAGGTCAGCATCATGGAGAAGCTCGTCGGCTACGAACTCCGCTGCGCGGCCCCGATCCCCTTCGACGCCGAATACACCCGGGACCTCGGCTTCGGGGCGATGAACGCGATCGCGACCGGCAACGAGAACGGGATCGTCTGCCGCCACATGGGGCGGGTCGTCGTCTTCCCCTTCGACCATTTCGCCGACCCGAGGACCGGCACGACCCGGATCCGCTACGTCGACACCCATACCGAATCCTTCCTCGTCTCGACCCGTTACCAGCTCAGGCTGCGCCGGAAGAACCTCGAGGATCCCGAGGAACGGGCGAAACTCGCCGCGACGGCCCGGATGGACGAGGAGAGCCTCGTGAGACGCTATTCGCCCGTCCTCGTCATGGACCGCTGAGGGAGCCCACGAGGCCCCATCCGGCGCGGCGAAGGCGGAACTCGAAACGGCGCGGGTCCGCCGCGGGATCCTTCCCCCCCCGGAGGGGACCCTCGAGGACGAACCGCCCCCGCGCGCGGAAACCCCGCCCGGGCTTCCGCTTCGAGGCCGCGGCGAGCGCCTTCTCGAGCCTTGCGACGAAAGCCCGGGCTCTCTGGTTCGACAGGCAGAGCCAACCCGCGCGGATCGAAGCCTCGAAGCTCTGGCCGAGGATCCGAATCCTCCATCCCCCCTCCCTCCGGGCCAGATCGAAGAGGCGGATCCCCGGCCCGCGGGATCCGGCCTTCCGATCGAGCCAGGCGCGCATGCCCTCCGGGTCCTTCAACGAGACCGCGAGGCAGAAGGGGACCGAGATCGGGGCGGGCCCCTTCCGGATCCATCGCCCGGTCCATCCCTCGGGGTCCAGGGCCAGGATTTCCCGCCCTAGCAAGGCCCCGAACTTAGGATCGAAGAACGGCCCGAGAAGGGGCTCCCCGCCCCGCGCCCCGAACTGCGCGAGCGCTTCCCCGAAGAGATCCCGGCCGTCCCCCCGCAGGAGATCCAGGAACTCCCTGCGCAACCCCGCGAAATCCGCGCGGAGGAAGAGGGCGTTCCCCTTCCGGGGCAGGTCCTCCCAGGACGGGAAGGCCCGGTCCTCCCCTCCGGGAAGGAGGAGGCGGACGAGGCCGACGGGTTTCCGCGCGAGACGGAAGGCGACCCTTCCCTCGAAGCCCCCCTCCTTTCCTCTTCCGGAGGGGACGAGGCGGAGACCGACGGTCAGGATCGAATCGAGCCCGAGACTCTCGATCCCCCGCCGGAGCAGGGGCGCGGCCCCGCGCCGTCCGGGCCTCCCGCCGCTCCGGCGCAGCAGTGCCTCGACCAGGCGGGCCGGATCGGCATGCAACTCGAAGAAGCCCCCTCCGGAATCCCCCGGCATGCGCACCGCGTCGCGGCTCGCCCGGAACCAGTCCCGCCGGGCGAGGATCTCGGGGGAGATCTGGGCTGGATCGAGGGCCGGACGCATTCGAAGCTCCCGGCCCCTGGCCATGTAGCGCACCCGGGTCGGCGGGAGTCCCTGGAGGACCGCCAGCGCCCTCGCGGTCTCGGCCTCCTTCTCGAGGTCGACGACGGCCATCGGAAGGAACGGACCCCCCTTCCTTCCCTCCACCGAGAGGAAGGACAGCCCTCCCGGCCCTTCGAGGAACACCGAGGGAAGGGGGAGGAGGGATTCGAGTTGAAGGGGGATCGGAAGAGGGGGGGACCAGAGGCAGACGAGGTGGCTCGGAGCGGGCAGGGCCTCTCCCGGGTGGTCGGGAAGCCCCGTCCGGGCCTCCGGACCGCAGGCGCAGAGCCCGAGCAGCAAGGCGCCGTGAAGGGCGGCCCTCATGCCCCCTTCCTCATCCTCGTTCGAGCCAGTCGAGCAGGAGCCGCACGCCGACCCCGGTCGCCCCCCCCTTGTAGTACTCGTTCTGCTTCGCCCCCCAGGCCGAACCGGCGATGTCGAGATGGGCCCAGGGGGTGTCCCCGACGAAGTAGGACAGGAAGGCCCCCCCCGAGGTCGAGCCCGCTCCCTCCGCGCGCCCCTTGTTGATGTTCTTGATGTCCGCGAACTTGCTCTTCATCTGTTCGCGGTGGATTTCCCAGAGCGGAAGCTGCCAGACCCGGTCTCCGGAACGCTCCCCCGCGGCCTTGATCGCGTCGCAGAGCTTCTGGTCGTTCCCCATGACGGCGCTCATCTCGTGCCCCAGGGCGAGGATCACGGCCCCGGTCAAGGTCGCGAGGTCGACGATCGTGTCCGGCTTGTAGGTCTTGCGCGCGTAGGCCAGGGCGTCGGCGAGGATCAAACGGCCCTCGGCGTCGGTGTTCAGGACCTCGATCGTCGTCCCGTCGCAGGCGCGGACGATGTCGCCGGGTTTCTGGGCGTCCCCGTCGGGAAGGTTCTCCGAGGAGGGCACGACCCCGACGACGCGGCAGGCGGGTTTGAGGGCCCCCGACGCGATGCCGTGGAAGAGGCCGAGAACCGCGGCCGAACCGCACATGTCGTAGCGCATCTCGTCCATCCCGGCGCCCGGCTTCAGACTGATGCCGCCTGCGTCGAAGGTCAGGCCCTTCCCGACGACGCAGACCGTCTTCTTCGCGCCGGGGGGATTCCAGTCGAGGAGGATCAGCTTCGCGGGTTCGCGCGAACCCCTCGATACGCCGAGCAGGGCGCCCATCCTGAGGCGCTTCATGTCGGCCTCGCCGAGGACCTTGACCCTGAGCCTCGGACCGGCGAGCTTCCTCGCCTCCCGGGCCAGCGCGCTCGGGGTCATCTCGTTGCCCGGCTTGTTCCCGAGGTCGCGCGCGAAACAGACGGCCTCCCCCCGGAGGACCCCCCGCTTGACGGAGGCGGACAATTTCCGCGAGGAGCGGCCCGAGAGGACCGCGACGGAAAGGCTCCGGCACTTCGGCGCCTTCGGCTTCTCCTTGGACGGCGGCACGTAACGGTAGGCGCCGAGCACGGCCCCCTCCCCGATCAGGAGCCCGAGGCGCTCCTCGGAAAGAGCCCGCAGACAGCCCGCGGAGGGAACGAGCACCGGACCGGCGACCCCGAGGGCCTCGGCACGGGTCACGACCTTGGCCGCCAGGCGGCGCATCTTGTCTTCGTCGAGGTCGGACCGCTTCCCGGCGCAGAGGAGGAGCACGCGCTTCTGTCCGGCCCGCCCCGAGGGATAGAGCATGCAGGAGGCCCCGAAGGAGGCGGGCAGGTCCCCGGCCTTCTTCGCGGCCGCCATCGACTCCTCGAACCCCCTCGGGACCTCGGGCTTCTCGCCCCGGCAGAACAGATGGACCCAGAGGTCGCAACGCAGGGCGGTCGCCGCCCCGGACTTCACGGACACGCGCATCGGCAGTTCTCCTGGTCGTTTCGTTTCCTCGCTCCCCCCGGTTCGAGGGAAGTCCGCGATCGGGAGTCTCCGGTCCCCCCGGCCGGGGCCGCCCGGGACTCCGTCGTTTCCTTCTTCATCCCCGCGACTCGTCCCGATTGCAAGTCCGGTCACGGGGTTCGGGGAGTTCTCCGACCCAACGGGCCTCCCCCCCGCCGGCGAGACGCTCCTTCTTGAAGATCGGAACCTCCGCCTTGATCCGGTCCATCAGTTCCCGCGCCGCCTCGAAGGCCTCCTTCCGGTGCGGGGCGGCGGCCACGACGACGATGCTCGCCTCGCCGATCGGGACCCTTCCGAGGCGATGCCGCACGAGGACGCGGCCCAGATCCCTGCCGCCGCGGATCTCCCCGAGCAGGGATTCCATCTTCCGCCGGGCCATGTCCTCGTAGGCCTCGTAGGCGAGATCCTCGACCTCCCTTCCCTCGTGATGGTTCCGGGTCGTCCCCAGGAAGACGACGACCGCCCCGTCACGGTCGCTCCTCGCCTCCTTAAGCAGCGGATCGAGGGCGATCGGCTCCTCGGTGAAGGCGAACTCGGGAAGCCCCGCCCCTCCGCTGATCGCGGGGATCAGCGCGACCTCGTCGCCGTCCTCGAGCTTCCGGTCGGGCCCGGCGTAGTCCTGGTTCAAGGCGTAGAGGAAGGGAAGCCCCTCGAGGGCCGGGAAGTCCTTCTTCAGAAGGAGATCCAGGTCCCGGAGCCTCGCTCCCTCCTCGAGATCCCGCGCGACCTCCCCGGTTCCGGCGATCTCTCGAACGGCGGCGAAGAACAGGACACGAACGCGCATCCCCCTTTTCTAACACCGGCGCCCGCCTAGACAACCGTGAAAGGACGAAGCCCGCGGGGAGGCCCCGACCCGGGCGAGAACCTTAAAGGCGGCGTCCGTTCCGGGGGGGCCGTACATGGGGACGGGGAGGGAAGCCCGGGCTCCCCTCCCCGTCCTCAGACCGGATCCGGCGTCACTCGCCGATCGCGGCGGCGACCAGGCATCCCTTCGCGACGGAGTTCAGGGCCTCCTCGGCGCGGAAGATGTTCTTGATCGGGATCGGGAAATCGAGCTTCGAGAACTCGTCCCGAAAGACCTCGATGAAGCCGCCGACGAGCGAGGTGCCCCCCGAGCAGACGATGTCCACCGGCTCGGGGAAGGTCGGCATGTCCTGCCCCGACTGGAACCGCAGGCTCAGGTTCTCCATCAGATAGTGGATGAGGTTGCGGTAGTAGATCGCAATCGCCTCCTCCTCGCGGTTTTTCGGGTTGCGGATGTCGATGCCCGATTCCTTGAGGTGCGTCGCCTTGCTGGCCTTGATGCCGAGGACCTGGGCAACGTTCTTGTCGATCCAGTCGCCGCCGCGGGCCACGGAGAAGGAGAGGGCCGGGATCGTCTTGTAGCAGACGCAGGCGTTCACCATGCCCCCGCCGAAGGAAAGGCCGATGCCGGTGAAGTCCTGCTCGGCCAGCTCGGCGAAGACCAGGGCGTGGGCCTCGTTGATGGCCTTCGCGTTGTACCCCATCTTCTTCAGGAGACCCTCGAAGAGTCCCTGGTGATAGATCACGTTGTTGTCCGCATCGATCGATTCCGCAGGCACCGAGAAGTAGCAGTTCTCCCCGCTCTGGGCGGGCTCGCCCAGGACCTTCTCGATGATGAGCTTGATCATCGGGAGGGCGTCCACGTCGGAGGGGGAGATCAGACCGTCGCTCATCGGGCGCCGGGTCTCCCGGCTGAAGATGTTCGCGAGTTCGAAGGCCGACTGCCCGAGGACGATCATCTTGCCGTTGTGGACGACATAGGGGACCTTGAGCTTCGTCAGCATGTTCTTGGAATAGACATCGGCCTTGATGTCGAGAAAGGCGTTCCGCTCGACCGTGACCGAAACCCCTCCGTCCTCCGTCTGGACCGCGGCCGCGATGTTCGCCGTGCCGATGTCCAAGCCCTTGCCCAAGAGCTGGGAAGTCGAGGCCTCCCCGCCGGGCTGCGATTCGGTATGGATGGCGTCTTCTTCCATGACGTTCCGGTCCTCGGTCTTTTCCTGGTCCATTTCTGAGGTCCCCCTGGGTCTCTCGGATTCCTGGTTCGCGTTTCCTCTCCTATCGGGTCGGGGCTTCCCCGGGCCGTAGCCCGGGATCACTCTCCTCCCCGGAGTTTCTTCATCCGGGCCAGGTTTCCGGCGATCCCGGCCCCGGTGCGTTTCTCGACCTCGACGTTGTCGAGATTGCTCTCGAGCTTGTCTGAATCCTCGACGGTCCGGGAGACGAGTCCGTCGAAATCCACCTCGGTCTCGACCGCGGTACTGACGCCCATCTTCTTCCCGAAACGCTCGAGCTTTTCGTCCAGAGCAGAGGCGATGGACTCGATCTTGGCCGCGATCGCGTCCGTTCCTCCGCCCCCTTCCGGTTCTCCGCCCCCGACCTGGCCCTTCAAGGTCAGGAGTTCCTCCATCATCTTCATCATCAAGGCCGATGAGGCCGGGTCTCCGCCCGAGGTGCTTCCCGCGCCCTGATCGAGCCGGCGCCTGAGTTCCTCCAGTTCCTCGTCCCGCTTCGCGATCTCGGCCCTCAGGGCCTCGACCTCCTTCGCGTGACGCGCGGCGGCCTCGTGTTCCGCCTCCCTCTCCCGTTTCAGTTCTTCGAACTCGGACTGCGCCTTGTCGATGAGGTCATCCACCTCTTTCCGGGAGAGATAGTCGCTCCCGGCGACGGCGCGTTCGACGGCCTGCTCGATCAGGCGCTTGATGTCGCTCGCCTTGATGACGCGGACGCTCCTGCGTCCACGCTGCTTGAGTTCCTCGATCGAGGTGCGCCGCGCCTTCGCTTCCAGCGTGGCCAGGACGTCGGACTTGGGCTCCATGACGGCTCCCCCTTGGGCCAGGTGGTTCGGAACCCCACCCCGCGCGGGGTCGGGTCCACCCTCGCCCATCGACCAGATCCCCCGGAGACTTGAGAGGAAGCCGCAAGACAGCCCGCCGGTCCCGCGGCCCCCCCCGCCGGAGCCGTCTTCCCTCCGGAAAGGCCTCCGATCGGAGCCTGAACGGATCGCTCAGAAGGGGATCTCGCCCCCCTCACCCCACTCGCCGAAGCCCCCTTCCTGGGTCCCCCCGGTTCCGGAAGGCCCGGAGGACGCGCCCCCGAAACCTTCCCCGGACCCGCCTCCCTGCCGGCCCCCCTGGGACTGGCCTCCCCCCAAGAACTGGAAGTTCTCGACGACGACCGAGAGCTTGCTGCGCTTCGTCCCGTCCTGCCCCTGCCAGGTCGAGTACTCGAGCCTTCCCTCGACGAAAAGGGGGCTCCCGCGGCGGACGTACTTGCCGAGGGTCTCCGCCTGCCTCCCGAAGGCCGTCAGATCGACGAAACAGGTCGACTCCTGCTGGGAACCATCCTGACCGCGCCACCGGCGGTTGATGGCCATGCCGAACTTCGCGATCTGGGTGCCGCTCTGGGTCGATCGCAGTTCGATGTCGCGGGTCAGGTTCCCGATCAGAAAGACCTTGTTCAAATTCGCCATCGTCGGCTTCCTCGCAGGCGCAGGTTCCTCGTTATGGGTCAGGACCGCAATATAGCAAGGGAGGGGGGAGAAACCGCCCACCCGATTCCCCTCCGGGCCCGTCCCCGAGGCCCCCGGCAACTCCCTTTGGTGCTCCCGCGGGAGGGAGGATAGACTGCCGTCCCAGACCGGAACCAGCGTCCCCCCAGGAGAACGACGAGTGCCCACGACACCAGCCGATAGCTCGAAACCCCGGGACCGCCGCAAGGCCCCTCGAATCGCCGCCGACCTCCCGTTCCAGCTGCAGGCCCGGGACGCCCTGGCCGAGGCCCGCCTGAAGGATATCTCGAGCCTCGGACTCTGCTGCCGCTTCCAGGAACCCGTTCCCGAGATGACCCTCGTCGGCCTCCGCCTCGAACTCGACCCCGAGCACCCGATCCACGCGAAGGGGGCCGTCGTGCGTTGCGAGAAGAACCCGGCCGACGACGGCTACGAGGTCGCGGTCTACTTCACCGAACTCGAGGGGGAGTCGAGGACCCACCTCGACCGCTGGTTGTCGGCCCGCCTCTGAGACCGCGGGCTCCCCGCGTCATCTCCCTCCGCCGGGCCCTTTCGGGGGCGGCGGGCCTTCCGCCGACCAGAGCGAGGCTCCCAGGAGCACGAGGTCCTCGAAGCGGCCCCGCGAGGGCCAGAAACCCCGGACCCGGAACAGGGGTCGGCCGAGGATGCGGGCCGCCTCCGCCGCCCGCGGTTCCCCCCGTTCCTTCCAGCCCTGCAGGCGGGCTTCCAGGTCGGGCAGCCGCCGTCCGGCGGTCAGGACCCGGGCCCCTGACAGGAGGGCCCGGAGGCAGGCCTCGTTCGAATCCCCCGTCTCCCCACCGGGGATCCTCGGGAGTTCCCTCCGGAGATAGAAGACGAGACTCGGCATGACGATCCGGTGGAGATAGACCCGGTCCTCTGGACGGAGTTTCCTCTTCAGACCCTCTATCGAACGGGCGAGAACGGTCTGGGGATAGAGGGCCGGGAGACCTCGGGCAGCCAGGATCCCGAGCCCCAGGAAGGATCCCAGCGCACAGAAGAAGAGGGGCGCGGGGAGACCGAGGAGAGGCCGGCGGGACCCTTCGTCCATGAGGAATCTCGAGGCGGCAAGCATCGCCCCTCCGAGACAGATCCCCAGAACGAGGAGCACGTAGAAGGTCTCCCCGTCGAAACGCAGGGCGAGCGCCGCCGCCGGCGGGCCGAGGAGGAGGAGGAGGCCGAAACCCGGAAGGGCGAGGCGCGCGAAGGCCCGGCCGGGAAGGCGCGAGGCGAGGGCGCCCTTCTCGTTCCAGGACTCGAATCCGCGGGCAAAGGCCAGCGCGAGGGCCGGATAGGCAGGAAGGACGTAATGGACCATCTTGCTCGTGACGAGCGAGAACACGAGGACCGTCCCGAGGATCCAGGCGAGGAGGAGTTTCGAGACCGCGGCCTCCTCCCCGCCGCGCGCGCCCCTCCACCGCAGGCCCTCTCCCAGGAACCCCAGGAAGGGCGTCCACGGCAGGAAGGTCAGGGGGATCGAGACGACATAGAACAGGTACCACCAGGGGGCATATCCGCCGTGCCCCTCGAAGGGCCGAAGGCTCCGGCTCACGACGTGCTTCATCAGGCCCTGGGACCAGAACCGCCCCTCGCTCTCGATCATCGCCGGAACCGCCCAGGCGGCGACCAGCGCCCCGGCGTAGAACAGGCCGAGGACGAGGGTCGAGCGCCTCGCTTTCCGGCCGGCCCAGGGGAAGGCGGCCCCGAGCGCCAGCGGGGCGACGAGGGCCGGGGGCCCCTTCGCCAGGAACGCGAGCGCGAGGGCCGTCCAGAGGACGAACCAGGACCCCGCCCCGGGGCCCACCCTGAACCTCCGGATCTGCGCGGTCGTCACGAGCCCGAGCATGCCGAGCATCCAGGCGTCGGCGGTCGCGGCGTGCGCCAGGACCTGCGGGAGGATCCCGAACCCGAACACGAAGCCGGCCAGGAGGGCGGGGACACGACCAAGGCCGAGAAGCCGGCCGCTCCTCCAGGTCGTCAGGCTCGCGAGCGCGATGCCGAGCGCCGAGGGGAGACGCGCCGCAGCCTCCCCCTTCCCGAAGAGGAGCATGGAGAGGGCCTGGAGCCAGTAAATCAGGATCGGCTTGTCGAAACGCTCGGCCCCGTTGAACCAGGGGACGATCAGGCTCCCCCCTTCGACCATCGTCCTCGATGCCGTCGCGAAGCGCGGTTCGTCCACGTCGAGGAGGCAGATCGCCGAGGCGCCGGCGAGTCCGAAGGCGAGCACGGCGAGCGCCAGGACGAACCCCTCCCGCCACTCGGCGACCCCGCCCGGTTCCGTCCCCCGCGAGCTCAAGATCCGGACGCCTCCGTTCCGCGGGGGAGGTGGGTTCCGCCGCCTCCGTTCCGCGCGGCGTGGAGGACCGACGCGGCGAGGACGAGCAGAGCCCCGTGAAGCAGGATGTGGTCCGGGGGCGGGGTGTAGACCAGCATGTCGATCACGAAGTACGCGAGCATCGCCCCGAGAGCCCAGCTCCGGAAGCCCTCCCCTTCAAGAACGGCCGGCAGCCGGACCCTTCGGCCGAGGAGCAGGGCCGCGCAGCCCAGCGCCAGGGCCGCCCCCGCGCAAACATCGGAGGGCCAGTGGCGCATGTGGAAGATCCTCGAGAGCGCGATCAGAGAGGCGAGGATCAGAGCCGCAAGGAAGCGGGGAGGCCGGAGATGGTGGAAAGAGAGGGCGAGCGCGAGGACGGAGGTCGTGTGGCCGCTCGGCCAGGAATGCGGGCTGGCGTCGAAGGGTCGCGCCCGGCCCACTCCCACCTTCAGGATCTGGCAGAGCACCGAAGCGATCACGACGAGCCTCAAGGTGTCGAAGAAGCGCCGCCGGTCCTCGCTCAGAACCGCCATCAGGAGGAGGAGGTAGACGAGGAACCGCCCGTGGCCGAGGTCCGAGAGCTGGAGCCAGAGCTTGTCGAGGGGATCCCCCGGGGCCCCGAGGCCGACCTCCCGGATCCAGTGCTCGAGAGGCTTCCCCCCCCCGACCGCCTCGGGACCGAAGGCCAGGAGCAGGGAAGCGGCGAGGAAAGCCGCCGCGAGAAGGCCCAGGATCCGGCGCGGGACCGGCCCTCCCCCCTCGCACGGATCCTCAAGCCCCATGGTCCCTCCCGGCGTTCACGATCTCCATCCTTCCCGCTCCTCTTTCCGGCGCCCGGTCCCCCGATCCTCCTCTCGGCCGGGGGAGCCGCCCCGGCATCCTTCCGGCATGGGAACGAAGTGTAGGGGAGGACCCGGATCCGACCCAGCTCGAGCTTCCCCCCGATTCCCGGCGCCGCGGGGAGGGGCGGAGGCGGTCCGGAGGACGGCGGGGAGACCGGTCCTACTCGGGGAAGGAGTCCCCACCCTCGAGTTGTACGAGACGGGCCATGGCCGTCCCCCAGAGTTCGAGGGTCCGGAAGACGGCCGCTCCCGCCTCCCCCTCGAGGAGCCCGAGGCTCTCGAGCGTGTCGAGGGCGAACGCCACGCCCTCGGAGGACGCGCGTTCGATCCTTGCATGCGGGTTTCCCGGAACGTGGCCCTCGAGGATCCGACACATCTGCCCGGCCTTCGAGGCCAGGTCCGCGGCGAGACTCTCCGGGGTCCAGACCTGCACCCATTGGGCGGACTCCGCCCAGACCGCCTCGAGCGGGCCTCGAAGGTCCGGGAACTCCTCCACTCCGAAGGCCCCCGCGATCGAGCGTTGCAGGCAATCGCGCAGCACCCCGAGTGCGGTCTCGACCGGATCCGAACGATCCAGCCGGTCCTTCCCCGGGAGGAGAGGCGTGCTCCCGTCCCGGCCCTCCTGTCCCGCGCCGGGGGGACTCCAGGCGGGTCTTCCCGGAAGGCCGTCGCCGATCGGTTGTCCCTGTCGGATCCCGTCGATGGACATCGCGTACCTCGAATCCCGATCCCCGCCCCGGGCCTCCCCCCCAAATGGTCGGCGCGCATTCCGGGGAATTGAGCCGAGCCCTCCGAGAACTTTCTTCCTTCTGGCGGGAGGCCGGTCGAGACTGCACAATGCAGTCCATGCCAAGGCGACTCTTCAGCCCGGAACAGGCCGATCGGACCCTTCCGCTCGTCCGGAAGATCGTCGCGGACATCCTCCGCTGCGGCCAAGAACTCCGCAGTCTGGCGATGCGTCCCGAGATCTCCTCCACGGCCGAGAACGAGAGTTGGATTCTCAAGGATCGGCTCACCTCCTGTTTCCGCGAACTCGAACAGATCGGCTGCAGTTTCAAGGACTGGAACTTCGAAACCGGTCTCGTCGATTTCCCGGCGCGCATCGACGGCCGTCTCGTCCTCCTCTGCTGGCGTTCGGACGAGCCCCGGGTCCGTTGGTATCACAGTCTCGAGGGCGGCTACGCCGCCCGACGCCCGATCCCCGACCATCTGCTCGAGGAGGACGAGGGGGAGCGGAACTCCAAGGAAGCTTCCGTTCCCTGATTCAATTTCCCCGGGCATTCTCGAGGACGCGACGCCATGGGACTCCACGCTCATCCTCACGGACACGCACATGATCACGGCCACGGTCACGGCGCGGAATCTTCCGCGGACCGCGGCGGAGACCGAAGGCGCCTCAAGTGGGTTCTCGCCCTCGTCCTCTTCTACATGATCGCGGAGTTCGTCGGAGGACTCTGGACCGGTTCGCTGGCCCTCCTCGCCGACGCAGGGCACATGCTCTCCGATGCCGCCGCCCTGGGTCTAGCCCTCCTCGCCCTCTGGTTCTCCGAGCGTCCGGCCAACCCGAGATTCTCCTACGGCTACCATCGAAGTGAGATCCTCGCGGCCCTCGCGAACGGGATGACGATCCTCATCCTCGTCGGCTTCCTGATCGCGGAGGCGATCGACCGCCTGGAGACTCCCACCGAAGTGCTCGGCCCCGGGATGACCCTCATCGCGATCGGGGGGCTTCTCGTCAACCTCGCGGGCCTGAAGGTCCTCCACGGGGGGAGAGGCGGCAGCCTCAACCTCGAGGGAGCCTTCCTCCACGTCCTCGCGGACACCCTGGGCAGCGTCGGGGCGATCGCTGCGGGGGCCCTCGTCTGGGCCTTCGACTGGACCTGGGCGGACGCGGTCGTGACGCTCGCCATCTCCCTCCTGCTCATCTTCTCGACCTGGGGGCTGCTCAAGGAGACTCTCGGGATCCTGATGGAGGGCACCCCGGCCCATCTCGATCCCGGGGAAATCGGCGGCGCGATCCAGGCGGTCGAGGGCGTTCGTTCCGTCCACGATCTCCACGTCTGGACGATCACGAACGGAAGGGTCGCCCTCTCCGCCCACGTCGCGACCTCCGAGACCCCACCGGCCTCCGACCTCCTCGAACGCCTCAGGAAGGACCTGAAGGACCGCTTCCGGATCGACCACACGACGATCCAGATCGAACCTCCGGACTTCGAGGACTGCATCGACTGCGCGGCGGAGAACGGGACGAAACGGGCGCCCACGTCCTGAGTCCCGGTCATCGCCCTCCGGGCATCAGGGAACGGGAAGGCTCCCGATCCCCCGGGAGAAGGGGGATCTCGAAGCATCCCCGTCCCTGCGTCGCGGCGACCAGGCGTCCGTTCTTCAAGTCGACCCTGAGGTCCACGACCGGGGCGTTCGGCAGGCCGGTCCCATAGGTCTCCCAGAGAAGCCCGTGATCCCGGCTGCGGAAGACCCCGCGATCCGTCCCCAGGTAGACGATCGGCGGACCGCTCCCCCGGGCGTCCAGGGCGACGCAGTGCGTGGGCAGGTCCGGAAGCGAGCCGTCGAGGGCCGTCCAGGTCGCCCCGGCGTCGGAGGAGAAGAGGCACTGGTCGACGCCGAACCAGCCGACGGCGAGGTAGACCCTGCGCGGGTCCCTCGGATCGACCGCGAAGGGGCGGGTCGTCCGCGGCCAACCGGGCACTCCTCGAAGCCGGAGCCTCCAGGTCCTGCCCCCGTCGGTGCTGACCTGCACCCTGCCGTCGTTCGTCTTGACATAGAGATACCGTCCGTCGGAGGGGGCGATCGCGAGACCGTGGATCGCGGCGCTCCCTCCCCCGGTCAAATCGCCGGAGATCGCGGTCCAGGACGAACCGCCGTTCGTCGAGAGGAAGACCCGCTCGGTCCCGTAGATCATCCTTGAACCGTTGCTCGGATCGATCGCGAAGGGCGGGAGGAAGCAGTTCCGGCCGAAGATCCCGGTCGAGGACCTCCGGAAATAGGACCCGTTGACCGAACGGAAGAGATTGCCCGTTCCCTGGTATTCGAGGAAGCGCCGGGTTCCTCCCGGATCGATCGCCGTGCAGCCCCCGTCCCCTCCGAAGACCCGGGTCCAGGACTTCCCCGTGCCGCGCTGCACGGTCCCGTTGTCCTGCGTGCCCCCGAGCAGCACCTTCGGATTCTTCGGATGCAGGCTGAGCCCGGCATAGAACTGGATCAGGCCCAGACGGTTCAGAGAGACCCAGGAGAGCCCGAGGTTCGCGGAGCGATGGATCCCTCCGTCGTCCCCGGCGAGGAGGTTGCCCGAGGCGTCGAAGGCGATCGCGTGGAGGTCGACATGGGGCGGAGTGATCGTCCTCCAGGTCGAGCCCCCGTCCAGGGAGCGGAGCATCGTGAATCCCCCGAGGAAGACCCGATCCGGATTCGAGGGATGGACCTCGACGACGGAGAGGTACCAGCCGTAGCTCGCCTGGAAGTTGCGGCGGCTCTTCAAGCTCCAGTTGAGGCCTCCGTCGTCGCTCCTGTAGACCCCCAGGGTCCAGGCCCCGCCGCCGGTCGAGGTCGCCGCGCGAACGAAGACCGCGTAGAGGCGCTTCGGGTTCGACGGCGCCAGGGCGAGGGAGATCCTACCGGCCCCGCTCCGCGGGAGCCCGCCCGTCAGCTTCGTGAAGGTGAGCCCCCCGTCCGTCGATTTGTAGACGCCGTTCCGGGAATCCCCGGTGATGTGGCCGACGGCGACGTACAGGACCTTCGGGTTCGACGGATCGAGGGCGAGATCGGTCGCGGAAAGATCCGGGAGCCCCTTCCCGACCCGGAACCAGATCCGTCCCGCGTCGACCGAACGGAAGAGACCGAGCGGCCCCTTCGCCCCGGGATGTCCGCGGGCGGCGACCCGGAGCGGGAACCCTCCCGCGTGCGTCACGGTCGCGTAGAGGATCTTCGGATTCTTCGGGTCGATCTTGATCCGCGAGATGCAGCGGCCTCCGAAGACCTTCTCTCCCGCGACCGTCCAGCTCCGGCCTCCGTCGGTGGTCTTCGCGATTCCGAGTCCGTAGCGGCTGTGGTTCGCGAAGTTCGCCTCCCCCATCCCGACATAGAGCACGGCGTCGTTCGTCGGGTCGAGAGCCAGGGCCCCGACGGCCGTCGTCGGAAGATCGTCCCCGATCGGGGTCCAGGTCGCCCCCGCGTCGAGGCTCTTCCAGACCCCTCCGTCGGCCCCGCCGACATAGTAGAGACGGGGGTTCTTTAGGCTCGTCGCGATCGCCGAGACCCTCCCCGTGTAGACCCCGTTCGAGATCGGCGCGGGTCCGAGTTCGGTCCACCGGAGCTGGGCGGGTCCTGTCCGGGCGAGGAAGCCCAGAGGAATCAACCAGGCTGCGAGAACGAACGACGGTTTCATCCCCGCCTCCCCGAAAAGGCGCCGCCCCCGCCCCGCGACCGTACCGCTGGCATGCCGGTGCGGAAGACGAGGAAGGTGCGGAAGCGAAGCGGGCGCCCCTCCTCGAGAACCCGGTGCTCCGCGCGGAGGATCCAGACCCCGTCGCTCGCGAGCGGCAGCAGGATCATCCCGGAGGCGTCGGTCCACCCTTCGAAGACGACCCCGAAACCCTTTCGCGAACCCGGGAGGAGGACGGAGGCCCGGACCCGCGCTCCGGGCAGGCCCGGCCCGCGGAATCGAAGGCTCAACGGCAGTTCGGCCCCCGCCCCGAGGGGAAGCGGATCGAGCAAGGGGACGAGTTCGAACTCGAGACCGAATCGGGCCGTGACGGCGGGAGAGGCTTCCGCCTTTCCGTTCTTTCCGGCCGGAGGCAGGTGGAAGATCAGCTTCCCCGACTCCCGCAGGCCGGGAATCTCCCCTTCATCGAAGGCGAGGACCGCATCGCCGAATGCCTCGCCGGCCGGTCCCAGCGGAAGGCGCGCCCGCCCTCCTTCGAAGACGGGCTCCAGACTCCATTGCCGCCCCCCGATCCGGAGGACGCAGGGATCGAAGGACGGAAGGGGAAGCCGGACCGCCTCTCCGGGTGGCCCGAAGCCGCGGAGGAGCGGAACCTCCCTCGCGGCGAGATCGGCGGCGGAAGGCGGCAGGAGGAGCAGGGGAGGACGGGTCCCCTCGGTCCGGGAGGAATGGACCGGGTCCCCGCAATGCCCCGAACCCATCGACCAGAACCCATGTCCCCGGGAACAGGAGACCGCCAGGAGGAGGAGGCCGTGAAAGGCGAGGCGCGACCGGTGCATGACGACTCCCAAAAGAGGAGGGCCTGCCCGACATCCTCCGGCAAGACGCGCGTTCCCGCCAGCCCCTTCCCCTTGCTTCGGGGGTCGAAGGAGGCAACATCAGGGAATGGACGCCTGGTGTATCGAGATCGCCGCCCGGGAGGGCCTCGAGGACCCTCAAGCGGGGCCGCTCGCAGCTTTCCTCGAAGGGGCAGGGCTTCCCCTCCGCGGAACCCCCAGGATCCTCAAGGGCTTTCTCCTGCCCGCGGACCTGGACGCGGCGGAGGTCGACCGGGCCGCCCGCGAACTCTTCGCGGACCCGATCTCGGAGGACTTCGTCAAGGCCCCTCCGGGCGGTCCGCGGGGAGGGAGCTGCGGACTCTGGCCCGGCTACGAGGAGGCATCCCGCCTCGTCGTCCGGCGCAAGCCCGGAGTCATGGACCCGGTCGCGAAGAGCGCCCGGGAGGCCCTCGCGGATCTCGGCATCCTCGTCCCCCGGGTCGGGACCTACCGCGCCTGGCTCCTCCCCTTCGCCGAGGAGGGGGCCGCCGCCGGACTCCGCCGCGCGGGGGCCCTCCTCGCGAACGAGGTCATCGAGGAGATCCTCTTCGACCGCCTCCCGGAAGGCCTGCCCGAACCGGGCGGTCCGCCCCCGAAGGCCCGCGTCGAGATCCCTCTCCTGGATCTCGACGACGAGGGGCTCCTCGAACTCAGCAGGGAAGGCTGCCTCTCCCTCTCCCTCGAGGAGATGAGGACGATCCGGGACTGGTTCGCCGGTCAGGGCCGGGAACCGACCCTGACCGAACTCGAGACCCTCGCCCAGACCTGGTCCGAGCACTGCAAGCACAAGACCCTGACCGGAGCGATCGAAGTCGAGGGGGGAAGGACCTACGAGAACTTCCTCAAGGAGACGATCAAGGCCGTCACTGAGCGGATCGCGGCCCCCTGGTGCCGCAGCGTCTTCGTCGACAACGCCGGCGTCGTCGACTTCGACGACGAGGACTGTCTCTGCATCAAGGTCGAGACGCACAACCACCCCTCGGCCATCGAACCCTTCGGCGGGGCGGGCACCGGGGTCGGGGGCGTGATCCGCGACATCCTGGGGACCGGCCTCGGCGCCAGGCCTCTCTGCAATCTCGACGTCTTCTGCACGGCCCCGCCCGACCTCCCCGCCGAGGAGCTTCCGCCCGGAACGCTCCACCCCGCGCGCATCCTCGACCGGGTCACGGCCGGCGTCCGGGACTACGGCAACCCGATCGGGATCCCAACCGTGACCGGAGCCGTCCACTTCGACCCCGACTACGTCGGCAACCCTCTCGTCTACTGCGGGACGGTCGGCATCCTTCCGAGGAAGGCGGTCCGCAAGGAGACGCGTCCGGGGGACGTCATCGTCGTCGCGGGCGGGCGGACCGGCAGGGACGGAATCCACGGGGCGACCTTCTCCTCGATCGAACTCCACGAAGAGAGCGAGACGGTCTCCTCCGGCGCCGTCCAGATCGGGGACCCGATCACCGAGAAGATCCTTCTCGACGCCCTTCTCGAGGCCCGGGACCGCGGGCTCTACGACGCGATCACCGACTGCGGTGCCGGCGGCCTCTCCTCCGCCGTCGGGGAGATGGGAGAGGCATGCGGAGCCGAGGTCGAACTCTCCGGGGTCCCCCTGAAATACGAGGGCTTGAGCGCGACCGAGATCTGGATCAGCGAGGCCCAGGAGCGGATGGTCTTCGCCGTGCCCGAGGACAGGCTTCCCGAGTTCCGGGAGGTCTTCGACGCGCACGGGGTCGAGATCGCGGAGATCGGCCGCTTCACCGATTCGGGACGCCTCCGGATCCGCTTCGAGGGCGAGATCCTCGCCGACCTCGACATGGACTTCCTCCACAGGGGCCTTCCCCCCGTACGGCGCAAGGCCCGCTGGGTCCCCGGAAGACGGGAGGAGGCGGAGATCCCGCCTCTCGACGCCCCCGGGACCGCGCTGCTCGAGGTCCTCGGGGATTGGAACGTCTGCAGCCGGGAATGGCTCGTCCGGCAGTACGACCACGAGGTGCAGGGGATGTCCGCGGCAAAGCCCTTCGGGGGACCGCGGCAGCGGGGCCCCGGGGACGGCGCGGTCCTGGCGCCGAAACCCGGATCGAAGGCGGGCTTCGCGGTCGCGACGGGTTTCAACCCCCGCTACGGGAGGATCGACCCGGCCTCGATGGCCGAGGCCGCCCTCGACGAGGCCGTCCGCAACGTCGTCGTCCGTGGCGGAGACCCCGGACGGATCGTCGTCCTCGACAACTACTGCTGGGGCAACACGGACAGGGAGGAGCAGCTCGGCTCCCTCGTGCGGGCGACCGAGGCGGTCTGCGAACTGGCCCTCGCCTATCGAACCCCCTTCGTCAGCGGAAAGGATTCGCTGAACAACGAGTTCCGCGTCGGGGAGCGGACGATCTCGATCCCCCCCTCCCTCCTGATCACCGCGATGGCTCCGGTCCCCGATCTCGGGAAGATCCCCGACTCCTGCCTGGGCCCCGCCGGCCGGCCGGTCTTCTGTCTGGGCTTCACCCGCCGGGAACTCGGAGGATCGGCCTACCTCGCCGTGAACGGGCTCCTCGGCGCCTCGCCCCCCCGGATCCGCGACGCGGCCCTGCAGGCCGGCCTCTACCGCGCGCTCCACGAGGCGATCACCGAGGGATGGATCTCCGCGGCCCACGACCTATCCGAGGGGGGCCTCGGAATCGCCGCCGCGGAGATGGCCTTCGGAGGGGAGCGGGGCCTCTTCCTAGACCTCGGGGCCGTCCTCACCGACGAGGCGGAAAGCCTCGGGGACGAGGAGCGCCTCTTCTCGGAGAGCCTCGGGCGGATCCTCGTCGAGGTCTGCCCCGAATATGAGGCGGACTTCGTCCGTCACTTCGCCGCCCTCGATCTGCCGGCCTCCTGCATCGGACGGACGCTCAACGAAGCTCTCCTCGTCGTCGACGGGGTCGCGGGCGACCGCCTGATGGAGGTTCCGCTCGAAGACCTCCACGAGGCCTGGAGCCGCCCCCTCCGGGACGGACCCCTCGCCTGCAGCCGCGAGGCGGAAGGAGGCGCCGCATGAACGCACCGAAGGCCTTCGTCCTCCAGGCGCCCGGCACCAACTGCGACATCGAGAGTCTCGACGCGCTCGAACGCGCCGGGGCGGCCGCCGAACCCCTTCCCCTGGCCCGCCTCTTCGATCGCCCCGAGACCCTTTTCGAGGCGCGTATCCTCCTCTTCCCGGGAGGCTTCGCCCACGGCGACGACATCGCCTCGGCCCGGATCCTCGCGAACCAATGCAGGCTCCGCCTCGGCCCGAAGCTGCTCCGCTTCGTCGATGAGGAGGGAGGATTCGTCGTCGGGATCTGCAACGGGTTCCAGGCCCTCGTCAAGATGGGGCTCCTCCCGAGGAGCGGGGGGGAGCTGCGCCAGGAGGCGACCGTCACCTACAACCTCTCGGGGCGTTACGAATGCCGCTGGACCCGGCTTCGGGTCGAAGGCTCGAACTGCGCCTTCCTGCCGGAGGGGGCGGAATGGGACATGCCGGTCGGGCACGGGGAGGGCCGGGTCCTTCTCGGCCCGACCCTCCCCGCGGACGGGGGCCCCTTCCGGGCCCTTCGCTACCTCGACGAGGACGGGAGACCGGCCTCGTCCCACCCGGCGAACCCGAACGGATCGACCGCGGCGATCGCGGGGCTGACGGACCTGAGCGGGAGGGTCCTAGGCCTGATGCCGCATCCGGACAGGGCCTACCTCCCCCACCATCACCCGCGGGCCCCGCGCGGGGAGGCTCCCGGAGAGCCCGCGGGGAGGGCCTTCTTCCGCTCCCTGGTCGAGGCAGCCCATGGTTGAACGAAGCTCGGGGTTCTCCGTCCTCCTGTCGCTCCCCCTCCTATTGCTCCCGGGGATCCGGCTTGAGGTCTCCAATGGAATCCCCGCGGGACGTACCGCCCGCCCCGACGCCGCTCCGTCCGCCCCCCCTCTCCAGGACAGCTCGATCCGGGAGGAGAAACTCCTGAAGAAGGGAGCCGCGCTGCTCGCCAAGCATGCGGGGGCCTGCGCTCGCGCCGGCTGGTACTCCCGGGCCAAGATCCTCTGGAGGGAGATCCTCCGGGACTACGATCCCGACCACCAGGCCGCGCGGCGCGCGCTCGGTTTCCGGAAGGTCCCGAGCGGCTGGGTTCTCGACGGCGTCTCCTTTCCGAAGAACACGGTCGACTCCGCGGCCCGGCGGCGCTTGACGAAGGATTGGAGCCGGATCTGCGTGAAGCTGCATCGAAGCCACAAAGAACTGGGCCTCCGCCTGCGCAAGGAGGGTCGCGAGGATCGGGCGCGCTGGCATTTCGAGAAGGCCCTCCGCTTCGACCCGACCGACGAGGATCTCGCGAAACTCCGTTCCCTCGACCGTTTCGAGTCCTTCTACGGGACCCCTCTCGAAATCCGGATCCTCCGCCGTTCCCGTTGGATCCGGCAGTGCCTGGACCTGGTCCAGCGACTCGAGGTCCCGGTCGAGGAACTCGAGCCCACGGTCCGCCAACCCGCGCTGGCCCACGCCTTCGGGAACGGCGGCCCCGAGATCCGGGGCTTCGCCACGAAGCACTTCCGGGTCTTCGGCGATCTCGACCCCGAGATCCTCCGCGAGGGGGCGCGCAACGCCGAACGCGCCCTCCACTTCTGCCGGACGATCTTCGCAGGCCTGGGCGGTTTCAAGATCCGGAAGGGCGAGGACCTCGACTTCGTCTTCTTCCGGGACCGCACCGACTGGCGGACCCTCGTGAACCGGTGCATCCGGAACGCCAACAAGCGGGCCTTCACCCTCAAGCACCTCTCCCTGGTCGAGATCACGCGGGGAGGAAGGGCGCTCTGGGCCTCCGCCCCCGGGGACGAGGAAGAACTCGTGAACGACACGGTCGTCCGCCACGTCGGGATCAAGATCGCCGACCTGCGCTCCCTGGCCCTCGACGAGGGGATGGGACACGCGATCGTCGGGCTCTTCTTCGGGAAGACC
This sequence comes from Planctomycetota bacterium, assembly GCA_027021385.1. GTDB lineage: Bacteria > Planctomycetota > UBA1135 > UBA1135 > JALUUL01. Next base: position 37,412 of record JALUUL010000072.1, on the reverse strand, counting down.
CTGGAGTTCCTGATCGCCCCGCGCAGGGAGAAGGGGACGAGGGCCGGACGCAAGAAGTACGAACCCCTGAAACCGGACATCGAGACCTGGAAGGAGAGGGCGATCGACCAGGCCTGGAATAAGACGGACGTTCCGGCCGCGAAGCTGCCCCTCCTCAAGGGGGACGAACTCGGCGACGAGGAGAGGATCAAGGCCTGGTACTTCGTCGAGTACCTCCTGCGCCGCGACCCCTCCCTTCTCCACGCCCTCGACGGGAGGGCCGGACGCCGGAAGCCGAGAACCGCGGTGAAGACGACGACGGAGGTCGAGGAGCGCTTCGCGAAACTCGCCCGGGGCCTCTCCCTGCGGCGCTGCGAATCCGAATGGCGCGCCTACTCGACGGACACGGGAAGGCTGAGGTCCCGGATCGAGGCCGACTGGAATCCCTCGACCCCGGTCCCGGGCGCCCTCGTCGAACGGCTGCGGAGGATCAACGAGATCCGCCTGGGCCTCGATCTCCCGGCCCTCGCCTACGCCGACACCGTCCCCTCCCTCTGGAAGGACTTCTGCGACCTCAACCAGGCCGGGCCCTGGATCCGGGAAGGCCGCCTCCCCGAGACGGTCGGGAAGGCGCTCCGGCGCTACCTCGGGATGGGCGAGGAATTCTGGTCGAAGGGCCTTCCGTTCGAGCTCCGCTCCTCCGCGGAGGCCCAGGTCCGGGAACTCCTCGAACTCCCAGGTTTCCGGGACCTCGTCCTCGACTCCCGGACGCGGATGGTCGGCCTCCACCAAAAGGGGAAGATCGGTCTCTTCCACCTGGGGGAACGGAGTTTCGGCCCGTCCTCGATGCGGGTCTTCCCGGACCCCGCGGTCACCCCCGTCCGCTCGCGGACGGGGGCGCCCGTGCTCGTCCGCCCGCTCAGGGAGCGCGTCTGGAAGGCCATGAAGGAAGCAGGCCTCGATCGACCGAAGGAGCCGGCCGGAGTCAAACGCCTGGGCCCGGTCTTCAGCCTCCATTTCTTCGACCGCCCCCCGAAGCTGCCCGGAAGCCTCGCCTGCGAGGCCCGGGTCGAGGGCCGGCGGCTCGCCGGTCTTCTCCTGCGTCCGGGCGACTCGCGGGACTCGAGGATCTGCCCGCCGGGATGCGTGAGCTTCGTCCCCTTCCTCCCCCTGAAGGCCGGGGACCGGGTGGAACTCGTCTGGAGTTTCGTCCCCTTCGAGGGAGCGCAGCCCTACGAGATCCGGCGCAGCCTCGTCATCGGCCGCTAGGTCCCCGTTCCCCGCGCTCCCGGGGACCCGCGCCCGGGAGGGCGGCCTCCGTCACCGGGGAGAGCTCTCCCTCGTCTCCTCCTCGGGAAGGCGGGCCCGGAGGTTCCGGTCCCCGAAGACTTCATCCACCCGGCCGACCGGCGGCCAGTACTTCGCCTCTCGCATCGCCCTGGACGGGAAGTAGGCGCGCTCGAGGGGATAGGGACGGTCCCACCCGCCCCTCGCCAGGAGACGCGAGGAATGGGGCGCCCCCTTCAACAGGTTGCGTTCCCGGTCCGCCGCCCCCTCCTCGATCTCCCGGATCTCCTCCCGGATCGACAGCATCGCCTCGCAGAAACGGTCGAGTTCCTCCTTCGACTCGCTCTCGGTCGGCTCGACCATCAAGGTTCCGGGAACCGGCCAGGACATCGTCGGGGCGTGGAAGCCGTAATCCATCAGACGCTTCGCGAAGTCTCCGACCGTGACCCCGGCGCTCTCCTCGTATACGCGGGGATCCAGGATGCACTCGTGCGCGACGAAGCCTCCGGCGCCCTTGTAGAGCACGGGATAGGCCTCTTCGAGCCTGCAGGCGACGTAGTTCGCGTTCAGGATCGCGACCTCGGTCGCGAGGCGCAGTCCCTCGTCCCCCATCATCCGGATGTAGACCCAGGAGATCGGAAGGATCGAGGGGCTGCCGAAGGGGGCGGCGGCGACCGGCCCGATCGCCCGCTCGCCCCCGCAGGCGACGAGCGGATGGCCCGGAAGGAACGGGGCGAGATGGGCCGCGCAGCAGATCGGCCCCATCCCCGGCCCCCCGCCCCCGTGCGGGATGCAGAAGGTCTTGTGCAGGTTCAGGTGGCAGACGTCCGCCCCGAAATCTCCAGGCCGGGCGAGCCCGACGAGGGCGTTGAGGTTCGCCCCGTCGAGGTAGACCTGCCCCCCGTGACGGTGCACGATCCCGCAGAGGTCGCGGATCCCCTCCTCGAACACGCCATGGGTCGAGGGATAGGTCACCATCAAGGCCGCGAGACGACCGGCATGGGCCTCGGCCTTCTTCTCGAGGTCCGAAAGATCGATGTTGCCCGCCTCGTCGCAGTCGACGACAACGACCTCCATCCCGGCGAGGACGGCGCTCGCCGGATTCGTCCCGTGCGCGGAGGAGGGGATCAGGCAGACCCTGCGCTCCCCCTCCCCGCGGGATTCGTGCCAGGCGCGGATGACCTGGAGACCCGTGTACTCGCCCTGGGAACCGGCGTTCGGCTGCATCGAGCAGGCCGAAAAGCCGGTGATCCTGCAGAGCATGGCCTCGAGGGAATCGAGCAGTTCCCGATATCCCTCCGTCTGGTCCGGCGGGGCGAAGGGATGGAGTTCGGCGAACTCGGGCCAGGAGACCGGAGCCATCTCCACGGTCGCGTTGAGCTTCATCGTGCACGAGCCGAGGGGGATCATCGACCCGGTCAGCGACAGGTCCTTCGCCTGGAGGCGATGGAGATAGCGGAGCATCTCGGTCTCGGAGCGGTAGCGGTGGAAGACCGGATGCTCGAGGTAGGAACTCGTCCTCTCGAGGCCTTCGGGAAGGGGGGCCGGGACCCGATCGGCGAGATCCCGAAGCGCCGCCTCCTCGCCCCCGAAGACCGCGAAGAGGTCCAGGAGATCCCGATCCTCGACGGTCTCGTCGAGGGAGATCCCGACCCGGCCGTCCCCGAAATCGCGGAGGTTGATCCCCTTCTTCCGCGCCGCGGCGCAGAGATCCGAGCCCGAGACCCCGTTCGGGCGGACGGTCAGGGTGTCGAAGTGGACCTCGGTCTCGAGGAGGACCCCGAGTCCGCGGAGGCCCTCGGCGAGCAGGCCGCACTGCGCGCGAAGGCGTTCGGCGATCGCGCGAAGCCCCTCGGGACCGTGATAGACCGCGTACATCCCGGCCATGATCGCCAACAGGACCTGCGCGGTGCAGATGTTGCTCGTCGCCCTCTCCCGGCGGATGTGCTGTTCGCGGGTCTGCAGGGCCATGCGCAGGGCGGTCCCTCCGGAGGCGTCCCTCGTGACCCCGATCACCCGCCCCGGCATCTGGCGCTTGAAGGCCTCCCGGGTCGCCAGGAAGGCGGCATGAGGCCCGCCGAAACCCATCGGGACCCCGAAACGCTGGCTGCTGCCGACGACGACGTCGGCTCCCCATTCTCCGGGAGGGGTCAGGAGACAGAGCCCGAGGAGGTCGGCCGCCGCGACGACGAGGGCGCCCTTTTCCCTGGCCCGCGCGGCGAAGGCCCGGTAGTCGTGCACTTCCCCCGTCGTGTCCGGATACTGGACCAGGACTCCGAAATCCCCCTCGCCGACCTCGTGCTCGCGCCAGTCGCCTACAACGACCTCGAGTCCGAGCGCCTCCGCCCTCGTGTTCACGACCGCGAGAGTCTGCGGATGGCAGTTCGCGTCCGCGAAGAACCGGTTCCTCCGCGTCTTCCCGCGGGCGAGGACCCTGTGGCAGAGGGTCATCGCCTCGGCGGCGGAGGTCGCCTCGTCGAGCATCGAGGCGTTCGCGATCTCCATCCCGGTCAGGTCCGCGATCATCGTCTGGAAGACGAGGAGGGCCTCGAGCCGCCCCTGGGAGATCTCGGCCTGGTACGGGGTGTACTGCGTGTACCAGCCGGGATTCTCGAGCACGTTCCTGAGGATGACGCCCGGAACGACCGTCCCGTGGTAGCCGAGTCCGATGTAGGAACGCAGGATCCGGTTCTTCGCCGCCATGGCCCGGAGTTCGGTCAGGGCCTCGGTCTCCGTCGCTCCCGGCCCGATCCCGAGGGGCCCCGAGAGCCGGATCGAGTCCGGGACGCAGCGCTCGACCAGTTCCTCGAGGGACTCGAGGCCGAGGGCGGCCAGCATGGCCTCCCGGTCCCCGGGGCGGGGGCCGAGGTGGCGTTCGACGAAGGATTCCCGGCGATCCGGGCCCAGGGAGGGTTGCTGTGCCATCGCGCGTTCCTCGGGAGGAAAAACGGGCGGTGACGATAGCCCCGGCCTCGGTGGAAAGCGACGGCGCGCCCCCCTGGATTCCCGGGCGGGCGGAGCCTAGGAAGGGTCCCGGGAAAGCGGGTCTCCGCCCTCCCGGAAGGGCCTCTCCGGCCCGGAGCCGAATCGGGGACCCGCCGGGGTCTCCCTCCCTCCCCTCCGGGCTTCGCAGGCACGGGCACGCACATGGAACTGCAGGATTTTCTCAGACTCGCGGACGAGACCCTGGAAGAGATCGCCGGGCGCCTCGAGGAATTCGACCCCGACGAATGCGATTTCGAATGCGGGGACGGCATGCTGACCCTGGAGTTCGCCGACGGTTCGAAGTTCGTGCTGAACCGCCAGCGGGGCAACCACCAGATGTGGCTGGCGGCCGGGGCCCGGGCCTGGCACTACGACTGGGATCCTGAGAGCCGTTGCTGGAAGGATGACCGGGATGGACATGAACTCCGGACCCGACTCTCCGAGGTCGTCGGGGAGAAGCTCGGCCGGAAGATCTCGATCTGATCCGACCCCGGAAGGAACGATCCCCCGGGGAGGACCAGCCGCGCCGCCGCCCGGCGCCTGGCCCCGTTGCATCCTCCACGCGGACATGGACGCCTTCTTCGCGGCCGTCGAACAGAAGGACGATCCTTCCCTGCGCGGCCGGCCGGTCATCGTCGGGGGGCTCGGGAAGCGCGGAGTCGTCGCGACCTGCAGCTACGAGGCCCGCGTCTTCGGAGTGCATTCGGCCCAGCCGACCGCGGTGGCCCGGCGCCTCTGCCCCCGGGGCGTCTTCCTTCCCCCCCGCATGCGCCGGTACGCGGAGATCTCGGCGAGGATCCGCCGGGTCTTCGAGGACTTCTCCCCCCTCGTCGAGCCCCTCTCCCTCGACGAAGCCTTCCTCGATCTGAGCGGAACGGAAAGGCTTTTCGGCCCCCCCCAGCGCGCGGCCCTCGCGCTGCAGGAGGCCGTCGAGGAGGCCGTGGGCCTCCCCCTCTCGATCGGAGCGGCGACGAGCAAGTTCGTCGCGAAGGTCGCCTCCGATCTCAGGAAACCCAGGGGGCTCGTCCTCGTCCCACCGGGGTCCGAGCGGAGCTTCCTCGCCCCCCTTCCCCTCTCGAGGCTCTGGGGCGCGGGGGAGGCGACCCGGACCCGGATGGAGGAACTCGGACTCCGGAGGATCGGAGACCTCCAGGACCTCGGACTCGAAGCCTGCGTCCGGCATCTCGGAGAGGTCTGGGGAAGGCGCTTCCACGAACTCTCGCTGGGACGGGATCCCAGGAAGGTCTCCCCGGGACGGAAGGCCAAGTCCATCGGCCATGAAACGACCTTCCCCGAAAACCTTGCCGGCCGTGAGGCCCAACTCGCGGTCCTCTGCCGGCTCTGCGAAAGAGTCGGACGCAGACTGCGCAAACAGGGATTCACCTGCGGCCTGCTCCGCCTGAAGCTCCGCTTCCCGCCCTTCGTGACCCGTTCTCGGCAGATCCGACTTCCCGAGCCTCTGGACGAGGACCGGAGACTCTTCGATGCCGCCAAGCGCCTCTTCCTCGAGGCCTGTCCCGAGCCCCGGCCCCTCCGCCTTCTGGGGGTGACGGCTGCCGACCTCCGCAGCAAGGAAACGGGCCGGCAGGCCTCCCTCTTCACGAGAAGGAGGGACGAGGCCGGGAACCGCCTCTCCGAGGCCCTCGACAGGATTCGGGATCGTTTCGGCGAGGACTCGATCTCGCTCGGAAGGACGGGCCGGATCGAAGACCTCTCGGAGGAGGAGGAACCTGACGGAGCTGTCCCGCCCCCCGCTTGATTCCGCGGCGATGAGCTGTCGATAGGTTTCGGGATGAGCACGGTCTTGGACCTGCAGCGGGAACTCTGGATCCGGACGGCGGTCCGGGTCGAACTCCAGGACGCCTTCTGCCGCTCGGACCTCGAGGAGGCGCGGTATGCCTTCCTCCAAGACTTCCCCGAGGAGGTCGAATCACTTCCCTCCGAGGTCGTGGTCCGCGAGGCGGAGTCCAGGAACTGCATCCTCCTCGGCGACCACCATGCCCTCCCCAGATCCCAGGAGGAGGCCCTCTTCTGGCTGGAGCGGCTGCAGCCCGATTGGATCGCGCTGGAATGGTTGACGGCCAACGCGCAGGAAACCTGCGACCGTTGGATGCTCGGAGACCGATCCGGGGAGGCCCTGCTCGATGCCTGCAAGTGGGAGAAGACCTGGGGGAGGTTCCCCCGCCGCCCGATGGTCGAACTCTGCGAGAGGGCGAGGGCTCAATGCACCGCGATCCTCGCCCTCGACCATCCAGAGCGCGATCGCCTGGACATGGACGCGCGCGAACGCTTCATGGCCTCCCGGTGTCTTCGGAAGGGACGGGGCCTGGTCCTCGTAGGGTCCCTCCATCTCTCCCGGCGCAGGCTTCCCAACTTGCTGGCCGACCGGCGGCCCCTCGTGCTCCTCCAGGATCACCCCGAATACTGGTTCCGGCTCCAGGACCGCGGAGAACCCCTTCCGGCCTGGTGCGCGGCCGGCCCGGACCGATTCGTGCACCTCCACACCCATCCCCTCCTGATCGAGGAAAGCACCCTCGCCTGCCTCTCGGGGGACCGCCTCTGCGACATCTACTCGATCGAGGAGGATTTCGCCCACATCCTGGAGGTCTTCACCCGAAGGCTCGGGCTCCCGCCCGTTCCGCTGCCGGTCATCCTGAGCAGCTTCGACCCGGAACAGCGGGAGACCCTGCGGATCCTCGTTCCTGATCCGTTCGAGGCGGAACGCCTTCTCGACAGGCTCGAGGTCCATGGTTCCGCGCTCCTTTCGAAGGAGGGGCCCCTCGTGCTCCACCGGCCCTGGGTCCACGCGATGGCCGAGGCCGCAGGCAGGTGGTACCACGCGGTGACGGATCCGCATCCCTTCAAGCCGAAAGGGCTCCGAGGGAGATTCCGGGTCGAACTCGAACGGGAGTTCTTCGCGTTCTCCGCCTCACTCTTCCTCGATCCCCTCAGGACCCCGCCGCCCCTCTCCGAGACCCCTCGCCTCCATTCGATCGAGACGGCTCCGGAAGAACTCGAACTCCGCGGAATCCACCTTCTCCAGGCGGTCCTCGCCCACGGAGAGAGCCCGTCGATCGAGTTGCCGGAACCGGATTCTCCGGAGGGCCTCCTCCTGATCCGTTGGACCGGTCAGGAACTCGCGAGACTCCGCTTCGAGGGTTGGCCCGAGGATCCCGCGGGCTCGGTCCTCGCGCCCTTTGCCTGAGGACGTACTCTTCTCCTCAGCGCGGGAAGAATAGGAGGGCCGAGTCGAGAGGCGCCGGAAGGACGCCCCCCAATCCCCCCAGGAAGAGGGCCTGTCCCGTTGCCAGTTCCATCGGGCTCGCGCCGCCGATCGGAGTCGGAAGAGGAACCTCGAGCCGGAAGCTCTTGGTCGCGGGGACATAGGACTCGACTGCGGAGGTCGCCTTCGGCGCGAGGAGGGACCCCTTAAACCCTCCCATCAGAAGGACCCGTTCGTCCGGGAGCCGGGCGACGGAAGCCGCGGCCCGGGCCGACTTCATCGCGGGCAGGGTCATCCAGGTCCCCTTCGTGGGATCGAAGAGCGCCGCCTTCGCGTGCGGAGCGGAGAGGCCGATCGTCAAGCCGAGGGTCCCGCCCCCGCGACCAGGATCGTCCCGTCGGGAAGCGGGACGGCACTGTGCAGGGCCGAGGGATAGGGGAGGGACGGGGCCGCCCCGAGAGAGTTCGTCTTCGGATCGAACAGGAGGCAGGCCCTCGAGGTCACCGGAGTCGAGGTCGCGTCCAGGGAAAAGCCCCCGAGGATCAGGACCTTTCCCGACTTCAAGAGGACGGCCGCATGCCCGATCAGAGGAGCCGCGAGGGTCGGACCGGCGGTCCACTTCCCGGTCGAGGGGGAATACAGGGCCGTCGTCTTGAGCATCGAGGAGAAGACCTTGCTCACCGAACTGAAATCCGCCGCCCCGCCGACGATCAGGATCCTCCCGTCTTGAAAAGGGTCGTGGCAGTATGCCCCGCCCTGGGGCTCGCCATCCCCGTCGCCGCAGTGAACACGCCTTTCTTGATGTCAAAGTACTCGACGTTCCCGGTCGCTGCACCGAGCCCGTTCAGTCCCCCGGAGACGAGGAACCTGCCGTTCCCGAACGGGGCGGTCGCGTGCAGGACCCGGGGAGTCAGCATCGAGGGTCCCGGAACGAAGTCCTGGAAGTCGGATCGATAGATCCAGCTCTGGCTCGAACCCTTCAACGGAAGGGTGGCCTTTCCGGTCGTGCCGCCGGTCGTCATGAAATAGGAACCCGGAACCAGGGTCTCGACCCGGGCCGCCCAGATCCCGGCCGGCAAGGCCCGGCGTGAGAGGGCCCACTTGTCGGGGTTCCCCATCATCGTCGAGATCGGATTCGAGATCGCCCCGAAGAGACTGTTCCTGCCGGGCACCGAGAAGGCCTGGAAGCGGATCCGAACTTCATGCAGGACCGGAAGGTTCGGAAGGGCGACCGGAATCGTGACCGGTTTCGTCGAGCTGACTCCGATCGCGAAGAACGAGAACAGGTCCATGCCAATCAGCAGACTCCGGGTCTCTCTCGAGTCGAAGAAGCGGAGAGGGGTCGGCCCGGGACGGAAGGACGGAAGGAGGAACCACACGAGGTTCGGATCCCCGGTCACGCTGATCGTGATCGCCCCCCCGAGCGTCCCTCCCTTGCGTTCGAGGTGGAGGGTCTGCGCGCGGGCCAAGGGGGAAAGCGGGATCGAGGCGAGAACGAGGGCGGAAAGGGCCGTTCGGGGGGGACATTTCCGTGCTCCAGTCTTGGGTAGAGAGAACCGGTTCCCCGGAAAGAGGCCGCGCCGGCGCACCGGTGGACAGGGGTCCGCATTCTCAGAGCCGATGGCATCGGGTCAACCCCCGCGAAACCCGGCCTCAGGTCCACCCCGGCGGGGGACCCGCCCGGGAAATCACGTGAAATTCTTCTCGGCCGTTTCCCGAATCCTCGATCCCATCGAAAGAAGGGAGGCATCACGGAGGGGGAGCTGTGCGCGCGTGAGCGCGGAGAGAATCATCCGGAGGCCGAAAAGATTCCCCGTCCCGGGAAGGAGGAATCGGAAGGATCAGAAGAAGAGGAAGACGCCGCTGTCGAGCGGGGTCCCCAGAGTGCCGCCGACTCCCCCGAACATCAGGACCTGTCCCGTCGCGAGAACGGCAGTTCCGTTCAACGCCCGGGCCTCCGGCATCGGATTCCCCGCTGCGAAGCTCTTCGTCGTCGGATCAAAGAAGACCGTTCCGGGAATCGCCTTCGGAGCGAACAGGGTTCCCTGGTAGCCCCCGGCCAGCAGGACTCTCCCGTCCTTCAGGAGGACGGCTTCATGACCCGCCCGGACCTGGGTCATCGGGGTCAAGGTCGTCCAGGTGTTCAAGGTCGGATCGTAGAGGGCGGCCTTCCCGTGCGCGCCGGAGTTCGTGATGAGCGCGGTGAGGGCGCCCCCGCCCGCGACCAGGACCCGGCCCGACTTGAGAACGGTCGCCGAATGGAGCGCCGTCGCGAAGGGGAGGCTCGCGGCGGTCGAGATCGTGTTCGTCTTCGGGTCGAAGAGATAGCAGGCGGTCGAATTCCCCGGCAGATTCGTCGCGCCGAGAACCACTCCTCCGGTGATCAGGACCTTTCCGTTCGGAAGGAGCACGGCTCCATTCCCGGCGATCGGGGCCGGGAGGCTCGGCCCCGCGGTCCAGGTCCCGGTCGAGGGGTTGTAGATCTCGGTCGTCTTCAACATCGCCCCGAGCGCCTTCAGGGTCGTGCTGACGTCCGAGGTCCCGCCGATGACGATCACGCGTCCGTCGGGCAGGGTCACTGCGCGATGACCGGCCCGGGGGACGGCCAGGCTCCCCGTCGAGAGGAAGACTCCCTTTCCGAGGTCGAAGATCTCGCAGGTCTTCGTCACGAGTCCGTTCGCATTGACCCCGCCCGCCATCAGGACCCTCCCGAAACCCAAGCTGCTCGCGGTATGCATGACCCGGGCAACGGCCATCTTGGGACCTTTCACGAAGTCCTGGGGATCCCCCCGGTAGATCTCGGTGCTCGAGAGGCCGAAGGGCGGCATCGCGACCTTTCCTCCGGTCCCTCCGGCGACGAGGAACAGCTTGCCGGGGATCAGGGGGGAGACCGAGGGATAGACACGCGCGGTCTTCAGGAGGGCCTTCTTCCCAGCCCAATGGAACTGTGTCCCCATGATCGAGGAGATCGGATTCGACAGGGCGCCGAAGATCGAGTTCTTCCCCGGAACCGCGAAGGCCTGGAAATGGATCGTCCCTCCATGCATCGAGGGCAGGTTCGGAAGGGCCACCGGCACGACGGTCGCACCGGTCGAGGTCGAGCCCAGGGCGAAGAACAGGAACATGTCCATGCCGATCGACAGGCTCCGCGGATCCCTCGGATCGAAGAGACGGAGCGGGGTCGGTCCGCGGTGGAAGGAAGGGAGGAGGAGCCAGATCTGGCCGGAGTCGCCGGAGACCGTGATGTTCAAGGGCTTCCCGAGGGTTCCCCCGGTCCTCTCGAGATGGAGGATCTGCGCGGGGAGGCCGACCGCGGAGACGAGGAGAGTGAAGGTCGCGAGAAACGGAAGACGAGAGTTCCGGATGGCCATCATCTTGTTACACCTGAAGTCGAGGAGGCGGCCCGAAACCTCCGGATCCCAGGTCCCGCATGGGAAGGAGCGAGAGAGCGGAGGGTCCGGATTCGTGGAGAAATCGGATCGAAACGGACGACCCGGAGAGGTTTTTCGGATTCTCCGCCGGTCCAAAGACCCCGTCAACCGGCCCTGCCCCCCCCGCTCTCGACGACCTCGAAGCAGGCGACTCGGCGGCTTTCCCGCCCGAGTCCGGTCCGCGGGAGGAGCATCGGTTCTTCCCTCCGGCAACGTTCGGTCGCAAGGGGGCAACGGCTCGCGAAGGCGCAACCTTTTTTCTCTCGATCGGGGGAGGGCGGGTCCCCCTCCAAGAAGACCCTCTCCCTTCGGGCCTCGACCTCGGGATCCGGAACCGGAACCGCCGACAGCAAGGCCTTCGTATAGGGGTGCCGCGGCCGATCGAAGACCGCGGCCTTGGGTCCGATCTCGACGATCCTGCCGAGATACATGACCGCGACACGGTCGGCGAGATGCCGCACGACCGAGAGATCGTGCGCGATGAACAGATAGGAAAGACCGAGTTCCCTCCTCAATCCGGAGAGGAGATTCAGGATCTGGGCCTGGATCGAGACATCCAGCGCCGAGACCGGTTCGTCCAGGAGAAGCAGGTCGGGACGGAGGGCGAGAGCCCGAGCGATCCCGATGCGTTGCCGCTGCCCTCCGGAGAACTCGTGCGGATACCGGTTCAGGAACCGTGGATCGAGACCGACCTGGAGCATGAGTTCGATCGTGCGGAGCCGTCGTTCCCTCCGATCCCCGAGACCGTGGATCTCCAAGGGTTCCCGAAGGATGTCGCCGACGGTTTGACGCGGATCCAGACTCGCGTAGGGGTCCTGGAAGACCATCTGGATCCGCCGGCGGAGGGATTTCCGCTGCCTTCCCAGCAGGGACCGGCCGTCCAGTTCGGCGCGCCCCGCGGTGGCCGGGACGAGGCCCACGAGGGCCCGCGCGGTCGTGCTCTTCCCGCAGCCCGACTCCCCGACGAGGCCGAGCGTCTCCCCCTCGCGAACGACGAAATCCACTCCGTCGACCGCGCGGATCGGACCCCTCCCGCCCGGAAAGTGGACCTTCAATCCCGCGACCTCGAGAAGGACTCCCCTGGTCATGACCTCTCCTCATGGTCAAAGGGCTCGAGATCCACGTGGCAGGCGAGCGCATGTCCATCCTCGAGGGACCGCAGTCCGGGTTCCTCGCGCAGGCAGAGTTCGCGGACCGAGGGACATCGCGGGGCGAAAGGACAGCCCTCGGGGAGCGCGAGGAGATCGGGAGGTTGGCCGGGGATCGGTTCGAGTTCCTCCCTCTCTTCGTCGAGCCGCGGGATCGACCGCAGGAGTCCCCTCGTATAGGGATGGGAAGGGTTCGCGAAGAGGGCGGGGGTCGGAGCCTCCTCGACGACCCTCCCCGCGTACATCACGAGGATCCGATGCGCGAAGCCGGCGACGACTCCGAGGTCGTGGGTGATGAGCACGATGCTCATCCCCCTCCGCTCCTGGAGGGAGGCGAGAAGGCCGAGGATCTGGGCCTGGACCGTGACATCGAGGGCGGTCGTCGGTTCGTCGGCGAAGAGGAGCGCGGGCTCGGCGACGAGCATCATCGCGATCATCGCCCGCTGGCGCATGCCGCCGGAGAACTCGTGCGGATACTGCTCGATCCGAAGTTCCGGATTCGGGATCCCGACTTCCGCGAGGGCTGCGACCACGGTCTCCCTCAAGGCAGCTCCCCGGAGGCCGAGATGGATCCTCGCCATCTCGGCGATCTGCGTTCCGAGGGTCAGGAAGGGATTCAGCGAGGTCATCGGATCCTGGAAGATCATCCCGATCCCCCGGCCCCGGAGTCTCCGCAGGGCCTCGCTCCCGGCCGGGGGGAGGTCGTTCCCCTGGAATCTCAATCGTTCCGCGCGCACCTCGGCGGTGTCGGGAAGGAGCCCGAGCATCGCCAGGTGCGTGACCGACTTCCCGGAGCCCGATTCCCCGACGACCCCGAGGGTCTCCCCGGGGCCCAGGCGGTAGGACAGCCCCCTCACAGCCCGGACCCGGCCGTCCCCCGTCTCGAAATCGACCTCCAGGCCGTCCACCTCGAGGACCGGGCTCCGTTCGGGGGAGAGGGGAGCCTTCTTCATCGTTCCCTCAACCTCGGATCGAGAGCGTCCCGGAGGCCGTCGCCCACGAAGTTCAAGGCGAGCAGGGTGGCCCCCAGGGCCAGGGAGGGGAAGAGCACGAACCACCAGTAGACCCGGACCGGATTCACCGCGCCGAGGCCGTCGGCCGCCAGCATGCCCCAGGAGACGTCCGGCGCCTCCACGCCGAGTCCCAGGAAGGAGAGGAAGGCCTCGAACAGCATGACCCTGGGGATCGTCAAGGTCAGGTAGACCAAAACGACCGATACGACGTTCGGCACGAGATGCCGGAAGAGGATCCTGGGCGTCGAGGCTCCAAGGACCCTCGCGGCCTCGATGAACTCGCGATTCTTCAGGGAGAGGACCTGCCCCCTGACGACCCGCGCCATCGTCAACCAGTAGACGAGGCCGATGACGAGGAAGAAGACCCCCATCCTCGTCAGACCAAAGGTCGCCTCGAGGACCTCCTGGTTCTCGCGGATGACGGTGATCAGGAAGATGACGACGAAGATGAACGGAACGGCATAGAGGACGTCGACGATGCGCATCATCAGGTCGTCCCAGAACCCTCCGAGGAAACCGGACAAGGCTCCGTAGACGACACCGACGATCAACGACACCAGGGTCGCTACGAGGCCGACCATCAGGGAGACCCTCCCCCCCCACAGGATCCGGGACATCAGGCAGCGCCCCTTGCTGTCGGTCCCCATCCAAGGCCCGAACTCGAGGTCGCCGAAGATCCGCTCCCGCAGGTCGAGCATCCGGCCGGTCAACCCGGAGGCCCCGGGATAGTCTCCCCGCGACCAGCCGTGGCGCACGAAGACCGCCTTCGGCGGCTGGAACTGCTCGGACAAACGGACCCGGGCCGGCGGAGCGAACGGAAGGAGAGGCGTGAACAAGCAGAGGAAGGAGAGGGCGAGAAGGAAGCGAAGCGCGAACCGCGCGGCGCCGTGCCGCCGGAACCGCCGCATCGCGTCCTTCCAGAGGGAGTTCCCCCGGACCTTGCGGGCCTCCTCGAGGAGTCGTTCGAGTTCTTCCGGGCCGCGTCCCTCCATCGTCAATCCAGCCTCACTCTCGGGTCCAGAACCGTGTAGCAGACATCGACCAGAAGATTCATCAGGTAGACGAGCGCCGTGTAGAGGAGGACGCAGCCCATCGCGAGGGTGTAGTCGCGGTTCAACGCGCTCTGCACGAAGTGGGTCCCGATCCCCGGAATGAAGAAGATCTTCTCGATGACCAGGGAGCCGGTCAGGATCCCCGCGACGGCGGGCCCCAGGAACGAAACGACCGGAAGGAGCCCCCCCTTCAGGGCGTGGACCAGGAGAACCCGCGCCTCGGAGAGCCCCTTCGCCCGTGCGGTGCGGATGTAGTCCTGGCCTAGGACCTCGAGCATGCCCGTGCGGGTCAACCGGGCGATGTAGGCGGCAAAGGGCGCGCCGAGGCAGAAGGCGGGCAGAAGGAGGTTGCGCGCGCCCCCCCACCCCGCGGCGGGAAGCACGGGCCAGGTGATCACGAAGATCAGGATCAGGACCGCCGCGATCACGAAGTTGGGGAGCGCGATTCCGACCGTGGCCAGAACCATCAGGCCGTGATCGAGCCAGCCCCCCCTCCTGACGGCCGAGACGAGCCCCGCGACCAGGCCTAGGACGAGGGCGAAGACCAGGGCAAGAGAGCCCAGGGCGGCGGACTTCGGCAGACCCTCGGCCAGGACCCGGTTCACCCCGTAATCGGCCAGCTTGAAACTCGGGCCGAGATCTCCCCGGAGGGTCCTCGACAGGTGTTCGAAGTATTGCTCGGCGAGCGGCTTGTCGAGCCCGAACTTCTCCATGAACTTCCGCTCGATCTCGGGCGGGAGATTGCGTTCGTTCGAATAGGGCCCTCCCGGGATCGAACGCATGAGGAAGAACGACACCGTGAAGACGACCCAGAGCGTGGCCGCCATCCAGAACAAGCGCTTGGCGAGGAATCCCAGGAGATGGGGCATGGCCCGGTCAGCGCGCCCGCATGCGGCGCCTGAGTTCCTCGTCGATCCAAAGGTCCTTCAGCGGGTGGAGGTTCAAGGCGTTCGGGTGGAAGCCCTTGACCCAGGGACGAACCATGTAGCGCGTCGCATAGGTGTAGATCGGAAGGATCGGAAGGTCGTGGAGGACCTTCGCCTCGGCCTCGTGGAGCAGCGCCATCCTCCGCTTCCGGTCGAGGGTCGCGTTCGCCTTCTCGACGAGGGCGTCGAAAGCGGGATCCTCGTATCCGGTGTTGTTGTTTCCGCTGCCCGCCATCCACAGATCCAGGAAGGTGTTCGGGTCCAGGTAATCTCCGATCCAGGCCGCCCGGCAGAGGTCATACGAGAGGGTCTTCTGCGAATCCAGATAGGTCCCCCATTCCTGGTTCTCGAGGCGCACGTTCAATCCGAGGACCTTCCTCCATTGGCTCTGGAGGACCTCGGCGATGTCCTTGTGGGCCTCGCTCGTGTTGTAGAGGATCGTGAGGGTCGGAGGGGAATCCATCCCGAGCTCCGAGAGGGCCTCCCGCATCAGGGCCCGCGCCCGGGCGGGATCTGGCCCGGGGAGGCGCGCGGGTTCGTAGCCCGGCACCCCGGGAGGCACGATTCCGAACGCGGGCTTCTGGCCCGAGCGCGTGACCCGCTCGCAGATCTCCGCGCGGTCCATTGCGAGCGAGAGAGCGAGCCTAACCCTCCGGTCTCCGAGGAACCTCCGCTTGACCGGATCCTTGTTCTTCAGATTGATCCGGTAGAAGTAGGTTCCGAAGTAGAGGACGGGGTTGAAATCCGGGCGGGACATCAGGTCCCGAACGACATGGTTCGGCACGTCCGTGATCCAGTCGACCATTCCCGTCATGTAGAGGTTGAGCGCCGTGCCCGAGTCCTCGACCGGGAGGATGTCGATGCTTTCCAGGCGGACGTGCTCCCGATCCCAGTAGCGTTCGTTGCGGAGGAGGCGGATGCGGTCCCGGATCCGCCGCTCGGCCAGCACGAAGGGGCCGTTGCATACGAGCCGGCCGGGACGGTGCCAGGACCTCGGATGGGCCTCGACCGAGGCCCGATGCACCGGGAAAAGCGGATAGAAGGAGGTCAGGGCCAGGAAGAACGCGGCGGGACGTTCGAGCCGGACGACGAAGGTGTAGGGGTCGGGAGCCTTGATGCCGACCTTCCGGAAGTCCTTCAAACGACCCTCGAAGTAGGCCTTGCCGTTCTCCACGTACCAGAGGAGCTGCGCGTACTTCGCCGCCGTTTCGGGCTTCAGGAAGCGCTTCCAGCTCCAGAGGAAATCCGCGGACGTGAAGGGCGACCCGTCGCTCCAGCTCATCCCTTTCCGGATGTGGAAGGTATAGGTCCGTCCGTCCTCCGAAACCTCCCAGGACTCCGCCATCCCCGGTCTCGGTTCCAGGGTCCGCGGATCCGGAGTCGTCAAACCTTCGAACAACCCCCGGAGGATGCGCCCCTCGGGAACGCCGGAAACGACCGCAGGGTCGAGGCTTTGCGGCTCGGTCCCGTTCGTGAAGGTAAGGTCCGCCCGGTCGTGCCCCGCTCCCGAGAGGGCCAGACCCGCCCCTGCGAAGAGCAGACCGAGAAGAGCGACCCCGAAGAGGTTCCGGTTGCGATCACGACGCATCCCGGCAGGATACCCGCCGAGGAGGCGTCCGTGATCTCCAGGAAGCTCAGACCTTTCGGCGTTTCGATCTTCAGCACGATGACCCGTCTGGCCCTCGAGCACGAGGCCTTGAATCTCGCCCAGGGCTTCCCCGATTTCGACGGTCCCGGCGAGATCTTCGATCTCGCGAGGAAGGCGATGGAGGAGGGCTGCAACCAATACGCCCGCTCCCGCGGACTTCCGGTCCTGACGGCGTCGATCGCCCACCATTTCACGGAATGCTACGGACTCGACTACGACCCCGAAACGGAGATCGTCGTGACCTGCGGCGCGACCGAGGGCCTGGCCGCCTCGATCCTCGGATTGCTGGATCCGGGCGACGAGGCGCTCCTCCTCGAACCCTACTACGATTCCTATCCCGCCTGTCTCGCGATGGCCGGGGCCTCCTTCCGTTCGGTCCCCCTCGTGCATCCGGAATTCGCCCTCGATCTCGAGGCCCTGGAGTCCCGGATCACCGGGCGGACGCGGCTGCTTCTTCTCAACGACCCCCACAATCCGACGGGCAAGGTTCTCGGAGAGGAGGAATGCGAGGCCCTGGCCGCCCTTTGCACGAGGCACGACCTCCTCGTTCTCGAGGACGCGGTGTACGAGCAGTTGACCTACGACGGCCGTCCCTTCCGGCCGCTGGCCGCCTTCCCCGGCATGCGGGAACGCTGCCTGACGGTTTCGAGCACCGGCAAGACCTTCTCGCTGACCGGTTGGAAAATCGGCTGGGTCGCCGGCCCAAAGGGCCTCGTCGACGCTGTCCAGGCCGCCCACCAGTTCCTGACCTTCGCCGTCGCGACCCCGTTCCAGGCGGCGATGGCCGAGGCCCTCCGGCGGTTCGGCCCACCCTATCTCGAAACCTTCCGGAACGAGTACCGGGAACGCAGGGACCTTCTCGTCGAGATCCTGAGGGATGCGGGATTCCAGCCCGCAGTACCGCAGGGGAGCTACTTCGTCCTCGCCGACATCACGGGCCTCACCGACAAGAAGGCCCCCGAGTTCGCCCTCGAGCTGATCCGCCGGGTCGGGGTGGCCGCCCTTCCGGTCGACAGCTTCTATACCGAGGGGAAGGAGGGCGAAGGATCCCGCCTCCTCCGCTTCGCCTTCTGCAAGCGTCTCGATACCCTGGAGGAAGCCCGACGCAGGCTGGCCGCCCTCTGAACCGTTCGGGGGCGGTACCCATTCCGGAGGCACCGATGCGAAGCGCCCCCCTCCATCCGTCTCTTTTCTCCTTCCTCTTCCCCGCGGCCCTGAGTCTCGGGGCCTGCGGCTCCTGGTCCGCCCCCTTCAAGGAGAAGCGGGTCATCGAGGTCGACTGGCGGGGCCCCGCCCCCCTCGAAGTTCGGACGGAGAACGGTTCGATCACCGTCCGCAAGGGAAAGGAGGCGGTCATCCGGATCGAGGCGGAAATCCGAGCGCGGAACGAGGAGCGCCTGGCCGCCGTGGAGATCGTGACGACCCGGAAGGCCGACCGGACCCTCCGGGTCGGAGTGGTCTGGCCCGAGGGAGGGCGTGAAGGGGCCGAGGGGGTGCGTTTCGAGATCACGCTGCCGCTCGCGACGGCCCTCGATCTCGAAACCCGCAACGGCAAGATCCGAGCGGCGGGCATGCGGGGGAAGGCCCGCTGCCGGACATCGAACGGCTCGATCCTCCTCGAGGACCACGAGGGACCGGTCACCGCATCCACGACGAACGGGAGGATTCTTCTGAAGGGGGTCGGAACCCCCCTCGAGGCCAAAACGAGCAATGGGGCCCTCGAAATCCTGCTCCGGCCCTCCGCGACCGGCCCGGTCTCCGCGCGGACCACGAACGGCGGGATCCGACTGCGCCTGGGTTCCGCGTTCCGGGGTTTCCTCAGGACCTCGACGACGAACGGGAGGATCCTGATCCCGGCGCAGCTCGAGGAGAAAACGACCCGGTCCGGCCGTCATCGAGCGATCCTCCGTTTCGGAGCGGAGGAACCGGTCTCCCGTCTCCGGACCTCCAACGGAACGATCCGAATCGGGGTCGATTGACTCGGATCGATCTCCCCCGGGGACCGCCTCTCGTCCTCCCGCCTCCGTTTCCGGCATGACTCCGGATCTTCGGCGCAGCGGTCCCGAAAAGACCCGCCCCCCTCCTCGATCGCGGTCCTCCCGGAATCCCGAGGGTCCTTCCTTCCCCCCGAATCAAGGGGTAAAAATGTAAGGGCTTGCGCTTTCCCCGGGGGGTCTCCCGCTCCGCAGGCCCGCCTCCCCCCCTGCTCCTCCGGAGTCGTCCGACCTGCGTTCATGTTCCTCTCCTCGAACCTCCTCCGCCTTCCCCCCGCCGCCCTCCTCCTGGCCGTGGCCCTCCTCCAGCCCGCGCCGGCCCAGGCCACAGGCTGCCCCTCACCGAATCCCGGCGCCCTCCACAAGCTGGTTCAGGACGCCTTCCTCCGCTTCAAACTCAAGAAGAGCCTCCTGTGGGTCGAGGGAGCCTCAGGCCCTCTGTACTTCGAGGGACTCGGGGGGGCGACGAAGGACAGCCTCTTCCTTCCGGCCTCGACGAGCAAGTGGGTGACGGCGGCGACCCTTCTTCGTCTCGTCGACGAGAAGAGGATCGCTCTCGATGACAAGGTTTCGAAGTACCTCCCCTCCTTCACGGGCGCGAAGGCGGCGATCACGATCCGCCAATGCCTTTCCCACGCCTCGGGCCTCCCCGAGCACCACTGGTCCCTGAACTACCGCAACATCACGCTGGCCCAGGCCGTGAGCCAGATCGCGAAGGTGAAGCTGGTCTACGCCCCGGGCACGACCTTCTACTACGGGAGCGTCTCGTTCCAGGTCGCGGCGAGGGTCGCCGAGGTCGTCACGAACCAGGACTTCGAATCGGTCGTCCGAAGCCGGATCACCGGTCCCCTCGGCATGACCGCGACGGACTTCCAGGGTTGGGGGGCGACCAAGAATCCCCTCGCCGCGCTCTCCTTGCGCACGACGCCGCGGGACATGATGAAGTTCCTCCGGATGCTGAGGGATCGGGGAACCATCGGAAGCCGGCGCATCCTCTCCAAGGCCTCCGTGGATGCGATGTTCACGAATCAGATCAAGGGACTGAAATACGTCAAGAATCCCTATTCCGATGCCCCCTACGGCATCGGGTCCTGGCTCGACGGTCTCGACCCTTCGGGGAAGGGTTATCTCGTCAGCCATTTCGGCGCCTTCGGCTTCTGTCCCTGGATCGACTTCTCGCGGGGGATCATCGGTATCTACGCGACGCAGGACTCCTACTATCGCGCGGCCCCGGTGGCCCGGAACATCCGCACCACCCTCCGCGAGACCCATCTCCCGCTCGGGCTCCGTTGCCTCGGATCCTCGACCCCCTCCTGCCGGGGCCCGATCCGCCCCTTCGCCGACGGAATCCCCAAGTCGGGAACGAACGGCTTCTCGGTCGGCTGTCTCGACGCCCCCCCGAACTCCTTCGGCGTACTGGCCTTCGGCGTCCTCCTCCTGAATCCGGGACAGCCCCTCCTCGGGGCCAGGCTCTTCATCGCAGGCCCCCCTTTCCTGGTTCTCTCCCCCCTACGGAGTTCGTCCACCGGATCCTTCTCGACATCCCTCGATTTTCGGAATGTCGTCGGTCCCTCGAAGTTCCTCCTGCAATTCCTCTGGCTCAATCCCAAGGGATGCGGCACCTTCGGCTCCTTGAGCGCCAGTCCGGCGCTCGAGGTCCGAGTGCAATGACGAAACCCGCCCCCCATCCCCTCGACCGCCTGCGGATCGAACGAGGCGACCTCGCCGCCTACGACGTCGACGCGGTCGTGAACGCCGCGAACCCCCGCCTCGCCGGAGGAGGCGGGGTCGACGGGGCCATCCACCGGGTGGCGGGTCCGGGCCTTCTCGAGGAATGCCGGAGGCTCCACCCAAAGGGCTGTCCCCCGGGGGAGGTCCGCCTGACCGGCGGACACGGCCTGAAGGCGCGCCATGTCCTCCACGCCGTCGGGCCGGTTTGGCGCGGGGGCGGACATGGCGAGGCCCGTCTCCTGGCCTCCTGCTACCGGAAGGCCTGCGAGCGGGCGGCCGCCGAGGGCTTCGAGAGCCTGGCCTTCCCCGCGATCTCGACCGGAGTCTACGGCTATCCCCCCAGGGAGGCCGCGGAGGTCACTCTCGACGCCCTCGAGGAATCCCTCGCCCGCTTCCCCGGGTTGCGGCGGGTCCACCTCGTCCTGTTCACCGAGGAACTCCATGCCTGCTTCCTCGCCGCCTGGAAGAAGCGGAGGGGGGAATGAGCGCGGGCGAGGGGATCCGGATCCGGCGGGCCCGCCCCGAGGACCTCGAACGCATCGCCGGATTCCAGCGCCGGATGGCGAAGGAGACGGAAGGCCGGGATCTCGATCTCGAGACCTTGACCCACGGGGTCCGCTCGGTCCTCGAAGATCCCGAAAAGGGCTTCTACCTCGTCGCCGAAAAGGAGGGGGATGTCCGTGCCTCGATGCTCCTGACCCGAGAGTGGAGCGATTGGCGCGGAGCCTGGTTCTGGTGGATCCAGTCGGTCTACGTCGAGACGCGCTTCCGGGAAACCGGCCTCTACCGCGCCCTGCACGAGGAAGCGAGGCGAAGGGCCCGGGAGGCGGGCGGGGTCTGCGGACTCCGCCTCTACGTAGAGGCCGGCAACCGGAACGCCCGGGAGGTCTACCGCCGCGTCGGCATGGAGGAGAGCAGCTACCGGATCTTCGAGGAGGACTGGAGTGGAGACCCGCGGCCCCGGGATCCGGGAAGGGCCCCTCTCCGAGCGAGAGCCCTGAGCATCGCCGGGTCCGACCCCTCGGGCGGCGCGGGGATCCAAGCCGACCTCAAGACCTTTCACCAGCATGGCGTCTACGGGGAGGCGGCGATCTCCCTCCTGACCGTGCAGGACACGGAAGGGGTACGGAGGGTCGAGACCCTTCCGCCGGACTTCCTCGCCGGCCAGGTCCTCGCCGTCCTCGACGACCTTCCCCCCACCGCCGTCAAGACAGGCGCCCTGCCGGGAGCGCCCTGGATCGAGGCGGTCGCCTCATGCCTCGAGGGAAGGGATCTTCCGCTGATCGTCGATCCGGTCCTCGCCCCGAGCCGCGGAAAGGTCTTCGGCGGGGAGGCGATCCTCCCCGCGTTCCGGGACCGCCTGCTTCCTCTCGCGACCCTCGTGACCCCGAACCTCGAGGAGGCGGCAGCCCTCGCCGGCCGGCCGGTCGAGGACCGCGATTCGATGTCCGAGGCCGCGCGAAGGATCGCGGACCTCGGCCCCGGGGCGGTCTGGATCAAGGGCGGGCATCTGGACGGCCCGATCCTGGACCTCTTGTTCCACGAAGGGGAGATCCTCGAACTGCCGGTTCGAAGGATCGAGAACCGCGCGGGGCACGGCACAGGTTGCGTCCTGAGCGCGGCGGTCACGGCGCGCCTCGCGCTGGGGGAAGACCTCGTCGAGGCCGTGCGGGAGGCGCAGACCTTCGTCCACCGCGCCCTGGAACGGGCGCCCGGCGGCGGGAAGGGGGTCGGCCCCCTCGACCTCTTCGCTCCAATCTGAGCGATCCCCCGCACCCCCGCCCCCGGCCGGGAGACGGCGTTCAGCGAGCCGTCAGACCGACGGGGTTCGAACCGTCCGACCAGGCCCCGGCCCGAAAGGTGAGTCCCGCGAACTCCATCCCGAACCCCCTGAGTCCCGCGAGGTTCGGAAGGACGATCCGCGCCGAGGCCGTCCCTCCCGCGTCCAGGGTCCCGACGAAGGCGCGGAAGACCGCAGGCGCGCCGAGGCTCACCGCGAGGAGCGGCCCTGGACGGAGCGGCAGGAAGACCGAAGGGGAAAGGCGGAGGCCCGGGCTTCGAGCCGTCGAGGCAAGGAGGAGATAGACCGTTCCCGGAGCGGGCGGGGCCTGGACCCTCAGCTCGCAGCTTCCCCCGACCCGCAGGGGGGAAAGGGCGCGGAGATCGATCCGCGCCCGGGGCATCGGCGGAGGCCGGCGCGGAGGACGCCCGGCCGCGAGGTCGACGAGGGCCGCGGCGAAGCGCCAGTCTGGGGGGAAGCCGTCGGGGTCCCTTCCCGCCCCGGCGGAGGAGAGATCGTTCTCGTCCCGATCGAAGCGCCCGCGGTCCCCGCAGAGGACCGAGGGATGGAACGAGGACAGGACGACCCGCCCCCCGCGATTCGTCGGATAGCGGTAGCTGACGACGGCCGCGGAGCCGTCCTCGCCGTGGCGGGCGAGGACCCTGTAGGAGGGAGGGGGACGCTTCGGATCCCGGAGGCGGAATCGAGGTCCGCCATAGAGCAGGACCCGCACGAGGGCCGAAAGTCCCCGCTCCTTGAGTTCGGGCGAGGCGAGATCCGGGACGGCCTTCCCGTGGACGGCCCCGAGCCTGCCCGAGCGCAGGGGGTTCCAGGGAAGCGGCCCCTCGGCGATCCCGTCGAAGAGCTTCCAGGGGTAGGCGTAGTTCCGCCCGAGCCAGCGGGTCGTGGAGGCGGCCGCGAAGGCGCCCGCGCAGAACCCGAGGTAGCCTCCCCCGGCCTTGACGAAGGCGCGGATCTGGTCGTCCCCCGGTCCGGCGCCGGACCAACCCCCGACCTTGGCGATGTAGGAGGCCGCCCACCCGCCGGGAACGACCAGGAGCCGGAAGGCGGGCTTCCCGTTCCGGAACAACGCGCCTCGATCGATCGCGGCCGCGTCGATCCAGACGTAGCGCAGCCCCAACCATTCCAGGACGGCCGGCAGAGCCCTTTCCCCCTCGGCTTTCCAGACCCCGAGATCCCTGTAGATCGCGACTTCCTGGGAACGAAGGGCGGGCGCGAGACCCGCTCCGATCCCGAGGACGCCGAGAATGATCCCGCGGATCCGCATTCGAAGACTCCTTCAGCCGCCCCGTTTGTGCATCTCGAGGTGTGGGTGGGCCCGCATCGCGGCCGCGTCCAGGAGGGGCCGGCGGTCGGCGAGGCCGAATCGATCCTCGGCGCCGCGGTCGCGGCGTTCGCCCCAGGCCCCGCGGATCCGCTCCTCGAGAATCCCATCCTCCGCGCCCCCCCTGAGAAGCCCGCGGAGATCGATCCCCGTCGCCGCGTAGAGGCAGTGGAACCAGTGGCCGTCGGCCGAGAGCCTCGAGCGGTCGCAGCCTCTGCAGAAGGGGGCGGTCGTCGAGGCGATGAGACCGAAGACCGCCCCGTTCGGAAGGCGGTAGCGCTGCGCAGGCGCGCTGCCGCGGCCCTCGAGGGGCCGAGGGGGCCCGAACCGCTTCGTGATGCGGGCGAGGATCTCTTCTTTCGGGAAGACCTCGGCCCCGTCCCAGCGAGTTGCTCCTCCGACGTCCATGTACTCGATGAAGCGCGGTTCGAGTCCCCACTCGAGGGCGAAATCGAGAAGGTCCGGGATCTCATCGTCGTTGATCCCGCGCATGACGACGCAGTTGAGCTTGACCTCGGCGAAGCCCGCCCTCCTTGCGGCCTCGACGCCCTCGAGGACCTCGGGGAGCACGTCCTTCTGCGTGATCCTCCGGAAACGTTCCGGATCGAGGCTGTCGAGGCTGATCGTGACCCTGCGCAGGCCTGCGCGGGCGAGTTCCCCGGCCAGTTCCGGGAGCCTCGCGCCGTTCGTCGTCATCGCGAGATCCCGCAGCCCCTCGAGACCGGACAACATGCGCACGAGGACCGGGAGATCCCGCCGGAGCAGGGGCTCCCCTCCCGTCAGCCGGATCTCCGAAACCCCGACCCGAAGAAAGACAGCGGCGATCCTCCGCAGTTCCTCGAACTCGAGGAGGGCGGCGCGCGGCAGCCAGGAGTACTCGGTCTCCGGCATGCAGTAGCGGCAGCGGAAGTTGCAGCGGTCCGTGACCGAGAGACGGAGCTTGCGCAGCGGGCGGCCGAGGCGGTCTTCAGGAATCGGGGGAACCATCCGCCCCTTCGTAACCTGCCGTCCTTGGATCGGCAAGCGGCCGGCCGGCGATCGGGAGGAGGATTCGAAGGAACAAGGCGAGGAGGGCCAGGGCGAGGGGGAACCGCCAGAGAGGGCGCTCGGGTTCGAACCAGCGGGGGCTCCGGGGCGGACCGGCCGGCCGGACCGCGAGTTCCCCTTCCTCCGGAGGGAGCAAACCGGCGACCGAGGTCGGGACGTCCCCTCCGCCCTCCTTCGCGGAGGCGGCCTCCCCACAGAATCTCAGGCAGAGGACCGGAAGGAAGGGGAGCCGCTCGAGGTTCGAGGCAGCGAAGGGGAGTCCGGACCAGAAGAGACGCATGCTCGGGTTCCAGAGAAGGAGGGGTTCGTCGAGGACCCGCGCGAGAACGACCGTGCCCTCGGGCAGGGGCCCGGGAACCTTGCGCTCCTCCCCTTCGAGACCTCCGAGATCCAGACCCCGCAGGACGGGGAGCTCCCGCCTCCAGTCGGGAAAGGTCTCGAGAGGCGTTCCGTCCCGCATCCCCGGGAGAACCGTTCCGAAGCAAAAGCGCAGGACCCCGTCCCGGGGCCAGGCCGGAAGCCGCCCCCCTTCGATGATCTGGATCCGTGACCCGGGGGGGGAGCTTCCATCGGTCGTGAGCCGCCCCCCGAGACTTGAGGCCAGGAAGCGGCCGAGAACTCCGGCCCCGGGCGAATCCGCCGGAAAGACGCCGATCTCCGGATGCCAGGCCGGACGTGCGCGGATCCGCAAGCGATCGTCGAGCGGAAAGGCGTCGGGGGGCAGGCGGGTGATCCGGATCGACCGCCCGCGGGGAAGCCGGAAACGCAACCTCGCGCCTCCCGCCTCGGCCGCCCGTTCGAGAGGAGCGATCTCGAGCTTCCCGATCCCGGGGGATTCGAGGAGGAGGGCCGTCGCCCCCGGCGGATCCCGAACGAGGACTTCGAGTTCGAGGTGATCCTCCGGCCAGGGATCCTCGATCCCCGCCTCGAGAATCCCCCCCTGGGGCGCGGGGCCCGGGCCGGGCTCTCCGGCCTGGCGGAGGAAGAGGTTCGACCGGCGCTTGGGCCAAGGACTCGGGCCCGCGCCGTCCGACCAGAAGAGGATGCAAGCGCTCCGGCCCGCCATTCCTGAGAATTCGGCGAGGATCCCCGGCCGGGCGATCTCCTCTCCGGGACGCATCGTCTCGGGCGCCCGTTCGGGGAGCCGCTCCCCCTCGAGGCCGAAGGTCCGAAGGCGGATCCCCGGCGGGAGCCTTCCGCTCAGGGCGACGACCTCCGCCCGCGCTCGCTCGAGGCGGGACCCGAGGGAGGGCCTGTGGGGGTCGGCCGGAGCGGCCATCGAGGGAGAGAGATCGACGACCGCCCAGCACTCGCGGAAGCCTTCTCGTTCGGGCAGATAGGGATCCGCGCCGGCGAGGAGGAAGCCTCCGAGCGCGCAGAGGTCCAGGAGAAGAAGCAGGCCGGGCCGCGGGGCCTTCTTCCGGGAGCGAAGCTTCGCGAGGGCGCGGGCCCAGAGCACGATCCGGTCGCTCGGCAGCTCGCGGATCGGGGGGCGCGCCAGGAGGAGGACCAGCGGAAGAAGGAGCAGACCGAGGAGCACCCAGGCTTCGTGGAAGGCCGGAAGGATCATCCGAAGGCCTCCCCGGCGTGGAGGAACGGAAGCCAGGCTTTGGGAAGCCCCGCCTCCTCCCTCGAGGGGAGATCGGCCGCGTGGAAGACGTGTCCGAGAGCCTCGAGTTCCCGGCCGAGACGGTGCTCCCAGGATCGCTGTTCGACGAGGAAGGCCCGCCAGAGATCCGCCTCCATCCGCAGCTCGAGATCCTCACCGGACTCGGGATCGACGAGCCGAAGCCTTCCCTCCGGGGGAGGGGTGCGGCCGCTCTCCTCGGGAAGTCTCGGATAGAGGCAGAGGACATGCTTGCCTCGATGGGCGCAACGGGCCAGGGCCTCGAGCCATTCCTCCACGGGTTGGAAATCGGAGAGCAGGGTGTAGCCGCGGCCGGCGGGAAGCCCCTCCCAGGCCGAGAGGAGGTCCGCGGCCCTCGGGGCGCTCCTCCTTCCCCGGGTTCCGGGACAAGGAGCTTCGGCCAGGGCCTCGAAGAGTTCCGCCTCGAAACCGTCTCCCCGGCACTCGATCCGGCGGAGGCCCTCCGTCCCGGCCACCCTGCAGAAAGCCTCCTCGAAGCGGGCGCGGCCCAGGCGGGCGAGAAGGGAAGCCAGCCAGGCGTAGCCCGGCCACCGGATCCCAGTCGAGGGACTGCGGTCGACGAGGAGTTCGAAACGCCGCCGGAGGACACCGTCGAAGCGCCGGAGCACGGGTTCGCGGGTCCGGGCGAAGACCGCCCAGTCGAAATGCCGGAGATCCTCCCCGGGAACATAAGGCGCGTGCTCGCGGAACTCCCCAAACTCGGCGCTCGTCCTGTGGCCCCGACCGCCCTCGAAGCGAAGAAAGGGGAGACGGCGCCCGCTCTCGAGCAGACGCGGGACGAGGCGTCCGACGGCCTCCCAGTCCTCCCGTTCGACCCTCACCGCTTGCCGTCCGGCCCCGAGCCCTTTCCTTCCAGGAGGCGTTGCCACAAATGGAGCCAGCGTCCCTCCCAGGGGTGCAGGCGCCCGCGGGAAAGCGCGCGTTCGAGCGCCCGTTCGAAGCGGACCCCGGGAGGATCCTTGAACGGAGTCCTTGCGTTCCGTCCGGGGCTCTTCCCTCCGCCACTCCCCCCGGACGGCGGCGCTCTGCGGATCCTCGGAGCCTTCCTAAGGCTCCGCCCCGGACGCTCGAGGAAATCCGGAAAGACGACCAGATCGGCCAGCCCCGGGGCTTCCAGGTCCGGCTTCGGTGGCGGGGAGGCCTTCTTCCGGCCGCGGTCGTCCCCGGTCTCCGTCTCCTTCTTCCTCTTCCCGCCCCGCCCCTCCGGGGAGGGAGGCGGCATGGGCCGCTTCGAGGGAGGCAGGGTTCCGGAGACCTTTCCGACACCCCCTCCGCCCCACCCCCTCGGAAGGGACCCCGCCCCCCCGGCCCCTCCCCCGGGCAGCAGGAAGACCATCCAGAAGGCCAGGATCAGGGCCGTGAGCAGGCGCAGCCAGGAGAGGGCGGTATGTCCCGGGAGGCGTCCGGGGATCCCTTCCCCCGCCGCCGCTTCGAGGATGCGCGCCTCCAGGAGCGGGAGCAGCGCCTCCCCGCTCCGCGATTCCGGCCATCTCAAGAGCGTCTCGAGGGCCTCGGAAGCCTCGATTCCCTCCTCCTCCGGAAGGGCCCTCTCCCCGCTCCCCCGCAGCCAGGCCGCGGCCAGGGCGAACAGGATTAGGGCGCCGGCGAAACCCGCCCCCTCCTCCCACAGGGCCGCCCCCTCCCGCCTTCCGATCCTGAGCCCCCACCAGGGGAGGAGGACGATCGCTCCGATCGAGGCGTAGCGCAGGAAGTCCCTAAGGAAGCGCTCCCGCCTCCGCAGGACGAGCAGGGTCCAGAGTTCCGGCCTCCTCGGTTCCACGCGCTCCAGTTTCGGCGGGACCCGTCCCCGCGGAAAGCCCCGATTCCCATTCCCCCATGGGAGGCCCCGCGCACCCGGGGAAGGATGGAACTCGAACCCGACCTTTTCCGGAAGGAGCACCCGATGCTTCGGACTCTCGAACCCGCATCCATGCAGGCGGAGACTTCGCCTCTGGACCTCATGAAATGGATCGACTACCTCAAGGAACTCGCCCTCGGATACGGGCCGAACTTCCTGGGAGCTCTCCTCACCCTCCTGTTCGGGAGGATCGGCGCGCGGCTCGCCAAGTCGATCCTGGCGCGGATCATGGAGCGGGTGAAGCTCGAGAGGATGCTCATCTCCTTCTCGACGAATCTCGCCTACATGGCCCTCCTGGCCTTCGTCGTCGTCTCCGCCCTCGACACCCTCGGTCTCGAGACCGGCTCCTTCGTCGCGATCATCGGAGCCGCCGGCCTGGCCGTCGGTTTCGCCCTCCAGGGCTCCCTCTCCAACATCGCCTCGGGGGTCCTGATCATCATCTTCCGCCCCTACAGGATCGGCGACTTCATCGAGGCCGGAGGCCAGGCGGGGGTCGTCGAGGATATCCAGGTCTTCTCGACGATCACGAACTACTCCGCGAACCCGATCCGGAGGATCGACCTCGTCTTCGGGATCGACGACGAGGAGGACATCGACCGTGCGCGGACCCTCCTCGAGAAGATCAAGAAGACCTTCGACTCGAAAGGAATCAGCATCCCCTACCCGCAGACCGACATGCATCTCCACGAGGTCGGGAACAACCCGGCCTGAGGCCCCCCCGTATGGAGCGGGCCCCGCGGAGCATGTTCCGTCTCCGTGGGGCCCTTGGCGGAAGAGCATGGGAATCGAACCCACCGCCGACGACTCGGGTCGCCGGCCACTGGTTTTGAAGACCAGGCGGGACACCAGCCCCGATCCTCTTCCAGGAGCGCCGGATACTCGGGGAGGCCAGAGGACCTGTCAAGCCTGGAGCCTCCGGTCCTCAGCGCGGGGAGCCCGTCCCTTTGCTCTGGAGCGCCGGAAGGATGCGGACGCGGCGCTTGATCCGGAGCGAGGCATCGCGGGGACCGGCCGGATCGGGACGGCCCCGCCGATTCGTCTGGGCTCCCGGGTAGAAGGAGGTGTAGGCGAAGAGGGCCACGCCCTGGCATCCGAGTTCGTGGGCAATCCGGATCTGGCGGAGGGTCTGCTCGGGATCGGTGTGCAGGTAGGTTCCGATCCCCATGATGACCGGCCGACCCGCGGCGGCCTCGAGACAGGAGGCGACGCGCTCCTTGAAGCGCGCGTCGTCCCGGTCGTACTGCATCGGGAAGACGGCGTCCAGATATCCCTCGCGGATCCAGGTCGGCCAGTCCTGGTTCACCTTCGAAAGCGCCCGCTCCGGCGTGCGGACGACGGCCGCGGTCAGGAGGCACCGCCGGCTCGCGCGGCGGACCCTGCGCCGGATCTCCCGGACGAGTTCGGTGACCTGCGCGGTCTTCCAGGCCGCCCAGGCCTCCGGGTCCTCGTCGGGGGTCTTCCCCGTCTCCCTCTTGTAGATCGAGAGGGTGACCGGATCCCTGGGATAGTCGCGCGTCCTCCCCTCGGCGTCCTTTTCGGGTTCGAGGAAGCGGATGTAGTCGAGATGGATGCCGTTGACCGGATACCGGAGGGCGATCTCCTCGCAGATCGAGGCGATGTAGTTCCGGACTTCCGGCAGGCAAGGATTGAGGGCGACGTAGTAGTCCTTCTTCAGGCTCTGCCTCCGGCCCTTCTCGTCCATGCAGAACCAGCTCGGCCTCCGGTACCAGAGCTGCCTCGTGAACGGCCGGCCGTCCTTCATCGGAGGACGGTCCCCTCTCCAGCCCGGAACGGCGTTCACCCAGGCCTGCACCGCGACACCCTGCTTCCGCCCCTCGTCGCAGGCCGTCGCGAGGGGGTCGAAGCCAGGATCCTTGAACCCGAACTCCTCGGCCCAGGGTTCGATCTTGGAGCGGTAGAACACCGTTCCGTTCCCCCGAACCTGGAAGAGCACCGTATCGAAGCCCGCCCTCGCCGCGTTGCGGATGATCGTGCGGACGTCCGACTCCGTGCCGTAGTCCCAGCGGGTCACCCAGACCGCGCCGCGGATCTCCTCCGCGCGCCTGGGCAGGAAGCTGCAGGCGGAAAGGACCAGGAAGGCCAGAAACAGAGGGAGCGGTGCGATGCGTTTCATTGGAGCTTGGCGGGCATGATCCCCTTGGCCTCGGCCTCCCCCCGCAAGACCGCCGCGAGGGCCCGAAGCTGGCAGGTACGGAATCCGAACGGGGTGAAGGCCGCGATCCCGTCCGGGACCAAGGCCTGGTCGAAGGGATTGCGCAGGTGCCCGACGACCAGGCGGGATCCAAGGGTACGGCAGGCCTCGGCCAGAAGGAAGCCTTGGCCCTCCAGCGCCCCCGCATCCCAGGTCAGGAGGAGGACCGCGGTCCCCGGCCGGGCCGCTTCCCTCCGCGCTTCCTCGAGCAGGGGCGGGACGGCGGAGACCTCGAGGTCCGCCGGAAAGCAAAAGACCCTGCAGCCCCCCCTCCGGCCCCGGCCGAAGATCTCCCCGAGCGCCCTGGGCCAACCCTCGCTCTCGAGGCCCTCCTCGACTCCGACGAGGGCCCTCGGCTCGGCCGCCAGGATGACGAGGGGTCCGAGGCCGGGGAGGGGATGTCCGGGCGGGGGATGGCGGAAGGCGTGCACGGCGGCCGCGGCGATCCCGTCGGCGAGCGCCGCTCCCTCCGTCGGGGCCGGGGAAGTCTCCTCCGGACTCCCGCCCGCGCTTCCCCGGGCCGCTTCCGCGAAGGACCGCAGGCGTTCGAGGCTCCGGCGGTGCTCGACGGGGTCCAGGTCGCCGCGGCGGAGCGCGCGGTCGAGGAGCCGCGCCGCGCGCAGCTGGAGGTCGGGATCGTGGCAGA
This sequence comes from Planctomycetota bacterium, assembly GCA_027021385.1. GTDB lineage: Bacteria > Planctomycetota > UBA1135 > UBA1135 > JALUUL01. Next base: position 6,459 of record JALUUL010000072.1, on the reverse strand, counting down.
CGGGCACGAGGTCGTGTCCGGCCGCCGCCGCCCGGACCGCCGCCTCCGGGACCTCGTGGTATCCGGAGATCGCCCCCATCTCGAGATCGTCGGCCAGCAGGAGCCCCCGGAAGCCGAGCCTCCCGCGCAGGAGGTCGCGGGCGACCGCCGGGGAGAAGGTCGCCGGCGTCCCGGGATCGAGCCCCTCGACGACGATGTGGGTCGTCATGACCGCGAGATCCTCCCGCCCTCGGACGAGCTTCTCGAAAACCCGCAGATGAGGATCGAAGAACTCCTCGAGGGGGAGATCCAGGACCGGCAGGTCGAGGTGGGCGTCGACCGAGGCCTCTCCCTTCCCGGGGAAGTGCTTGCAACAACTGCGCACCGAGAACTCGAGGTGTCCCTCGATCAGGGCCCGGGCCAGGACCTCGGCGCGGTTCGGGTCGGAGCCCAGGGAACGGATGCCGATCCCCGGATTCGACGGGTTCGTCTGGAGATCGACGACCGGGGCCAGATTCAGGTCGATCCCGATCCCGGCGAGTTCCCGGCCGGAGATCCGACCCTGGGCCCGGGCGAGTTCGGGGGAATCCGCGGCCCCGAGCGCCATGTTTCCGGGAAAGACCGTGACGCCGCGCGTCAGGCGGACGACGCTCCCCCCCTCCTGGTCGATGCAGAGCAGCAGGGGCCAGGGAACGGCCTCCCGGAGGGCCGCGCAGAGTTCGCGGGCCTGGGAAGCGTCGAGGAGGTTCCGCGCAAAGAGGATCACCGCCCGCGCCCCGGTCTCGAGAAGGAGGTCGCGCAGGCGCGCGGAGACCTCGGTTCCCTCGAAGCCGACGACGAGCCGCGCGCCTCCCGGGGCTCCGGTCACGCTTCCCTCCCCCCCCCGCTTCCCCAACCCCGCGCGCTCCCTTCCTCGACGACGACCGCCGAGCGTCCGGGTCCCCGGAACAGGAGGGCGAGCCCGAAGCTCAGGAGGCAACCGATCGTGCCGTTCCAGATCCATCCCCAGGGGGCATGTTCCCCGAGACCGAGATCCGGAAAACTCCTGTCGAGGTCCTTCCAGAACTCGACGAAGAGCAAGGTTCCGATTCCGAAGGCGAGGGCGACTAGGTTCCCGAGATCGCCGCCGCGGTCGGTCAGGACCCCGCAGAGGAAAATCCCGAGGAGGGGCGGAAAGATCCAGGTCAGGACCTTGAGTCCGAGCATCAGGACCCCGAAGCCCTCGCGGGCCCCCCCCGAACCCCGGGAGACCCAGACGAGCAGGGCGATGCCGGCCAGGACCGCCCCGAAGAAGAGGGCGAAGCCCCGGGAGACCTTGAGGTAGTACCCCTCCTCCCTCCCCGGAGCGACATAGGGTTGCCAGATGCACTTCACGGCGGTCGAGGACAGGGCCGCGATCGCCGAGTCGAGGCTCGACATCGCCGCCGCGAACAGGCCCGCGAGGATCAGCCCCTTGATCCCCGCGGGAAGCTCGGAGACGACGTAGAAGGGGAAGAGATAGTCGTAGCCCTTGGCAGGATTCGCCTCCCCTGCCTTCTTGGCCAGAAGGGCGGCCGCCCGGGCAGCTCCCTCGTCCCCCCCGTAGTGCAGCCAGAGCATCGACCCGACCGCGAGGAACAGGAGCACGATCGGGATGTTCAGGAACGCGCTGAGCCAGAGGCTCGCGCGCCCGGCCCGCTCCCCGCGGCAGGAGAGGGCCCGCTGGATCATGTCCTGGTCCGTGCCGTGCGTGGACATCGTCAGGAAGGTCGAGGCGACGAGACCCGCGAAGAGCGTATAGGAGTCGCGGAGGGACCAGGAGAGATCGAGGATCCGGAGTTTCGCCCCCCCTCCCGGGGTCGTGGAGTCCGCGAGGGTCGTGAAGGCCTCTGCGATCCCCCCTTCGTGCCGGAGACCCAGCCAGACGAGGGCCAGGACCCCGCCCCCGACGAGCAGGACCCCCTGCAAGGCATCCGTCCAGACGACGGACCGGATTCCGCCGGCGATCGTGTAGGCCACGGCGACGAGGGCGAGGAGGGCGATCGCCAGCGGGAAGTCGAGGTCGACGAGGACGACGAGGGCGATCGCCGCCCCGTAGAGCCGGACCCCGCTCCCGAGGCTCCTCCCGAGGAAGAAGAGCAGGCTGGCGGCCCCCCTCGAGAACGGACCGAAGCGCCTTCCGAGCCATCCGTAGACGGAGAAGACCCGGGCGCGGTAGTAGACCCCGATCAGGAGCCCCGCGACGAGGAAACGGGCGAGCACCGAACCGAAGGCGAGCTGCAGGTATGTCCAGTCGCCGCGGAGGCTCTGGGTCGGAGCGCCGATGAAGGTCAGAGCGCTCGTCTCGGTCGCGATGATCGAAAGCCCCGCAACCCACCAGGGGATCCGGCGCCCCCCCAGGAAGTAATCTTCGGTCGTGCGCTGGCCCCTCCCCGCGGCGAAGCCGATCCACGCGACGAGCAGGAGATAACCCGAGAGGACCAGCCAGTCGGCGATTCCGAGCATGCGCCTTCCTCAGGACGACCGGAACCGGAGGGGACGGCCCCGGGCCTTCGAGCGGACCTCGTGTTCCGCGTAGACCAGGACCCCGCCCTTCACGGTCGCGACGGGCCATCCCGCCAGATCCATGCCGACATAGGGACTGAATCCCGCTCTCGACCGCAGCCACTCCAGGCGGAGCGGGCCCCGCTCGGAGGGGTCGACGAGGACGAGATCCGCGTCCATTCCGACCTCGAGCGCCCCCTTGCCCTCGATGCCGTAGGCCGCGCAGGCCCCCGTCGAGGTGATTCGGGGAACTTCGCGAAGAGGGAGCCAGCCCTCCCGGACCCCGCTCAGGCAGAGTCCCAGGATCGTCTGGACGCCTGGGATGCCCGAGGGGCTCTCCGGATAGGGGAGATGCTTCCTCGAGAGTTCGTGGGGCGCATGGTCGGAACCGATGCAGAGGATCGTGCCGTCGACCAGGGCCTCCCGGAGGGCTTCCTGATGCCTGCGGTCCCGGATCGGGGGATTCATCTGGACGAGCGGTCCCCAGCGCTCATAGCAGTCCGGAGCGCAGAGGAAGAGGTGGTTCGGGGTGACCTCGGCCGTCACGAGTCCGCCCAGGTCCCGCTCGCGGAGGAGGGCGCATTCCTCGGCCGTCGAGACGTGGAGGAGATGGATCGGACGACCGGTCCTCTCGACGAGATCGAGGAGACGGCGGGTCGCCCGGAGGGCGACCTCGACACTCCGGATCCTCGGATGATCCCGCCAGGTCGCCCCCGCGAGCCGCGAGGCGTAGTTCTCGCGAAGCAGGAACTCGTCCTCGCTGTGGACGGCGACGCGGCGACGCCCGGAGCGGAGCACCCGTTCGAGGGTCGCGTCGTCCGGCACGAGGAGGTCCCCGGTCGAGGAGCCCATGAAGACCTTGACCCCCGCGCAACCCTCGAGATCCTCCCACTCCCCGAGCCGGTCGGCGTTCTCGGCCGTCGCCCCGAGGAAGAAGGCGTGATCGGCGTGGCACCGGGCGGCCGCCCGGCGGCATTTGTCGGCGAGGCGTTCGGGATCCGTCGTCGGGGGCCTCGTGTTCGGCATCTCGAGGAAGGAGGTCACGCCCCCGGCCACGGCCGCCAGGGAGCCGCTTTCGAGATCCTCCTTCTCGGGAGCGCCCGGCTCCCGGAAATGGACCTGGGGATCCACGAGTCCCGGAAGGATCCAGAGACCCTCCGCCTCGAGAACCTCCGCTCCCTCCGGAATCTCGAGGCCTAGGCCGATCTCGAGGATGCGCCCCTCCCCGAGCCTGAGATCCGCCGCCCTGGGCCCTTCCTCTCCCAGGATCTCGCCGCCCCGCACCCAGAGTTCCGGCTCCACGCTCATGCCCCCACGCTATCGGGGGAAGCTCCGGGAAGCCACGAGCCCCGGTGCCGCGGACCGCGGGCGAAAAAAAAGCGGCCCCGCCGGGGGGCCGCCTTCCATTCGGGCTCTTGGAGGCGCTCAGTCCTCGGTATCGTCCCCCCCCACGGATCCGGGGTCGATCCGGAGGCTGCGGAGGAGCTTGGCCCGCTCCCCGGGCAGGAGGGGCGCGCGCCCGAGGGCCGCGACCGCGGCGCCGCGCATCGCGGCGGACAGCGAGGAATCGGAGGCGATCCCGGTCAGGGCCTCGACCGCGGCCTTCGGAGCCTGTCCGGTGCGGGCCATGATCCGGCCGAGGGCTTCGGCCGCGGCCTTGCAGACGGTCTCGTTCCCGCCCTTGGTGGAGGTCAGGACCGCGACGACGGCGGAGATCGAATCGGCGCCCGCGGAACGCCCGAGGGCGTCGAGGGCGGGCACGGCGACCGCGGCGTCCCGGCGCGCGGCTTGGACGAGGGCGGCCGAGACCCGGGCGACGCCGAAGTCCCCGGCTCCGAGCCGCGCCAGGGCCTTCGCGGCGGAGACGGCGTAGACCGACGCGGCCTTGCGGTTCTCGTCCATCGGAAGATCCTTCAGGACCTCGTCGACCCGGTTCGCGAGGGCTTCCCCGGTCAGAGGACCCTGGATGTAGGCGTCGACCTTGTCCCCGTAGGCCTCCTCGGCCTTCGTCTTGTCGGCCGTCACGAGGATGACCTTGACGTCCTTGAGGGACTCGTGCTTGCGGAGGAAGCCGAGCACGTCCCAGGGCGTGTAGCTGCCGAGGTTCTCGTTGAGGACGACGACATCGACGTTCGGGAACATGCCGAGATCCGCGAGCGCCTTCGGAGTGCTCGCGGCCGCATCGACGAAGACGCCCTTGTCCTTGCTGGCGGCCTCCATCGCGACCTTGCGGTTCCCTGCGTCGGGATCGATGACCTTGACGACCCGGACGGCCTGTTCGAGAACGGCCTGGCCGAGGACCGCAACGACCTTGTCGCGGGCCGCGGGCTCGAGGGCCGCATCCTGCATCCGGGACAGATCCATCGCGGCCGCGTAGCGCACGCGCTTGTCGGGATGGGAAAGGGCGGCGACGAGGGGGGATCCCCCGAGGGAGGAAGCGTCCTCGACCCGGGCCAGGGCGTGCAGCGCCTCGACGGCCGCGGGAATCATGCCCTCGGCGAGGTTCTCCTCGACCGCGCGGCGGATCGTCTTCGCACCGGCGGCCAGGACCGTGATGCCCATCTCGGCGACCGAAGCGGCGGCGGCCCGCATCGCCTCGTCCTCGGGGTTCTGGGCGAGGGTCGAATCGACGACGGTCTTCTCGGCGACGTAGGCGCGGGCGAGGGCGACGAGCGCGTCCTCGCTGGTCGGATCGACGTCCAAGGCCCCGTAGGCCGAATCCTTTGCGAGTTCGAGCGCGAAGAGCTGGGCCGGAACCGGCCGGGAGACCAGGGCTCCGTCACGCAGGCTCCAGAGCACCTCGGAGATGTCGCCGTCCCGGACCAGGGTCGGGGACCCGGTCAAGAACCCGTGCGCGTGCTTCAAATAGAGATCCAGACTCGAGGGAACCGCGGATCCTCCAATCTTGGCGACGGCCTTGGTCGCGACTTCCCGGACCCCGGCATCCCGATCGGATTCGGCGAGCCGCTTGAGGGCGGGAAGGGCCCGGCCGTCTCCAATGTAGAGGAGAGAGACGGCGGCGTTCAGGCGGAGCAGGCGGTTTTCGGATCCGAGGAGGGCGATCAACGGCAAGGCCGCCCGGCGCCCGATCTTCTCGAGGCAGGCGATCGCCCGGATCTGTTGGTTCATGTCGTCCGCGTTCGACAGCGCGTCCACGAGGAAGGGAACCGCGTATTCCCCGTGTTCGGACATCAACTTGAGCGATGCCTCCTGACGGGTCCGGTAGTCCTCGGAGAGCGCCTTCTCGACGAGGGGGCGGATCGCCTCCTCGTCGGCCGAACGGCGCTTGCGCTCCAGCGTGGCCAGCGTCAGGAAGCGGCGGGCGACCTTCGCGTAGTCCCCCTTCCGGGCCATGAGCTGCGCCCAGACCGTGTGATGGGTCTCCTTCCAGAGCTGGTAGGCCTCCTCGTTCGAGGGATCGGCGTTCAAGGCCTCCATGAACTTCTCGAGGGCCTGAGCGTCCTGCCCGAGCCGGAGAAGTTTGACGCCTTCCTTGAAGGCGTCCTTCGCCCCCTGGGCGTAGAGGGACCCCGTCGCGAGAATCGCGCCGGCGGAGATCAGGAAAAGGCTGCGACCGAAACCAAGGACCATGAGAACGGGCCTCCACATCGGGGATGTCTAACAGGGCCAGGCGCCGGGAAGGGCTCGACCTCCGAGCGAAACAGGGAAGGAAACGGGCATTCGCCCAAGCATAAGGGACAGGATCCCACCAGAGCCCGGGTTCGGCGTTGTCCAAACACAAGCCCAGGGCTGGACTCGAGTTGGGGGCAGACCCGAAGAACCGGACAGTCTAGGAACTCCCCGGGAAGCGTCAAGCTCGGGCTCGGTCCGAGCCGGGCGCCGCCGGGTGCAGAAGCCTACCCCAAGCTCGGCCGGATGACCGCAGCCGGTTCCGGAAAGATCCTCGAACACCGCCCGAGCCCCCCCGCCCCGAGCCGGCCCGCCCCTGTCATCGGG
>JALUUL010000071.1 GCA_027021385.1 Planctomycetota bacterium | reverse complement strand
TCTTCTGCGCGGGGAGGAGCGGAGCCGCCCCGAAAAGAGCCAGGGTCAGGAAGGCGGACGGCAGTCCATGAGAACGGGAAGGCTGCATCTTCTTCTCCAGGTAACGGGTCGCCCGGTTCCCGGGGGAACGGGCAGGAGTCTCGTATTCGACGGCCCCGAAGCCGGCGCCCGGAACTGCGGCGGCGTCCGTCCGAGGGCGAGGTCCCGGACCCGGGAACCCGCCTCCGGTTCGAAATCCCCGGGGCGGAGCAGGAATGGGGCTACGAGTTTCGCCCTCGGGTATTCCCCGAACAAGCCCGGAACCGGGAATCCCCCCTGAATCGCGTCCGAGGGGAGGGGGGATCCCCCGCCCGCCGAGGCGGCCGCCGGGGCCCTCGCCGGAGGCCTCTCTATTCTCCCCTGAGAAGGCGGTTCGAGAGGTCGTGGATCCGGTCGGTCAGGTCCCCTTCCTCCTCCAGGATCCTCTTCACCCTCTTGATCGAGTGCATGACCGTCGCGTGGTCCCGCCCGCCGAAAAAGCCGCCGACCTGCACGAGACTCAGCCCCGTGTGCTTCCTGGAGAGGAACATCGCGATCTGCCTCGGGAGCACGATGGTCTTGACCCGGGTCCTGGATTGGAGATCCCGGGTCTGGATCCCGAACTCCTTCGCGACGAGTTCCATGACCCTCTGGATCGACACTTCCCGCCGTTTCGGCAAGAAATCGGCCAAGGCCTCCTCGACGAGGGCCAGGTCCACCCGGCGCTTCATGATGTTCGCGAAGCCGAGGACCTTCGTGATGGCCCCCTCGAGTTCCCGAACGTTCGTGTCGATCCTCTCGGCCATGAACTGGGCGACCTCGTCCGAGACCTCGAATCCCCTCAACCTCGACTTCCGCTTGACGATCGCGACCCGGGTCTCCAGGCAGGGCGAATCGAGCTTCGTCACCATCCCCCAGCCGAACCGGGAAACCAGGCGGTCCTTGAGGGTCGCGATCTCCTTCGGCGGACGGTCCGAACTCAGGACGATCTGCTTCTGGCCGTTGTAGAGCGTGTTGAAGGTGTGGAAGAACTCCTCCTGGGTCCGGTTCTTCCCTTCCAGGAACTGGATGTCGTCGATCAGGAGGATGTCGACACGACGGCAGGCGTAGCGGAACTCCACGAGCTTCGAGTCCGTCACGGCCTGGATGAACCGATTGACGAAGTTCTCGCAGGACAGGTAGAGGATGCGCCGGGGGGTCGGACTCCGAAGGATCGCGTGGCAGATCGCCTGCAGGAGATGGGTCTTCCCGAGCCCGGGGCCTCCGTGGATGAAGAGGGGGTTGTACGGACCGCCGGGGAACTCCGCGACGGCCTTCGCGGCGGCGCAGGCCAGCTCGTTGCAGCTCCCGACGACGAAATGCTGGAACGTGAAGTTGTTGTTCAGCACGAAGTCGGAATGCTTGTGGAAGAACTCCAGGCTCGCGCTGTTCAGGTCCGGGCCGGCGGAGAGAGCCCCCGGATCTCCCCCCCCTCCTCGAAGGACGGGGAAGACCTCCGGGCCGTCGCCGGAGAAGTCCTCCGCGACCCCGCGGGGCCCCCTGCCCCTATCCTCGACCCTCGGTCCTTCGCCGGAATCCTCGAGCGGCGGCGCTCCCCCTCCCTCGTTCTCGGGCGAAGCCCCCTCGCCCGCTCTAAAGGACCCCGCTTCCCGGGCCCCCGGCCCCCCTCCGCTCGACCCCCGCCTCCCCCCGGCGGGAAAGGACCGCCCCGCTCCCCCCGGACTTCCGGGGAGCGGGATCTCGGGTTCCGCCTCCCCGGAGGCCTCCACCGGGATCGCCGCCGGACGGAAGAGCCTCCTCTCCCCGCCGGCCGAGACCCCGGGCGCCCGCGCCCGCCCGTCCCCGTCTCCCGGAGCCTCCGTTCCCGGCGTGGAGGACTCGAGCCAGAACGGAACCCCGGCCGCCGGCTTCCGTTGTCCTCCGGACGCCACCCGTTCCCCGCCCCGGAGTCCGTCCCCCCTCTTCCCGCGGATCCCCATGACCCAGGGGGCCTCCGCGGCCTTCCCCTCGGGAAGGCCTTCGCGAGGGGAGGAAAGGACCCGGGTCTCCTGCGCCGGACGCGGGGGAGCCCCCGCGGCCCCATCCGCCCGCCCGCAGGCCGCGAGCAACGGCCCCTCCCCCTCCTCGGCCTCGCCCGGCAGGAGGAGATGCACGCGCTTTCCCGACGCCCCGCAGTCCTCGCAGACCGCAAGGAAGGAATCGAGGTAATGCCTCTCGATCCAATCTTTCGAAAAGGCGTTCCGGGCGAACAGGAACAGACCGTCGGGCGAACTCCCGAGCACGCGCAGGCGTCCCAGCCAGGTATCGAAATGCGCGCGCCCGACGATCGACCGAAGCCGATCGCAAAGCGGACCCCAAAAGGTTTCGATCTCTCGTGGATTCGGTGGCAACCAGGTTGAAGACATCACTCGGGTTTTCGGCAGGGGACAGCAACGGAACCATCTCGGGAATCCCGAAAATGCTCGGGACGGCATCCATGAAGATGCGTTGCAACCGGGAGTTCCCGTTCATCCCCGCGGGAACCGCAGGCTGCGGGGAAACGGGAACCTCCGCCCCCATTCAGCTCCCGTCGGAACTGATCCGCCGATCCAGGAGGAACGCCTCCTTCGAGTGAAGGCGGGGGGAGACGGGAAACGGCCGAAGCTCCTCGAAAACCCTCCGGTTCCGCAGAGGGTTCGTGGTTTCCGCCCAGGCGCCCTTCCAACTCCGACCGAAGATCTCTCCCATGTCTGTCACCTTTCCTCCCCGACCCGCCCCGTGGAAGATCCGACCCCTCGGCCGTCCGGACCGGGAGCGGGCCCGAACCATGCAACGCAAGTTCTCCCCGGGCGCCCTCGGCGCCTCGAGAGACGAAGCGGAGGTTTTGCCGGCAAGGACCGGAATCCGCAGGCCCCGAGAAGGACAAAAGCGGCAGCTTTTTTCCCTCCGGTATCGGAGACCTATTTCCGTATTTCCTCGAGATGTATTTCCGGGACTCCAGGCCCATGCAAAAGGCCCGAATGGACTGGAAATACGGAGGATACCCCCGGTGAAGAGGCGCGATGGGCTCCAGGACGGCGGAAACCCTCCAGGCCACCGAGCCTCCCCGCAAGCACCTGCAAAACAAGAACTTACGTTGCACGCTATGCGAAAGACCAAAGGCGGGAAGGCCGTGAGAAGGCCTTCTTCACCTTTCCTCATCCGCCCCGATCCTATCGCTTCCAGTCTCCGCGGCAAGACCGAATCCCGAAGTTCTTCCTCTCGAATTCAGCGAAACCTTGCAAGCACTTGAGAGCAAAGGAGACCCGCCCGCTTTGCAAGTTCGCATCCGAGTTCGGGTCCGAGGCTCACCCGGAGACAAGAAGCGGCCTCCTCCCGTGAGAGCCCCAGGGCCCTCAGCACCCGCGAGGGCTCGCGCGCGCGGGACCCTCCGGCATTCAGCGGGTTGGCAATCCCCGCGTCACTTCACGAGGAGGAGGGGGACCGGGTTGCTGGCGAGGTCGAGGCGGAGGGTCTTCGGGTCGAGGACGAGGTAGGCGTGGTCGAGGACCTTGCCCGACAGGGCGGCGGGCAGGCCCGGCGGCAGCGTCCAGGCGATCTCGGCCCGGCCGTTTTTGTCGAGGAGGCCGAGGGAGCCGGGGATCAGGGAGTTCGGGGCGGCCAGCAGGTGCAGGAAGTAGGCGTCGGGGTTCAGGGGCAGGAAGTGCGGTCCGAGCCAAAGTCCCGGCAGAACGCCCGACATGCTCCCGAGCAGCCAGTAGAACTTGCCTGCCTGGGCCGGACCGGCCGCGAGGTGGAAGAGCTGCTTCCCTCCCTTCGCCAGGGAGAGCCGGCTCGGGTCCCGCGTCAGCGGCCGGGGGCGGGAGGAGACGACAAGAAGGTAGCTGTAGTTCGGGAACGAATAGACCTGCACGACAAGGTCCGGAAACCCGTCCCGGTCGAGGTCGCCCACCGGCCGCAGGGCCCAGCCGAAGGTCGAATAGATCGCGCCTGTGATATCGTCCCCGCGGAAGTAGAAGAGCTGCTTGCCGGTCTTCCCCGAGTAGAAGACGACTCGCCCGTCGTCGGGGTTCTTCTTGGGCCCCATGACCGCGTAGTCAGGGACCCTGTCCCCGTCGATGTCCCCGACCCCGGCGAGCCCCTGTCCGACCGCCTCGTTGAGGTACGACCCCTTGTGCTCGCGGATCAGGGATCCGGTCTTCATCGAGAGCAGTCAGGCGTAGCCGACGCCGTACTTGATCTGGAATTTCCGGAAGTCGGGTGCCCTGGGAGCCCCGACAAGCATGTCGGGCACGCCGTCCCGGTCGACATCCCCGACCGCGGCGATCCGGAACCCGAAGCTGCTGCCACTGAAATCCCTTCGCCCTGGGATGCTGAAGAGAAGCTTCCCGCTCCTCCCGGAGCGGACCTCGACGTAGCCGTCGGCACCCCCATACGGAGCGCCGATCGCGAGGTCGTCGTAGCCGTCGCCGTCGACATCCCCGAGGTTCTCGACCGCCCAGCCGTAACGGTCGTCGGTCTTCAGCCCCTTGAACGTGTTCCGGAGCTTGAGGGTCGCGTAGTCGTAGGTCCGCACGGTCCCCCGCATGAACTTTGGCTTACTTTGGGTGATCTCCATGGGGGAGCCGACGACAAAGAGGTAAGGCTTTCCCTTGGGGCCCCGGAGAACGCAAAGAGCCCCGCCGAACTCCGGCACGGTACCCGGCGGGTAGAGACCGCGGATCAGGGTCCCGTCCTTCCCGGACAAAAAGTCCACATTTCCCGCAACCGATGAAAGGAGCCCTTGGAACCCGACCGCGAGGTCGGGGATCCCGTCGCCGTTCATGTCGCCGACCTCGGTCAGGCCCTCCTGCAAGACCCAAGCTTGATGGCTGTATGTCTTCTCCCAGAGGACCCTACCGTCCCGGCCGGAACGCACGGAAACCCCGTAATGCGTCTTCGAAACCCGATTTCCATAGAACAATACGGCGAAGTCCCGCCAACCATCCTGGTTCAGGTCCCCGATCCCCGCGGCCCACCAACCAAGAGACTGGTTGCGTCTGTACTCCCCCCGAAACAGGAGATGCTGCTTCAGGACTCCTACCTGCGCGGAGAGCGGGGCTGCGCCGAGCAGGAGGATCAAGCCTCCGATAAAGGGGATCGATCCTCTGACAATGTTACGAACACCAAGGTCTATTCTTCGTTTCATCAGTGCACCCTCAATCGCGGCCACCAGTCGCTGACATACAGGTTGTTCGCGCTGTCCTTGGCTTGGGCCTTTACGTTGACGCTGTAGTTGCCCCATCCCATCCACCCTGAGGGCGGGGTGAAGGTCCCCTCATAGAGTATCGGGTTTCCCGGATTCCGGGTCAGGAAGATGGACCGGAGGACTCCCCCGGGAGTGTTGTGGAGGATCTTGGCCTCGACCTGATCGACCGTGGTGTTGGCGGGAAGGCTCTTGATGTAGACCCGGAGGAGCGGTCCCGGGCCTCCATCGATGACGACAAAGCACCTTGAGATAACGCCAAGCCCAGCGAAGCTGAGAGTCGAACCCGGTTTCCGCATGATGAGAACCAAGGGCCGAGATGAGGGCGAGTTCCAGCAGCTAATCCCTGGGTTGTTCCTCCAGATGGAATTCCTGCCGGAGACCGAGGGTACAACGAATCCACCACCTCTCAACCCCCCTGGGATGAATCCCGGTTTCTTCAAGGATCTTGCCGGTGGACAATCCTGCTCATCAAACCTTTCAAAGGAAATCAGCCGCGCCCCCCCTGTTTGTCACTTCGCGAGGAGGAGGGGGACCGGGGGCCCAGGCAGTCAGCTGGCTCAGGAAGGAAGCGCCGGGGTATGGCTCTAATGACAGCGCGGGCAGGGAGTTTCTCCAGAACCACTTTGATCGTCGGCCCCCGGCTTTCTGCTTGGACCAGGAATTGCGATTCTCCCTTACAAGGGTTCCGAGCAGACACCCGCTTACAATCCCCATCCCGCCTGTATGTTGGTCACCTAAGGGAGAGCACTCCGGCCTTTGCACCGTCCGAGGTTGATAATGGTTGCTTCAAGATACTTGGATTTGAAACTCATGCTAGCAACAACCCTTTTCTCTCTCGACCCCTTCCACTCCCCTTCCTCATAGCCTAGGTATCGTGCAGGGGGATTGTCTGAACTTATCATTGGCCAGAATATATATTTTTTTGCCTTCCCGAAGACACTCAATGTCAAGACCCGAATACATCCGATCCCTTTGGGCACTAAACTCTTCGCCTTAACAAGGAAGGATACAAAGGCTCCATGACCTCGAGAAACAAAGTTCATTGGCCCAAGGCTCTGTTCTTCACCCTTGCAGGATTGATTGTGGTGCTGTTCCCAATCGTTCTCAACGGGTTTACTCAGACTCAGCGGAGCGCCCAGACGAAAGACGGGCAAAGGCTCTGGAAGTCCAAGAAACCCACATGGATTCCCCCGCTGACCCCTCAAAGACAATCACGAATAGATCGAAAAGTATCATTGAGGATTTGCGATGTAGATGGCCATCGAATCCCCGACGCCACCATCGTCTCTGGTGATGATTTAAAATACTCCAGCGATGCAACTGGCGTAGTCCTCTTACCATTGAGTCTCCAGAAGAGCAACATCAAAGTCACCAAGGACGGCTATATTGGAGGGACGTATGCCTTGGAGGTTAACATACGCACTTTGGTCCTATTCCGATCCAAGATCTTGACGTTGAGGGGGTACAATCAGTTCAATGAAGAGATCCCCGGATTCACAGCAAGGGTGTTTTTTCCAATACCCGGACTGAAAGAAGGGGAATCACCGCCTCTCTCACTTGATGTTTCCGGGAGGCCGATCGAAATTACGACCTGGGACCATTCCAAAGGGTTTGCGATCACCTGTCGAACCGGATCTCCGATGAATGTTCCCGAAACAGGGAAACCTCCGGTCCTATCATTCCCCTCACCCGAGGAAAGCGGTTACCTTCCCCTCTCCATCAATGATTACACGGGCCATGGACCGAGAAAAGTTCCTCCACCATTTCGATGCCGGTTTTCCCAGGCGGCGACGACGGTCGGGCTTGCTCTTGGGGAAATCTATTATGCAGCCTTGAAGGTCTACGGGGGAAAGGACCTGTCATTTCAGGCAAAGCCCTTTTTCCTTCTCAGAAAGAAGGATGTTTTTTTCGATCCAAGGGTGCTCCCTGTTCTCTGGCGCCTATATGAAAAGCTGAAACCCAAGCACGACATCCAATTCCTCGATATCATCTTGCCAAGAAACAGGAATGTGATATCTGAGAGTATCATCTATTCGGCGCTTGGTGAAGGACCTGAACCTATCTCATGGAGCGCTAATTTCCGGCCATTCAGGAAGGGCTTTTTCTATGACGAGGTCCAATTCTCCGGAAAACCGGCAAGTGCTTCCATCAGATTGGAAGGGCTGTATTCAAGCAAGGGGGTGCGTTATCCGGACTCGTTCACCAACGCTCTCATAGAGACGGCAAAGTTGCAGCTTTATTGTCTCGATCACCCTTCATTCACGGTCAGACCTTTCAAGAAAGTAGGTGATACATTCCGAGTTCCTCCGGGAAGATACAGGATGGGTTCCTCCGATCCTGTCGTCTATCAATCCCTTGAAAGCCGACCTTTCAGGATTGATGCAAGACAAAACGATACCGTGAGAATCTCGCCGAGATTCAAGAAAGATTGGGATTTACGCTTTATCTCCATCCATGTCAGGGAAGACAGAGGGAGATTCAAGGGAGGGCAACTGAAATGCGTGCGGTATCACAGAGGCCTCTCTGTTCCAGCCAGGATCATGAATGACCCCACGAACGGCGTTTCCTTTTTTCTGCCCAGCGGAAAATACGGATTGAAACTGACTTCAAAGGATAGGAGGGATGTGATCAGGAAGGAATTCGTCGTAACGGAAGGAATACGACAGAGGATCGAAATCCAGTAATGCTCTCGATTCCACTTTGGCGTCCAACATCGGAATCTTCATTCTTACCCTTGGGGTCCCCTGGTCGGCATCCCACGGTAGTCGTCGAGCATGTGAACATCCGGTATGGAAGTTCCTCCATGCACACCACCGATCCATTGCCATGGTCCTGGGTTTCCTGGCCCTGTTGGCCTTGTGGAGAGAACGCCTGCGCAATCGCCAAAGGGGTTCGGACGCGGAATGACTCGTACCGTGTCGGATGGGCGATACTGTTCGGCGGGTGGGTGTCGGATGGGCGTAGGCACGCCCCCGATGGGGAGGAAGGCGGGGCGGCCGCTTCCGGGCTCCGCGGCAAGACCGAATCCCGAAGTTCTTCTTCTTGAAATCAGCGAAACCTTGCAAGCACTTGAGAGCAAAGGAGACCCGCCCGCTTTGCAAGTTCGCATCCGAGTTCGGGCCCGACGCTCACCCGGAGACAAGAAGCGGCCTCCCCCCGCGAGAGCCCCAGGGCCCTCAGCACCCGCGAGGGCTCGCGCGCGCCCGAACTGCAAGCCGAACCGTGGGAGAGAGCGACCCCCTCGACATCCAGGGCGGGAAGGAGGTCCCTCGCGGCCACGCCCTCGACCCGGAAGGAGAGGGTGTTCGGGAGTCTCGCCCCCTCGACCGGTTCGGGGACCCTGCGCCACCCCGCCGGAGGGAGGCCTTCCTCGAAGGCGGCGAGGGCGGCGGACATTCTCGAGGCGCGGTCCCGCCACTCCTCGAGAGCCCACTCGACCGTGAAGGCCGCGGCCTGGGCCGCCAGGGCGCAGGGGGTGCCGGGCCGCCGGCCGAACTCCTGCTCGCCCCCGCGAAGCAAGGGATGGAACGGACGGCCCTCCCGGAGGATGAGCAGCCCGATCCCCTTCGGGCCGCCGGCCTTGTGGGGGGAGAGGGTCAGGTAGTCCGCCTCGGCCAGGACGGCGGAAAGGGGCGCCCTCCCCAGGGCCTGGCTCGCGTCCCGGTGGACCAGGCCCCCCGCCTTCCTGACCCTCCGGCAGAGTTCGAGGGCCTCCTGGCAGACGCCCGTCTCGTTCTGTCCGTAGATCAGGGACAGGAAGGCGGGCCCTCCCTCCCACTCCCCCGGGAGGGCCTGGAACCCCCTCGCGTCGACGGCGAGATCCCGGACCCCGACCCCCGAACGGGCCGCTTCGTGGTCGAAGGGGACCCGGACCGAGGGATGCTCCTGGAGGGAGCGCAGGGCCACGGCGCCCTCCTCCTCGGCCCAGCCGAAGCCGCAGCGGACGGCCAGGTTGTTCGCCTCCGTCCCTCCCGAGACGAAGCAGACCTCGAGAGGCTCGATTCCGAGAGAAGCGGCGATCCTCTCACGCGCCTCCTCCAGGTATCGGCGGGCCGTGCGGCCCGCGGAATGCGGGCTCGCGGGGTTCGCGTGGATCTCGGGCGGGAAACCCGCCAGGACCTCGCGGAGGCGGGGATCGGGGGGCGCGCCGGCATTGTAGTCCAGGAAGATCAAGGTCCTCTCCTCGAGGGGCGCATCCTCGTCTCCGCGTAGAGTTCGATCCAGCGTGGAACGACGGCCGACCTGGAGAAATCCCCGGCGCGGGCGAGGGCGCGGGCGCTCGCCTCCCGGTGCAGATCCGGGCGCGTCAAGAGCAGACAGGCGGCTTCGGCAAGAGCGTGCGGAGCGGAGGGAGGGACGAGGATTCCGCCCGGGGGGTCTCCGAGCACCCAGGGAACGCCCCCGACGGCGGGACCGGCGACCGGGACCCCGGCCGCCATGGCCTCGAGCATCCCCATGCCGAAGGACTCGCTGCGCGAGGAGAAGAGATAGAGGTCCGCCCGGCGGAGAAGAGGACCCGGATCCTCGACCCGTCCGCGGAAGCGGACGCGGGATTCGAGCCCGAGATCCCGGATCCGGTTCTCCGCGGCCTCGCGTTCCGGTCCGGCCCCGCAGAGGTCCGCCTCGATCGGCACCCGCCGCGCGATCGCCCCGAGGGCGAGGCAGAGGTCGTCGGCCCGCTTGACCCCGCGGAAGGACCCGAGATGGAGGATCCTTCTCGGGCTCCTCTCTCCTCGTTCCCACCACGGCGGTTCCGTCCGGGGGAGGAAGGCCTCGTCCCCGAGGAAGTCGGGAAGGACCCGGACCTCGCCCCGGAACCCGAGCGAGGTCCGCGTGAGGTCCGCCAGGTAGGGGCTGACCGCGGTGACGAGGTCGGACTCCTCGAGGGAGTGGCGCACGACCCGGCGCAGCGGGGGCTGCCCCCCCACGAGGGAAGCGTCGGTTCCGTGAAGCGTCGTCACGAGCCTCAACCTTCCCGTCCCGAGCATCCGGTCGGCCAGCAGGGCCGCGGGGGCATGGGGCAGGGCGTAATGGGCGTGCACGAGATCGATCCCGCGCCTCTCGGCAAGCCCGGCGAGTTCGGAGGCCAGGGCCGTCCAGTAGAGAGGCTCCTCGAAGGGCGCATACGAGGGAGGGCGGATCGAATGGACCTCCACCCCCGGAATCTCCGGCCCCTCCTCCCCCCGGAGGCAGAGATGGACCTCGATCCCCTCATCGGCCAGGGCCCGGGCGAGGGAGGCGGCGACCCTTCCGCTCCCCCCCCGCGGCGGGAAGGCGAGCAATGCCATCGGCGTCCTGTCGAGTCGCGTCTCCATGATCCCGGACGCCCCTCAGGGTAGCGTCCGGGGATTCCCGGGAACCCTCTTCCGAACCGGGTTCCCGGCGGTCAGGCCCAGAGCAGGATCGGAGCCAGGGCGTCCTCGTCCGGATCGTCGTGCCGGGCGCGGACCCGGACCCCGTACGAGAAGCTCCCGCAACGGTCGATGTTGAAGCCGCCCTCGAAGCGCGCGGTCCCGTCCTGGAGGGTCTCGCGATACGGCAGCCAGACGATGTTCAGGTTCTCGAGGGAACGCGTGTCCTTGCGGTGCCCCAGGACGAACTCGACGTAGACGTCCTCCTCGGAGAGGGGACCCAGGTCGACATCCACCCCGATTTCGACCCGGTCCCCGGTCTGGAGCCCCGAGAGGTCCGCGACCCGGACGTCCAGGATGCGGACCTCGTCGAAGCCCGCCCGCACCCGCTCGATCTTCTCGACGATCTCGCGGAGGCGCTTGGCCTCCGAGGCCGCGAGCCGCTCCCCGCGGAGGGCCAGGGGGAGGTAGGCTCGCTCGGCGTATTCCCGGACCATCCGCTCGGTCGAGAACCTGCAGGGAATCGTTTCGAGATCGTGCCGGACCCGGGCGAGCCATGCCTCGGGAAGCCCCTCCTCGTTCCTATCGAAGAAGGACGGCACGACCTCCTCCTCGAGCAAGCGGTAGAGTTCGGCGCCGTCGAACTCGTCCTGGAGGCTCCGGTCCTCGAAACGGGTGTGCCCCCCGATGATCCACCCGTTCTCCCCGTCGTAGCCCTCCTCCCACCAGCCGTCGGAGACCGAGAGGTTGAGGGCTCCGTTGGCCGCGGCCTTCATCCCCGAGGTTCCGCTGGCCTCGTAGGGACGGATCGGATTGTTCAACCACACATCGACGCCCTGGACGAGCTTCCGGGCGAGGGCCATGTCGTATCCCTCGAGGAAGAGGACCCTCCCGAGGAAGCGGGGATCCCGGCAGAGTTCGGTGATCCGCTTCAGGATGTCCTGCCCGGTCCCGTCACGGGGATGCGCCTTCCCCGCGAAGAGGACGAGGACCGGCCGCTCCTCGGAGGAGAGGAGGGCGGCAAGCCGGTCCGGGTCCTGGAACAGGAGCTGCGCGCGTTTGTAGGGAGCGAAACGGCGCGCGAAACCCAGGATCAGGGCGTCGGGATCCAGGAACTGCGTCATCGCCGCGAGGATCTTCGGACTGTCGCCGCGGCGGAGGAAGGACTCCCTCAGGTTCTCCTCGACGGCCTCGCACAGGTCCTTCTTGGCATGCCGCCGGTGCCTCCAGAACGAAGCGAGGTCCAACTTCTCGGCCCCCTCGCGGACATCCTCTCCGGTGATCGCGCGGTCGAGCACGCCGAAGTCGTCGCAAAGAGCCGGATGGATCCAGGTCGGGAGGTGGACTCCGTTCGTGATCCCCTCGACGGGGACCTCGTTCGTCAGGAGCTGGGGCCAGAAGTCCTGGAAGAGTTCCTTCGAGACCTGGCGATGCAGTTGGCTGACTCCGTTGATGTAGGAGGCGAAGCGGACGGCCAGGAGCGTCATGTTGAAGACGCCCCTCTCGGATTCGACCTCGCCGAGCCGGAAGAACCTCTCCCAGGGGAGGCCGACCCAGTTCGCCGCGTCCGAGAAGTACCTCCGCATCAGGTCCTCCCCGAATCGGTCGTGGCCGGCCGGGACGGGGGTGTGCGTCGTGAAGACCGTCGTCGCCCTCACCTGCTCCCGGGCCTCCTCGAAGGTCAGGTCATGGTCGCGGATCAGGCTCCCGACCCTCTGGATCGCGAGGAAGGCCGCGTGTCCCTCGTTCATGTGGTAGACCGCGGGTTCGATCCCGATCTTCTCGAGCATGCGGATCCCGCCCCTCCCGAGCACGATCTCCTGGCGGAGCCGGTTCTCGTGATCCCCGCCGTAGAGCTGCGCCGTGATCGCGCGGTCCTCCTCGAGGTTCTCCGGGAGATCCGAATCCAGGAGGTAGAGAGGCACCCGGCCGACCTGCACCTTCCAGGCCCCGAGAAGAAGGCGGCGGCCGGGAAGACCGATCTCGACCCTGAGGGGCCGCCCCTCCCCGTCCTTGACCTCGGAGACCGGCATGTCACGCGGATCGTTCACCTCTTCCAGCGCGATCTGGTCCCCGGCGGCCGTCAACTGCTGGCGGAAATATCCCTTGCGGTAGAACAGCCCGACGCCGACGAGCGGGAGATTGAGATCGCTGGCCGACTTCACGTGATCCCCGGCCAGGATGCCGAGCCCCCCGCTGTAGAGCGCGAGGGATTCGTGGACCCCGAACTCCGCGCAGAAATAGGCGATTGGATGCCTACGGTCGATCGGGGCGACCGCGCCCCCCTCCTTCAGGCGCCAGGGGCCCGGTTCCTCGGCCATGTAGGCCCGGAAGCGCTCGACCGCGTCCTGGAGATCCCGGATATAGACCTCGTCCGCGGCGCGGCGCTCGAGATCCTCGGGGTAGACCTCGCGCAGGAAGCGGACCGGATTGGCCCGGCATTCCTTCCAACGCCGGTTCGAGAGTTCGGCGAAGAGGCTCCGCGCGCGGGTGTCCCAGGACCACCAGTAGTTCTCCGCGAGTTCGGAGAGCCCCTGGAGGGAGTCGGGCAGGGTCGCCGAAACCTCGAAGGGATGGAGATGCGGCCGCTTGCCCTGGGGAGTCGGACGCACCGGCACCCGGACCCTCCTCCTCGTCTCGTGGAACGCGCTCTCGTAGCTTCCGTACGAACGATCCGCCGCCTCCGCCGCGGCCCGGTCGAAGGCTTCGAAGTAATGCCGGATCAGGTCCTTCCAGGAGACCGCCAGGGCCGCGTCTCTGCTCGCCGCCCTCAGGGGTTCGATGTCGGGCTCCGCGATCCTCTCCTCGAGGATGCGGATCAAATCGAACACGACCTGGTCGTAGGGCCTTCCGACCCTCGAGAGCACATGGACCCCGCGCTCCGGATCGAGCCCGGCCTCCTGGACCCATCGGCCGAAGCCCGCGTGGTCGGTCGTGACCGTTGGAACCCCGACCGCGAGGCTTTCGACGGGCGTGTAGCCCCAGGGCTCGTAGAAGGAGGGGAAGCACGACTGGTGCATGCCGGAAAGGACCTTCTCGTAGGGCATGTCGAAGAGGCCGTCGCCAGGCTCCAGGTAGATCGGGACATGGATGATCCGCACCCTTCCTCCGGGGCGGTTCATCAGGCCCAGGCTCCGGCACTTCTTGTGGATCGGATCCGAATCCCGGTCGAAGAGGTTGTGGGTCGAAAGCCCCAAGGCTCCCTCGTCCGGCCCCACGGACCTCGAAAGCCGCTCGCGTAGGGCCCCCTTCAAGCCCGAGTTTCCGGCGGGGATCAGGAACCAGGCGACGACCTTGCGCCCCTCCTCGCGGTCGAGACCCGCCAACGCGTCCAGGAAGAGGTCGAGCCCCTTGTTGTGGAACTCGTATCGCCCGGAGATGCAGACGTGCCACGCGCCCTCCAGGTCCTCGCCGAGGAAGGTCGAACCCAGGTTCTCCAGGACTCCGGTCACGTCCCCCGCCGTGCTCTCTCCGAGAATCTCCTCGATCACGACCGGGTCGATGCCGTTCGGGAGGACCGGATCGGGACGGCGTCCATGGAAAAGCTCGGCCTCGTCGGCCGTCACCGCGCTGACCGTCGTGAAGACGTCGGCCTTGCGCGCGGAGATCCCCTCCATCGAATGCTTGGAGATCACTCCGTGATTCTGCGCGAGCTGCGCGGGATCCTCGCCCTGCAGGCCTTCGCCGGGATCCCGCCCCGTCGAAGCAACGGCGCGCCCCAGCATCGTCGCATGCGTCGTGAACACCGTCCCGATCGCGGGGACCCTGTCCTTGAGGTAGAGGATCCCCGAACCGGTCATCCACTCATGGAACTGCGCGACCGACCGGCCGTGGAGGGGAGCGATGAACTCGCTCCACCATCGCTCGATGACCATCCCCGCCGCGTAGCCGAACAGCACGGGCTCGATGTAATCCCAACCTCCGAAGAGGGAGTCGACCTGGTGGTTCTTCCAGAGTTCTGCGAGGATCTCGTCCTTCTTCTCGTACAGGCCGGTGAACTCGAGAAGCAGGGTCCGCGGGCGGCCCGGGATGTTCCATCTCCCGACCCGTACCGGCACCCCCATCTCCCGGCAGGACTCCTCGAACTCCCCGAACCTCCGACTCTGTTCGAAGGGCTGCTTGCCGGGATCGTCCGAGAGGACCCAGGGCCCGATCGCGACGTACTGGTCTCCAAAGCGGTCGACGAGGCTCCTCGCCTTCGAGGAGACAACGGTATGGATCCCTCCGACCTTGTTGCAGACTTCCCAGCTGACCTCGAAGAGGGTTTGCGACCCGTTTCCCACCTAGCATGCCTCCGCATTGCGCCTTGCGACGCCCACGACGGCCGAAGCCCGCCTGGACAGGTCGTCCAGCACGTTCATGTAGGCGATGAATGCGTCGTGAGGACTCGCATAGGGGCTGAAGTACTTGTGTACATCTCCATCGGTAAACCACTTCGTGCACATGTAGTAGACATGGTCGGAAGTTGTCAGCCGACGCCAGGCCCGGTGGATCTCTGGATGGCCGGCTTCCGCGGCCTCGCGGACCGTATTCGCCATGTCGTATAGCGCGTCGTGGGCCGCGCGCTGCATGTGGTTTCCGAGCCAGGCGGTCAGGTCACGCTCCGCATCGGCCCAGGAGACCGGGTGGGCCATGTCCAACCGCGAGACGGGATCGTGTTCCACGGAGACCTGGGCGGGGGTCAAAAAGCGGAATCTCCGGTTCTTCAGGATCTCCCCGGGAAGGTGCCGCATGAAGTCGAAGATCCCGGTGTCGGCCCACTGGTGTTCTCCGAAGGTCTCGTAATCCATGAAAAGGCCGACGAAGACTTCCTCTTCCGGCAGGGCCGACAGCCAGCCCGCCATCTTCTCGGCCGTCAGCGGCCACTCCCCCCAGGCCCGGTTCGAGAAACGGAAGGCGATGTCGTCGGAGAAGCGGTAGGAACGAAGGAGTAGTTTGATTCTCTCGCAGCCCTCCGGGCGGTAAACGAAATGCGGACTCCGCCATCCCAGGAGATGGTCGGCCCCCTCCCCCAGGATCGTCGAGAATCCGAGTTCCTCGGCGCGACGGGCGACCCGGTTGTCGCAGACGAGTTCGGTGTTCCGGAAGGTGGTCGGCTTCGTTCCGAACAGGCCTTCGATCCGGTCTTGGTGTTCGCGGACCTGCAGATCGAACTCCTCCCAGTCCCGGAGGAAGGAGAGAGAGTGCATCTCGGTCTCCGCCAGGAATTCGACGCAACCCGTCCCCGCGAGCTTTCGGAAGCTGTCCAGCGTCTCCGGCGACCAGAGTTCGAACTGATCCAGAGCCGACCCGGTGATCGAGAAGGCGCAGCGGAAGGCGCCCTTGTGTTCGTCGATCAGCTTCAGGAGAAGGGCGTTCATCGGAAGGTAGCACTTCTGCGCGACCCTCCGCACGATCCGCGCATTCTCGGTGTCGTCGAAGTACCGGTCGTTCCGTCCGATGTCGAAGAAGGTGTAACGCCTGAGCCGGAAGGGCTGATGCACCTGGAAATAGAACGTGATTGCGGTCATCCGACCAGCTCCTCGTAGACTTTTCCGACCTTGCTCGCCGGCGTGTCCCAGTGGATCCTGCGGATCTCCTCACGGCCCTCCTCGACGAGTTGCCTCCGCAACGGGCCGTAGGTCAACAGGGCCAGGATCTTGTTCGCGATGTCGTCCACGTCCCAGAAGTCCGTCTTCAACGCGTTGCGCAGCACCTCGGAGACCCCGCTCTGCCTGGAGACCAGGACCGGGACGTCCAGGGCCATGGCCTCGAGGGGGGAGATGCCGAAGGGCTCGGAGACCGAGGGCATGACATAGAGATCCGCCATCGCGTACATGCGTTCGACGTCCTTGCCCCGGAGGAACCCGGTGAAATGGACGTTGCGGGCGAGCCCCAGCCGCGCCGAGCGCTCGACCATCGGCGGCAACATGTCCCCGGATCCGGCCATGACGAACTTGACCTCGGGCCGGATCGAAACCACCTTGGCCGCGGCCTCCAGGAAGTAGTCGGGGCCTTTCTGGAACGTCACCCTGCCCAGGAAGAGGACGATCGGCTCCGGGATGACCTTTCTCCATCCCGTGATGTCCTGCTGCTCCTTGTGCGTGACCGCGTTGTGGACGACCCGGATCTTTTCGGCCGGCACGCCGTACCTCCGGCGGAGGATCGAGGCCGTGTAATGGCTCACCGGAATGACGAGATCCGCGCCGTGGAGCCCGAGCGATTCGATCTCCCGGATCCTCTCGTTCACGTTCTCCCCGCTGCGATCGAACTCGGTCGCGTGCATGTGCACGACGAGAGGCTTGCCGGTGACCTCGGCCGCCAGGAGGCCGGCGGGATAGGTCATCCAATCGTGCGCGTGGATCACGTCGAACTCGCGCTCCTCGGCGATCCGCGCGACGGCGATCGCGTAGCGGGCGACCTCGCCGAGAAGGTCCGGCCCGTAACGGCCGGAAAACTCGAGATAATGGCTCGCCTCGAAGACCTCGACGATCCATCCGTACCCGCCGCCCGGAGCCAGTCGCGAGAGGATCCCCCGGAACGCCGAGGTCGCTCTCTCCGCCTCGATGGGATCGACGAGGGGGAGAGAATCCCCCTTCCCCATCGCTCTCCAGGCCTCCAGGGCCCGTCGATAGGACCGCTCGTCCATGTAGGGGCGGAGGATCGAATCGACCTCGATCCTCTTGTCGGAGGAGGGTCCGCCTTCCTCTCCGGATTCCCCCGAAGCTTCCTCCTCTCCTTCCGAAAGCGTTTCCGTCGCCGGCCCCCCGGCGCGCATCGGATCTCCCGGAACCGCTTTCCGCGACCGCAGCCTCCTCGTCCGGAAGGGGGTGCGGTTGCAGCCGAGGATCTCCGTCGGTCCCTCGGCTTCGTCCCCGTAGGCGCGAGGAACGACGAAGCAGACCTCGACCCCCTGCCGCGTCAGTCCCCCGACGAGGCCATGGCAGGCGGTGCCGAGCCCCCCGGAGATGTGCGGGGGGAACTCCCATCCGAGCATCAGGACCTTCATCGCGAGGCGTCCTCGAGCATCCGCCAGGAACGCAGGAGTTCGGCGACGCTCCAGGCCTGGGCGATCGTCCCCCCCGGCCGGTGGGGCGGATCCCCGTCGTGCACCTCGGAGATCTGGTTCAAGCCCTGGGTCCCGAGACATTCCTCGAAACCGTTCAGGATCCGGCGGATCTTCGCGAGAAGCCGGCGCTTGGGCCCGTTGGCCCGGAGAGCGCCCTCGACCCAGAACCCGAGGAGCCAGGGCCAGACCGTTCCCTGGTGGTAGGCCCGATCCCTCTCCCGGATCGTCCCCTCGTAGCGTCCCTTGTAGTCGGGGTCCTGCGGGGAGAGGGTGCGGAGGCCGAAGGGGGTCAGGAGTTCGACCTCGCAGCGCCCGAGGATGTCCGTCCGCTTCCCCCGGCTCAACGGGCTGAACTCGAGCGCCGCGGCGATCACCATGTTGGGGCGCACCCTCCGGTCGAGGACGCCGTCCTCGTAGCAATCTCCGAGATACCGGCTCTCCTCGATCCAGAAGCGCTCCAGGAAGCTCCGGCGGAGTTTCCGGCGCAGGGCCTTCCAACCGGAAGCCTTTCTCCGGTCCCCGCGCTTCTCGTGGATCCGCTCGAGGTAGGTCAGCAGGTGGTACCAGAGCGCGACGACCTCGACCGGGCTTCCGGGCCGGGGGGTCACCGGCGCGCCGTCGACCCGCGCGTCCATCCAAGTCGCGTTCGTGGCCTCGTCGCCGACGAGGAGCATGCCCTGGTCGTCGCAACGGATGCCGAGCTCCGTCCCGTCCCGATAGCAGCGGGCGATCTCCTCGAGGGCGGGGAGGAAGATCTCGACGACCGTTTCGAAACCCTCTTCCTCGGGGCTCTCGAGTTCGAAGAGACGCACGGCCCGCGCGAACCAGAGAGACGCGTCCGCCGATCCGTACTGCGAGTCCTCCACCTCCTTCCCGAAAACGTTCGGGAGAAGACCCCTCCTCAGGAACGGCAGGACTCCCTCGAGGACCCTCCGGCAGGTCCGCAGGTCCCCACGCGAGAGGGTAAGGCCGGGAAGGGAGATGAACGTGTCGCGGCCCCATTCCCCGAACCAGGGCCATCCGGCCACGATCCCGGGCCGGCCCTCCGGGGTCTCGTAGAGGAAGTCCCGGGCCGCGATCTCGAGCTTCGACCGCAGATCCAGGGGGCCTTCCGGGAGGGCGCGGAGCCGCTTCTCCGCCTCCTCCTCGAAGAGCGCGGCCGGATCCTCGACCGGAGCTCCGAGCGTGGCCGCGAGGACGAAGGATTCCCCCTCGGAAATCGGAACGAGGAAGCGCCCCGGACTGAACTGGTCCTCGTGTCCGTCGTAGCCGCGTTCGAGGTCGTCCGCGTACTCGATGCCCCGATACCAGACGGGGTCCGCCTCGAAACGGGCGGCCGGAAGGCTCCACGTGAAATACAAGGCGGGAAGGGGCTCATAGGGCCGGATCGAAAACCCCTTCCCCTCCCTTCGGACACGAGGATCG
Organism: Planctomycetota bacterium; assembly: GCA_027021385.1. GTDB lineage: Bacteria > Planctomycetota > UBA1135 > UBA1135 > JALUUL01. The sequence continues at coordinate 7,169 of JALUUL010000071.1, read as the reverse complement.
AGATCGAGGTTCTCGAAGGTCAAAGACCCCGCCTCCCGGAAGGGAGTCAACGGACGAAGGCGGAGTTCGAGGTCCTCCCGCCGGGTCCGAATCTCGTAACGGACGAGAACGGTCTGCCGTCGCTCGAGCCGGAGCACCTCCCTGAAGACCCAGGTCCTTCCGATGCGGTAGCAGGTCCGGGGCCATGGGGCCAGATCGAAGCGCTCGACGACCTGGTAGCCGTGCGGGAACCAGAGTCCCCGATACCGGCACATCGAGAGGTGGAAGCTCTTCTCCCCCCCGTGGACGCTCTCCTCGAAACGGGAGAGGAAGAGGAAACGCTCCCCCCGCTCTCCGATCGCCGCGGCCAGGAGACCGTGGTAACGCCGTGTCGGACAGTCGAGGACCGTGTTCGAGGCATAGCCGCCGAGCCCGTCGGTCTGCAGCCATTCCCGGGAAAGGGCTTTCTCGATCTGCAGGAGATCCTCTCTCCCCTGATGAGCCAGGGAGACCTGGGGTTCGAGTTCTTGGGGAAAAGCGGCAAGACTGGTCATCGTTCTTCCAGGCGGTCGCGGAAAGGGTCGGCGGCGAGGAAACGGCGGGACGATGATACGCATCCGGGTGACCCCGGACCTCCCGTTTCATCGGATCCTCAGAACCTTCCCTGAAAGGGAAAACCATGTCTTCGAACGAGTTCTCCGAAACCTCCCGGAAAGCGTTCCCTGCCGGAAGGCAACGGCGAAACCCTCGCAGGCGGAAGGGGATGGCACCCCCCTTCCGCGGCCCGTTCCCGAGGGTCGGAACGCCCTCCTCCCCTTCCCGGAAGGACGAGCCGATCAATCCTTTTCGAGCGCGCGGAGAAGGGCGGCCGCCTTCCGCTTGACCTCTCCGAAGCGTTTCTCGTAGGTCCGGTCGAGGATCTCGCGCAGGACCTTTCGAGCCTCCTCCGACCGCCCGAGCTTCCGGAGCACCCGCGCGAGTCCGAAGAGCCCCTCAGGATCCTCGGGGCGGGCCGAGGCCGTCCTCCGCCACTGGACGGCGGCTTCCTTAAACCGCCCCCCCTTCTCGAAGAAGCGGGCGAGGGCCCGGTGGGACTCGGCCTCTTCGGGCAGGACCTCGACTCCTGAAAGTCGGGCCCTCTCGGCCTCGTCCTCCTGTCCGAGCGCGAGCAACCGCTTCGCGAGGCGCCCGTAGAGTTCGGTCTTCCGCGGAAAGCGGAGGATCCAGCGACGGAGGACCTCGACCGCTTCCCTGGGCCGCCCGAGCCGATCACAGGCCGTGAGGAGGGCCCGGTGGACCTCCTCGTCCCCGTCCTCCAGCTCCCGGGCCGCGAGGAGTTGACGGTGGGCCTTCGCCGTCTCGCCCCGGAGGAGAAGGAGCCGCCCGAGGGTCTTGCGGATCAGGGGGGCGTCCGCCCCCTCCGCGGCCACCCTCTTCTCGTAACGGGCGATCCAGGCGTCGAGGTCCGGAACCGCGCCCAAGACCTCGACCAGGTTCCGCAGGGCCTCGGTCCGCCCTCTCCGGTTCGACCCCCAAGCGAGGATCGCCGAGGCCGCGGCCTCCACCGCCTCGTCGAAACGGCCGAGCTTCCGGTAGGCCTCCGAGAGTTTCCGATACCAGGAGGATTTCGTAGCGCTCGGACCGGGCGTCCGCCGCTCGAGATCCCGGATGGCCTCGAGATAGGAGGCTGCGGCCCGGTCGAAGAGCCCGACCTCGAGACAGGCCTTCGCGAGCGCCGCGGCCTTGCTCCGGTCCCACCACTTCTCCTCGACCCCCTTCTTCCGGATCCGATCGGCGAGATCCGCCGCGGCCTCCCGGCGCCCGATCTTCGCGAGGGCCCGGACCTTCCGGCAGAGGAATCCGAAATGGTCGGACTTACGTTCGAGGAGGGCCTCGACGACCTCGAGGCTAGGCTTCCATCGTCCCGCTTCCTGGAGGTATTCCAGGAAGAGCTCCATCCCCGCTTCGCTGAGTTCCTTGCGGCGCCAGGCGGCCTCGAGGGCGGCCAGCGCGGATTCCCTCAGACCGAGCCCGCTCCACAGGTATCGACAGACGAAGAGCCGATGCCCCTCGTCGTTCTTGAGTTCGAGGACCTTCCTCGCGATCCGGCCGAAGGCCTCGGCCCTCTCGCTCCAGAACGTGTCCCAGCCCCGGCGCACGAGGTAGTGGGAACGCCAGGACATCGTGACCAGGTCCCGTTCCAGCTCGCGGGCGACGATCGCGAAGAGGCGTTCCGAGAGATCGGAGGGGATCGATCCCGCCTTCTTCCGATACCAGGCGAGATACCAGTCGAGGCGGGACCAGCCCTCGATCCCCGCCCGCCGGTACCACCCGGGCTCCCTCTCGATCGAGGTCACGAGGAAGCGCAGGGCCGCGACCGGCCCGAGCATCCCCTCGAGGGTTCCAGCGAGGGTCGAGACGAGGGTCTGCCCGCGGTCGAGGGCCCGCTCCCGGAAGCGGAAGAACGGACCTTCCGCGAATCGAAGGAGGGCCGGACCCGCTTCCCGGATTCCGGCCTTCTTCGAGGCCGTCCGGTGCAACGAGCAGAAGATCTGCAACCAAAGGGGAAGCCGGTTCGGGTCCTTCTCCATCAGGTCGAGGAGGTTCCCGCGCAGGGCGCGGTAGAGATCCCGCCCCGAACCGAGGGAGACGACGCCCCCCTCTCCGAGGGCGCGAAGACAGAGCCGGATCCGTCGCGCCTCGAGGTCCATCCGCGTTCCGCGCCGTGTCTGGGCCTCGATCTCCTTCCGGAGCAGGGTCTCCGCGGTCCGGAAACGCCCGAGACGGGCATACCAGTCGACCGCCGCGTCGAGGCGGGACCTCCCCCAGGTCGGGAGGCGCCCCTCGTGCCGGTCCCGCACCTGGTCGAGGGCGCGGGCGAGGCCTTCCGCCGCGGCCTCGATCTCCCCGTAGAGCACCTCGATCCGATAGGCATGGTAGGAGATCTCCAGCCAGTCTGGACTTCCCGGAAGCGCAAGACTCCGCAGGTCCCCGAGCTGTCGCCTCTGCTCGGTCGCGAGCTCTGCGAGGGGGATCCGGCCGAGACTCGCCAGGTACCTCGCCATCTCGACCGGCTCGCCCGCCTCCCACTGCTCCTGCCAGGCGAGACGGAGGGCGGAGAGCGCCTCCTCGAGCACGGCCTCGGGTCGATTCTCGACCCTCGCCGCGCGGGCGAGGACCCGCGCGGTCAACAGGCGGATCGCGCGGCGTTCGAGCGGCGTCGAGGCCGAGGGAAGGGCCTTCGCGAGCCGGGCGGCCAGCCGGTCCAGGACGGCCTCCTCGTGCACCTGGTCGAGGATCTGGGAGACCCGCCTCAAGAACTCGTAGGTCGCGCCCCTCGTATGCCCCGACAGGCCCTCGACGAGTCCGTCGAGGATGCGGAAATCCTTGGTCCTCATGTAGAGGTCGCGGATCCTCCAGATCCGGGTCCCGGGTCTCGAGACCTTGCGGAGGAGGACGCGGGCGATCCGGATCGCCCGGTCGCTCGGGCGGGAGATTCCTCCCTTCGCCCCCGAGTTCAGTTTCGCGGCCTCCGTCCAGAGGAGGGAATCGAGACGGCCCACGCTCGAGGCGGCCAGGGCCTTCTCGATAGCCTCCTCGCGAAGCGCGTCCTCCTTCCGGAGCAAGCGGCAATCGGCGATCAGTTCCCAGTCCTCGGCCTCCAGGCGATCGAGCCGTTTCTCAGCGAAGGCGAAGCGCCGGAGCGCCTCCTCGATCCGACCGGCGCCGACGAGGTACCAGGCCAAGTACCGAGCCCACCTTCCCCCGCGCACGGCGTCCTCGCACCAAGCCGCGAGGGTCTCTTGGATCTCCCCGCTCCGGTCGTGGGCGACGAGGAGACGGAACCACAGGTACGGCCAATCGCAGAACTCCCGCGTCCGCTTCGAAGCCTCGCGGTGGAAGGCCAGCACCTTCGTGACCAGGGCCGCGGGCGTCCCCCGGAGAAGGGAGGCATAGGCGGCGACGAGGGCCGAGCGTTCCTGCAGGACGGCCGTCGCGCGTTCGGCGGGACCTGGAACCTCCCCCTCCTCCCGTTTCCGTCCGGGGAGATCCCCTGCGAGGGCTAGGGCCTCGGAAACGACCCTCTCCCGTTCCTCCCCGGTCCGGACGGCGAAGGTGAGGCTCTCGACCCGGAGCCAATTCCCGGTCGAGGAGGAAAGGCCCTCGGCCGCCTTCGCGAAGAGGGCCGCGCATTCCCGGCGCGCCCTGAGCCCGGCCTTCCGCGTTCGAAGGCGGCGCTCCTTCCGCGGGAGCTTCTCGAGTTCCTCGACCCTCCCCGCGAGCCTCCTCCTTCGCATGCGTTCCAGGACCGCGGCGGTCCACCGGACCGCGGAAGGCATGCTCGAGATCCGCTCCTCCTCGCTCCGCATCTCCCGGTCGAGATCGAGAAGCAGGGAGAGGATCTCCCGTTCGGCGGCCTCGTCGCCCTCGAGACGCGAGAGCCGGCGCATCAGGTCCGCGATCCTCTGGACCCTGTTCGCCGCGGGGGCGTCCTCGAGAAGCCCGCGGGCGACCCGGACCGCGGTCTTCAGGTCGGAACGCGCGTCGCAGAGCGAGAGGACCAGGTCCCCGAGCCCCGTCCGCTCGAGCGGATCCTTCGAGGTCGAACGGCGGGCCCGCAGGCCCGCGACCAGACGGTCGATCGAGTCGTCCTCGATCCTCGGAGAACGCCAGTCCACGACGGCGGCCAGGCGCCGGAGCTTGAGGATCGAAGCCCGCTCGACGACCTTGCCGTCCACGAGCATGCGGACGATCGAGGCCTCGAGACGGTGGAAGGCTTCCCTCGACCGGAAGGAGCCGTTCAGGGCGATCTCGCGGAGGAGTCCGAAGCCTCCGTCCTCGAGCGAGGCCAGGGCCGTCCCCAGTTTCCGAAGGGCCTCGACCGCGCGGGGATCGAGAACGCGCAAGCGCAGGTTCCACCCCCCTCCGAGCGCGAAGCGAATCGCGGCCCGGACGCGGGCCCGCTTCCTCGGTTCCTCGAGGGACGCGGGATCTTCCGCCAGGGTTTCGAGCACCCACCGGTCCGCCTCCTCCCCGCGATCCTGGAGGACCCGGAGCGAGAGGAGCCGGATCCAAGCCTCGGGCGATTCGGGACCGATCGAGATCCAGGCCTCGAGCACCTTTTCGAGTCCCACCAGATCCCTCAGGTCCCAGAGGAGGTCCGACCAGAGCCGATGGCAGCTCTCCCGCTCGGCTCCGGAAAGGGGCATCGCCCCCTCGAGGGTCTCCTTCAAGACCCGGGCCGCCGGCCGGAGATCCCCGAGCCGCCGGAGGGCGTTCGCGTATTCCAGGATCGGTTCGAGGCGAAGCGGCAGGAGGCGCCGGATCTCGGAGCGCAGGTCGCGGACCTTCTCCCACTCTCCCCGGGCCGCGAACCAGGCGGCGCGGCGGGAGGCCCAGAGGGCGCGGATCCTCGCCCCCTCCAGGCCGAGAGACGCCGGATCCAGGACCTCGAGGAGGCGGCCCTTCTCGTCAGCGCCCAAGTACCTCGAGGCCAGCTTCCAGAGACGGTCGGCCAGGTCGGCCCGAAACTTGGGATCCTCCTTCGCGATCCTTTCCGCGAGTCGGAGGACGGCGGCCTGGAGGGCCGACCCCCTGCGCCCCGCGGCCAGGCATTCGACCTCGATCCATTCGAGACCGCGCTTTCCCGAGGCCGCCTCGCGGGCGGCCTCGAGGGCCTCGAACATCTTCCCCCAGCGTCCGCGGGCGGCCTCGTCGAGAACGAGGCGGAAACGGTCGGCGAACCCGGCCTTTCCCTCCCGGATCCGGGACAGGGCCTCCCTTCGAGAGGGGAGTCGGGCGGGAAGGACGAGATCCCCCTTCCAGAGGGCCCGTTCCTCGTCGAGGGCGGCCTCGAAGTCCCCCGGGGACAGGGTCCGGAATTCGAGGCGCGACCTCGCGGTCAAGCGGCCCTTCCCGTCCCGGGTCACGACGAGTCCCGCGATCCAACCCCCGGGTCCCCGGACGAACTCCCCCCATTCCCTCCGCTCGAGGAGGCGCGTCCCCTCCCTCGTCTCCCGGGCGAGGAGCACCTTCCTCGAGAGGTCCAGGGTCAGGAGCACCACCCTCGCCGAGGGGGCCGGGGCCGCGAATCGGATCACGGCCCGGTCGCCGGTCCTCTCGAGGACGCGGCCCGACCAGCGGCCGTAGGCCCGCTCGATCCCTCCCAGGGATCCGTCCCCCAGGGGGATGGGGAAGGCCTTCCGGTCCACGGGGCCGCGGGCCCGGCGGGAGGCGAGCCCGGTCGCCGGGAAGCGGGCCCGCCGTTCGTTCCCATCCAGGGAATCCGTGCGAAGGCGCCGGTCGAGCCCTCCCCGGGTCACGACCCAGGCCTTCGGCGACCAGGCCCCCTCGCGGAAATCGCGATCCAAGAGGAAGGCGCGGAGCGGATGGAGACGTTCAAAGGTCCATTCGAAGGCGAAGAGACGCGGGTCCTCGCGCAGGCGGCCGCGGCGGTCGAGGATCCCGACGAGATTCCGGACCTCCTCGGTCCAGGTCCGGGTGTCCGGCTTCGCCGCGGGACTCTTCGAGGGCGGCAGTTCCGGAAAACCGAACTCCCGGAATATCCCGGGGTCCGGTCTCCTCCCCGAGAACCCGGCCTCGCGATCCATTCGGAGTTCGTGGGGCGCTTCCCGCAGAGGCCCGGGACTCGTGGGCCCGGCCAGGAAGCCCGAGTCGTACGCCGCCGCCCGCCGCAGCCTCTTGGCGGCTACCCGTTTCTCCGAGTCCAGATCGAGGTCGTCGAAGCTCTCCTCGGAAGGGAGAGTCAAAGCTCCTTCCTCCCCGAAGGGGGGTTCGCCGGGTTCCGCCTCGAGGCCTTCCTCCTCGAACTCCTCCTCGACCTCTCCCGCGTCGGCGACTTTCCTTGCGGCCCGGGAAGCCTTCCCTTCGGCCCTGCCCCGGATCCCCAAGGATTCCGAGGCGCCCTTCCACTTCGTCCGGACCCCGCCCGTCGTCGGGGCGAAGGAATCCCCGGGCCCCCGGTATCCGCCGGCCTTCGCCCCCGGAAACCCTAGGTTTCCCCGGCGGAACTGCACGCCGAAGGGAATCCCCTCGGCGACGAGGTCGGTCCCGAGCCCCCGGATCTCGCGCAGCATCCGGGCCCGGAGCCGGACCCGCCATCTCTTCGAGGTCGCGAGGAGCTTGCGCCGGAGTTCACGATCCGCGTGGCTGCGGCCCTCGGCGAAGTA
>JALUUL010000070.1 GCA_027021385.1 Planctomycetota bacterium | reverse complement strand
CCGGAAGAGCGGCTTCGAGGTCCTTTCGTTGATCGGCAAGACCTGTCTCGTTCAGCGCGACCAGGAATCCTGGCTCGAGGACGGGGAACTCCGCCGCCGCCTCCTGGCCGCGGAGACCCGGGTCCATGCCCGGCCGGCCTATCTCGGCCTCGCCGCCCATCTCCAGATCGCCTTGCGGCGGACCGATTGACCTCGGCCCCCTCCGCTCCCCTTTCCTTACCGATTCCGCCGGACCGACAGGATGCCCATCTCCCGCGAATTCCGCAGCCTCTTCCGCCTCGCGGGCCCGATCATCGCCTCGAACCTCGGAATGATGGCGATGGCCGCGGTGGACAACATCTTCCTAGGCCGGGTCTCCGCCACGGCCCTCGCCGCCTCGGCTCTCGGACATTCCTTCGTCCACCTCGTCAGCTTCTTCGGCATCGGCTGTCTCCACGGACTCGATCCGATCCTCGCGCAGGCGGAAGGGGCGGGGGACCGCAAGGGACTCGCCCTCGGGTTCCAGCGCGGGCTCGTCCTCGCCGCCCTTCTCTGCCTCCCGACCTGCCTTCTCCTCCTTCCGGCCGGCCCTCTCTTCCGGTTGCTCGGCCAGCCCGAGGCCCTCGCCTCGGAAGCGGCGGACTTCGCCCTCCTCCTGATCCCCGGCGTGCCCGCCTGGTTCTTCTACATGTCCTTGACTCGCCTCCTCCAGGCGAGGCACCGGACCCGCTTCCTCCTCTCGGTCTCGGTTCTCGGCAACCTCGCGAACGCCCTCCTCGACTTCATGTGGATCCGAGGGCTCTTCGGCTTCCCCGCGATGGGGGCGGAGGGCTGCGCCCTCGCCACGAGCGCGGTCCGGATCCTGATGGCGCTCGCCCTCCTCCGCCTCGCGCGCCGCGAGGTCCTTCCCTGCCTGCGCCCATGGAACCGACGGAGCTTCGATTCCTCCGCGCTCCGCCGGCTCTTCCGGCTCTGCCGGCCGATCGGCTTCCAGCTCGTCGCCGAGATCGGGGGCTTCGCCTCGATCCTCGTCTTCATGGGCTGGATCGGAACCGACGAGGTCGCCGGGCATCAGATCGCCCTGCACCTCGCCTCGATCACCTTCATGGTCCCGCTCGGGATCGGCGGCGCGGCGGCCGCCAGGGTCGGCCATGCGATCGGACGGGGCGAGATGGAAGCCGCGCGGCTCCGGGCCGGCGTCGCCCTCCTGGCCGGAGTCGGCTTCATGGGGCTCGCCGCCGCCCTCTTCCTCCTCCTCCCCGAAACCCTGGCCCGCATCTTCAGCGACCAGGAGGGCGCGGTCGGGGTCGCCCGCCGTCTCCTTCCCCTGGCCGGGGCGTTCCAGGTCTTCGACGGGCTGCAGGTCGTCTCCGGTGGGATCCTCCGGGGCAGCGGCGACACCCGAACGCCGATGCGAATCCACCTCCTGGGCTTCTGGCTCTGCGGCATCCCCGCGGCCCTCCTCCTCGGCTTTCCCCTGGGCCTCGGCCCGGAGGGATTGTGGCTCGGCCTCGTCCTCGCCCTCTTCCTGATCGCCCTCCTCCTCCTTCGGACTCTTCGCCGCAGGCTGGGCTCGGAGATCCCCAGGCTCGCATCCCTCGACGCGGGCTCCGAACACGAGGAAGAGGTCCTCGCCGAGAGCCGGAACTGAGGGCGGATTCCTCAGGCCCGGCCGATGAACTCCTCGAGGTCTCCGCGCAGATCGTCGAGGACGTATCCGGGCACGGTGATACAGCGATAGATGATGTCCTCGAGCCCGTCGGGTGTCTTCGGATTCAGGAAGCGCGGCGGCTGGTAGCTCAGGAAGTAGGAGAGCGAGAGCCTGAGGGTCTCCCCCCCCATCTCGACCCCCGCGTACTTCCAGGGGACCTCCTCGAAGGGGAGGGTTCCGGTCAGGATCTCATAGATCATGATCCCGATCGCCATGACGTCGGCTTTCGAATCCCGGTGCACGAGCGGGTTGTAATAGGGGGTCGTCGAGAGGACCTGGCTGGCCTCGTCCCGGTAGGCGGGATCCAGAAGGACGACCTTGCCCGAGGGCTTTACGATGATGTTCTCGGGTTTCAGGTCGCCGTGGAAGGCCATCGAGCCCTCGGCGTTCAGAGCCTGGAGAGCCCGGACGATCGAGAGGAACCAATTGAGATGGATGCCCTCGAGGTTGCGGATCTTCTCCCGCAGGGTCTTTCCGCGGACGTACTCCATCGCGATGACCGGACGCCCGTCGTGCTCCAGGAGCTTCCGCACCTTGACGACGTTGGGGGAGACGACCTTCGACAGGAACTCGTATTCCCGGACGATCAGGTTGTCGATCTCGATCCGGTCGAGGAAGTCGATCCGGACGCCCCCGGCGTGGAGGAAGACGGCCTCGCCCGGCGTCTCGTCGGGGCTGATGCCGTTCACGGAACGCTTGGAGGTCACCTCCAGGAGCCGTGTCACGTAGTGGCCGCCCCCCGCCGCGTTGCCGAGCTTGAGCGCGACCTTCTTCCCGGTCTCGGGATCCTCAGCGAGGTAGACGTAGCTGAACCCTCCTCTTCCGAGGAATCGGGTCACCTTGTACCCCCCGACCACCTGTCCGACAGCGATCTTGATCATGACCCGCTCTCGTTCGGTCCCCCCCTGGTCGTGCGCCCCGGTCCGGACCCCCCCGGTCCCGACTTCGAAGCACGCGCAGGCTCCTCTTCGACCGGGCGGCCGGGAGAGTTGAGAATGTGCGGAACCTCCGTTCCTGGGCGGATTTGCCGGCCGAAGCCTCCGTTTTCGATCCGGGCCTCCCCCGAGGATTTCGGAGGAATGCGTTCCCTTCCCTTTTCCCGCCGATAGGAAAGGGGAAACATCTCCCCGATACGGACCCTCGCGATGCGCCCAGCACCCACTCTCGTCCTTCGCCGATCCCTCCTTCTCGCCGGAACCCTCTGCCTCGCCGCCTGCGGGGGAGGCGGAGGGGGCGGCTCCTCGAATCCGGCCCCTCTTTCCATCACCCTCGTCGCGGCGGTCTTCGAGGGATCGAGCCCCTCGGACCGAGTTCCGGACCCCGGCGAAACCCTTCGTCTCTATTTCTCCGGGGATATCACGCTGGTCGGAGGCGCGCTCCTGGACGGCATGGACCTCGACACGGGCGGGGATTCCCTGGGAACGGTCCGGAACGCACCCGCCCTCCTCGACTCGAGGAGCCTCGGGATCGTCCTCGGTTCGGGAGTCTCCTTCACTCCGGGTAGCTCGACCCTCGCGATCCGAGCCGGGCAGGACGCCATCGTCGATCTCAAGGGAAACCTCCTGCCCCCCGGCCTTCCGGTCACGATCCGTCTCTCCGACGGAAACCGCCCCTCGATCTCCTCCCTGACCCTCGCCGGGGTCCCTGCCGAACTCAACGGGACCGGAACCGCGGGGGGAACCCTCCAGGCGGCGCCTTCGGGTTTCACGATCGACGCAGCCTACACGGACGCCTCCTCGGCCCTCGATGCCACCGCCTTCCTCCTGGACTGCGACGTCCAGGTCGTGGCGGGGGGCCAGGCCCGCCCCCCCGGCACCAACCTCCTCCCCTTTCTTAGTGGTTCCCCGGGAGCGAACGCCGCCCACTGGACGGTCCCCTCGACCCTGGTCTTCCCGGAAGGGGACGCCGTTCTGACACTCACGGTCGCCGACCTCTCCGGAGAACGGTCTCCTCCCCTGAGCTTCGCCTTCCGGGTCAAGAAGCCGACCGACGCTCTCCGTCCCTTCGAGGACGGCCCCCCCGGCGGGCAGGTCTGGTACCTCGACCTCTCCCGGGACCTCGAGGCCCTGAGTTCCTCGACTTCGGACGGCGGGGTCACGATCACCCTTTCCGTCGCGATCGGGGCGAACGGTCTCCCCGACTTCGAGGAGGAACTCCGGATCCTCGGCCTCCACAGTCCGAGCCCTATCGCGAACGTCTCCGGCGGCAAAGACTCGAACGAGGTCGTGATGGATCTTCTGCGCTCGGAATGGCTCACCTGGCTCGGAACGTTCTACCGGAACACGAAGGTCGTCTACACCTTCACCGACCCCGGAGGCTTCCCCGCCGGACAGAGCCGCGTGCCCTACGCCTCGGGCACGCACTCCCGCCTCGCCGTCGCAGGCAGCTCGGACCTCGGCGCGCTCGGGCTCGCCTTCTTCGACCCGAACAACGGGAGCCAGGACGACGACACCCTCCATCCCTCCTCGAATCCGCCCTCGACGAACCGTCTCGGCGTCTTCCTCCACACCCTCACGGCCTTCTCGATCAACCTGACGGGTTCGCTCTTCCGGCAGACCTTCGACGAGTTCCTCGATCACCGCGGTACGCCGATCGGCGAGGACGCCGCCGACAAGACCCGCTTGCAAAATCTCCTGTCCTCGACTTCGGGAGACACCCGGCAGGGCCGGATCGAGACCGCGATCGCGCGGCTCGGCCGCTTCCTCGCGGTCGTCACCGCACACGAGAGCGGGCATTCGATGGGGCTCGTGCAGAACGGAGCCCAACCTACCGGCCTCTACGGAAACCTGCCCGCAGTCTTTCCGGGTTCGACGGACGGCCACATCGATCTCTCGTCTACGACGATCTTTCCGGCGACCGCGCAAGAGATCATGTCGCCGGGCCTTTCGTTCACGAAGTCCCTGAATCCCTCGACGGACTTCAATCCACTCCTCAGGGCCTACCTCCAGGAGAAGGTCTTCTATGGCAACTGAATCCACGAAGGCCGCCCCGATCCGTCGGCGAACCACCCTCTCGAAGCTTCTGCTGCTCCTTCTTCTCCTCCCCGCGGGGCGGGGCCCCGATGCTCCCACGCCGCTCCCCGCCCCCTTGCCGGGAGGGGTCCCGGCCGGAGGCGCTCTCCCCGCGCATGCGACGGACCCGGCGGGCCTCGCCGGCCCCTCCTTCGACCTTGCCCTGGAACTCGCCGACCTCGTCGCCGCCGTCGAGGGTCCGAGAGAGCGTGGAACCCTTCGCGTCCTCGAGGTCCTTCATGGACGGGCGAACGGCTCCCTCCTCGTCCTCGTCCCCGCTCCGGGAGCGTCCCCCGGATCCCCCACTCTTTCCTCCGGGCCCTGGATCGGATTCTTCCGTCGCCTCGGAAGCGGGGAGGTTCAGGCTCTGCGGATGCCCGGCCTGATTCAGTCATGGCCGTCCTCCGAGCCGGCCCGTTCGACCTGGAGACGCTTCCTTCGCATCCTGGTCGCTCCCGAAGAACAGGAGGAGGTAGGAGGCCTCGACCTCCTCGAGCCCGGCGTCCCGGTTCCTGCGGTCCGCCGGGGCTACGCACGATTCCTCAGGCGCCGCCCGGACCTCTGCCGGAGAATCCCTGAAGCAAGGAAGCAGCGCCTCCGCGCACTCCTGGCGGCCCCCTCCATCGCCGACCTCCGCGGCGACCTCGCGGCCGTCCTCCACGCGGCCGGCACCGAGGGACTCGGCGAGACCCTCCTCCGCCTCCTCCCCGAGACCGACCCCGAAACCGCGGGTCTCCTCGGCCGCCTCCTCGCAGCCGAACTCGGCCCCGCGGCCTTCCCCTCCCTCGAAGCCGCCCTGGGCAGCCCTGGAGACCCCTCTTCGATTCCGGTCCTGTTCGCGATGGCCTCCTGTGCGGCGTCCCAGCATGAGGCCTGGAACTCCTTCCTGACCAGACGCCCCGACTTTCATCCGTTCCTCGAGGCCTACTCTCTTCAACCTCCCCTCAGCACATTCGCGAACCGCAGGGATCCGCTCGAGGAACGAAGTCCAGCTTCCCCACTGAAACATGGGCGATAGTCACGAGGGACTGGATTCACTCTCCTTCAACAGGATTTCCAAACGGGAGAGAAAGAACACCTACCGGAAACTCCTGTTGTGGATGGCTTCTATCGCTCTCCTTGCTCTCGCAACTCTCCGCGTCTTCAAATCTTCCATGTTTGCCCTGTTCCCAGGAGAGACGAAATGGGCGATCAGCTCATTTGCGAAGCGTCATTACTGCGCAACGGCGTATTTCATTGCCGGGGATTTGGCTTTGAATAGAAAACGCTGGCTTTACGATCCCATGCACTACCATTCCAAAGCGGAACCATCTATTTCTGGACACTTGCCGCGCGCTTTCAGTAAAGGCCATACGATCGACAGATACCCATACTCACCTGTCCCATTGTTATTGCCCGCAGGAATCCTATCCATTTCGAAAAACTTGAAGATCTTGAGAGTCGCATGGTTTTCGATCTTATTCTCGGCCTTTCTGATTTCAGCAATCATTCTGTTCTATCCGATGGAAAAAGGCAGAGGAATAAGTCTGTCTTTTCTTCTGGGAGGTTTTCTCGCGTCCAATGCTTTGAACTTTATTCTCCAGGTTGGAAATATACACCCGTTGGTCATCGGATTTACCGCTCTCGGAATCGCGATGATAGAGAGAAAACGACCGATTGCCGGAGGCTTCTTCATGGCATTCGCCTCTGCGACAAAACTCTGGCCAGGTGTAGTCTTGCTTGTTTACCTCTTCGGACGAAAATGGGCTCCTGTGATCTGGGCTTTCCTTTGGACAGCATTATTAACTTGGATTTCTTCGCTGTTTTTCGGATGGGAACCATTCAAAGAGTTCCTGACCTGGGAAGTCCCCAGGCTTGCTGATGGGAGAGCGTTTCCTTTTCTGGCCTTTCCCGTTCCTGCGGCGTCAAACCTCTCCATCCCCAGCATCATGCACAAGTTCAGTGTTCTCGGATGGATGGCAAAGCCACAGGCCCTTGTCGATCCATTATGGAGAACAGGGTGGATTTCGGTTGTTCTCATTTCAATCTTGTGGCTAGGATTCTCCTCATTCAAGAGAAATGAGAAAAACTACCCTTCTTCCTGGAGAATCTTGCAATTATTCGCGATTGTCTGCCTGGCCCAATTGGGAAGCCCCTACCTTTCCGCCTACTTCGGAAACCTGTCCTTTTTGATCTTGCTCGGACTCCTCATGATGAATCCCAGAGGGAGAAAGACCTTCTATTTACTCCTTGCCCTCTTCATAATATTCGCTTCCCCTCTTCCCAAGGAGCAGCACGCACGGGCTCTGTGGACGCTCTCCCTGCAAGTTCTCATCCTCGGAGTCAGCATTTCTACAATCTTTGCTCCGGGGAGGTGGATCGCTAATCCAGAACCGAAATAGCCTCCAAGGACACGGACATCATATTTTTCCCATCGGCATTTCGCAAATAAACGTGGACGGGGGTCCCCTTCCCGGGAGGGACCCAAACCTTGACACTGAATCGTGTACCGGCAATTGGGACCGAACCCAAAAGGAATCCTCCCCCGATTGGCGGAGATCCCGGCCCGGTTCGAAACTCTAAAGGACCAACACCGGCTCCCTTTGAACCCTTGAAAATCACTGATTTGGCTACATCGCTATTTCGATAGAAAGGGACGGGATTTCCCAACCTGTCTTTGTAGTTGGATTGCGCCCCGATTGCGAACCTGAACCCGATGGAAAAGAAAGAGCGACCCGAAGGATAGTCCAAGCCAGGCTTTACAAGCAGCAGATTGCTCGCACCAGTCTTTCCCGAACCCTGGAGCGAAAAAAGAGCCGCTTGAATTCCAAACTGAATCGGAATGAGAGATTCGACATGCGGCAATGACAGCGCCAACTGCGCTTTGCCGTTAACCATGCTTGACGAAAAGGTCCAGGGAAGCAAATACTGTTTATCCAGATACAGGAGAAGAGGATTCCCGGGGATCGGAGCCATATCCCCAAGATGAGGTTTCATTCCGATGAGGAAGACCGCAAAATTATAATTCGGAGCGTCACAGGTTAAAGCCAGAGATTTCCCGACGATTGGCTTCCCGGTCCCCGTGAGATAACCTTTCCCCAGCCCTTTCGGCCCTGAAGGCTCAAGCAAGGAAGCATACCCGGCCTCCCATCGGCTCGGATTGTATCGATAAACCCTCAACGATGACGAGTCGCCAATCGCAATCTCCGGGATGGAATCGAGATCGAGGTCCTCCAATCCAAGGTGGAATTTATTCTTCGCGGCGATCGAATAACGATGAGCCCACAATTCTTTATGGTTGGCGCCATGAAAAACGACGACCTCGGATTTCGACTTGTCTTCGATGGAATAGTCAGGGATTCCATCACCATCCAGATCCCCCAGAGGCCTCCGGCCGAAATCAAAGCTGGACAATCGATGAGAATAGAGAACTCTCTTTGTTTTACCCGAAATCACATCGACTTTATTCTGCCCTTCAATGCCAAGCAATAGATCCGCGGCTTTATCCGCGTCAAGGTCCCCGACCTCTGCAAACAGGTAAGGGGGAACCAAACGGGATCCGCTTCTGCCATACATGTATACGGATACTTTGAACGTGCTCAAATCCCATACGCGGATTTCAGGGTATGAAAATATTACCGTCCCCCATCTAGTTGACCAGCCACTTACATTTCTTGTACTCAGAACAATCTCTTCAGTCCCGTTACCGTCAAGGTCGAAACCTGGTCTTGCGGCAACGTAATCGATATTCTTGGGGAGAAGAGTTTTTCGAACCAGGTTCCCGGTTCCAGAGTCCAGGACCTGAAGGCTGGGAGGAATGGGAGAGGGATGAATGGGGTAGGGCAGCCCCTTCGAAACAAGAAAGACGTCCGACCTCTTGTCTCCGGTCAGGTCGCCGACGAACCCCACCGAGATTCCGAAACCCTCCTTCGGGACAGAAGAGGTCCAGGTTTTGAGGATACTGCCATTCTTCCCTGACCGGAGTTCAACTCTCCCTAGCTTGGGCCACCCGCAGATAAAATCTGAAACTTTGTCGCCATTGACGTCTCGACCCGCGTCGACCGAAGCCCATCCAGGTTTCAGATCCGCCACCTTCCTGACATGTTTCCCATTTGCTCCGGAAAACAGATCTACCCTCGAATCGGAAAAAGCAAAAAAGTCCGGGACAGAATCACCCGTCATATCCGAAACGGATATCCATTCCCTTCCGATCGGCAGAGACGTACTCCCTCGGATTTCATAGAGAAGGGCCTGCGCTCGGGCCTGGTCCAGGGTCCCTTGCAAGCAGACCGGGATCATCGTGCATGCGACGAGGCAGGGGCGTTTCCAGGCCACCATCAGGGCCTCCTACTAGTTTAAAAGCCTTTGGCTGTGAGTCCCCTTGAAGCCTCCTTATACCTCAGCGGACCCTTCCCCCTCCACCCCCTCATGGTTTCCGCCGGAAATAAGGCTTAATCCAAAGGTCCGGCGCCCGGATCTCGAGGGCTTGTGCCGAGGGTAGGGGGTCGGGTCCTTGGGCTTCCGGTCACGCGCCTGTGCTCCCTCCGTCAGGAGGGGCCACCCCCCGGCAGGAGGCCCGCGTCCTTGCAGAGGCGGTAGAGGGCCCAGGCCTGAACGCCCGCTCCGAGGAAGGTCAGCCAGAGACCGAGGCCTCCCTGGAACTGGGCGAGGACCCGCATCGTGACGACGAGCAGGACCCAGAGGTAGGCGAAACGGTAGATTCCCAAGACCCCCCGGTCGAGGCCGGGTCCCTTGCCGGCGAGGTGGAAGCCCTGCAGGAGGAGACCGCCCAGGACGAGGAAATGGGCGAGATCGGTTCCGACGCCATAGCTCCATCCGCCGACTTCCAGGGCCGGAGCGCCGGCCAGGACGTCCCAGGGAAGGAGGGTGCCGCAGAGGTAGACGACTCCCCCATAGAAATGGGTCTTCTCGGGGAGCGGGAGCTTCCGCACCCCGCTCAGGATCCGGGACAGCTCCTCCCATCGGTCGGCGCGCCCAGGCTCCCGCCCGGATCCTCCCTCCATTCCCTCACTCCTTCTCCTTCGAACCCGGGTCTCCGCCCGGCCGGTCGCCCGCTCCTCGGGCTCGATCCCCGAGAACCCCCGATTGTGTACCCCGGGGAGGGGTCCATGATGCGGGCTCGACCTCTTCGAAGGAACCGGGAAGGAGCGATTCGGGCCCCTAGCGCCCCGGGGTTGCCGCGGGCGGACCGCCGGCGACCAGAGGACGGAGGAGGTCGAGGGCGCGCTCGTGCTGTCGCGGACCATCGAGCGGACCGGGCCAGGGGAGGCGCTTCGCGGCGAGCGCGTCGAGATCGACCCCGCGCCCGAAGGTCCTGGATCGTTGCTGGAGAGTCGGTGGAAGGACGCGGACCAGGCTCGCCCGCCGGGGCCCCAGCCGGAACTCGAGCGCGGGCGGGGCCTCGGGCCCCGGGTGGAGGCTGAGCAGCGGTGTCCAGAGCCCCCGGCGGGGAATCGGCCCGGCCGCGCGGAAGACCCAACGAGCGCGGTCCCCCGCGGGGAGGAGAAGGCCCTGGTCCTCGGCGACCGGGCAGAGGAGGCGCTTGGGAAGACCGGGCGGGTACCAGGCGAAGAAGCGGGCCTCGAGCACGCTCGCCTGCTTGTAGGCCAGGGGATGCTGGATGCTCCGTGAGTTCGTCCGGAGCCTGAGTTCATGGACGGCCCGGCGGGCCAGGTCCGCGAGGAACAGGACCTTCGCTTCGACCTCCACGCCGCGCCGCGCGAGGGGGCGCGCGACGAGGAAGGGGCCGAAGGAGGAAAGGGCGAAGAGCGCGCGCCCCCCGAGAAGCCAGTAGGTGCGCGGCCCCCGCCAATCCGAGGCGCGGAAGCCCCGCCCCCGCTCGTTCGGATAGAGACGCCTGAGTTCCGCACCCTTCTGGAGCCAGGCCTCCCGGATTCCCCGGCGGGACGAGCCGGCGCGAAGGTGGATCAGGGAACCGTCCGGAAGGCCGAGGCTCGAACGCGCGGCGGGCCGGGTCAGGGCCCGCCCTTCCGCGAGGACGCGCCCGATCTCGTCGAGCCTGAGCCTCGCCCCTCGGGGCCCGAAGACCTCGACCCCCCCGGGCCCCGCGACGACCCGGAAGGCCCCCCCTTCCGAATCCCTCCCCGCATGCTTCTCCTCGGAGGCCCTCGGGTCCTCGGAATCCTCGGGGCCGAGCGCGAGATCCTTGGCCGCGATGCGCCCCCGCTCGGGGAGGATTCCGGATTGGAATACGACCTGGGGACTCCCGGCCAGGAGCATCAGGAAGAAGGTCCATGCCATGGGGCCTTCTTCGGCAGGGCCCGCCGGCCCCCTGGATCCGAAATCCCGCCCGGGCGGCCCTCAAGGCAGGGGGAAGGCCTCGGCCAGTTCCCGGACCCTGGCCGCGACGCCTTCCCGGTCCTCCCCGGTCAGCGTGCGGTCGATCAGGTCGGCGAGGACCGCCATCTCCCCTTCCTTCATGCCCCGGGTCGTGACGGCCGGCGTGCCCAGCCTGAGTCCGCTCGTCTCCATCGCGGGCCTCGGATCCCCGGGGATCAGGTTCTTGTTGACGACGATCCCGACCTCGAGCAACCGGCTCTCCGCTTCCTTCCCGGAAAGGTCCTTCGGCCGGAGGTCGACGAGCAGGCAGTGGGTGTCCGTCCCCCCGGTCACGAGATCGTAGCCCCGGGCCTCCAACTCGGTCCCGAGCCGGCAGGCATTCGAGACGACCCGGGCCGCATAGTCCCGGAACTCGGGGCGCAGGGCCTCGCCGAAGGCGACCGCCTTGCCGGCGATCGCATGCAGGAAGGGCCCCCCCTGCCCGCCGGGGAACACCGAGGAATTGACCTTCTTCACGAGGGTCTTGTTCGACAGGATCATGCCCCCCCTCGGCCCCCTCAGGGTCTTGTGGGTCGTCATCGTCACGAGATCAGCGATTCCGACCGGACTCGGAAGGGCCTTCCCGGCGATCAGGCCCGCGGGATGGGCGATGTCGGCCATCAGGTAGGCGCCGACCTCGTCGGCGATCGCCCGGAGCCGCTCCCAGTCGATCAGGCGGGGATAGGAGGAACCTCCCCCGACGAGGACCTTCGGCCGGTGTTCCTTCGCGAGCCGCTCGACCTCCCCGTAGTCGATCCGGCCTGTCGACTCGTCGAGGCCGTAATGGACGGCCCGGAACAGCCGTCCGGTGTGGTTGCGCTCGTAGCCGTGCGAGAGATGTCCGCCGGCGTTCAACGACATGCCGAGCAGGCAGTCGCCGGGCTCCATGACCGCGAGGTAGGCGGCGAGGTTCGCCTGTGTACCGGAATGGGGCTGCACGTTGGCGGTCTCGGCCCCGAAGAGCTCCTTCGCCCGGTTCCGCGCGAGACGCTCGACCTCGTCCCCGACCTCGCACCCCCCGTAGTAGCGCCTTCCGGGATACCCCTCGGCGTACTTGTCCGTGAGGAGCGAGGCGACGGCCTCGCGGACGGCGGGCGAACTGTGATTCTCCGAGGCGATCAGCGTCAGGCATGAAGCCTGGCGTTCTGCCTCCCGCCGGCAGAGTCCGGCGACTTCCGGGTCTACGGTTTCGAGCTGCTTGGTTCCCATCTGTATCCTCCGGAATCCATGCATAGCGCGCGGGCCTTCCCCGAGGAAGCGCGGATCTCCCGGAGCGAAGGGGGCCGCGTCCCGAATCCGGTCAGCGCCAGGCGGAGGAGTCCGGGACGCCCCGGATATAGAACCCGACGAGGTCGTTGGCGCCCACCCGCAGGATCCCCTTCGACCGGGTATGGACCCTGAGGGTGTCGCTGCCGGTCACATAAGGATAGGAAGCCTCGCTGAGCCCGAGGGCCCAAAGCAGGACGTTGCGACTCGTTTGGTCGACCTCGAACAACGCCGCCCCGCTCTTCGTCTGGGCGTGTCCTCCATGCCCCAGGAAGAAGACGTTGGCGGATCCCAGGATGGCAAGATAGGCCTGGGCGCTCTCCGACTTGGAGCCGAGGATCCGCACGTTGCGCGCGTTCCGGATCTCGTTGAACGGAGTCGCGAGCAGCCCCTGGGGGTTCTTCCGGCCGAAGAAGGAGTCCTGGGGCTCGAAGCCGTAGAAGGTCAGGGGTTCCTTCGTCCCCTCGACGACGAGGATCCGGAAACCGGCGTGCCGGTTCCTGAGGAACCTGGAAGAATGCCAGCCGTACCAGCGCCCGCCGCCGCCGCCCTGCACGCGATAGAGCGCATGGGGGTTCGTGCCGGAGGACCGCGTCCAGGTCTGAAAACCGTCTTGGATGTCCCGGACGACGGAGGCCCGGCCGGCCCTCCAGGTCAACACGTTGAAGTAGTCGTAGGCCGGCTGGTCGAGCGGGTACTCGACGCGGAGGTCCGCGAGCATCGTGCGGCCGTCGGGGGCCTCGTCGGTCAGGAGGATCGGGGTCTCCCGGACCGGCCTCCAGCCCGGGGCGACCTGGAGCCGGGCCAGGTTCTTCGCGATCCCGAAGAGGACCGTCTCCGGATGGAGGACGAGGGTCTTGCTGACGACGTAGTCCCCCTTCGGAAGGAAGATGACGGGATGGGAATCGATCGCGGCCTGGATCGCCGCGGTGTCGTCGGTCGTTCCGTCCCCGGCCGCCCCGAGGGACCGGACGTCGACCGCCTCCCGGAACGGGTCCGGCAGGGGCGGAGGGAGGTGGCGGCTGATCAGATCCGAGGGCGGAGGAGCCGGATACGGTTCGTCCAGGGGCGGGATCGAGTCGTGCTCCTCCAGGCGGGCGAAGCGGTGCCCGCGCAGGACGAGACGCGAGCTGTTCACGAATCGGGGGACGCGGTTCCAGCCCGTTCCGGCCGAGGGTAAGGGCTCGCCGGACTTTCGGAGCACGAGAGGGGAAGCCCCCTGGAAGTAGACGTTCTCGAGGTAGAGATTCCGGTCGGCGCGGTCATCGATCGCGGGCCCGCCCCCGATCAGGCGGATCGAACCGTCGAGAAGGGCGAGATGCCCCGCGTTCGCGGTGTTGGAGGCCGGCAGGGTGACGGCGGGTCCCTTGTTCTTGACGATCGAGAAACCGATCATCGTCACCGGGGTCCAGGTGCCCAGTTCCAGGGCCGCCTGCTCCTGGAACTCCAGCCGGATCCCGATCAGGACCGGAGAAGGGGTCGTGTAGGCGCGGATGCCGATCCTTCCGCCCACGACCCGCAGGTTCCGCGTCGTCATCCCCCGTCCGGGAAGGCCCATGACCCCGATCGCGGCCCCCGCCGCCCGGATCGTCACGTCCTCCAGCACGGAGCCCTCGGCGGCGGCGAAGAAGATCCCGACGGCCCCGGGATTGCCCTTCCCGAGATCCAGGTCGATCCCCCGGAACACCTGGTTGAATCCCGACGCGTTCCCCTCGTTCGGGCGGGGGGCGCCCTTGACGGGGTTGTTCGGATCCTCCGCCCAGAGATGCACGAGGGGTTTCAGGACCGCCGCCTTTCCGAATCCTGGGGCGGAATCCCGCAGCTTCAATACCGGCCGCGGCGCGCCGGGCTTGCCCATGAGGACCGTGTTGACCGTGAAGGTTCCGCGAAGCTTCCCCTGATAGGAAATCGCCCGCTGTCCGGCGCTCAGGGTGTTCGAGACCAGATAGGTTCCCGGCGGGAAGAGGAGTACGAGGGTGTGGACCCTCGCGTCCTCGATCGCCTTTTGGATCGCGAGGGTCGAATCCCGCGTTCCCGTGGGATCCACGGGATTCCCGTTCCAGCCGTCATAGTGGAGGACGTCGAGGTATCCCTTCTCGAGGAGGGGATCGGTGCGGCGCGAGGGATCGGCGAGGATCCAAGGGGGCAGGTTCCAGACGAGATCCCGGTGCGGCCTCTGGGCGGGGGACTCCGCCGCCGAGAACGGCAGGGCGAACAGAAGCAGAGGAAGGAATCGGCGCATCGAGGAGGGGGGGAGGAGGGGAAGGGGGCTCCCTCGAGTCTACGGACCCCGGAACCCGAGCGGCCGGGCCGGAGGTAAGAATCCTGCAACCCTCTCCCCCCTCCGCTTTCAGAACAGGGTGATCCTCAGGCCGTTCGTGAAGACGATCGGAAGGGGGTTCTTGGACTTCACGTCGTGCACCGCGATCTGGACGCCGAGGTAGGCCCCGACGAGATTGCGATCGGCGGGGACCGGCAGGGGGAAGAACACGTGATTCGCGGCGCCGACCCTAAGGTTCGCCTGCTGGTTCCCGGTGCCGCTCTTTCCGAGAAGGAGCAGGACGAGGTCGGTGTTCAACCAGCATCCGGGCGCCGCGGTCCCGAGCGAGACCGGCTGGAAGTTCTTCTTGCCCCCGAGGATCAGGAACGACACGGCCCCGCTCGGGACTCCCGTCCCCTCGATCCGGAACCGCGTGTTCCCGATCGACGGGGGCTGGGTCGTGAAGGTCGTCGGCTTCGCCTTCGTGGAGCCGCTGCAGCTCTTTCCGATCGGAGACACGGTCTTCTGATCGAGAAGGGAGCAGAAGAGACGGAACTTGAACCCCCAGGCCTGGGAGGAGGCCTGCCAGGCTCCGTTCCCGACCCTCCGCATCAATGGGAGGGTCTTGATGCTGCTGAAATCGCTGGGGATCCCGCTCCAGCCCCCTTCGACCCATACGAGCCAGTAGGTCCGCCCCTTGTTCAAGACGATCGGACGATCGAAGTTCGTGCCGTACCATCCCGACGGCGTGCCCTTGGGCATGACCCAGGTCCCTCCTCCGATCCGCGCGAGGGGGACCTTCTTGGCGGAGTCGTCGGACCAGATCTCCAGGGAATGGAAGTTGTCGCGGTAGCGGCTGTGGGTGTAGATGGTCATCGCCTGCGCGACGAGAACTTGGCTCGGCGTCCAGCGGAGCGCCCAGGAGTTCGGACCCGCGCTGCTCTTGGCGGAGAAGACGCGGGTCGCGTTGTTGTTCGAAGCGTTCAACGAGAAGCAGGGGGCCGTCTGGGCGTGGAGCGCCGCGCCCAGGAAAAGACCTGCCGTGAGAAGGATCGTGGATTTCATGTCGGTCACCGATCGAGACTGAGGAAAGAAATCAGGGTCATCATTCGGGGTTTCGTTCGCCGCCCGCGCCTCCGTCGGTCTTGCCTCGTTTTTTCCGGAGGATCTCGAGTTGTGTCTCGAGCCCTTCCAGGAAACCGGAACGATCCGAACGGAAGGCTCGGCGTAAATGTTCGAAGGCCGCTTCGAAGGTCTCCAGGTCTCCCTTCCGGAAAGCGGCCCTGGAGAGACTGGTCCAGTACAGGGAATCGAAGTGAGGTTTTCCGCTCGGGACCTTCCCCTTCTTGAAAAGGGCATAGGCCAGTTCGTAGGGCGGCTCCCCTCCCCCCGGGCGCATCCTCCGAAGCGGCGCGAGCTCGTTCCGGATCTCGAGATCCTGGAGGATCTCCCGCGCCCGTGCGGCCGCCTCGGGCGACAGCTTCATCCCCTCGAGCGCCCTCCTCGCCTTCCCCACCTCCATGCGGCGCAGGGTCTCGACCAGAGCGGCCTCGAATCGGGACCGCCGCTCGGGACCGAGACGGAGCTTCTTGGCCTCCGCGACGGCTTCCTCGAAGCCGAGCCGTTGGAGTTCCAGACGGAGGATCAGGAATTCCTCGGCCGACCCGGGATCCGAGGCCGCGAGGCCGCGAAGACGGACGAAGCGGGTCGCGAGCGCGAGCCCTTCCCGGAAGCCCTCGATCGACCTCTTCGTGGGGTGCAGGCGGAGGAGGATCCTCGCTTCCTCGTCCATGAAGGCCAGGGTCGGGAAGCCCCCGAAGGGGTTCAGGCGGCGGAAGAGATCATCGCCCTTTCGTCCGGGGATCTTCGTCGTGACATGCAGGAAGGGGACCACACGCCGGGAGAAGTCGGTGAAGCTTTTCTCGGAGAGCACACGGCGCTCCAGGATCTCGCAAAACCCTCACGGGGCGTAGGATCGCGTGAAGTAGACGAAGATCAGTTTCTTCTCCCGCCGGGCCCGGGTCCTCGCCTCCTCCAGATCGAACACCCAGCCCGCGTGTTCGATGTAGGACTTCTTCATGTATTCCTCGTAGCGCCTCCGGTATTCCCGGACCCGATCCGCCTCCTTGGAGGAGGACTGCGCGGGATCCAGGCGGGGGGTCTGGCCGGCCTGGACGGAGGCCGTCGCCCCCCCCGAGAGAACGGCTCCAAGGGCCGTGGGGAGGAATCCGGGAAGGATCGGGAGAAGTCTCATGTCTCCCTAGGAGGAGTTTCCCCCCCGGACGGCTAGATTTTTCGGATTCTCCCGACTCCGGACCTCCAGGGCGACGAAGGGCCTAGCGGATTTCCCGGAGCAGTTCCGCCTCGAGTTCCTCCTTCGTCGCCCCGGGGAACCACGTCCTCCAGAACGCCTCCGAAACCCCGACGAGGCCGCGGCTGCCGGGACGGGAACGCAGCTTCGTCGCGGCCTCGTAGAGCCTCCGGAGCCCCCCGACCTGGAGGATGTCCAGGAGGTCCCGGCTCTCTCCGAGGGAGCGGAAACGTCCGAACTTCATTCGGATCGCATAACGGACCTGGTCCAGATAGAGGTCCGCGAGGCCGAGCCCGAGGGCCGCCTTCGCCAGGAGCAGCCGGACCTTCGTCGCATGAGGTTCGTTTTCGAGGAGGGCACGGCACTCCTTCACGGTCCTTTCGGAATCTCCGAGAAGGAAGGCGATCTCCGCCCTCGCATACCGGACCTCCGGGTCCCGGCCCATGGGGCCCCGGAACGAGGAAAGGACCTCCCAGGCGGCCCCGGGATCGGAAAGGGCGAGGGTTCGAGCCTTCAGGACCCTCCACCGCAGGCCGTTCCGGACTCTCGAACCCAGCGACTCGAGGACCTGTTCGGCCTTCCTGCGGTCCTCGAGTTCGATCGCGATCCCGGCCAGGTCCAACTTCAGGTATTCGAGATCCGGGAACTTCGAGATCGCGGCCTGCATACGCTGGAGAGCGAGGGCCGGACGCCCGTCGTCCCGGTAGATCTGGGCGAGGGCGACGTCCAGGAACGGGAGGTCGGATTCCACGAGGTCGAGCGCCTTCCAGGAGTCCTCGCAGATCCTCCGGGCTCCGGCGAGGAAACCCAGGAGTCCCCACACCCGCGCCCTGTCGAGCCGATCCGCCCTCCCCCCGTCCTCTCGACTCCCGAAGTTGAGCCTGACCGGCATGAACCGAGGATTCGGGTCCTCCTCCCCCACGGGATCCCGGGTCGCGCCGGTCAGGGTATGCAGGACGATCGGATGGATCGCCCCGAGGGAGGGATAGCGTTCCCGGAGTTCCCCGGCCTCGACCGGCCGGCCCGAATACTCGGGG
Source organism: Planctomycetota bacterium (assembly GCA_027021385.1). Taxonomy (GTDB): domain Bacteria; phylum Planctomycetota; class UBA1135; order UBA1135; genus JALUUL01. The sequence continues at coordinate 77,136 of JALUUL010000070.1, read as the reverse complement.
AGGTGGAGGACGAAGTCGAGCGCATCCCGCTCCTGGCGGACCCGCGGGCGGTCGTGAAGGTCCAGGGCTTCTCCGTAGAAGGCCAGCGCCCTTTGTCGGAAACCCTGCGCCTTCGCGAAGGCGGAGGCCCGGACCTTGCCGCGGGAGAGATCGAGCCAGGTCGCGTTCCGCACCTCGGGCCGCAGCAACTCGAGGTGGGCCCGATGGCGGAGCGCGGCCGAGGTCGCGGCCCGCCTCCGCTCGCGCGCCTCCTTGTAGTTCCAGGCCTGGAAGGCTCCGAACACGAGCAAGGCGCCGCAACCCGCCGCCAGGAAGCTTCGCCGGTTCCGGCGGATCCCTCGAAGCCCTCTCCGGAGGATCCCGGGTCTTCGCGCCCGGATCGGTTCGAGATGCAGGACCCTCTCCAGGTCGTCGGCAAACTCCCCCGCGGTCCGGTAGCGGGCATCGGGGTTCGGGTTCCCCGCCTTCTCGAGAACCGTCTCGAGATCCCGCGGCAGATGGGGAGCGACGCGGCGCAGCCTCTCCCCCCTGCCGTTCAGGATCTTCAGGAGAACGGCCTCCGGGGAAGCCCCGCGGAACGGCGGGCGACCCGCCACGACCTCGAAGAGGGTCACGGCCAGGGAATAGAGGTCCGCGCGGGAATCGACCCTTTTCCCACGTCCTTCCCGGCGGTCCCCCTCCTTTCCCCCGGCGATCCGGGTCTCCTCCCGGGAATCCGCGCGAAGCTGCTCGGGGGCGGCGTAGACCGGAGTGCCGAGGAATCCCGAGGACCCGCTCAAGGTCTCCTCCCCCGTCCGGGCGAGACCGAAATCCGCGAGGAGGGCCCGGCCGTCCCGGCGGATCAGGATGTTGCCGGGTTTGACGTCCCGGTGGACGATCCCCGCCTCATGGACCTTCTCCAGGGCCCGAGCGATCGAGACCCCGACGCGAAGCCAGAACTGGAGAGGGGTCCGCGCCTCGAGCCGCTTCTCCTCGATCCCGAGTTCCCGGGCGAGGTCCGCGAGGGTCACGTCCCGCGCCGAGAGCCCTAGGTTGCGGAAACCCTCGAGGATCCGCCGGAGGCTCTTCCCCTCGACCCACTCCATCGCATAGGCGAGAACCCCGCCTGCCTCGAAGACCTCGTGGATCGAAACGACGTGTTCATCCTTCAGGCGGGCCAGGGCGCGGGCCTCCGCCAGGAACCTCTGCCGGCTCCGATTGGAAAGGGCCAGGGACGGCGACAGGACCTTGAGGGCCACTTTCCGTCCGAGCCCTTCCTGTTCGGCCAGGTAGACCGTCCCCATCCCCCCGCGACCGATCTCCCCGAGAATCCGGAATCCGGCGATCGCCGATCCCCCCGGACCTTCGGGATAGAGGTCCTCGAGGATCCGCGCCGTGGATCGGAACTCCCGAACCTCTTCGGGATCCAGATCCTCGAGTTCACGCTCCTCGAAGCTTCCTCCCCGAAACCTCGAGTCCAGGAACCGATCGAAGAGATCGTAGAGCCTCTCCGGGCGCCCTCCGTCCCTCATTCCTCTCCTTCCCCGGTCCCCGGGGTCCGGCTCAGGACCTCCTTCAGGGCCTGGCGGTAGAGCCTCGCCCCGAGGTAGACCCGTTTCTTGGCCGTCGCGAGGGAGACCCCGAGTTCCCCCGCGACCTCCTTCAGGGATCGCTGCTCGAACAACCGCAACCTGAGAGCCTCCCGGTATTCCCCGGGAAGACGCTGCAAGGAGGTCTCGATCGCGAGGCGTCTCTCCCGGAGAGCGGCGATCCGGCTCGGAGTCACCGTGTGCGGCGGAAGGAACTCGGCCGGGCTCCTCGAACCCTCGGGGCCCTCCTCGAAGGTCGCGAGGGATCGAGGAGCCTCGCCGCCGCCGCGCTTCAGGGCGCGCATCCTCGTTGAGGCCTCGCGGACCCGGTTCTTCGCGATGCCGAGGATCCAGCGACGATACGCGGGGAGATCCGTCCACTCGTGCTGGTCGCGGTCGCGCCAGGCGCAATACAGGGTCTCCTGCCAGAGATCCTCGGGATCCAGCCTCCGGCGCAGGTTTCGTCCCATCCAGGTGGAGATCAGCACGAGGATCGCCTCGACCGACAGACTCTCGATCAGCCCGGGCCAGGCCCCGGCATCCCTGTGGGGCTGGAGTTTGGAATCGCTCGAAGGCATCAAAACATCGGAGAAAAAGCGGGCGGGGCGGGACATCCCCACGCGGAGGCCCCAGGGCCTCCTCGGGCCGCCGGGAGAACCCAAGGATAGCAGCTGGAAGGGGGACCTAGCCGGAGCCCTCGAAGGCCCCCCCGCCCGGGGGCTTTCGAAGGACGGGGGAATGTCCTCTCCCCCCCAGCCCGGACTCGAGGCCGGGCGGGCCGCGGACCGATGAAGGAGGGTCATGCCCGAGACCTGCCCGACCGCGCCCGCCCCGACGAAGGGAAGCAGGATCCTGGTCGCCTGGATCACGCTCCTGACCCTCGGCATGTCCCTCTTCGGTTCGGCGGCCGGAGTCGCCGAGGCCCTGCGCCCCCTCTATTTCCTCGGCATCTTCACGTTCCTCTTCGGGATCGGGCTGCGGGAACCGAAGATCCGTTCCCTTCCGTTCCGGATGATCGAACTCGGTCTCCTGCTGATCGGAACCGGTTTTCTCGTTTCCTTCCTGCTGCGACGCATCGAGGGGGAGGTCTTCCCCCCCGAGACCGTCGCGCTGATCGCCGACACCCTCGACAGGGGACTGGCCCTCCTTCTCGGGTTCTCCCTGATCGCCTACGGCATCGTTCTCTGGATCCCGGAACTTCTCGAATCCCGCCGGATCCTCGAGGCGGACCTCGAACGCCGGAAGCGGGAGATCGCGGACAAGGAGCGCCGTCTCGAGGAGGTGCAGGAGGTGCTGGCCCACCAGGAGGGCTTGGCGGCGGTCGGGGAGCTAGCCGCGGGAGTCGCCCACGAACTCCGGAATCCCTTCGCCGTCCTGAAGAGCGCCCTCCAGAGCATGCACGAGGAGGGACTCGGTCCCGGAGACCGGACCCATTGCCTGCGGGTCATGGAGCGGGCGGTCGACAAGGCCTGCCTTCGCCTTCGCGGTCTCCTCGATCTCGGAAGGACGAAGACCCACGCCCCCCGGGAGGTCGACCTCCTCGAGGTCGTCCGGGAGGCGATGGAACTCGCCGGTCCGAAGGCCAGGGAAGCCGAGGTTCCTCTCCTCCTCGAATCCGCCTCCGAACCGAGGACCGCCTTCGTGGACCCCGAGAACCTCCAGCAAGCCCTCCTGAACCTCCTGTTGAACGCGATCCAGGCCGGCCCCCACGAGGGTCCGATCGAGGTCGGGGTCCGAGGGCACGAAGGAGGGGCCCGGATCGAGGTCCGGGATCGGGGCCAGGGGATCCCCGAATCCCATCTCCACAAGGCGGGGAAGGCCTTCTTCACGACGCGCCCCGACGGCACGGGGCTTGGACTGACGGTCAGCGCCAACCTCTGCGAGAAGGACGGAGGAAGGCTCTCCCTCGCCCGAAGGAAGGGCGGAGGAACCCTCGCCGTCATCGAAATACCGGGCGTTTCCGATGGATGATTCCGGGAAAGGCCGCCCCCCCTCCCTCCTCCTCGTCGAGGACGAGGACGATCTCCGCTGGCTCCTCGCCCGGGTCTTCGAGAAGGCTGGGTATCGGGTGGCCGAGGCTTCCTCGGCCGAGGAAGCCCTCGAGGCCTGGAGGGAGGAGAGTCGGGACGCCGTCGTCACGGACCTCAAGATGCCCGGCGCCTCCGGGCTCGACCTGATGCGGGAGCTGCACGCCGAGGAGCCCAGGCTCCCGGTCATCTTCATCTCCGCGATGGAGGACGTCGCGACCGCGGTCCAGGCGATCAAGGACGGCGCCTGGGACTACCTGACGAAACCCTTCGACAACGAGCACCTTCTGGCCGTCGTCGCGAGGGCCCTCGACCATCTCTCGATGCGGAGGGAAATCCAGGACCTGAGAAAACGCGTTCGAAAACGCCCGCCCTTCTTCGGGAACTCGGCCCCGGCCCGGAGACTCGAAGGACAGGTCCGCCTCCTCGCCTCGCACCCCGACCTCACGGTCCTGATCGAGGGAGAATCGGGAACGGGAAAGGAGGTCTTCGCCCGGGCCCTTCACGAGGCCTCCCCGCGCTCCGGGGCTCCCTTTCTCGCCTTCGACTGCGGCGCCCTCCCCGAGAACCTCAGCGAGTCGATGCTCTTCGGTCATTGCAAGGGGGCCTTCACCGGAGCCGATCGGGACCACAGGGGGCTCTTCGAACAGGCCGCTGGAGGGACCGTCCTCCTCGACGAATGCGGAAACCTCTCCCCCGCCCTCCAGGGAAAGCTCCTCCGATGCCTCCAGGAGCGCGAGGTCCTGCCTCTCGGCGCCTCGCGGCCCCGGTCCTTCGACGCCCGCATCCTCGCGGCGACGAACGACGACCTCGAGGCCCGGATGGAGGAGGGAAGCTTCCGCCTCGATCTCTTCCACAGGCTCGCGGAGTTCCGGGTCCGGCTGCCCGCCCTCAAGGAACGTCCCGCCGACGTGCCGATCTTCGCGCGTCACTTCCTCGCCGAGGCGGCCGCGGAACAGGGAAGGCGGCCTCCGTTCCTCCCGGCCGAGGCCGAGGAGCATCTCTCCGGGCTCCCCTGGCCCGGCAACCTCCGGGAACTCCGCAACGAGATGAGGAGACTCTGTCTCCTCCGTCCCGAGGCCGAAATCGACCTTCCCTCCCTCCTCGAGATCCTCGGACCGGGATCCCCGGGAGGGACCAACCCTTCCCGCTCACCGGGGGATCCGGTGCTCGAATCGCTTCCGCTGAAGGAACGGATCCAACGGACGGTCGAGCGCCTCGAACAGGATTGGATCCTGGAAGCGATCGAGGCCTGCGGAGGGAACAAGGCCGCAGCGGCCCGCCGGCTCGGGATCGACTACACGACTCTCCACCGCAAGCTCCGGCGTCTGCGGGCCCGCTGACCCGGGCGCCGAGACCATGGCGCCGCCGCCAGGGTTCGGGATCGAAACCGCTCCGGCGGACCCCGCCCCCTCCCCCCTCCCCCGGCCCCGGCCGGAAGTCCCGCCCGCAGCGGGAAACCGGGATCGATCGAAATCGGGGCGTTCCTCCCTCGGATGGTCCGCCCCTTGCTTTCCTCTCCCCGACTGGATTCCTGGATCTGCCCGGGAGCGCAAGCTCCGGAGGGGGGCGCCCGCGAGGACGCCCCCCTCCATGTACGCCGCCCCGCCGGAAAGCGTGCCGTTCGAGGGAGGTACGGCCTATCTTGGACCGAGATGAAAGTCCTGATCCGGATCCTTCCCGTTCTCCTGGCCTGCGGCTGCGGTCCCGAGGATTCCGCCAGGAATCCCCCCCCGGGGCGCTGGCTGACCGCGGACGAGGTCTCCTTCGACTTCGGGGACGTGAGCCACGGGGACCGACCCTTCCATGACTTCCGGATTCGAAACCGTTCGAAGCAGCGCATCGTCCTCCGGGGTTACCGGAACGCCTGCAGCTGCACGCGGGTCGCTTTCGCCGTGCTCGATGCGGGCGGAAGGCCCCTCCGCCGGAAGATCTACGACCCCCCCGAACGGATCGAGGGGGACTACCGGATCACCTGGCTGGAGGGGGGGGAGATCCTGAGAGTGCGGGTCGAGGTCCTCACCGGACTCCGACCTCCCGAGGACCACTTCGAACCCGGGACGACCGAACTCTACTTCCAGCCCGAAGCCGAGGTCGGAACCCTGCGGCTCGCCTACCGCTTCCACATCCGCCCCCGCGTCCTCGTGCATCCGACCCCCACGATCTCGCTCGGACGCCTGGGCAAGGACCAGAAGGGGCTGGCCGTCCTCGAACTCACGCCCGGCTTCCGGCGCGGCCCCTTCAGGATCCTGGGAATCGAGGGGACCGACGAGGTCCTGAAGCTCGAGGAGACCGAACCCAAGCTCGACGGGGGGCACCGCTACCTGATCCGCTTCGGACCGGCGGGGAGGACGGGCCCGTTCCACCGGGAACTCCGCTTCCGGACCGACATGGACGAGGACGTCCTGGGCGGCGGTTACGTCGCGAAGGTGCAGGTCCACGCCGACCTCCTGCCGAACCTCGAGTTCTTCCCTTTCCGCAGGATCGATCTCTCACGATTCCCCTTCACCGAATCCCGGAGGAGCTTCCTGACCTTGATCTATCACGGTTCCCGGGAGGATCCGGGCTTCGAGGTCGTCGGGGTCCGGGCCGAGGTCGACGGCGCCCGGGAGGTCGGGAACCGTTTCCGCGCCTGGATCGACGGAGGGGAGGACCGCCGCTGGCGACTCCACCTCGAATACCTGGGCGGCGTCACCGGCCGCCGGATCCTCGGACGGATCATCCTCTCGAGCAAGGACCCCGATCATCCCCGGAGCACGGTGCCCTTCACCGCCTTCCACGCAGGACCATGATGCCTTCCAGAATCCCCGCCCTCCTTCCCGTCCTGGCCCTCTTCCTCCTCCCCCTTCCCCGCACGGGACAGGACCCCTCTCCCCGGAACACCGGGAGCCAGGGAACCCGCGTCCCGGGGAAGACCCTGAGACTCGCGCTCAGCGGTTGGATGGATGGCCAGCTCGAACCCTGCGGCTGCGCCTCGGCCCAGAGCGGCGGCCTGGACCGCCGCGCTTGGTGGTTGAAGGCCCACCGGAACGAGTTCGACCTCGCGCTCGAGGGGGGGCGGCTCATCCACCGCAACGACCCCCTCGAGAAGCTCCGCTTCGAGACGGCGCTCACGATCCTCGGCGCCTACCTCCGATACCCCGTGCTGCCCCTGGGCCCGACCGACCTGGCCCTCGGCATGGACCTCCTCCGGGATTTCCACGAGGCCTTCGGACCGCCCTTCCTCGTCACGGATCTCCGTCGCATCGAGGGGGACCGCCTCCTCGTCCTCTTCGATCTGCCGTACCGGATCGTGGAGGCCGCGGGGATCCGCCTCTGCCTCCTCTCGCTCGCGGGGCCCGAGGGGCGACCGAAGGGGAAAGGCTGGAAGGTCCTGCCCCCGGAGGAGGCCGTGGCCGGCGCCCTCGCGGAGGCCGGACCGCGGGGGGACCGCTACGACCTGACCCTCCTCTTCGTCAACTACGGAGGCGCGACGGAGGCGCGGAGGATCGCGAGGACCGTTCCGGGTCTGGACCTCGTCCTCTCGATCGACGGGTCCCAGGAACCGCGGGAGGAGGCCGAGACCTTCCTGCACCGGGATTCCCGGCCCTCGCGAACCCGCCTCCTCTATCCGGGATGGCACGGAAAGGCCCTCCTCCTCTGCACCCTCGAACTCGAGGCCGGCGGCGTCAAGGCGCTCCGCCTGTCGAAACAGGACCTGCCGGCCCATCGGCCCGAGGGCCCGGGAAAGGCCCCGAAGGGGGCCGACCCCGCGGTCTTCCAGGTCCTCCTTGACCACAAGAAGCGCATCACGGAGGAGAAGATCCTAGAGGCCCTCGCCGGGCGGGACCCCGCGCCCGGGGGAGCGACCTACCTCGGGAACGAGGCCTGCCGCTCCTGCCATCCCCGGGCTTTCGAAACCTGGAAGTCGACCCTTCACGCGAAGGCCTGGGAGAGCCTCGTCCATCGGGGGAAGGAGGAGGGCTGGCGCGCGACCCGGCACCCGGCCTGCGTGACCTGCCACAGTACGGGCTATGGGAAGGTCTCGGGATTCACGAGCGCGGAGCGGAGCCCGAAGCTCGCGGCCGTCGGCTGCGAGAGCTGCCACGGCCCGGGCTCGAAGCACGTCGAGACCTGGAAAAGCCTGCCCCGGGACACCGGACCGGAACAACGCGCGGAGTTCCGGCGGCGGGCCCACACCCCCCTCCCCTCGAAGACGGCCTGCTACGCCTGCCACACCTTCGCCCAATCCCCGGGTTTCGATTTCAAGGAGCGCTGGGGGAAGATCCGCCACGGCCGGGATTGAGGGCCCGCGCCTCCCCGAAACCTCGGGTCAGAGCGTCAGGAACTTGGTGACGAGCCCGGCCCCCGTGACCAGGTATCCGGTCCGGTTGTAGAACGTGAAGCCGGTCGTAAAGAGATAGGACAGGGGGAACTTCTTCTCGGAGTACATCGGCAAGGTCACTTCCGAGTAGTTCCCGGTCACGAGGTTCCAGGAGTTCGTGCCCGGATCTAGGTTGATCGACTGCGCGTAGAACTTGAGACCCCGCAACCCCTTCTCCCAGGGGATGGTCAGGAAACCGCCACGCGGGGGGAAATAGTAGACCGTGGAGAGCGAGGAAGACGCCGCCCCCGGAAGCACAAGGAAGATCTTGCCCGGATCCACGTAGAGGCGGCAGGCCGGGGTCAGTTCCTTAGGCCGGGGAAGGAGGGCGGTGGACATCAGGTGCAGGCCCGCCCCTCCAGGTCTCCCGTTCCCCCCGATCGCAACGTACGAGAATTCTCTCCGGTTCTTCAGGTAGTTGAGGCGGGCGTAGCTGTAGGAGTGGGAAAAGAACGGGAAGATGGTGTTCGCCGACCCGAAGCAGCCGTGCCCCCCGTCCCAATGCAACCCGGTCGTGGAGTTGAAGACCCGATCCAGATGGATGAAATTGTAGGACTTCGTGGACTCGTCGTAGAGATCGTTGTCCGTGACCGTGACGTCCACGCAGAGGGATCCTCCGCCGAAACCGAAGACCCGGTTCTGGTCGAAGGGAAAGACGAAGGAGAAGGGCTGAGGTCCCCCCGGAAAAATGGGAAAGGCGTTGAAGCGGATCTTCTTCTTCGCGAGGACGACGGTACGGTCCTTCCCCTCGTTCGAGGCGAAGGTCCGGCTCATCGTTCCACTCGTCGTCGCGGCGGTCGAGCACGCGATCTCGACCTCGACCCAGCAGGGGAGCGCGCCGGTGCTCCTCCCCAAGACCCCGTCCCGCCGGAATGCGATCCCGTAGATCTTGCCCGGGGTCTTTCCGAGATCGTGGACCGTCTGTTCATGGTGTTTCCGGGAAGCCGCACTCGAACTCGCCCGGAAGAACGGAGTAAAGGACGCGGAAGACCCTTCGACTCTCGCGAACTCCCGGGGAGAGACGATGCCTTTCTGGGCGGGGAGAACGCAGGAGAGACAGGCGCCCGCGACGGCCGCGGCGGGGAAACGGAAAGCACGATTCATCCGACACCTCCTCGACGGAAACCTCGCTCCCATGGACGGGCCGGGAGCAGGGACCTCGACGATAGGGGGAGGATTCCGGACGGCCAGCGGGGTCGGGCGAATCCCCCGTCCCGCCGAAGCCTTCGCATTCGAACGGACCTCCCCCCTCCCCTCTCCAAAGCCTCGGGTCAGAGCGTCAGGAACTTGGTGACGAGCCCGGCCCCCGTGATCAGGTATCCGGTCCGGTGGTTGAACGAGTAGCCGGTCGCGAGGACATAGGACAGAGGGAACTTCTCCTCTGAGTACATCGGCAAGGTCACTTCCGAGTAGTTCCCGGTCACGAGGTTCCAGGGGTTCGCGCCTGGATCCAGGTTGATCGACTGCGTGTAGAACTTGAGACCCCGCAACCTCTTCTCCCAGGGAACGGACAGGACTTCGCGCCTGCTCACCGTCCACGGGGGGAAGTAATAGAGGGTGGAGGTCGGGGAATACGCCGCTCCCGGAAGCACCCAAAAGACCTTGTCCGGATCCACGTAGAGGCGGCAGGCCCGGGTCAGTTCCCTCGGCCGGGGAAGGAGAGCGGTGGACATCAGGTGCAGGGCCGTCCCCCCGGGCCTCCCGTTCCCCCCGGACGCAGAATACGCGAGTTCCCACCGGAGCTTCAGGTAGTTGAAGCGGGCGGAGCTGAAGGGGTGGGAATAGAACGGGAAGATGCTTTGCGCCGACCCGTAGCAGCCGTGCCCCCCATCCAAATGCACCCCGATGTTGTTGTTGTAGACTAGATCCAGATAGACGTATTTGTAGGACTTCGTGGACTCGTCGTAGAGATCGTTGTCCGTGACCTTGATGTCCACGCAGAGAGACCCCCCTCCGAAACCGAAGACCCGGTTCTGGTCGAAGGGAAAGACGAAGGAGAAGGGCTGAGGTATCCCCGGAAGAACGGGGAAGGCATTGAAGCGGATCTTTTTCTTCGCGAGGACGACGGTGCGGTCCTTCCCCTCGTTCGAGGCGAAGGTCCGGCTCATCGTCCCACTCGTCGTCGCGGCGGTCGAGCACGCGATCTCGACCTCAACCCAGCAGGAAGGCGTGCCGATGTTCCTCCCCCAGATGCCGTCCCGCCGGAACGCGATCCCGTAGATCTTGCCTGGAGTCTTTCCAAGGTCATAGACCGTCTGTTCATGGCTTGTTCGGAATGCCTTACTAATATTCGCTTGAAAGAACGGGTAATAGGTCCAGTAAGGCCCTTCGAGCCCCGCGAACTCCCGGGGAAAGACGAAGCCTTTCTGGGCGGGGAGAACGCAGGAGAGACAAGCGCCCGCGACGGCCGCGGCGGGGAAACGGAAAGCACGATTCATTCGACACCTCCTCGACGGAAACCTCGCTCCCATGGATGGGCGGGGAGCAGGGACATCGACGATAGAGGGAGAATGCCGAACGGCCAGCGGGGTCGGGCGAATCCCCCGCCCCACCGAAGCCTTCGCATTCGAACGGACCTCCCCCCTCCCCTCCCCGAAGCCTCGGGTCAGAGCGTCAGGAACTTGGTGACGAGCCCGGCCCCCGTGGCCAGGTATCCGGTCCGGTTGTAGAACATGAAGCCGGTCGCGTAGAGATAGGACAGGGGGAACTTCCTCTCGGAGTACATCGGCAAGGTCACTTCCGAGTAGTTCCCGGTCACGAGGTTCCAGGAGTTCGCGCCCGGATCCAGGTTGATCGACTGCGTATAGAACTTGAGACCCCGCAACCCCTTCTCCCAGGGAACGGTAAGGTAACTGCTTCGGTTCCCCACTCGCGGGGGGAAGTAGTAGAGGGTGGAGGTCGAGGAATACGCCGCCCCCGGAAGAACCCGGAAGACCTTGCCCGGATCCACGTAGAGGCGGCAGACCGGGGTCAGTTCCATCGGCCGGGGAAGGAGGGCGGTGGACATCAGGTGCAGGCCCGTCCCCCCGGGCCTCCCGTTCCCTCCGATCGCAAAGTATGAGAGTTCCCGCTGGTTCTTCAGGTAGTCGAAGCGGGCGTAGCTGTAGGAGTGGGAATAGAACGGGAAGATGCTGTGCGCCGACCCGAAGCAGCCGTGCCCCCCGTCCCAATGCAGCCCGGTCGTGGAGTTGAAGACCCGATCCAGATAAACGTATTTGTAGGACTTCGTGGACTCGTCGTAGAGATCGTTGTCCGTGACCGTGACGTCCACGCAGAGGGATCCCCCGCCGAACCCGAAGACCCGATTCTGGTCGAAGGGAAAGACGAAGGAGAAGGGCTGAGGCCTCCCCGGAAGAGCAGGGAAGGCGTTGAAGCGGATCTTCTTCTTCGCGAGGACGACGGTGCGGTCCTTCCCCTCGTTCGAGGCGAAGGTCCGGCTCATCGTCCCACTCGTCGTCACGGCGGTCGAGCATGCGATCTCGACTTCGACCCAGCAGGAAGGCGAGCCGGTGCTCCTCCCCCAGATCCCGTCCCGCCGGAACGCGATCCCGTAGATCTTGCCCGGGGTCTTTCCGAGATCGTGGACCGTCTGTTCATGGCTTTGTCGAGCAGCCTTATTCAAATACGCCCGGAAAAACGGGTAAAAGGTCGAGGAAGATCCTTCGACTCCGGCGAACTCCCGAGGAGAGACGAAGCCTTTCTGGGCGGGGAGAACGCAGGAGAGACAAGCGCCCGCGACGGCCGCGGCGGGGAAACGGAAAGCACGATTCATCCGACACCTCCTCGACGGAAACCTCGCTCCCATGGACGGGCCGGGAGCATGGACCTCGACGATAGGGGAAGATTGCCGGAGGGCCAGCGGGGTCGGGCGAATCCCCCGTCCCGGCGAAGCCTTCGCATTCGAACGGACTTCCCCTCTTCCTCCGAAGGGCTCCGATGGCGCCTGGCCCGGCCACGCCGGATACTGGGAGCGCTCTTCCTTGATCTCCATTCCGCATCTTCCCGAACCGAACTCCGGAGGCCGCCGATGCGCACGCTCCTCTCGCTCCTCCTGCTCTCCCTGGCTCCCGCCGCCCAGACGCCTCTCCCCCTCCGTCCCGCCCTCCTCCCCTACGGAAGCGACCTCTCCCTGCGGGACCGCTACATCGCGAACGAGAAGGCACACGCCGACCTGGGCGGCTGGCTGCTCGTCAGCGTCAGGAAAGCCTCCCCAAGGCTTCCGGGCTTGCGGGTCCTCCCCGCCCTCCGCGCAGGGGAAGGAATCGCCCTCCTCGGGGGATCCGGTCCGGAGATCCCCTCGGGCGCCCGGCTGCTCGCCGACACCGGAGCCTTCCGCCTCCTCGCCGGCCCCCGGAACCGCCTGGCGGCCCTCTCCGGCGAGGGCTTCCATGGAAGCCTTCAACTCCTCGATCTCGGACGTAGGTACATCCCGGCGCACTTCGAGGCGCCGCAGTTGCCGATGGCCCCCGATCCCCGGATCCAGGCGATGGTCGCGAAGGTCTCGACCGCGAACATCCGGAACCACATCAAGAACCTCTCGGCGATCTGGACCCGGAACGCGAGGACGAGCACGAACGCGAAGGCGATTTCCTACCTCAAGACCGAACTCGCCAAGATCAAGGGGCTGACGGTCGTCACGCACACCTTCAGCCGGAGCTATGGTCCGAACCTCATCGCCGAGATCAAGGGCCGCGGCGCATCCGCTTCCGAGATCGTCATGCTCGGATCCCACCTCGACTCCTATGTCTGGGGCGGATACTCAAAGCGGGCTCCGGGCGCCGACGACAACGCCTCGGGAACGGCGGCCGTGCTCGAACTGGCCCGGGTCATGGCCGCGATCCCCTGGAAGCGGACGGTCCGCTTCGGGTTCTGGAACGCCGAGGAGTTCGGACTCGTCGGCAGCAGGTACTACGCTCCCGCCGCCAAGGCGCGGGGGGACAAGATCCGCGCCTACATCAACCTCGACATGACCTGTTATCGGGCCTCCGGGGACACGACCGACGTCGACTTCGTCCTGAACGATTCGACCCCGTCCCTGATCTCCACGATGATCTCCACAGGAAAGGTCTACGTCCCGACCCTGGGCGTGAAGAAGGGCTATCTCTACGGGGGCACGAGCGATCATCGCTCGTTCTTCCGCAACGGCTTCCCCGCCTGTTTCCCCTTCGAGGACCTCGACAAGTATTCCCGCTACATCCACAGCGCGAACGACGTGCTCGGAACCTCCGCGAACGACCTGAACCTCGCGACCCTGATCACGAGGTTCGCGGGAGCCGGAGCGGCGACCCTGGCGGGTCCGCTCGATCCTCCCGCCTTCACGATCTACCCGACCTCCGGTCCGACCCTCGGGGGCACGGCCGTCATCGCCGGAGGGGCCGGGCTCGACGCCGCGACCCGAGTCACGGTCGGGGGCAGGACCGTCCCCTTCCGGAAGGTCCCGGGCGGGATCGCCTTCTCGACTCCGACCTCTTCCGTCCTCGGGGCCGCCGCGGTCGAGATCTTCAATCCCGCGGGGTCCGGGAAAGCCGCGTTCACCTTCACTCCCACGAGTCCGCCGGCCCTTCGGGTCGTGTCTCCCGTTCCGATCGGAGGGAACACCCTCCTCGCGATCGGAGGAAAGCCGGCGGGGATCGAGGTCACCTTCCTCTCCCCGCGGAGCGGGACGACCGATCTCGGACTCGTCAAGCTCGACATCGGGGGCGGATCGCCTTCGGCCCTGTTCTTCTTCCACGCAGCCCTGCTCTCGAAGGGCGGCGGCACGGTCGAAGTCCCGTTCCAGGTCCCGAATCTCGCTTCCCTCAAGGGAAAGACCTTTTATTTCCAGGCGGCCCTGCCGTCCTCGGACCTCAAGACCGTCGGCAAGACCAATTCCGCCGCCCTCCTTCTCCAGTAGCCTCGAGACGCTCCGCCTCCGGCCGGGAGGCGGAACTCCCCCACCCGGATCCCCCGGGCGCCGGACCGGCCCACCTCGGGATGTCGCGCCCTTTCAGGGGATCCTGAGACGCACGAAGCGGCGCTTGCCGACCTGCAGGAGATAGGACCCGGATCCCAGCGCGTGGGTCGGGTCCGCGATCCGCTCCCCGTCCACGCGGACCCCTCCACCCTTGATCGCGCGGCGGATCTCCCCGCCGCTGGATCCGAGTCCGGCGAGGTGGGCGGCGACCGCGACCTGGATCCTCCCCTCCTTCAGGGCGTCGGCGGGGACCTCGAATTCCGGGATCTCGGTCGGTCGCTCCCGTTCCCGGAAGACTCGGTCGAACTCCCGGGCCGCGCGCTCGGAGGCCTCGGCCCCGTGGAGCCAGGCCGTGACCCTCCGGGCGAGTTCGGCCTTCGCCTCGCGCGGATGGCCCGCGAGGAGTTCCCGGAGATCCGCTTCCTCGACCTCGGTCAGGAGAAGGAAGTACTTCTCCATCAGGGAGTCGGGAATGCTCATGACCTTGCCGAACATGTCCACCGGATCGTCGTTGAGACCGATCGTGTTCCCGAGGCTCTTCGACATCTTCTGAACTCCGTCGAGGCCCTCCAGGATCGGCATCGTCAGGCAGAGCTGAGGCTCCTGCCCGACCTGTTGTTGGAGATCCCGGCCCGCCAGGAGATTGAAGAGCTGGTCGGTCCCTCCGAGTTCGATATCGGCCCGGATCTCGACCGAATCCCAACCCTGCATCAGCGGGTAGATGATCTCGTGGAGACCGATCGGAAGCCCCTTGGACATCCGATTCTGAAAGCTGTCCCGCTCGATGACCCGGGCCACGGTCATCCGGGACATGAGCCGGATCGTGTCCTGGAACGTGAAACGATCGAACCAGGCTCCGTTCTCGTGGTGTTCGGCAAGGTCGACGTCTACGACCTTGCCGATCTGTTCCCGGTAGGTCCGGAGGTTCTCCAGAACCTGCTCGCGGGAGAGCTGGGGCCGGGTCTTGTCCTTTCCGGTCGGGTCTCCGACCATGGCCGTCGCGGTCCCCCAGATGATGACGGCCTGATGCCCGCATTCCTGGAAGGTCCGGAGTTTCCGGAGCTGGACGGTGTGCCCGACGTGGATGTCGGGGCTCGAGGGGTCGATGCCGAGCTTCACCCGGAGAGGCCGCCCTTCTTCGAGGGATCTCGCCAACCTCCGCCGCAGATCCTCCTCGGTCACGAGGTCCACGACTCCGCGCTTGATCCTGGTGAGCTGTTCCTCGAGGGGAGGGAAGGAGGGCTTCGGGTCGCTCATCGTTTTCGCTCTTTCCGGGGGGGATCAGCGTAGCGGAACCATGCGTTCCGGTCTCCACCGAGCCGTTCGGCCGCCACGGGATCGAGGAAGGCCAGAACGCGCAGGAGGAGGGCCTCGACGCCGGGAGCGGGAGTCCGGAGGAGCTTCAACACGGACCGCATCGCGCGCTTCCGATCCGCTTCCGTCCCCTCGAGGCCGAGAAACCAGGCCGCGATCAGGAGATGCCCCGGATAGCGTTCGGGGTGCTTCGCGGCGGTCTCGAAGGTCTCGAGGGGGGCCTTGCGGATCCTCCGCCATCCCTTCGGAAGCTGCACGATCGAGAGCGGGTCGAGTTCGAGGGAAAACAGCGGAAGCTCCCGTCCGTTCCAGGAGAACGCGCCGCAGACGAGCCTTCCCTTCAGGCGGACCCTCCGGAAGACGATCGTCGGCCGGTCCTCCCAGAGAGGCGGGAAGACGATCTCCAGGGAGGAATCCTCGGTCAGGCGCCTGGCTCCCCGGATCTCGAGGCGCAGGGGCCGACTCCGCCGGATCCAGTCTCCCCGGATCTCGAGTTCCTCGATCTCGGCCTGGAAGACGCCCGCGATCGCGCCTCCCGCCCCGGGCCGGATCCAGGCCTCGTTGCCGGGGGCGGGCCGGATCCTGCAACAGCACATGCGCGCCTGCTCGAGATCGACGAGCAATTCCCCGCCTTCGAGACGGACCGCGTCCTCGGGCGGATCCCTCGGAAGGAGCCCCTTGACCGAAAAACCCCGCCCGCGGACTTCCAGGACCTCCGCGAGGAGTTCGTAGCGCGCATACCTCTCGAGCTGGTCCCTTCCCGCACCGGAACGCGGATTCGCGAGGAGGGAGCGAAGACGTTCCTCGTCCTCGTCCTTCCAGGCCTCCTCGCACTGCCGGAGGACGTCCTCGTGCCAGAGTTCCCGGGGATCCCGGTCTCCGCCTCCCGAGGGGGCCGGCGCCCCACCCTCCCGGGTCACGCAGGAAGGGAAGGCGCCGAAGAGGAGCAGAAGCACGAGGAGGAGGAGCGGAGCTCCCCCTCCCTCATCAGGCCGGGGTCTCGTCCTTCGAGGACTCCTCCTCGGCCGGACGGGAATCCCCCCCGTCGCTCTCGGAGTCCGAGGAAGCCTCGGAACCGGCGTCCCCCTCGTCCTCGCTCCGCGCCTCGGTCTCTTCCGCTCCGGCATCGCCCGCCTCCGAACGTTCCGCCATCTTCTCGCTCACGCTGCGCAACTGGGCGGCGAAGGAGGCGGCGTCGTCCTCGACGGCCGGAGCCGAGGCGAAGCTCTCGCTCTCGGCGGGGGCCGAAGCGGCCGAATCCTCGCCGTAATGCGCCTGCACGAGGGTCAAGCCGACCTTCCGCTCCTCGGGGTCGATTTTGATGATCCGGACCTCGACGACCTGTCCGGCCTTCACGACCTCCTCGGGGTTCTCGACCTTGTGGTCGGCCAGTTCCGAGATGTGCAGAAGCCCTTCCAGTCCTTCCTCGAGCTTCACGAAGGCTCCGAAGTTCGTCAGCTTCGTGACGGTTCCGGTGACCGTGTCGCCGATGTGGAAACGGGAGGGGATGTCGCCGGCCCAGGGATCCTCGGAAAGCTGCTTGAGACCGAGGGCGATCCTCTTCTTCTCCGGGTCGACGCTGAGGACGACGCAGCGCAGCTCCTCTCCCTTCTTGACGACCTCGGAGGGGTGGGTGACCTTCTTGGTCCAGGACATGTCCGAAACGTGGAGGAGACCGTCGATGCCTTCCTGCAATTCGATGAAGGCCCCGTAGTTCGTGAGGTTCCGCACCTTTCCGGAGATGATCGTCCCCGGAGGGTAGTTGGATTCGACGAGATCCCAGGGGTTCACCTCGGCCTGCTTCATGCCGAGACTGATCTCCTGCTTCTCCCTGTTGATGTCGAGCACGACGACCTCGACCTTGTCCCCGATCTGCACGATCTCGCGGGGATCGTTGACGCGCCGGGTCCAGGACATCTCGGAGATGTGGACGAGCCCCTCGACGCCGTCCTCAAGCTTCACGAAGGCCCCGTAGCTCATGATGTTGACGACCTCGCCGACGACCTTCTGACCCTTCGGGTACTTCTCCTCTATCGTCTGCCACGGATCGGGAGTCATCTGCTTCAGGCCGAGAGCGACCCGCTCCCGATCCCGATCGATCTTGAGGACCTTGACCTCGATCTCCTGATCGATCTTGAGCAGGTCGGAGGGATGGTTGATGCGACCCCAGGACATGTCGGTGATGTGGAGCAGGCCGTCGAGCCCTCCGAGATCGACGAAGGCGCCGAAATCGGCGATGTTCTTGACGACGCCCTTGCGGATCTGTCCCTCCTCGATCTCCTGCATCAGCTTCGACTTGAGCATCTCCCGCTCTTCCTCGATCAGCTTCCGGCGGGAGATGACGATGTTCATGCGGTCTTCGTCGATCTTGATGATCCGGGCCCGGATCTCCTTCCCGAGCCATTCGCCGATGTCCTCGGTCCGGCGGATGTTGACTTGCGAGGCCGGCAGGAAGGCGTTCACCCCGATGTCCACGAGGAGTCCGCCCTTGATCTTGCGGGTCGCCAAGCCCTTGACCTCGTCCCCCTCCTTGTAGGTCTCGATGACCTTCTCCCAGCGGCGGATCCGATCGGCCTTCCGCTTGCTGATGATCGGCATGCCGTCGCCGTCGTCGAGATCCTCGATCAGGACCTCGATCTCGGCGCCGGGAACGAGGGTCTCCGGATCCTCGAACTCGTCGAGATTGACGTAGCCCTCGGATTTGTAGCCGAAGTCGACGATGACCGGGCCGCTCCCGGAGAGCCGGACGATCTTGCCGGGCACGATGAGTCCGGCTTTGAACTCCCCGACGGAGTCGCCGAGGACGGAATCTAGGGAGGAATCGCCGAGGGCCTCGCGCAACTGCTGTTCGAGCGATTCCTCGTCCAGTGCGAATTCCTTGACCAGCTTTTTGCCGTAGGACATGGAGTTGAAGGGATGGTAACGGGGGAACAAGTACGGAACCGGCCCGGCCGAGACCCCGGCGGTCTCCGCAGCAGGCAAAAGGGCAAGGATTCTACCCCCGGAAACCTCGGATCGGAACCGGACTCTCCGGGAAAAGCCTAGGTTTCGCAGAGCGAAAGGACCCGCCGCCGGACCCCTTCCTCCCCGAGGACCCGCAGTTCCCCGGGGGGAATCGGCGTCCCGAACCTCACGGTGACGGCCCGCATCCTCGGAAGGACGCGTCCCTTGGGCCAGGCCCGTCCGGACCCCGTGATCCCGACCGGCACGACCGGGACTCCCGCCCTCCGGGCCACGAGAAGGAAGCCCCGCTTGAAGGGACCGACCTCACCCTCCGGTCCCCGGGTCCCTTCCGGAAAGAAGACGATCGGGCGTCCGGATCTCAAGCACCGGACCGCGGCCTCGAGGGCGCCCCGGTCGGAACTTCCCCGATCGACCGGGATCGAGCCGACGAAACGCAGGAGCCGCCCGAAGCCGTAGGGCTTGAAGAGGCTCTTCCGCGCCAGGTAGCCGAGCTGATGGGGGTCGGCGCAACCCACCATCGGAGGGTCGATGAAACTGTGGTGGTTCGCGACGAGGAGGTAGGAACGGTCGGTCGGAAGGTTCTCGAGTCCCTCCGCGCGGTAGGCGAACCAGAGTTTGAAGGCGATACGCACGGCCTGCCGGCAGAACAGGTACGGCAGTTCGGCGCGGGCGAGCGGCGGGGCGGGGCTCACCTCGAGGCTCCCTCCCGGAGGATCCGTTCGATCCGATCGACGCAGGCCTCGATCGAAAGACCGGTCGTGTCGAGGACGTGGACCCCCTCGGCCTTCCGGAGGGGGGCGTCCGCCCGCGTCGAATCCAGGAAGTCCCGGGCCCGGATCTCCTCGAGGACCTCCGAAAACCCCACCTCCCTGGAAGCCCGCTCGAAGTCCCGCAGCCTCCGGCGGGCGCGCTCCTCGACCGAGGCTTCGAGAAAGATCCTGCACCGGGCGTCGGGAAAGACGACGGTCGTCATGTCCCTCCCCTCGGCCACGAGGGGCCCCTTTCCGGCCTCCGCGCGCTGCAGGGCGACCATGGCCTTGCGGACGGCGGGCAGGGCGCTGACGGCCGAGACCCGGGCCTCGACCTCGGGACGCCGGAGCGCGGAGCCGACTTCCCGGCCCTCGAGGTAGACCTCCGCCTCCTCGCCGAGCCTGAGATCGAGGCTCTCGAGGGCGGAGCGGACCTCCTTGGGATCCTCGAGATGGACCCCGAGTTCCAGAAAGCGGAGGGTCACGGCCCGATACATCGCCCCGGTGTCGAGATGCCGCCAGCCCAGGCGTTCGGCCAGGCGTTTCGCGATCGTGCTCTTCCCCGATCCCGAGGGACCGTCGATCGCGACGACGTCCAGGAGCCGGTCCCCGTTCATCGACCGTGGCTCTCCAGCTCGTATTCCTTGATCTTGCGGTAGAGGGTCCGCTCGGAGATCCCCATCGCCGAGGCCGCCTTCTGCCGGTTCCCCTGGAAGGTCTCGAGGGTCACCCGGATGTGGTTCCGCTCGACGTCACGGTGGTCCTTGCCCGCCAGGAAGATCCATGGGTCCTCCGTATGGGGGCTCTCGGCGGCGAGTTCGGGCGGGAGGTCGAGAACGGTCAGGATGTTGCCCCGCGCGCGCACGACCATGCTCTCGACCACGTTGCGCAGTTCGCGGACGTTCCCCGGCCAGGAATGGGCGGCGAAGGCCATCAGGACCTCGCGGTCGAAACCGTCGACGTCCCGATCGTGCTGCTTGCAGAACATCCTCCGGAAATGCTCGGCCAGGAGCGGGATGTCCTGCTTGCGCTCCCTGAGGGCCGGCAGTTCGATCGTGACGACCTTCAGCCGGTAATAGAGGTCCTTGCGGAAGGTCCCCTCCTCGACCCTGCGCGCGAGATCCTGATGCGTCGCGGCCAGGACCCGGACGTCCACCGGACGCGACCGGTTCGTCCCGAGGGGAACGACCCTCCGCTCCTCGAGGACGCGCAGGAGCTTGACCTGGGTCTCGACCGGCATCTCGGCGACCTCGTCGAGGAAGAGGGTCCCCCCGTCCGCGTACTCGAACTTCCCCTCCCGGTCCCC
Organism: Planctomycetota bacterium; assembly: GCA_027021385.1. Lineage (GTDB taxonomy): Bacteria > Planctomycetota > UBA1135 > UBA1135 > JALUUL01. Next base: position 56,892 of record JALUUL010000070.1, on the reverse strand, counting down.
GACGGCCCCCGTGTAGGCCCCCTTGACATGCCCGAAAAGTTCGGAGCCGATCGTCCCCTCGGACATGCCCCCGCAGTTCAGGGCGACGAAGGGCTTGTCCTTCCGGGGGGAGATCTGGTGGATCGCCCTCGCGACGAGTTCCTTGCCGGTGCCCGACTCCCCGAGGACGAGGACCGAGGCCTGGGTCGGCGCGACCTGGGAGATCAGTTCGACGACCCGGACCATCCGGGAATCCCGGCCGACGATCCCCTCGATTCCCTGGAGATTCGCGAGGTCCCGCTTGAGGTCCTGGTAGGCCTTCTCCCGGTCGAAGGCCTCGGCGGCCCTCTGCACCTTCGCCCTGAGTTCCGCGAGGTCCGCGGGTTTCTCGAGGTAGTAGAGTGCGCCCTGCTGCATGGCCTTGACCGCGATCTCCCGCCCGCCGTGCCCGGTCAGGATCAGGACCTGGGTCGCCGGATCGCGGAGTTTCGCGGCTTCGAGAACGGCGAAGCCGTCGACGCCCTGCATGACCAGGTCCGTCAGGACGAGGGAGAACGGGCGCTCCTCCTCGAGTTTCCGCACGGCCTCCTCCCCGGTCGTCGAGGTCTCCGCCTCGAATCCGAGGGGGCCTAGAGCCTCCACGAGGACCTTCGCGTGCGCTTCGTCATCGTCGACGATCAGGATCCGGCGGGTCATCCTTCTCCTTCCCCCGTCTCCGGCGGCGATCCGGCCTCCTCCGCTTCCGGTAGACGGATTTCGAACCGGGTTCCCTTGCCCTCGTGGCTCTCGACCCGGATCTCCCCCCCATGATCCTCGACGAGCCGCCTGGTGATCGCCAGGCCGAGCCCCGACCCTTTACGTTTCGTCGAATAGTAGGGCTGGAAGCAACGCTGCAGCACTTCGGGAGGCATCCCCGGCCCCGAATCGGTGACGGAAATCGTCTGGAGGGTCCGCCCGTTCTCCCGGAGCCTCCCCGTCGCGATCAGGATCTCGCCCCCTCGGCCCTCGGTCATGGCCTGCTCGGCGTTGGTTACGAGATTGACGAGGGCCTGGTGGATCATCTTCCGGTCGATCGGGAGCGGCGGCAGCCCCTCCCGAAGGTAGAGGCGGATCGAGATCCCCCTCGCTTCAAGCGGCGGGGCCATCAGGTCCGCGACCTCGCGGACCAGGTCCCCCAGGCGCTCCGGCTCCAAGGTCGGCCGGGGCGCTCGCACATAGTCGAGGAAGCCCTCGAGGATGGCCTGGAGCCGGGCGACCTCCCGGCTCAACCGCACCGTCCGGTCCAGGACCTTCTTCTCCCTCGGCGTCTCCGCGCCCGCGAGCTCCTCCTCGAGGAGCTTCAGGTTCAAGCCGATCGTGGAGAGCGGGTTCTTGATCTCGTGGGCGAACCCGCCGACGAGGCTTCCGAGAAGGGCGAGGCGGCGCCCGTGCAGGGCGAGATCGGACTCCCGGCTGGACGCGGCCCCGGGCGTCCTCGATCCGTCGTCCCCCGTGTTCCTTCGTTCCTTCATCTCGGATCCCGTGGAAGCGTGTCCGGTGAGCGACCCCGGCCGAACTTCCGGCTATCGTGGCTCCCTTCCAATGGGGTGGAGGAAGGCGGCCGGCGGGCCGCAGGACCGTACCCCCGCCCGACAGCGCCCGCAACGACATGGACCAGGACCCACGGATCCCCAGGGAAAGCCGTCCTCGATCGGAGATCCCGATCGCGGAGGCTCTTGCCCGCCTCGAGGAAGGAGGTCTCGTCGTCCTCCCGACCGAGACCGTCTACGGGATCGCGGCCCGGCCCGATCGGCCCGAGGCCGTTCGGCGCCTCCGCTCCCTGAAGGGAGGGGAACGGCCGTTCACGCTCCATCTCGCCTTCCCCGAGCAGGCGGCCGGCGAATGCGCGTGGACCGTCCAGGCCCGCAGGCTCGCCCGACGCTTCTGGCCGGGTCCGATGACTCTCGTCCTCCCGGTTCTGCGGGAATCGCGCTTCGAGGCCTTCGCCCGGGACGGAAGACTCGGGCTCAGAGTCGTCGGAGAGAGTCCGGCCGCACGGCTCCTCGCCGCCTGTCCGACCCCCCTCCTGATGACGAGCGCGAACCTCCCCGGAGGCGACCCCGCGAGGCGACCCTCCGAGATCCACCCGGCCCTCCGGGAAGCCGCCTTCGTCCTCGAGGCCGGGGATTGCCCGGTCGGCAAGGCCTCGAGCGTGGTCGCCGCCGGAAGGGACGGCCGGATCGAAATCCTCAGGGAAGGAGGGATCGAGACGACGAGGATCCTGGCGGCGGCCGTGACCCTCTGCCTCTTCGTCTGCACCGGGAACACCTGCCGCTCCCCGATGGCCGAGGCCCTGGCCCGCCGCGAATGGGCGCGACGGCTCGGCGTCGATCCCCCCGACCTGCCCGCGGCCGGCCTGATGACGGCCTCCGCGGGCTGCGCGGCCCTTCCCGGCCAACCGGCGGCGCCCGAGGCCGTCGCGGCCCTCGCGGCCCTGGGGATCGACCTCGGATCCCACCGCTCCCGGCCCCTCGAGGACGGGCTCCTGGCCCGGGCCTCGAGGATCTACGCGATGAGCGAGGCCCAGGTCCGGAGGATTAGGGAACGGCTCGAGGAATCCGAACTTCCCCTCGAAGAGGACGCCGAGGCCCCGCGCCGCCTGGATCCTGAAGCGGACCTCCCCGATCCGCTCGGAGGGGACCTCGAACTCTATCTTCGTACGAGGGACCGGATCCTCGAGGTCCTCCCCCCTCCCCCATCCCCTCTCGTCCGTTAGTCCGGAGCTCCCCCTCCCGCCTCCCGGGATCCTCTCCTCCCCGCGACCATCCGCTTGAGGATCGCAACCTCCTTCCAGAACTCCCTCCAGGGCCTCGCAGGGCTTCCGATCACCTTGCTGCCCGGAGGGAGCGAGACCCCGAGCCCCGCCTGGGGACCGATGATCGAGCCTTCCCCGATTTCGATGTGGCCGCTGATCCCCGCCTGGCCCCCGAACATGCACCAGGCTCCGATCTTCGTGCTCCCCGCGATCCCGACCTGCGCGGCCATCGCGGTATGGGGACCGACCCGGCAGTTGTGGGCGACGTGGCAGAGGTTGTCGAATCGGGCCCCGCGTCCGATACGGGTCTCGGTCAGGGCCCCGCGGTCGAGGCAGGTGTTCGCCCCGATCTCGACATCGTCCTCGACGACGAGGACCCCGACCTGCGGGATGCGCTCGTATCCCTCCGGACCGCGGGCGTTCCCGAACCCGTCCGCGCCGAGCACCGCCCCGGAATGCACCCGAACCCGGTCCCCGAGCCTCGTTCCGGGATAGAGCACGACTCTGGGGTGGAGAAGGCAATCCCGGCCGAGCAGGCTTTCCCGGCCGAGAACGCAGGAGGCCTGCACGATGCTGCCGGCTCCGATCCGCACCCCGTCCTCGACGACCGTGAAGGGACCGATCTCGACCGGATCCTCGAGGACCGCGGTCTCTGCGACGACCGCGCTCGGGTGGATCCTCGTCTCGACGGCCCGGGGAAGGGGATGGAACCGGGACGCGATCCGCGCGAAGGCGAGATGCGGATCCCGGCAGAGGAGAAGGGCCGGGCGGAGTTCGAGCCCCGCGGGATCCAGGGACCCGGGGACGAGCACCGCCGCGGCGTTCGTCTTCCCGAGCTCCCCGGAACGGGAGGGGTCGGAGAGGAAACTCAGCTTCCCCTCAGCCTCATCCAGGGAGGCGTCGAGGGCGCAGACGCCCCGGATCGGGAGTTCGGGGTCCCCGCGGACTTCGGCCTCGACGGCCTCGGCGAGTTCGGCGAGTCGGATTTCCATGCCGGGATCCTACCTCCGCCCGCGGCGCAGGGCGCGGACCCTCGCGATCCGCTCCTTCCTCGGAAGAGCCGGATCGAAGACCGGATCCCCGGGACGCCGGCGCCTCCATTCGACCCAGGCCCTCCGGATCGAAGGGGCTTGCTCGTCGGGCCAGCAGAGGACGTCCAGGAGGAAGCCCAGGCTCGTCTCGTCCCGACGCCCTTCCAGGCAGTCGAGCCAGGCCGCCCGCCCCCGGGGGCCGAGCCGTTCGGCGACCGGCCCGAGCCAGGGAGGGAGGGGAAGATCCTTCGGGAGGACCGGAGCCAGGAACGCGAGCAGGGAGGGGTCCCTTTCGAGGGCCGATCTCCAGGCCTCGAGTCCCGCCGAATCCATGAGCCTTCCGAAGGCCGCCCTGAGGGAAGGTTCCATTTCGCGGAGCAGGCGCCCCCGGCCGACCCATGATGCGACACAGGCGTAGGGACGCCTCATGAGATGCACCCGCATCCGTTCGGGTTCTCGGAGGAGGACCGAGGCGAAGGCCTCCGCGCCGACGGGAGGTTCGGGGAAGGCTTCGGGGGAGACCGGCCCAAGGAGACCTTCGGGAAGGTCCAGGAGGGGGGCGAAACCGAGGTCCCTTCTCGCGGCGAAGCCCCGGAAGGTCCTCCAGGTCGGAAGGAGGGATGCGAGGAGGCGGAGGCTTCCGGGGTCGGGCTTTCCGGTTTCGTCCGGGAAGACCCGGATCCCGAGGAGGACGGGGTCGAGCCCCCCGTCCTCGAGAGCGAGCGCCGCGAGGCGGGCCGCCTCCCTGCGCCGGCCCGAGGCCAGCGCGAGGAGGGCCGCCTGCCGGTCCCGGACCGCGCGGGCGCGCCTGAGCTCCCGTCGCAGGAGCGTGGACTCTGGGCAGAGTTCGACGGCCTTCTCGAGGTCCAGGACCGCGAGGCGGCTCGAGGGCCCTGCGGGTTCCAGGGGGACGCGGGCCAGCGAGAGCCGGGCGCGGAACCGGTGGAGCCGGGCGCGGGGGCGCGGTCCCGCCGCTTCGGTCCCCTCCAACCACCCGCACAGGACACGGAGGTTCTCGGACAGGTATCCGAGGAGCCGCCTCGGCGGAGCGAAGGCCTCGAGTTCGAGGGAGGGGCGGTCGTCCCGGACGAGGGGCAGCCTCCGGAGATCCGCCCGCGCGAGGGGGAAGCCGGCGACCGCCCCATCGACGCCCGCCGCGAGGCCGGAGACCAGGGCCTCGCCGCGGAGGGATTCCGGGCAGGCGTCCAGGCGCTCCTCGAGGGAGGGGGGCGGCCCCCCCTTCGCCCCGAGAAGGAGACAGCTCTCGTCGAGGAGGAGGAGCCGCCCCTCGGGAAAGGCGGCCGCGAAGGTGGCGACCAGGGAGAGAAAGAGACCCCGTGGAAGGGCATGGGTCGGGAGCCACTGGACGAGGACCCCTCCCTCGACCAGGGCTCTCTTCGCCGCCTCGTAGAAACCGGTCGAATAGAGGTGAACGCTCGCCGGCGCCTGCGGGAGCAGGGGCTCCAGGAGGATGCCCGCCAGACTCCCCGGGGCCCGGCGGGCGAGAAACCTCCGGCCGTCGGAGAGGTGGATCCGGGGCGGCGGACCGGGGACGGAGTTCTCCGGGAAGTCCGAGGAACAGGCGAGGACGGCTCGCGAGACCTCGACGAGATGCACGCTCCGGCCCCTCGCCCCCCTGAGGACGGCGGCCAGGCTCCTGCCCGTTCCAAGACCGAGGACGGCCAGGTCCCCTTCCGGGGCCTCGAGGGCGCAGAGGAGTCCGAGAGCGCGCATGTAGGAGGAGAAGCGCCCCCCCGCGGCGGCGAACTCGTCGGTGTAGAGCAGGCGATCCCCGAGGAGACGATCCTCGACGACGGAGGCCGTCAAGAGCCGATCGGCCCGCTCCCGCAGGACCCGTCTTCCATGGAGGCCCTCCTGGAGATTCCTCGACCCCTCGAGCATCGGAGGAAGCTCGAGGGGGGGGAAGGCGAGGAGCGCGGCCCCGAGGACCGCGGCAATCCGGGGCACTGGGCCTCGCTGCGCGAGCAGGAGGACGAGGCCTCCTACGAGCGGAAGGATCCGTACGGGCGAGAGGCCGGAGGGCCGTCCCTCCCGGACCGAATCGAGAGGAAGGTCGAGGAACTCCGGCAGGGCGAGGGCGGCGAGGGCCGCCCCGAGCCCGAACCAGAAGAAAACCCGTCCCGCACGGGCCGCCGGAACCCCGCCCGACCCGCCGGCACGGAGCACGAGGGGAAGGAGGGCGCCGAGCGGCAGGAGCGCCGGAGCCATCGAGACGAAGGGAAGGAGGAAGGCCGCGGCGAGGGCCGTTCCAAGACCGTCCGGAGAGAAGGCGGCGAAGGTCCCGGCAAGGGACTCGAAGAGCAGGACCGATCCCAGGGCACCGAGGGCCGCGAGGGCCGCCATCCTCTCCGGGTCCTTCCCGAAGATCCTCCGGACCCGCGCCCCCTCGGCCAGAAGGCTCCCGGCGGCCAGGAGGGCCACTGCTCCGGCGAGGGTTCCGGCGAAGGTCGGGAGGAAGCCTCCGAGAACGAAGACCGCCCTTCTCGGGATCCAGAGTTCGCAGGCCAGGGTCGCGAAACCCGCCGCGACGCAGAGGGGACGAAATCGCGTGAATGCGGGGTAGGCCCTTTCCGTCCGTGCCCCCGCCGCCGGTCCTCCGGCCGGCCCGGGCCCTGTTCCCCGGGACGGCGAGGACTCCGTTCCCCGTCCGGCGAGAAGGAGGACCACCCCCGAAAGGAGGTAGAGGAGGGCGGCGATCCGGAGCGAGGTCTCGATCCCCAGCAGCGGCACGAGGAAGACGGCTCCAGCCAGGGCCCCGGCGACGGATCCGGCGAGGTTCACAGCCTGCAGGACTCCCGGCCCCAGGCCCCGCCTCGTCAGGACGGGGAACAGGAGGGGGAAGGCCGCCCCCATCGACAGGCCGGCGAGGAAGAGCCCCCCCGCCGCCAAGACGGCCGCCCGGACCGCGGGGGCTTCCGGACCAGGGAGCAGGAAGCCCCAGATCGGAATCCAGGCAGCCACGGCGATCTGCAGGATCCCGGCCCAGGAGAGAGGCCTCTCCTTCCATGCCGGGAAACGGACCGGTCCCAGCCCCCCCAGCCCGAGCCCGAAGAGGAAGCTTCCAAGTACCAGGGCCTGGGCGCCGGACCCCAGCCCGAGGACGAGCCCGCAGTCCCGGAAGGATGCGACCTCGAAGCAGAGACCGGCGAACCCGGTCAGGAAGGCGAGAAGAAGGAGGAGGACCGACACACCCCGGTTCTACCCCCTCCTCCGGATCTCGGCGAGACCGCGCGCCTCAAAGGAAGATCTGGGTCATGATGAAGAAAATCGGCAGGAGCAGGATCCCGGACCAGAGGATGTATCCGAAGAAGCTCGGCATCTTGATCCCCGCCTGGTCGGCGATCGCCCGGACCATGAAGTTAGGGCCGTTTCCGATGTAGGTCATCGACCCCATGAAGACCGCCCCGAGCGAGATCGAGGTCAGAACCGGTTCGGGCACGTGGAATACGTTGTTCACCCCCTGGGCGGCCCATTCCTTACCCAGCGCCAGGGCCTCCGGCCAGGGGAGGATCTCCGCCCCGTGCCCCTGCGCGAAGAGGAGCACGTCGCTTAAGTATTCCTTCGGCCACTCGGTCACCCCGTTCGCCAACGCGAGGAAGGAGACGTAGGTCGGCGCATTGTCCAGGAACGAGGACAGGGTCCCGGTGACCCAGAAGAAGTGGGTCGTGTCCGTGACCCCGAGCTGGTCCCCCCGAGCCTGCAGGAGTGCGAGGGCGGGGATCATAGTCGCGAAGATCCCGATGAAGACCACGGCGACCTCCCGGATCGGAGCGAAGGTGAAATGGTTCTCCTTCCGGTACTCGGGGCGTGTCGTGAACCAGGCGAAAAGGGTCATCAGGATCATGAAGCCTTCCCGGCTTCCGAAGGAGAAGACCTCCGTCATCGCCACGGCCGCGACGACCCCGGCAAGGAAAAGGAAGTTGTGGGCACCTCGGATGACGAGCGGCCTCTCGTGCTCGATGTCGAGACGGATGTCCTTCTTCTCTTCCTTCCTGTATTGCAACGAATCGAGAAGGAAGTAGACGAGGAGCAGGAAGCCGAGGACGAAGGCCCATTCCTTGTAGAGACTGAAGGTCCAGGTGAAGGGGACCCCCTTCAGGTAACCGAGGAACAGAGGGGGGTCTCCGAGCGGCGTCAGGCAGCCCCCGCAGTTGCAGACGATGAAGATGAAAAAGATGACGGTGTGGAGCTTGTGCTTTCGTTCGCTGTTCGTACTGAGGACCGGCCGGATCAGGAGCATCGCCGCTCCGGTCGTCCCGATGAAGCTGGCGAGAAGGCCCCCCACCCCGAGGAAGGCCGTATTCACCCAGGGAGTCCCCTTCAGGTTCCCGGTGATCAGGATCCCCCCCGAGATCACGAAGAGCGATCCAAGGAGCACGATGAAGGAGATGTATTCCTCGAGAGTGTGGTTGATCAGGTAGAAACCCTCGGTCGCCTGCCAGGTGTAGAGGACCGTCGGCAGCCCGAGGAGGAGGCTGATCAGGCCTCGATTCCGGTCGTTCTCCCACCAGTGGTTGTTGATCAACGGGATGACCGCAATGCAGAGCAGCATCAGGATGAAGGGAAGGACCGCCCAGACCGGTGGATTCCAGGGCTCATGGGAGGCCGCCCCTCCCCCCTCATGGACCCCTCCGCCCTCCGCGTGCGCCCCATCCTCCTTCGCTCCGCCGCCCTGCCCCCCGGGGGAACCCGATTCATGGGGAACTTCCCCCTGCCGCCCCTCGAGGCCCGGGTCTTCCGCGACTGCATCCGCCTCGGGAACGCCCCCCCGGAGTCCCCTCCCCATCCCGGATGAGGCCCCCGCTCGAAAGAACGGGCCCGACGGCCCGGCGGCCGAGGGAACCGCCGCCTCCAGGACGGCCGGTATCGCAACGAGGAAGAGACAAAGAAACCACCCGAAGAGGGGGAACCTCGATCGGAGCAGGGTCACGGCATTCGCTCCTTTCACCCGTGGTAGGAGGGCACGCATCCGCATGGATAGCGCCCTCCGGCGAGGGAACAAACCCTTTTCGGGAAAGGATGCGGAAAGCCCTTAGTCCGGTTCCAGGTTCCATTTGCGGGCTCGGGGGAATAAAACGTCGGGCCTTCCCGTCCGAGCCGGCTCCGTTCCGGGTGGACCGGACGGATCGACAGACCCGGGCTCGGGCGCCCGCAATCAGGAGGTTGGAAGCACGGTGCGAATCCTGAACCCCCTTGGAGGTCGGATCCCCTGGATCCTGGCCCTGGCTCTCCTCGGCCCGGTGACCCCGGCCCCGGCTTCTTCCCAGGGGGCCGGAAACCCGCCCGCCGGGAACCGGGGCGGAACCGGCCAGGAGAAGATCCGCATCGTCGGGAACGAGGTCATTTTCGCGGTGGACGAGGAGAAGGGAGTCCCCTTCCTCCAGTTCATCAAGTTCGCCCAGAAAGTCACCAACAAGAGCTTCTACGTCGACGTCGAAAGCGACCCTACCCTTCAGCCGGACTCTCCCCAGAACCAAATCCGACTGCTCGGAACCTTGAAGATCAAGGTCGAGGACTTCTTCGACTTCTTTCAGACCGTCCTCTTCATCAAGGGCTGGGCCTGCATCCCTCGAGGAAATGCCGGAGGGCGCTTCTATCAGATCGTCAAGTTCTCCCAGGGCAAGGCGAACGAGGTCAAGAAGGGTGCCAAGTTCGTTCCTCCGGAGGAGATCGAGCAGTACAAGGACCGCACCGGCCTCTACATCGTCACGACGATGCGGCTCAAGAACATCAATGCCGCAATGGCCTCGAACAACCTGCGGGCCTTCTACCAGGACCCGCTGACCCTGGACAACTTCTACTCCCTCGGGGACGGGTCGGGCAACCAGAAGATCGTCATGCTGACGGGCTTCGCGCCGACGGTCTACACCCTCTACCAGCTCCTGAAACTCGTCGACATCAAGGAGGAACTGCCCAAGGCCTCCCTCCGGACGATCCGCCTCCAATACAACTCGACCGAGGACATCAAGCCGATCCTCGATGAACTGATCAACGACCGGACCGGCCGCCCCGCCCAACCCGCCGCCCAGGGGGGGGGAGTGAACCCCGAAGACCTGATCCCGGTCAAGATCCTCGAGAATCCGAGCAAGGACTCCCTGATCGTCTACGCCCATGAGAAGAAGATCCGGGAGATCGAGGCGATGGTCGCCCAGCTCGACACGAAGATCCAGAACTTCGAGGGCAACTACAGGGTCTATCGCCTGAAGAACACGCTGGCGAAGGAGATGCGGGAGACCTTGCAGAACTTCCTCCGGCAGGCCACGACCGCGCAGCAGCAGGCCGGAGGGCGTGGAGCCCCCGGAGGCAACACCCAGACGCGCCGCGATCCGACCCCCGTCATCATCGAGGACGAGAAGAGCAACGCCCTCCTGATCGCCGCCACGAAGACCCAATTCGAGAAGATCAAGGAGTTGATCCGGCAGATCGACATCCGACAGCCCCAGGTCCTGATCGAGACCGCTCTGATAGAACTCGCGACCCAGGACATCGACAAGCTCGGGATGGAACTCGGACTCCTGGACCTCGGAGGGGACAACTTCACGAGGCCCTTCGCCTTCACATCCCACGGACTGACGACCTTCGACGACACCGACGGGAACGGACTACCCGACACGAGGCTCCCGGACTTCGAAAACCCCCTCCAGGGGTTCACGGGGGGGATCATCACGAGCGGGGATTTCGCAATTCCCCTCGTAGTCAACGCCCTCAAGTCGGACACGACGGCCAACGTGCTCTCGATCCCCTCCGTCCTCGTCAACAACAACGAGGACGCCATCGTCCAGAGCAAAGAGTCCTTCCCGACCACGGAATCCCAGACCGGGAACGTCACAACCTCGACGAACTTCAGCGGGTTCCAGGACGCGGGCATCGATCTCTCGATCAGCCCTTCGATCTCGGAGGGGAACTACTTGAAGCTCAACATCAAGCTCGAAGTCTCCAAGTTCACCGGAAACTTCGATTCCACTTCGGCCGTGCCCCCTCCGAAGACGGTCCGGAAGATCCAGACCTCGGTCACGATGCCTTCGGGAAACACGATGGTCTTCGGCGGCGTCATCGAGGATCAGTCGAGCGAAACGAACGATGGGATCCCTTTCTTGAAGGACCTTCCGATTCTCGGCGCCCTTTTCCGGAGCACGGAAACGACGAAGCGCAAGACGAACCTCTACTTCTTCCTGACCCCCCACATTCTCCAGGCGGAAGATTTCTCCGATCTCGCGAAGCTCACGTTCCTGAAGAAGCTCGAAGCAGCGAAGTACATAGGACACCAGAGGCTCAAGATCATCGATCCCAGCTGGAAAGGCAGGGACGAGATCCGGCTCGACGATCCCGAAACCACGATCGAGGACCTGGACCGGATCGGCGGATTCGATATCCCGGCCTACGAGCGCCCGCCCTCCGGAGAGAGCGAGCCCGACGAGACGCAGAAGGCCCGGATGGAGGCCGAGGCGAGAGCCAAGGCGAAGGAGGGAGGGGGCGAAGGCCGCTGATGCATCCCGCTCGACGATGACCGACCGACTGAAGATCACGATGCTCCGCAAGGCCGGCTTGACCCCGGCCCAGATCGAGGAGGCCCTCGAGGCGGAACGTAATTCCGGCCAGACCCTCGACCGGGTCCTCGTAACGAGAAATCTCCTGCCCGAGGCGAAGGTCCTGGATTTCCTCTCGGAGTATCTCGGGATTCCGAAGAACCCGAACCTCACCGGCTCCAAGGTTCCCGAGGCCTTCATCCAGGTCGTGCCGGTGCAGTTCGCCCGCACCCACAACCTGATCGCGGTCGGGCGGCGCAACGGCGTGGTCGAGGTCGCGACCTGCACACCCCTCGACGTCCAGCCGATGGACGAATTAGCCTCGCTCCTCGAATCCGAGGTCGAACCCGTCCTGGCCCCCAAGCAGGAGATCACGAACCTGATCAATCGGGCCTACCGGCACAAGGCCGACGGCGTGGACGAGGCCCTCGACGACATCGAGGAAGAGGACATTATGGGTCTCGCGACGGAGATCGAGGAGTCCGAGGACCTCCTCGACGTCGCGAACAAGGCCCCGATCATCAAACTCGTCAACATGCTGCTGTTCCAGGCCTTGAAGCTCCGGGCCTCCGACATCCATCTGCAGCCCTTCCCCGACCATCTGCAAGTCCGGATGAGGATCGACGGCATCCTTTACGACATGGAGGCCATCCCGAAGAAGGCCCAGGAGGCCATCACCTCCCGCGTCAAGGTCATGGGGAAGATGGACATCGCTGAACGCAGGCTTCCCCAGGACGGCCGGGCGAGCATCCGCATCGGCGACGGGGACGTCGACGTCCGCATCTCGACCGTGCCGGTGAACTACGGGGAGAGGATCGTCTTCCGGATCCTCGACAAAACCGCAAAGGTCTTCCGGCTCCACGAGATCGGACTGAGCGAGGAGAATCTCAAGATCTTCCGGAGATACCTGAGCTATTCCCACGGGATGATCTTCGTCACCGGCCCGACGGGTTCGGGGAAGACGACGACCCTTTACGCCGCCCTGACCGAACAGGACTCGACCGAAAAGAACATCCTGACGATCGAGGATCCGATCGAGTACAACCTCGCCGGCATCAGCCAGGTCCAGGTCAACACAAAGAAGGGCCTGACCTTCGCCGCGGGCCTGCGTTCCTTCCTGCGACAGGACCCCGACGTCATGATGGTCGGGGAGGTCCGGGACACCGAAACGGCGGAGATCGCGATCCGCGCCGCCCTCACCGGACACCTCGTCTTTTCGACCGTGCACACGAACGATTCGGCCTCGACGGTCACGAGGCTCATCGACATCGACATCGAACCCTACCTGGTCTCGAGTTCGCTTCTCCTAGTCGTCGCCCAGCGCCTCGTCCGGTTGATCTGCCCCCATTGCAAGGAACTCGTCCCTCCCGACGAGAAGGTCAGCTTCCAGATCGAGGAACTCGGACTCGACCGGGACCGTTTTCCGGAGGGGAAGATCTGGAAGGGCATGGGCTGCGACGAATGCTTCCATTCAGGGTTCCAGGGTCGGACCGCGATCTACGAGATGCTGCCGATCGACGAGCACATCCAGCACCAGATCGTCGAGCGCGCCTCGGCGACGGACATCAAGCGTGGGGCGATCCAGCGCGGCCTCAAGACCCTCCGGATGGACGGGATCGAAAAGCTCCTCTCGGGCATGACGACGCCCGGAGAGGTTCTACGGGTGACCCAGATGGACATCGTCTGATCCGAAGGGATGCCGATCTACTCCTACAAGGCCCTGGACACGGAGGGGAAACGATCCTCAGGGATCGTCGACGCAGACTCCCCGAAGGACGCCCGCACGAAGCTCCGTAAGAAGGACCTCCTCGTCACCGAAATCCAGGAGGCCCGGAGCGGGAGGCGAGAACTCTTCAGCTCCCGCCTCCGGAGGCTCCAGGGGGTCACGACCCCTAACAAGAAGCGCACCGAACAGGTCAGTGCCGTCACCCGGCAACTCGCCTCCCTCCTGGGAGCAGGTATCCCATTGGCGGAGGCACTGCGCGCCGTCGTCGAACAGGCGCCGGACCGCCAGATGGAATCCGTCTTCCGGGACATCCGCGAGCGGGTCACGCAGGGCATGGCCTTCGGGGACGCCGTGGCGATGCATCCCGCATACTTCACCGAACTCTACTCGGCCATGGTCAAGGCCGGGGAGGCCTCCGGCGCCCTCGATCGGGTTCTCGCCAAGCTCGCCGAGTATCTCCTTGCTCAAAGCCGCCTTCGCAACAAGGTCGGCGCCGCGATGGTCTACCCGACGATCATGATCCTCATCGGGATCCTCGTCGTCGCCATCCTGATGACCTTCGTCGTCCCAAAGATCTCCCAGATGATGATCTCGAGGGGGCAGAAGCTGCCCCTGCCGACCCAGATCCTGATTTCCGTCAGCGATTTCTTCGTCCATTGGTGGTGGGCCGTCTGCGTCGGGATCATCCTCCTCTCCCTCTCCTTCAACTGGGTCCTCCGTCATCCGAAGGGACGTCTCCTCTGGGACGGCTTCAAGCTCAAGGTCCCGGTCTTCGGGGACCTGATGCTCAAGCAGACGGTCGGACGCTTCGCCACCACCTTGGCGACACTCCTGCGTTCCGGCGTCCCGGCCATCCAGGCCATCCAGGTCACGAAGGAGACCCTCGGGAACCAGGTCCTCGCGGACGCCCTCCAGAAGGTCCATGACCACATCCTCGAGGGGGCGGACATCGCGACCCCGATGAGGCACGCCAAGATCTTCCCTCCGATCGTGTCCTACATGGTCTCCGTCGGGGAACAGGCCGGGAATCTCGAGGAAGTCCTCGAACAGATCGCGGACACCTACGAGGAGGAAGTGGACCTCGCGACCCAGAAGCTGACGACGGTTCTCGAACCCCTGATCATCGTCGTCCTCGCCGCCGTCGTCGCGGGAATCATCATCTCGATCATCCTCCCCCTGCTCCAGGTCCAGAAAATGGCCTGATCTCCGGCGGGGCATGGGAGGGAATAGTCCTGGAACGCCCCCGTCCAAGGGCCGTCGGGGGTAGAATGTCCTGTCTCGGGATAGCTCATTGGTCCAGGAAACGCAGGAAACATGAATACCGGAACCCGCAAACGCCAACGAGGTTTCACCCTCGTCGAGATCATGGTCGTCGTGATCATCATCGGCATCATGGCGACCCTCGTCGCCCAGAACGTCCTCGGAGAAACGGACACCGCGAAGTTGAACGCGGTCAAGAACGACTTGAACCAGATCTCCGAGGCCTCGGAACGTTTCTACCTGAAGAACGGCCGCGTCCCCGAAAGCGTCCAGGAACTGATCGATGAACAGTACCTGAAGCTCAGCGAGGTCCCCAAGGACCCCTGGGGCAACGAATACGTGATCGAGGAGGGCGAGGGCAACATCAAGATTCGCGTCCTCTGCTTCGGTCCCGACGGCAGCCAGGATACCGACGACGACATCACGAATCTGAACATGCGCAGCTACGACGTCGAGAAGCTCAAGGGAGGGCGCTGAGGTCTTCCGATGGAGGAATGGCGACAGGTCGGGGACGGGGGCCGGCGGCGCGCCGGCTTCACCCTTCTCGAACTCATGGTCGTCATTGCGATCCTCGGCCTCCTGACCCAGGCCATCGTCCCGGCCTTCCTCGGCGACATCCCCGAAGCGCAGATCGCGGCCGAGGCGCGCAAGCTGGCCGCCCGCCTCGACTACCTCCGCAGCGAGTCCAGGCTGAGGGGACGGAGCTACGGCCTCGAACTGGACCCGGAACGCAACCGCTATCGGATCCTCGTCCCCCCCGAACTCCGTCTTCTCGACGAAAACGAGGCTTCCTCCTCGGTCGAACTGCCGAAGGTGATCCCCCTCGGATGGTACGAACTCCCTGAATCCGTAAAGATCGCGGGGATCAGCATCGGCTCCAATGACCCCCTTCGCCACAAACCGGGCCGGATCCGCTTCGACCCGCGGGGACGAAGCCTGCAGAAGGTCATCTATCTCGAGCACCGAACGAACGAGGACCTCAAATGGTCCGTCTTCGTCCCTCCCCTGACCGGACGGATCGAGGCCCGCGAGGGGGTCCTCGAGTACCGGACGGCGACCGACTTCGACTTCTGAGATGCGGTCCCCGCCCCATGACCCGGCCTGGAACCGCGGGTTCTCCCTCCTCGAGGTGCTCGTAGCCCTTGCGATCCTCGCGATCGCCGTCCTCTCCCTGACCGCGCTGCGCACCGAGAGCCTCTCAACCGGTACCGAGGCAAGGAACCTGAGGGTCGCGCGGGTCCTCGCGAAGCGCCTGATGAGCGAGATCCAGGCCGGAGCGCGTTACGTCTGGGAGATCCGGGACCAGGAAATGCCCTTCGAGGACTATCCGAAGTTCCGTTTCCGGATCCTCGTCGGAGAGGCGGCGATCCAGGAGGAGATCGCCCAGAACGCCGAACTGGAGGCCGAGGAGACCGGTGACGAGGCCGCCGTCCGCCGTTCGGAGCGTCTATCCTGGCTGGAACGGAGGATGGAAGCCCGGGCCGCCCGGAAACTTGGCCCGGAGGGGGCCGACGATGCCCTCGACACCGAGGTCAAGGAGGACGACGATCCTTCCGAAGACGAATTCGAGGAGGTCGCCGTGTTCATCTACTATTTCTCGCCGAGGGCCCGGGATTCGACCGGCGTCTACATGCTCAGGAGCCGCGCCTCGACGCTGGCGCTCAGCGGGATGACCCCCGACCAGGTCAAGACGAAGACCGGGGGCGCCACCGCCGGATCCGGCGGTCCCGGCGGATCCGGCACCGAAGGAGGAGGACGATGAACGCCCGTCGCCGAACCGCCCTGTCCGTTTCCCGTCGCGGGGCGGGCTTCACACTGATCGAACTCCTTCTCGCCTCGATGCTCTCGGCCCTCGTCATCACGGCCGTCCTCCAGGTCTTCAGCGTCTCCCTCTATGCCCGGGAGGAGGTCAAGGCCCTCGCGGAGCCGATGACCGCGGGCCCCAGGATCCTCGACATGATCGAGGAGGACCTGCGGGCCCTCTGGACCTTCGACATCAAGGAGAACAAGGTCTTCGAGGGCGAGGACGCCGCCATCGTCCGGATCGAGGCCGACCGCCTGCACCTGATCGTCGCGGGACCGACGGCTTCCGACGTGACCCTCCCCGACGACAGCCAGCGCCGGGCGCCCCTCGCCGAGGTCAGCTACCTCTGCAAGACGAATCCGAGAAATCCGGACCTCATCGAACTCTGGCGGAGGGAGGACCCCCTCGTCGACGAGGACTGGAAGAAAGGAGGACACTACCAGCTCCTTTCCGACCGGATCCGCCGTTTCAACATCACCTACTACGAGGAACTCGGGGTCGAGGCCGAACCCTTCGACGATTGGATCCTCGAGGAAAAGAAGGACCTCCCGAGAAGACTGAAGATCGAACTCTCGATCGAACGAAGACCAGAGAGCTTCAACGTGCTCGACGGTAGCGAGGTCGAGGACATCCCCGGCCGCAAGCTGGATTTCGTCCGCCACGTCGTTCTCCGACGGGAGGTGATCGAGAGCATCCAACCCGGATACGCGGTCCTTCCGGCGATCCCCCAACGGGAACCCGAGCCGGAGAACGCCCAGGTCGGAGGCGGGGCGGGCCCCCTGGCGGGGGGCGGACGAACGGGCCTTCCGGGGGCCCCCGGGAGGCCCGGGGCGCCCGGGCCGGATCGCGGAATCCCCGGGGGAGCGGGTGGAACCGGGGGCGACGGCAAGGGCTTCTCCGGCGCCAAGACCGCCTTGCCGCCGGGACTCGGCGGACAGCTCGGACGCTTCCTCAAGGGAGGGGGCGGGGGATCCTCCGGGAACCCGTTCCGAGGAAAGGGCGGGGGTGGCTCCGGCGGCGGAGGGAACAAGGGTTCGAATTCCCGGGGAAGAAGGCGCTAAACTCGATCCGGGAATCGCCTCGGCGACCAAAGGGTCCTCCGGATCCTGTCGGGGCGCCCCCTCCTCGTCCACATGCGCCTCCTCCTTCTCGGCTTCTGTCTCCTCCTGCCGGCGGACCTCGCCGCCCAGGGGACCTTCACCTCTCCGCCGAAGGTCCGCGTCTATCTTTTTCTCGGTCAGTCCAACGTCGCCTATCTCGACCGGGGACCTCTCGGTCCTTCTTCCCTCAGAAGACCGAAGGTCGTCTACCTGAGTCTCCTCCGCCCGCCCTCCCTCGACGCCCCCCGCCCGATGATGGAGATCGGCTCCAGGCTCGCCGATCACTTTCCGAGGGACACGATCCTCTGCATCAACTACGGGCTTCCAAGGAGTTCCCTGATCCAGGCCTACTCGCGCTTGGGCTCCCGGATCATCCCCTGGTGGGTCGGAGGGAAGGGATCCATCCTCAGGACCGTCGCCCAGGCCTCGCCCTGGCTCCGCTCGATCCGGCCCGACTCCCTCGTCCTCATCTGGTCCCAGGGGGAGATGGAGATGGTCTACGGCGCCCCCGCCACGGTCTATCGGGACGCGGCCCTGCTCGCCTTCCACCAGGTCCGGACCCTCTGGTTCGGAGTTCCCAGGATCGAAGTCAGGCTCGTTCCGCCCGGTTCGGTCGACTCCCCCTTTCAGCCGGACCGCAGTACCGACGGCGTCCGGCAGGCCTACAGCATGCTGTGGGGAACCCGCAGGCCGGGGATCGACGTGGAGTTCTGCGCGACGCACCACGATCTCGTGATGACCGACCTCTACCACCACGACTTCCAGGGCTATGTCGTCCTGGCGAGGAGGATCGCCGATGCGCTGATCCGCCCTCCCCTCCCCTTACCGCAGGCCCGGTTCCGCACTCCCCGAGAGGTCGTGCTCCTCACCCCCGGAGAGAGCGCGTTCACGAACCTGGACCACGGTCCTCCGCTCTTCTTCCTCCAACAGGGCAAGAAACTCATCCCCTGCAGGACGGCCGGAGGAGGACGGGAGATCCGCATCCTCCCGGCGGAACCTCTTTCCGCCGAGAACCCCATCCTCCTCCGCTACCTCCAAGGTTCCGGATGGCCGGGACTCTGGCTCCACCGTGGGATCGAAATCGACCACCGGAAACCTCCGCCCCTCGTCCTCCCTGTTGCGAGGTGAGGGGACGAGCCCGGAACGACCGGGCATCCGAGAACGACGTCCATGAAGGTTCCTCCAGCCCTTGCCCTTCTCTGCTTCGCGGTTCCCCTCGGGGGATCGCTCCGATGCCAGACTCCGGCGGCCGAACGCCCCCGCCGTCGCGTCTTCCTCCTCGCCGGACAATCGAACCTCGCGTATCTGGATCTGGGTCCCAAGGGACCCGCGGGGCTCCGCAGGAAGAACGTCACCTATCTGACCCTCCATCAGGGAGCGGGCCCCGACGCCCCCCGTCCCCTGATGGAGATCGGGGCCCGCCTGGGCGACGCCCATCCGAAGGACCATTGCTACCTGCTCGACTTCGCGGTCCCGGGAAGCGCCCTCTTCCGCGCCTTCGCCCGGCTGGGCCGCCGGCCCGTTCCCTGGTGGGTAGGAGGAGGCGGCTCGATCCTCGAACGGGTACGAAAGGCCCTTCCCTGGCTGCCCCGCCTCCAGCCCGAGAGCCTGACGATCCTATGGTCGCAAGGCGAGACCGACATGCTCCACGGCGTCGGGCCGGCGACCTATCGGGACGGAGCCCTCCTTGTCTTCGACGCGATCCGAAAGCACTGGTTTGGGCTTCGAAAGGCACGCGTCCTCCTGATCCCACCGGGGACGATCGACTCTCGGCACCAGGTAGGCCGCCTCGCTCAGGGGGTCCGTGACGCCTACGTACTCCTCGACGGGTTCTCGGGGGCCGGACTCGACGTCCGCCTTCTCTGCACGCATCACGACCTTCCGATGACGGATGCCTACCACCACAGCTACCAAGGCTACCTGGAGTTCGCCCGGAGGATTGGAGACGCCCTGACCCGGGGCCCGCTCACCCTTCCCAGGCTCGCGGCCTTCGAGGCGGGGGCGGTCCGCCTCCGCGCGCCGGCGGGCGCTTCGTTCACCGGATTCGGAGGAATCGAAACCCTCTTCTTCCTCGATTCGGACGAGGGACTCATCCCTTGCCGACCCCGGCTCCTCGGCTCGGACCTCCTCCTCCTTCCCCACCGCCCCCCGCCCGCGAAGGGGCATCTCGTCCTCCGCTACCTCCCTGGGTCGGGCTACCCCGGACTCTGGCGCCGCCGGGGGCTGGCCCAGGGAGGAAGGATGCTCCCCCCCTTCGCGATCCCCGTCCGCTGAGCCCGGGGGCCGGATCGATGCCCCGCCTTCCCCACGGCGCCTCCTCCCACCGGATCAGAGGGTCATCTCGACGTAGAAGCGCGCCGTGAACCCGAAGGCGTCCATCCGGCTGTGGGCGGAACGGTAGTTCTTGTTCGTCAGATTCTCGAGATTCAATCCGACTCTCAGGTTCTCCCTGGGCTTCCACCCGGCCTTGAGGTCGAAGACCGAATAACCGGGAAGTCCGTCCGAACGGATCAGGGGCGAGGAGGAATTCTGGGGATCGCGCCGGTAAGCGATGCTGCTGTTCAGGACGTCGCCCGGCACGCGTGTGAACGCGCCCACGAAATCCGCCGTGACCTCCGCGTACCACCTCCCCTCGAGGGGTTCGTCGTATCCGAGGGTCAAGAGCCCCCGGGCGGGGTGGGTGAACTCCATCGGGTCCCCGGCCGTCAGGTCCCGCCCGTAGTTCCACATGAAGCCCCCGGAGACGTAACAGCCTTCGGGAAGGGATCCGATCCAGCGCCAGGGCTCGACCCGCGCTTCCCATTCGACACCATAGAGGATCGCCCGCCCGTCCCCGCTCGTCACGAAGACGCGCTCGTCGTTCTCGAAGACGGAGTTGTTGTTGTAGTCGTAGTAGGTCTGCCCCTGAAAGGTCCCCGGCACGACGTTCTGGAATCCATTGAAGTTCGTGTAGTACCCGACGAGGCTGGACTCGATCCCCGGCTTCTTGTAGCGGAGAGCCACCTCGTAGTTGTCCGCCTCGATCGGTTTCCTGAGCGGGGTAGGCACGAGGATCCCGAAATCGTGCTTCGTGATCCCGAAATGTGGGGGGAAGCTCCGGAATCCACGCGACCAGGAGGCGGCGAGCCGCCAGGAATCCGCCGGTCGATAGACGAGCCCGACACCGCCGGTGAAGGCGTGCTGCCAATCCTTGATCCGGTCGAGTTCCGGTCTCCCGCCTGGAGGGTTGTAGAAGGCATCGGGACGCGCGAAGTAGAGGAACCGGTCGAAGCGCAGGCTGGTCGTCAGCGTGAGGCTGGGGACGATGTCCCACTCGTGTTCGGCGAAGACCCCGAGGTTGTACCAATCCTGATCGGGAGCGTCCTTCGTCCGGGATCCCGAGGGTTTGACGATCGTGAACTGCTCGTCCCCCGGCGACTGCCCCGCATCCATGTGGAACGTGATCCCGGCGACGAGGTCGGAATGATCGATGAGCCCCTCGCCCTGCCAGGTCGATTCCAGGTTCCAGGTCGACCACTGGGCGACCCCGAAATCCCCGTTCGCGAAGTATCGACGATCCTCCTTCCACTGGTAATAGGCTCTGGCCTTGACCCCTTCATGGCCGTCCTCGGTCATGTTCGAGTATTCGAGGGATATTCCGGTTCTGTCGTTTTCGTTCCGCTGCGTCGGACGGTAGTAGCGCACGATGTCCCGTCTCGTGACCTGCTGCATCGAGAAGGAGAGCATCTCGCCCGGTCCGTCGAGGAGGTATTCGGCGAACATGTCGAAGTTCAGGTCCTTGCCTCCCGAGGGGATCAGGCGCCCTACTCCCGAACCGCCGCGACCGTTCCCCAGGTCCCGCCAGGTCCCCCCGACCCGCACCCGGAAGTCGGGGGTCGCGGCCTCCAGGTCCACGCGGGTCATCTTGCCGTTGTTGTTCGTATCGTAGGAAGCGCGGACCCGCCTGGAATGCGTCCACCCCGAACTCGGGAAGGCGAGGCTCGGTCGCTTCGTGTGGACGAGAATCACGCCCCCCAGGGCGTTCGAGCCGTAGAGTACCGAGGCCGGCCCCCGGATGATCTCGATGTGGTCCACGCTTTCGGGCTCGATCTTTCCGTACATGTCGTCCGCTCCGACCCCACCTTCCCCCCAGAAGGTCGTCAAGGGGTTCCCGTCGATCAGGGTCAGGATGTTCGCTCCAGCGAGGCCGCGCAGGACGGGATCGGAAGTCGTCGCCGTGCGCTTCTCGATCCAGATCCCGATCTTCCGATTGAAGTTGTCGAGCACCGAGGCCTCGTCCCCCCGGACGAGTTCTTCTCTCGTGACCCGGATGATCGAGCGCGAGAGTTCGAACGGGTCCTGGGGAGCGCGAAAGGCCGTGACGACGACCTTGGGAAGCTTCCCCGCCCCTTCCTCGGACTGCGGTTCCCGGCGCTTCTCCCCCTTCCGTTCTTTCTCCTCCGCCCGAGAGCCTTTCTTCGAAACCCTCCCCTTCCCGGCCTGGGCGAGCGTCAGGCCGGGAAGGAGGAGGAGAGCGAGGACGAGGTGCGGGAGGAAACGAAGGCTGCTTCGAAACTCGGATTCCACGCGGACCACCCGGAAGGGAAGGGACTTTGGGGACGGGACGGCGCGTTTCAGGCAAAGGGGGTGCCATCCGAAACCCCATGCCTGCGGATTCCCGGGGCGGATACCCGGAACCGTCCTCGAATCGCCTCCTGCCCGGCGGTTCTCAACGGAATCGGGGACCTGAACCTCCGTCCCTCCATGGGATCCGCCCGCGTTCGCAGCCCGTACCGGCTTGGGACTTCCTCGAAGAGGGCCGGCGATCCGAGGAGACCGCACGATCGGGAAACGAATGGAGGAAGGGAGGGAAACGGACCCTTCTTCCTACTTGCCCGCCTTTCGCGTTTCCCTCGAAATCAGGAATCCAGACGCCAGCCGAGTTCTTCGAGTTGGGCGGGGTCGACTACGGAGGGAGCGCCGGTCATCGGGCAGGCCGCAGTGGTCGTCTTCGGGAAGGCGATGACCTCGCGGAGGTTCGTCAGGCCGAGTCCAAGGGCGACGATGCGGTCGATGCCGAAGGCGAAGCCGCCGTGCGGGGGCGCCCCGTACCGGAAGGCCTCGAGCAGGAAGCCGAACTTGGCCTGTGCCTCCTCCTCCTCCATCCCGAGAAAGCGGAAGACCCGGCGCTGGACCTCTGGATCGTGGATCCGGATGCTGCCCGATCCGAGTTCCCAGCCGTTCAGAATGAGGTCGTAGGCCCTCGAAAGCCGGGTCTCCGGTTCCGCCGCGAGATCGGCCTCGAGATCCTTCGGGGCCGTGAAGGGGTGGTGGCAGAACTCGTAACGCTCCCGTTCCTCGCTCCACTCGAAGAGGGGGAAGTCCGTGACCCAGCAAAAGCGCCGGACTTTCGGATCGGCGAGGCCGAGTTTCGCACCGAGGGCGGTGCGCACCGCCCCCAGGATCCGCTGCGCCCTCGACCTGCGGCCGGCCGCGAAGAGGCAGAGATCGCCCTCCGCGGCCTTCATGCCCTCGCACAGCACCTCGCGCCGCCCGCCCTCGAACCAACGAGCGAGGGGACCGGTCAACTCCCCCCCTCCGACCTTGCACCAGGCGAGCCCTTTGGCTCCATGCTCCCTCGCGCATTCCTCGAGCGCCTGGATCTCCTTTCGAGAGAGCGAGGCTCCGCCGGGAACGCGCAGGCCGACGATCGCTCCTCCGTCCTCCACCGCCCCGTCGAAGACGCGAAATCCCGTTCCGGCAGCGAAGTCCGAAGCCTCTACGAGTTCGAGGCCGAAACGCAGATCGGGTTTGTCGCTGCCGAAACGGCGCATCGCCTCGCCGTAGGAGATCCGCGGCATCGGGAGTTCGACCTCGACCCCGAAAGCCTCCTCGAAGGCCGCGGCGACGGCCGTTTCGACGGCGCGCATCACGTCCTCCTCCTCGACGAAGCTCATTTCGAGGTCGCACTGCGTGAACTCGGGCTGTCGATCGGCCCGGAGATCCTCGTCGCGGAAGCAGCGCGCGATCTGGTAGTACCGGTCGACGCCGGAGAGCATCAGGATCTGCTTGAAGATCTGCGGACTCTGCGGGAGGGCGTAGACGCTTCCCTTGTGAATGCGCGAGGGTACGAGATAGTCTCGGGCTCCTTCCGGAGTCGTCTTCGTCAGGATCGGGGTCTCGACCTCGAGGAATTCGAGTCCCTCGAGGCTCCTGCGCAAGGCAGTGACGAAGGCCGCGCGGGCCTCGAGGGCTCGCAGCATCGGCCGGCGGCGCAGATCGAGATAGCGGTACTTCAGCCGGAGTTCGGTCCCGGTCTCCGCATCGTCGAAGAGGTCGATCGGCGGAGTCTCCGCGCGGGTCAGGACCTCGAGATCGGTGGCGACGACTTCGATCTCCCCGGTTTCCCGGTCCGGATTGACCTGAGATTCGGGCCGGAGGCAGACTCGACCCCGGCAGCAAACGACATCCTCCGCCCGAAGCGAAGCAGCGAGTGCGAGCATGGCCTCATCAGCCTCCTTGCATTCCGGATCGACCGTCACCTGGACGAGGCCGAAACGGTCCCGGAGATCGAGGAAGAAGATCCCGCCGTGGTCTCTCCGATTCGCAATCCACCCGCAGAGGCGGACCTCGCGACCGGCGTGCTCCGCCCGCAGCTCGCCGCAGGCGTGGGTCCGGAGGGCCGTCGCCCAAGGACTCGCTTCCATTGCCTACTCTCCCTGTCCAGAATCGAAGGAGGGGACGCCCAAGCGCCCCCCCGTTCCAGGGCGGGCAACATAGCCCCCCTTCCGTCCTCCCCCGAGGGAAATGCCCGAAGCCTCCCCGAGCCCGCCCCGCGTCGTCTCGATCGGATCGAGGCTTCCCTCCTTCCTCCTCGGCCTCGGAGCCTTCCTCCTCGCCCTCCTTCTCGGGCAGGAGGTCTTCTACAAGGCGGACGGGCAACGCCTCGTCCAGGGGATCACGGATCCGAACTTCGTCTGGCCCCAACACCGGGCATGGCTTCCGACCGCCCGTCTCCTCCACGCCCTCCTCTCGCCCCTCAGGCTCTCCCCCTTCGAGACGGCCCGCCTTCTCTCCGCCCTCGGGTACGCTCTCGCCGCGACCTGCCTCCATCGGGGTTTCCGCCTCCTCGCGACCGGGAACGGAAACGCGGACCCGCCTCCGGTCCTGCTCCCCACCTTCCTCGTCCTGCTCTGCCCTCCCGTCCTCTTCTTCGCGACGGTCATCGAGTTCCACGGACTCTTCTTCGGAACGGCGGCATTCTCCTTCTGGCTCTTCAGCCGCTTCGACCGCAGGCCCACCGTCCTCCGCGCCCTCCTGCTCGGAGCCGCGACGGCAGCCGCCACCGCCTACCACGCCTCGGGCCTCGCCCTGCCCGCGGTCTTCCTCCCCTGGTTCCTCGCGCGCCGGCTGCGGAGCGGCCCGGGGATCCCCCCCGCGGAGAAATCCTCAGGACCGGAAGCTCCCCGTTCCACCCGGGAGGGCCTCGTTCCCTGGGGACTCCTCCTCCTATCCGCCGCCGCGCACGCGGTCCTCGTCTGGCTGGCCGCGGATCCCGACAGGAGCGCGGATTTCGTGCGGGGGGGGTTCCGTCATCCCCAGGGCCTCGAATGGCTGCCCCTCGTCCTTCGGCAGGAGGCCCTTCTTCCCTTCCTGCCGCTTTCCCTGCTCTGGTTCCCGGCCTTGTTCCGGCGGGCCACGCGTCCCGAAGCCCTCGCCTTCGTCCTGTCCTGCCTCCCGTATTCCTGGGGGGCCCTCATGCTTCTCGTCGGCGAGGAGGAACGCGGCGCCTACCTCCTTCCCCTCGCAATCCCGGCCGCCTGGCTCGCCGCGCGGGCCCTGCCCCGCCCGGCCGCGCTCCTGGCCCTCGGCCTCTCCGCGGTATTGGCCGTCGCGGCCGTCCGCCGCCACGACGACCCAAGCGCCTATCGGGCCTTCGCCCGGGCCGTGCGCGAGGCCACCGGTGATCGTCCCGCCCTCGTCCTCGTCGGTGATGGCCTCGAGTTGAGCGCCCTCCTCAGCGAGCTTCCGGACTGGCGCGCCCAGGCCCTGGACCTCGTCGCCCCCCTCGAGGCCCGGCAGGTCCGGCTCCTCTTCCCTCGCTTTGCCGAGGGAATCAGGGAGGCACGGGCGAAGGGCCTCGAGGTCTACCTGAGCGAGGGCGGCCGCCGCTATCTCGCGGATCCGAAGGCCCATCTCCACGGCGCGGGACCCGTCTTCCTCCGCCTTCTCGAGGAAGGTTTCCGCCTCCTCGAGGTCCGCAGCTCGAGACCTCGATTCTGGCGTCTCGTCCCGAGGTCCTGAGGCCTTCGGGAAAACGGCTCCGAACCGCTCACTCGTCCCCGAGGGAGGACCTCGCCGGCACTCGTGACTCAGCGCCGCTTGCCGGCCTTCGTGCGGAGCAGGGCGCGGCGGAGAGCGTACTCGGCCCGGGCGAGGTCGAGCCCCGGAGACCGTTCCTTCAGGCGCCTCCGGGCCCGTGCGAGGGCCTCCTCCGCCCGCCGGACATCGATCCCATCGGGGGTCTCCCCCGAGTCGACGACGAGATGGACCTCGTCGTCCCGGACCTCGCAGAAGCCCCGGGAGACGACCATCTCGAAGTCGCCTCCGCTCTTCAAGGTCATTCGGAGGATGCCGGTCTCGACGGTCGTGATCATCGGCGCGTGCCCCGGCAGCACGCCGACGAGCCCGTCCTCGGCTGGATAACGAAGCGATCCGGCCTCACCCTCGAAGGCGATCCGGTCCGGGGTGATGATCCGGACCTTCAACAGACCTTTCGTCACGGCGGTCATGCTCAACCCATCTTCTTCGCGTTCTCGACCGCTTCCTCGATCGAGCCGACGTAGAGGAAGGCCTGCTCGGGCAGGTCGTCGTGCTCGCCCTCGAGGATCTCCTTGAAGGAGCGGACCGTGTCCGCCTTCGGGACGAAGCGGCCTTCCTTGCCCGTGAACTGCTCGGCGACGAAGAAGGGCTGGGAGAGGAAGCGCTGGATCCGCCGCGCGCGCGCGACCGTGACCTTGTCCTCCTCGGACAGCTCCTCCATCCCGAGGATCGCGATGATGTCCTTCAAGTCCTCATAGCGCTGGAGGACCTGCTGCACGTCCCGGGCGACCCTGTAGTGCTCCTCGCCGACGATGGCGGGATCGAGCATCTTCGACGTCGACTTCAGGGGATCGACCGCGGGGTAGATCCCGAGTTCGGCGATCCGCCTCTCGAGGATGATCGTCGAGTCGAGGTGCGCGAAGGTCGCGACCGGGGCCGGATCGGTGATGTCGTCCGCCGGGACGTAGACCGCCTGCATCGACGTGACCGAACCGTCCTTCGTCGAGGTGATCCGCTCCTGGAGGGCTCCCATCTCGGAGGCCATCGTCGGCTGGTAGCCGACGGCCGAGGGCATCCGCCCGAGGAGGGCCGAAACCTCGGAACCCGCCTGCACGAAGCGGAAGACGTTGTCGATGAAGAGGAGGACGTCCTTCTTCTGCACGTCGCGGAAGTATTCGGCCATCGTCAGACCGGAGAGGCCGACCCTGAGGCGGGCGCCGGGCGGCTCGTTCATCTGCCCGAAGACGAGGACGGCGTTGTCGAGCACCGAGGCCTTGTTCCCCGCGGCGTCGGTGTACTCCGCCTCCGCCATCTCGAGCCAGAGGTCGTTGCCCTCGCGGGTGCGCTCGCCGACCCCGCAGAAGACCGAGAAGCCGCCCTTCTCGACCGCCGTGATCCGGATCAGTTCCTGGATCAGGACCGTCTTGCCGACCCCAGCGCCGCCGAAGAGTCCGATCTTCCCCCCCTTCGCGAAGGGGCAGAGGAGGTCGACGACCTTGAGGCCGGTCTCGAAGATCTCCGAGATCGCCTGCTGGGACTCGTAGGTGGGGGCCGGGCGGTGGATCGGCCAGTAGTCGTCGGCGGCGACCTCCCCCATAGTCTCCCCGGTCAGGGGGTGGGCGACGCCCTTCTCGAGGGGGTTTCCGAGGAGATCGAAGAGTCGGCCGGTCGTCGCTTCCCCGACCGGAACCCGGATCGGAGCGCCGGTGTCGACGGCGTCCTGCCCCCTGCGGATGCCGTCGGTCGAGGACATCGCGACGCAGCGGCAGGTCTCGTTGCCGAGATGCTGGGCGACCTCGAGGACGAGGACGCCCGATGAGGTCTTCTTGTCGTCGACATGCAAGGCGTTGTAGATCGCCGGCAGCTTCCCCTCGGGGAAGGTCACGTCCACAACGGGACCGAAGATCTGCTGGATCTTCCCGATCGTGCCAGTCTGGGTCGTCAAGGTATCGTCCTCGGTCTTTCGTCCATCCGTGGATTCAAGAAGGGCGGGTCACGACAGCGCCTCCGCGCCGCCGACGATGTCCAGGAGTTCCTTCGTGATGCGCTCCTGCCGCGCCCGGTTGTATTGCTTCTTCAAGGCCCCCTGCATGTCGGTGGCCGCGTCGGTCGCGTTCTTCATCGACACCATGCGGGAGGCGAACTCTGAGGTCAGGGATTCCATCAGGAGGTTGAACACCCGCGTTTCCAGATACTTGGGAACGAGGCGCTCGAAGATCTCGCGGCTTCCCGGCTCGAGGATCAGATCGCCCTTGGGGCCCCCCCCTCCACCCCCGTCGATGACGCTCAGGGGCAGGAGCCGGAAAACGGTCGGAACGTAACGGGCCATCGAGCGGAAGGCCGTGTAGGCGACGCGGCATTCGTCGAACTCGCCCGCCAGGAAGCGACGGACGAGCCCGTGGGCAAGTTTTGCGGCCGAGCGGTAGTCCATCCGTTCGAGGGGAACCTCGTCGAGGACCTCGGCGACCTCCATGCCTCCGCGCCTGAGCCATGCCAGCCCCTTCTTCCCGATGACGAAGAAACGGACTTCGCGGTCTCCGAGGTCCTCGAGATGGGTCTTGAGGGCGGAGCAGATGTTCGCGTTGTAGGCGCCGCAAAGGCCCCTGTCCGAGGTCACCAGGAGGACGGCCGTCCGCTTTCCGGGACGCTCCCGGAACAGGGGATGCTCGGCGGTCTCCCCGGCAAGGGCGGCCAGGCTCTGCACGAGTCCCTCGATCTCCCGGGCATAGGGTCCGCTGGCCGTCGCCCGGTCCTGGAAGCGCCGGAGCTTGGTCGTGGCGACCATCTCCATGGCCCGGGTGATCTGCCGGATGCTTCCGACCGATTTGATCCGGTCCTTGAGGTCGCGGATGTTCGCCATCTTCCCCTGCCTCGTCCGGCCCTCAGGCCTGGAACTGCGCGTTGAACTCTTCGATCGCCCGATCGAGACCCTCGCGGACCTCGTCGGTCATCTTCTTCTCCCGGGCCAGGGTCTCGACGAGATTGCTCTTGTCGGCGTGCATGAACTCGAGGAACTCCGTCCTCCAGCGGCCGACCTCCTGGATCGGGACCTTGTCGAGGGAACCCTTCGTGCCCGCGTAGACGAACATGACCTGATCCTCCACCGGGAAGGGCTTGTACTGCCCCTGCTTCAGAAGTTCGACGAGGCGCTCGCCGCGGTTGATCTGGGCGAGGGTCGCCTTGTCAAGATCCGAACCGAACTGGGCGAAGGCCGCGAGTTCGCGGAACTGGGCGAGATCGAGGCGAAGCCCTCCCGCGACCTTCTTCATCGCCGGAACCTGGGCGGAGCCCCCGACCCTCGAGACCGAGATGCCGACGTTGACGGCGGGACGGATGCCGGCGTTGAAGAGGTTCGACTCGAGGAAGATCTGCCCGTCGGTGATCGAGATGACGTTCGTCGGAATGTAGGCGGAGACGTCGCCTTCCTGGGTCTCGACGACCGGAAGCGCAGTCAGGGATCCGCCGCCCTTCGCGTCCGACAGCTTCGCGGCGCGTTCGAGGAGTCGGGAATGGAGGTTGAAGACGTCGCCCGGGAAGGCCTCGCGCCCGGGGGGGCGGCGTAGGAGGAGCATGACCTGGCGGTAGGCCAACGCCTGCTTGTAGAGGTCGTCGTAGAAGATCACGACATGCCGGCCCTCGTCCCGGAAGCGCTCCCCGATCGAGGCTCCGGCGTAGCAGGAGAGATACTGCATCGAGGCCGGGTCCGAGGCCGGGGCCGACACGATCGTCGTATAGGACATCGCGTCGTGGTCGGTCAGGACCTTCTCGACGGCCTTCACCGTGGACTGCTTCTGGCCGACGGCCACGTAGATGCAGAGCACCTGTTCGGGGTTCTTCGGATCTCCGCCGCCGGTCCCCCGCTGGTTGATGATCGTATCGATAATCAGGGCGGTCTTGCCCGTCTGGCGGTCCCCGATAATGAGTTCGCGCTGTCCCCGTCCGATCGGGATCATCGAATCGATGGCCACGATGCCGGTCTGGAGGGGCTCCTTGACGGGCTGGCGTTCGGGAACCGTCGGGGAGACGCCCTCGATCGGCCGGTATTCGCTCTCGGGGAGATCGATCGCGCCCCGTCCGTCGCGCGGACGGCCGAGAGCGTCGACGACGCGCCCGATCAGGGCCTCGCCGGTCGGAACCGAGATGATCCTCCCGGTCGACTTGACGACCTGCCCCTCCTTGACCTTCGTATCGTCGCCGAGGAGCACGGCCCCGACGTTGTCCTCCTCCAGGTTGAGGGCGACGCCGAAGACGCCGTTCCCGAAGTCCAGGAGTTCGGACATCATGCAGTCCCCGAGTCCGAAGACCCGCGCGACGCCGTCCCCGACCTGGAGAACCGTGCCGACCTTCGCGTCCTGCGCCGCGCCTTCGAACCCCTCGATCTCCTTCCTCAGGACCGAGGTCACTTCCGACGGCTTGAGATCCATGAATCGCTCCGATTCCGTCCGTGGTGTCGTACGATCAATTCCCCGGGCTCAGGGCATCGAGCCCCCCGCCCGCCAAACGCTCCACGGGCAGCCCCTTCAGCCGGGCGCCCAGAGCCTGGATGCGGCCCTTCAGGCTCGCATCGAACATCCTGTCCCCGAGGCGGATGACGAAACCTCCGAGGAGGTCGCGGTCCACCGTGTTCCGAAGCCGCACCTTCTTCCCAGTCATCCCCGTCAGAGTCTCCTCGAGGGCCCGGACTTCCTCCGTCTCCATCGGTCCATGGGAGAAGAGTTCCCCCTCGGCCTCTCCCCGCGCCTCGAGCGCGAGTTCATGGAAACGGGCGCAGAGTTCGGGCAGCAGGCGGATCCGCCCCCGGTCGAGGAGGACCTCGAGGAACCGCCGGGTCCTCGGGTGCGCCGACTCCCCTCCGGCCGCGGCGAGCGCCTTCACAAGAGCCTCCGCCTTGGTCCCCCGGGGGACCGCCGGGTTCTCGAGGAAGGCGCGCAGCTCCTTCGACTCGAGGGCCTCGCCCAGGAGGAGGAGATCCTTCTCCACCCCGGGGGTCGAGCCCTCGGCCTCGGTCACGGCCAGAAGCGCATCGGCGTATCTTCGGCTCAGGGATGCCATCGGTCGGCGCTCCGCCTCAGTCCTTTCCCGCCGGGAAGCGCTCCGCCTCGCGCACGAATCCCTGAACGAAGGACTTCTGGTCCTCGTCCCGGATCTCGCGCCCGAGGAGCTTCGCGGAGGCCGTGAGCGTCAGGTCGACGACCTCGTCCCGGATCTCGGCAAGGGCTCGTTGCTTCTCCGCCCGGATCTCGTCGGCCGCGCGGTCCCGCTCGCGGGCCGCCTCTTCCTTCGCCTTCGCGAGGAGTTCCTGGTGCTGGGCCTCCGCCCGCTCCCTGGCCGCCTGGATCTGACGCCGCGCCTCCTCACGAGCCTCCTCGAGGCGCGCCTCGGTTTCGGAACGGGCGCGCTCCGCCGCCGCCTTGGCCTCCTCTGCCCGGGCGATCGCGTCCTCGGCCCGCTGGTCGCGGTCCTTCAGGGCCTTCGCGATCGGGCCGAAGACGACCTTCCACATGAACGGGAGGGAGACCAGGAAGATCAGCCAGGTCCAGAAGAGGACCCCCCACTGTTCGGTCAGTGGATTGAAGCCGCCTTCGTGCCCCCCCTCCCCTCCGAGGCGAAGGGCGGGCAGGACGAGGTTCGTGAGGATGGACATCGGCGAACTCCCGGCGGCAGGAATCAGCCGCCAATCTTGCCGGAGAGGAGGAGGGTGACGACGACGGCGAAGAGCGCGACGCCCTCGATCAGGGCCGAGAGGATCAGCGCGTTGCCGCGGATGTTGTCGGCCGCCTCGGGCTGCCGGGCGATGCCCTCGCCCGCCTTGCCGCCGATGGATCCGATGCCGATACCGGCGCCGATGACGGCGAGTCCTGCACCGAGGCCGGCGCCGAGCCCGACCATGCCCGTCTCTGCGAGAATCATCGAAAGCATTCCGTTTCTCTCCTGAAGGTTGCGGGTTCCGAACGACGGAAGCCCGGGGGGTCAAAGGGCTCCGGGGGGGATCTCCCCGCTCCGGAACGCCGGAGAACTCAATGTTCGGGATGCAGACACATCCCGACGAACAAAATCGACAAGTAGGTGAAGATGTAGGCCTGCAGCAGGGCGACGAAGCCTTCGATGATCATGATGAAGACCGCCATGCCGACCGAGGGAACGGCGACCGCGTAGGCCAGGTTCCCGATCTGTCCCGCGAAGTAGAAGATCAGGCCCATGAAGGACAGGACGACGAGGTGTCCGGCCAGCATGTTCGCGAAGAGACGGACGGTCAGGGCGAAGGGCTTCGCGATGATGCCGATGACCTCGACCAGGAACATCAAGGGGACGAGCCACCAGGGCACGCCGTGCGGCACGAGGTTCTTCCAGAAGGCCCCCGGCCCCTGGACGACCATGCCCCCGCCGACCATGAGCGCGAGCGTCGTCGCCGCGAGCCCTCCGGTCACGAAGAGGCTCGCCGTCGCCGTCGCCCCGTGGGGGATCAGGCCGAGCAGGTTCTGGAAGGCGATGAAGAAGAAGACGAAGAGGAAATAAGGCAGGAAGCGGCTTCCCTCCCGGTCCCCCATGATCGGAACGACCATCTCGTCCCGGATGAAGAGGACGAAACCCGAGAAGATCCGGGTGAAGGGTCCCATCCTCCCCCCGCCTGCAAGGGAGGCCTCGAGCCCCCTGCGGACCCCGAAGAAGATGACGAACATCAGGGCGACCGCGAGGACCTGGAAGATCTGGATGTTGTAGAAACCGAGCCGCACGGCCCCGAGGTCGAAGGAAGCGATCTCGTGGGGGATGACGTGCCCGTAGAGCCGCGTGAAGACGTCGCCCCCCGCCGCGTGCCCCCCCCCCGCCGCCGGGACGCCCCCTTCCTGGGCGGCGAGGCGGGCCGCGCTCGCGGGAAGGGCGGCGGCCACGGCCGCGAGCCGGAGCAAGCGGGGAAAGGCGCCCGAATCTCGGTGGTTCTCGATTGCGAGGGACAAGATCTTCCTCAAGGGGTCTCGGGTCTCCGGCGAGCCGGAATTTTGGGCGAGAAGCTTATGACCTCGCCGCGCAATGTGAAGGAAGAAGACAGGAAAAACCGCGGGGATTCGCGGCCTCGGGCGCGGCGGATCGACGCGATCAGGAACCCCGCCCCCCCGGGGGTCTTCCGAGCCTCGGGTGTCCGAGCAGGAAGAGGAGATTCCAACCGAAGGCGGAGGCAACGAAGGCGAGGGCGAAGGCCTCGAAGCCCGGGCCCTCCGTTTGGAGAAAACCGAGCCATCCCCCGACCGCGCCGAGTAGGAGGAGTTTCAGGAGGAAGCCCCCGGCCATCGGCTTCAGGAAGGCGCCGCCGCCGGCCTCCAGGGCCCGGTCGATCCACCGTCCGACCCCGAACGCGGCGAGGGACCCGAGCACGATCCCGAGCCAGCCCCCCTGGAGCTGGCGCTCCCTCGATAGCGCTCGTTCCGGCCCGGGAAGGAGTTCGGGGACGAGGACCTGGAGGCACAGGAGCACCAGGAGAGGACCGAGCCAGGGCAGGAACCTCGGGCCCCGGTTCATGTCCCGCTCCGATCCCGCGGGCCGGCACCCCCCCCTCGGCCCTCCTCCTCGGGGAACGAAGCGCGCCCGCTTCCTTCCCCTCCCTCTACGGTACGGCCGGACCCGGACGGACCTTCGGGCCTGCGGCCCGGAAAAAGGGTTCCGGGCGAGACCGTTTCGACGAGCTGGATGAACCCGCCGACCGCCCCGACCACGAGGAGCAGGAGGACGAAGAGGGGACTCGTCCCGAGCAGGGAATCGAGGCCGTAGCCCCCGAGACTGAAGGCTGCGAGAACGAGACCATAGGTCAGACCGGCCGAGGCCTCCTTGCCGGCGAGGGCCGCGAGCGGCGAGCGGCGCGGCTTCCGGCCCCGTTCCCCTGCGGCGACCATGCTCCCACGATCGCCCCGCGCCGCCCCGCCGGCAAGCTCCGACCCGAAAAGCCCCGTCCTCCGTCGTTCCGAGGTCCCCGATCCTCCCCGTCCTTGCAAGGGCCGAGGCCCCGACCCATCCTGTCCCCCTTTCGAGATCGGATCCGCAATGCAGGACCTGACCCCCGAAGAGATCGTCGCGCGCCTCGATCGCCACATCGTCGGCCAGGAGAAGGCCAAGAGGAAGGTCGCGGTCGCGCTCCGGAACCGCTGGCGCCGCCGGCAGCTCCCCCCCGATCTCGCCGCCGAGGTCTATCCCAAGAACATCCTCCTGATCGGGCCGACGGGGGTCGGAAAGACCGAGATCGCCCGGCGCCTGGCCGAACTCACGAGGGCCCCGTTCCTGAAGGTCGAGGCCAGCAAGTACTCCGAGGTCGGCTACCACGGGCGCGACGTCGAGAGCATGGTCCGGGACCTGGCCGAGGTCGCCGTCCGGATGGTACGGGCGGAGCGGGTCGCCGAGGTGCAGGCCGAGGCCCGGGAGCGCGCGCGGGAACGGATCCTCGAGGCCCTCTGGGCCCGCGAGGATCTCCGACCCGAGGACGACGACCCCGGCATCCCCGGTCTGGAGAACGAGGAGGTCCGCTGGACCCAGGACGGCGGCCTCTGGCGCCCGGTGCCTCCCGGGACCGAGGGGGGGATCGAACCGGCGCGGGACCTCCCTCTTCTCGGCGACGAGGAACTCGCCGCG
The DNA here is from genome assembly GCA_027021385.1 of Planctomycetota bacterium. GTDB lineage: Bacteria > Planctomycetota > UBA1135 > UBA1135 > JALUUL01. The sequence continues at coordinate 22,734 of JALUUL010000070.1, read as the reverse complement.
AGGATCGAGGAACGGAGCAAGGCCCGGAAGGACTGGGAGGCGCGGCTCGACGCGGGCCGGCTCGAGGAGGAAATCCTCGACATCCTCGTCCGGGACCGCTCGACGCCGACGCTCAGTGTCATGGGACCGGCGGGGCAGGACGCGATGGGCATCGACGCGGCGGCCCTCCAGGAACTCTGGGGACGCGGAGGAGGCCCGCGGATGAAGGAACGCCGGCTCAGGATCCGCGAGGCCCGGCGCATCCTCCTCGAGGACGAGGCCGAGACCCTTGTCGACGAGGACGAAGTCGTCCAGGAGGCGATGCGACGGCTCCAGGAGGACGGCATCCTCTTCATCGACGAGATCGACAAGATCGTCACCGCGGGTTCGGCCCAGGGCCCGGACGTCTCCCGCGAAGGCGTGCAGCGTGATCTCCTGACGATCGTCGAGGGATGCACGGTCTACACGAAGTACGGTTACGTGGAGACCAAGCACATCCTCTTCCTCGCGGCCGGGGCCTTCCACATGAACAAGCCGAGCGACCTCCTCCCCGAACTCCAGGGTCGCTTCCCGGTCCGGGTCGCCCTGCAACCGTTGCGGGAGGAGGATTTCCTCCGGATCCTGACCGAACCCGAGCACAGCCTCGTCAAGCAATACATCGCCCTGCTCGAGACGGAAGGGCTCGAACTCGAGTTCACCGAGGACGGCCTGGCCCACATCGCGGCGGTCGCCTACAAGGCCAACAAGACGACCCAGGACATCGGAGCCCGGCGCCTCCTGACGACCCTCGAGATGTGCCTCGAGGACCTCTCCTTCCAGGCCCCGGACCGGAAGGGGGAGGTCGTCCGCATCGACAAGGAGTTCGCCGAGGCCCGACTCGGAGACGCGGCGGACGACCCCGACCTGATCCGATACATGATCTGAACCGGACCGCCGCCGGACGGAAGACCGTGCAGGACATTCCGATGACCGACATCCGGGCCGCCCTGGACGGCGATCTGCAAGCCAGTCGGCGCATCGTCGAGACGCTTCACCGCCCGATCCTGGCGACGATCCACCGTTACCTCGGCCGGCGCTTCGCCGAGGAGGCCGAGGACGTCGCGCAGGAGATCTTCCTGAAGGTCTTCCGCTCCCTCGACCGCTTCGATCCGTCGCGCGGGGTCAAGTTCACGACCTGGGTCTTCACCTTCGTCCGGAACCACTGCCTCGACGTCCTGAAGAAGAAAAGGATCCCGACCGTGTCCCTCGGGAGCGCGGGGGACCCCGAAAGGAGGATGGGAACTCGAGGACAGGAACGTTCGTAGACCGGGGGAGGCCGCCCTGGACCGCGAACTCGGCGATAGGATCGAGACGGCCTTGCAGGCGCTGAGCGAGGACCACCGTATGGTCTTTGTTCTCAGAGAGTTCGAACAAATGGACTTGAAAAGCATCGCAGGGGTCATGGGCACGACCGAGGGGACCGTCAAGTCGCGCCTCCATCGGGCCCGGGAAGCGATGAAGAAGCATTTGGCGCCGTATCTCGGAAGCCCCCAGGACGGGAATCGATGAAGAAGGACCGGTCGGAACCGAATGCGGAGAAAGGGGGCGCTGGGATGGGTCTCCGGGAACTCCTTCGCCTGCATCGGGTCCCTGAGCCCTCCCGGTCATTCGTCGAGGAGACCCTGTTTCGGATCGCCCTGACCCGCCACGAGGTCCCCGCGCCTTCCTCCGCCTTCGTCGACCGCGTCCTCGAGGACCTGACTCCGGCCGCACGGACGGAGAAGACTCCTTCCGCCTTCCGGCCGATCCTCCTCTTCCTCGCCTCGGCCGCGGCCGCCCTCGTCCTCCACCTGGGCCTCGGTACGGGAAGAAACCTCCCCCCGGGCCTGCGGGAACTCTGGCGCTCTCCCGCGAACTTCCCCACCCATGGGGAGAACCCCTTCGCACGCAGCGTGGCCCTGGTCCGTTCCGGGGTCTTCGGGTCGACGGGCGCCGGGGAGGAGTTCTGGTTCCCCCCCGCTCCTGCTCCAGGGCGGGAAAACCGCGGCGGAACCTCGTCCGTTCTGGGAGCGGAAGGTCGCGCGGGCGGAGATCCGCCCCCGTGACCGCGCCTTCGCCGGCGCGCTGGATCGGGCCTGGAGCACCGGGAACCCCGGGAAGGTCCTGGCCCTGACCGCGATGGTTCACCCCCAGTGCCGGAGGGCCCTCGCCGCCCGCGTGCTCTCGACCACCGGCGGCCGTCCTTCCACCAGGAGTTCCGAGATCTTGGCGGCCTTCGAGTCCAGGGGGTTCCGGACCCTGTTCTTGACCGCCGAGATCCTCCTCCCCGACCGGCGGACCGGCCGGCCCAGGGCCCGGGCCCGGATCTTCGAACTCGTGGTCCTCCCCGCCGGGTCTAAGAGCTTTCCTCCCCGGGCCCGGCTCCTCGTCGAGACGACGCGCTCCCTCCAGGCGCGGATCCGAAGCCGCCCCGGCGAGGATTCCGCCCCGATCCCCGGACTGTCGATGGGGATCGAAACCCGCTTCCACTGTCCGATCTGCAACTACGAACTCAAGGCCCCGGCCGAGGGGCCCTGGTTCATGACGACGAAACCCCCGTTCCTGAGCGGCTGCCTCGAGGAGATCGAGGTCTACGCCCTGGATCGGAACCTCGCGATGGAACTCTCGATCCAGACCCTCCCTGGCGGCGCGACCGACCTCTGCCGCCGGACGCTGGAAGCCGCGGCCTCCCGGCTCGCCCTCGGCCTCGGAACGGGCGGCGACCCGAGCCCTCCGGAGGCGACCGAAATCGGCGGAGCCAGGGGCTGGAGATGCGCCCTCAGGGTCCCGGGCGGCGGGGACGGCCCCCCTCGGACCTTCCTGCTCTATTCGCTCCGTTCCGGTCGGGTCGCCTACATGATCGCCTTCCAGGGGGGACTTCCGGGGCTCGACTTCGAGCATCCCATGGTCCGTGGTCTCCTCTCCGCCTTCCGCGTCCTCGACCCCGGCCGGAAATCAGCGGCCGAGTCCCTCGCCGAAGGGCACGGAGGAGGCGGGGTCCTCGAGCACGGAGGCTTCCGCCACGAGGATCCTCCCTTCCGCATCCACGGTCCGGAGGGCTGGACCGCCTTCCGGCGCGCCGGCATGACCCGCTTCCAGGTCGGATGGCGCAACCCCTCGACCGGATCCTTCCTCCTCGTCGCCGGTCTCGACCGCCCGAGGGGCCCGTGGACGCCCTCCTCCGCCCTCGAATGGCTCGAGGCCTGGATCCGCGGACACCGGGGGCTCGCCACGAGGGCCGAAGGGTTCCGGGTCGAGGAAGGACCGCGGAAGGTCGAAATCGCCGGGAAAAAGGGGCTCGAACTACGCTATTCCTTCCTGAGGGGGGACGGCGGGGCTCCCGCCTCCTCCCGCTCGGGAAGACCCTTCTCCTCCTGCGCGACGAGCTCCTTCCGGGCCCCGGGCGCAAGGAGGACGCGGAAAGGGTCCGCGCAGCCCTCGAGAGCCTCCGGCTCGGAGGTTGAACAGGATCCGGTGCGCGGCCTCTAACGGCCCGGGGGAAGACCCCGGTACCTCGAGAGCCTGAGTCTCGCGAGCACCGCGCGCAACGCGAGCCTGAGTTCGGCGCGGGACTCCCCGTAGGCCCGATCACGGAGCCAGCGATGGTTTCTCCAGTCGATCGCGGCGAGTCTCCGTCGGGCTTCCTCCCTCGTCGAGGACTCCGGGGCGTCCAGGGCCTCGATCCAGGGACGCAGGTTCTCGGGACATGCCCGGAACCCGCGCTCGGAGGGAGCTTCCTCGACGAGGACTTGAAGCTCCGGCGCGCCGCGGGGCAGGACGCGGATTCTCGAATGGCTCGCGCCGAAGGAGCCGCGGTGTCCCCTTTCCGGTTCCTGCATGGAAGGGAAGCTCCCGGAGGCGTTCCACCCTCCGATCCGCGGGGCGCTCTCCCCGGGGAAGCCCGGAACGAGGGATCCGAGGAGAAGGAGCAGGAGCGGAAAGGTCAGGGGGAGGACCAAGATCGATTTCGGGATCCGAGACGCGGGGGCAAGGTTCCGGGAAACGCGGCGAAGACGCCCGCCAGAACATTCTACACGAATGAAAGGACCCCGGCTGCTCCGAGGCGGTTCCTCACCCGGGTGGATCAGGAGGCGCGGGAACATCGGAGACCTCTCCTCGCTCCCCTCCTGTATCATGCAGGGAACCCTGCGAGAACGACGATGCGATTGAGCCTGAGCCAGAACCTGCGCGCCGAACAACGACTGATCCAGTCCCCGCAGATGATCCAGGCGATGCAGGTCCTCCAGTATCCCCTGCTCGAACTGAAGGACCGGATCGACCAGGAACTCCAGGAAAACGTCTTCCTCGACATCAAGGAGCCGGATCCTTCCTCGGAGGAGGTTCCGCCCCCCGAACCGGAACCCCAGGAGGAAGTCCCCCCCGATGCGACCTTCGAGACCCTGGACGAGATCGAGGAGCGAACGAAGGACTGGAAACAGCGCGGCCGCATCGGTTCGGGCGTCGACGGAGATGCGAAACTCGAGGCCCTCGCGAATACGCCGGGACACAGCGAATCCCTGACCGATCACCTGATGTCCCAGCTGGCCCTCATCGACCTGAGTCCGGAACAGAGGGAGCAGGTGGAGATCGTCATCCTCTCCCTCGATCGGGACGGAAGGCTGATCTCCTCCCGGGAGGAACTCGCCGAGGAGGCGGATTGCAGCCTCGAGGAGATCGACGAGGCGATCCGTCTCGTGCAGACCCTGGATCCCCCCGGCGTCGGCGCCGCGGACCTCGAGGAATGCCTCCTCCTCCAACTGGACATGATCGAGGGAGAGCACGAACTCGCGCGGCGGGTCATTCGGGATCATCTCGAGGATCTGAGCATGAACCGCATCCCGAGGATTGCGAAAAAGACCGGGGCGACGATCGAGGAGATCAAGGAATGCGTGGAGTTCATGCGCAAGCACCTCCATCCCCACCCCGGGTCGCAGTTCGGGGACATCCCGAACCAGGTCATCTCCCCCGACATCGTGGTCGAGGAGATCGACGGCCGCTTCGAGGTTCGGGTCGAACGGGGAGGGATCCCCGAACTCCAGATCTCCTCGGTCTACCGGAAGCTCCTGAAGGAGTCCCAGCCCGATCCGAAGGTCCAGGAATACCTGCGCAAGAAGATCGAGGCGGCGAAGTGGTTCATCGACTCGATCCACCAGCGCCAGAGCACGATCCAGCGCATCGCGACCGCCGTCGTCGAGAAGCAGAGCGAATTCCTGCGCAAGGGGATCAGCCATCTGAAGCCCCTCCGAATGCAGGACATCGCCGACGAGGTCGGCGTCCACATCTCGACGGTCAGCCGGGCCATCTCCGGGAAATACATCCAGACCCCGCAGGGCATCTTCGACATGAAACGGTTCTTCTCCGCCGGCACGCGGAGCGAGAGCGGGGAGATGGTCAGCCAGCAGGCGATCAAGCAGAGGGTCAAGGAGATCATCGAGGCCGAGGACCGCAAGCGCCCCCTTTCCGACGACGCGGTCGTCCAGATCCTCGAGAAGGAAGGGGTCAAGATCGCCCGCAGGACGGTGACGAAGTACCGGAAAGCGCTCGGCATCCCCTCCTCGACCCAGCGTAGGGAATACTGACCGCGGTCTCTCCCGCCCCGTCTCCGCCGGGGCCCCGTCCCGGGAGCGAAGAGACTCCGGGGGCGGGAAGCTACGCTTTTGCACCCCGCCCGGCCCTGTTATCTTCTCGCCCCCACGAGAAGCCACGGAGAACCAATGGCCAAGCAGAGAGCGACCGAGATCAAGCCTGGAATGGCCCTCCATCTCGACGGGGACCTCTTCCTGGTCCTCAAACACGATCACGTGACCCCCGGAAAGGGGCAGGCGGTCCACCACTTCCTCCTCAGGAACCTCCGGACCGGGACCCAGAAACCCCTGCGCATGGGCACGGGCGAGACGGCGGAAGTCGCCTATCTCGAACGAAAGCGCTGCCAATACCTCTACAAGGACGCCTCAGGATTCGTCTTCATGGACGAGGAGACCTACGACCAGTTCCACCTCCCCGGGGAAATGGTCGGAGAGATGATGGGTTACGTCGCCGAGAACGCCAGCGTGGACGTGACGACCCACGAGGGGGTTCCGGTCGCGGTCGACCTCCCCGCGAGCGTCGTCCTCGAAGTCGTCGAGGCCGAGGAGGCCGTCAAGGGGAACACGGCGACGAACGTCACGAAGAACGCCAGGCTCGAGACCGGGCTCGAGGTCAAGGTTCCGATGCATATCAAGGTCGGAGAACGCATCAAGGTGAGCACGACCGACGGATCCTTCCTCGGCCGCTCGAACGACTAGGGAACCCGCCGCCTGCCCCCGCGTCCCGAGGGAGGGCCGGCGGCTCCGTTCAGTCCGACCGCCTCCCGCGGAGCCTCGACGGCCGGCGGTGCTTCTTCTTTCGTCCCTTTCCGGTGGAAGGCCCGCCGGGTTCGCCCCTTTCGTTCTTCTTCCGGAGGTGGGCGGCCCAGAGCCTTCTCCAAGCTGCGAGCGTCTCCGGGGTCATCGTCTCCCCCGAATGATGGAAGTGCTCGGCCGCCTCCACGGCCTCCTCCGGATCGTCGGTCAGCAGGAACAGGGAGGTGTCCTCCGGGGAGATCGTTCCCGCCGCGACCATCTCCTTCCGCATCCACCGCAGAAGCCCCCCGTAGAACTCCTTGCCGATCAGGATGACCGGGAAGCCCTGGACCTTTCCGGTCTGGACGAGAGTCAGGGATTCGAAGAGTTCGTCCATCGTCCCGAACCCGCCCGGAAGAACGACATAGGCCTGGGCGTACTTGACGAACATGACCTTCCGCGCGAAGAAGTAATCGAACTCGAGGGCGATGTCCTGAAAGGGATTCGCGGACTGCTCGAAGGGCAGTTTGATGTTCAATCCGACCGAAAGCCCCCCGCCCTTCTTCGCTCCCTTGTTCGCCGCCTCCATGATGCCTGGCCCTCCGCCGGTGATCGTCGTCCAGCCCTTCTTCGCGAAGCGCTCGGCGACCTCGACGGCGAGTTCGTAATACCGCTCCCCGGGGCGCATGCGCGCGGAACCGAAAATCGAGACGGCCCGCCCGATCTTGCGCAGGGTCTCGAAGCCGTCGACGAACTCCCCCATGATCTTGAACACCTGCCAGGTGTCCTGCCCCGTCCGGAGTTCGGCGAGAACCTCCTTGTCCAATCGCGCGGCTTTCTGCATGTCCATAGACCTTCCACCCTTCCCCGAAAGGAATCCACGAGATCCCCCCCGGTCACAGGCGCCCGAAACCCTTGGAGGCCCCTTACGATCGGAACCCGGGGAAGCTCCACCGGTGGAGGCGCCCTTCCCCCGGGCCCTCGGAACCATCGGCTTCCCGACCCCGGGGAGTTGGGCGAAATCCGCGCATCCCGGAGCTCTCCGGGCCGGAGAGCGCGGATCCATCGGCGAGATCCCGCTTCTCGATCAGGCTAGCCCCCCCCCGGCCCGCCTCCAAGGAATCCCCTTCAGGCGCCCGATCGCAATGGGGGAAGCTTCCCTCGGAGATCGGAAGCTGGGAAGATGGAAGGATGTTCGACGCGTTCCCCGCCGCGAGCCGCCGGCTCCTAAGGGCCATCCTTTTCACCTGCCTCGCCTTCGCCTCCTCCTGCCTCTACCCCAAGGGGGACGGCCGGGTCTTCGTCACCTCCGATCCGCCCGGCGCGGAGATCTGGCTGGACGGAGGACCGACCGGGAAGACGACCCCCGCCTCTCTCGATCTGGGGGGTCCTCTCGCGGGTGACCACCTCCTGGAAATCCGCAAGAAGGGCTACGAACCCGAGACCCGGCGCCTCACCGCCTTCAAGGGGCTGCAGGTCGTGCGGCTCGATGACGGGGTGACGGATTTCATCGTCCCTCCGTTTCCCGCCTGGTGGACCTTCGGGGATCTCTTCTTTCCCCTCTCCTATGAATGGAGGTACGTCCCCCACGATCTCTTCGTCCGCCTGTTTCCGGACGGAACGTTCCGCCGGAGCGGGGAGACCCGACCCGCTTCCGGAAAATGAGAAAGGCCGTCCTGCTGGACCGGGACGGGGTTCTCAATCCCGAGCGATCCTTCCTCACGTGCCCGGAGCAATGGTCCCCGGTCCCGGGACTCCTCGAGGCCCTGACCGACCTCCGCCGGGGGGGATTCCTCCTGCTCGTCGTGACGAACCAGTCCGGACTCGCGCGGGGCCTGATGGCCTGGGAGGACCTCCAGGCCGTCCACGCCCATATGCTGGAAACCTGTGAAGGTCTCCTCGACGCGGTCTACGTCTGCCCCCACCACCCGGAGGAGGGACGGGGTCCGATGACCCGCGCCTGCGCCTGCAGGAAACCCGGCGACGCCCTGGTCCGGCAGGCCCTGGCCGAATGGGACTTCGACCCCCGGCGATCCTTCCTCTGTGGGGATCGCCCGCGGGACCTCGCGGCCGGGACCCGGCTCGGGATCCGGACCTGCGCGATCCTGGGCACCACGCCCCGGGAAGACTGGCCTTCCGGGGAGGACCGGCCAACGGCCTTCGCGCGGAATCTGCCGGAAGCCGCCGCCTGGATCCTCCACCGAGCCTGACCTTCCGCCCGTAGGATCCCTGGAAGGGAACCTCAGGGAAGCTGTCGGAACAGCATGCCCTCGACGGGTTTCGTCGCGACGGAGGGAAGGACCATCCAGGCCTTGCGGTAGAACCCGAGCTTGGGGTTGTCGGGATGGAAGTCCGGGAGGCTTCCCTTCGGCCCCAACCGGTACTGGTAATGGAGGGAGGTCGGCTCGAAGCCCATGTTTTGCTTGAACATCGCCGCTCCCGAGTCCCTCCGGCTCCGCCCGAAATCGAAGACCTTGCAGCCCATCTCCACGGCCGCGCACATGAGCTTCCAGTACATGAAGTTGTTCATGCCCCGCGGAGCCTCCCTCCCGACAGCGCCCGAATAATAGGGAAGCAGGGTTTCCTTGAAGACGAAGCTGCAGACGGCGGCGACGATCCTTCCCCCGGGCTCCTCGACCCTGTGCAGAACCATTTTCGAACCGAGATGGCGCTCCAGGCTCTGCAGCATCGACAAGGGGATCGCCGGGGATCCGAGACTCTTCTTGTTGCTCGCGAACAAGCGCTGAAAGGTCCGCAGATCGCAGCCCTCGACCAGGCGCAGGCGGCTCTCGTCCCGGCCCTTCCGTGCCTCGGCGCGCGCCTTCCGCGGCAGGATTCCGAGGCAATCCTCCGGGTCCTGCGGGAGATCCTTGAAATAGGTCAGGTATCGATCGCTCGTCTCGAGCCCGGGAACCCCTTCCAGGGCATCGATCATCCGGAGTTCGAGATAACGGCATTCCGCCTCCTCGGTCATCCGGGCCGCCTCCTCGACCAGGACCCTCGCGACCTCTGAATCTTCCGCCAGAGGCCCCCCGTAGACCGCATAGGGGATCGAAACCGCGACCTTTCCGAGAAAAACCGAAGGAAAGACGGAGAACGGGAGGAACCCGAGGATCTCCTTCCCCCGCTCCGCGACCAGGACCTCGACCCGATGCCCGGAGACCTCCTCGACCATCCTCCTCCAGCAGGAGAGGTGGTAGGGGGATCCCCGGGAGTGGCTCTCCGTGAATGCGTCGAGCCATGCGTCCTCTCCGGGGGCCGCATGGCGGACCCGCAACCGGGTCCTTTCCTCCATCGGTCCGGGCACGAGGACTTCCCGGGCGATCCGCTTCCGCTCGGCCTCCCGCAAGGCCCCGGGATTCCGGGTCAGGACGCGGTCCACCTTGTAATCCTTCAGGTTCCTCGCCTGGGTGAAGATGATGACCTCTCCGACCAGCCCGAATCCGATGAGCTGGAGCCCGAATGTGATGAGCACGACCCCCATCAGGAAGATCGGCCGGTCCTGGATGCTCTCTCCGAGGAAGAGCTTCATGTAGACGGGCGGAACCGAGAAGACGAGCCCCAGGAGGATCAGCGTCAGGCCGAGGATCCCGAAGAAACGCAGGGGCTTGCTCGTAAACCGCGTCAGGAAGGTCACGGCCATGATGTCGAGGAGTCTTCTCAGGTAGACCCCGACCCCGAAGAACCCGGTCTTCCCGCGCTCCTCGAGATGCCGGACCGGAATCTCCGTGACCTTGAACCCCCGTCGTTCCGCGAGGATCGGAAGGAAGCGGAACTGATCCCCGTAGATCGGGACCTCCTCCAGCACCTCCCGCTTCATCGCCCGGAACGTGCAGTTCAGGTCGTGGAGTCCGGTGCCCGACATCCGCCGGAGGAACCAGTTGAAAAAACTGCTTTGAAGCCGGTTCAGCCAGGGGTCGACGCGGGGATGGCGCCAGCCGCTGACGAGGTCCGCCCCTTCCTCCAGACGGTCGACCATCGCGGGGATCACCGCGGGGTCGATCTGGAGGTAGTCCGGAGCGGTGACCAGATAGGCTCCCTGTGCATGCTCCTTTCCGGCCGTGAATGCGATCGACTCCCCGTTTCCGCCTCCCTGCAGCCCCAGGAGGCGGACGTCCCCGCGATGGGCCTGCAGGGCTTCCAGCTCCTGGAAGACCCGCCCCCCGACCCCATCGAGGATGAAGACGTACCGCAACGGCCTCCCCATCGGGGTCAGGGCCTTGTCGTAGGCCTCGAGCAATGGGCCGACCCGCATGTCGGGGTCGGTGACGTGCAGGAAGATCGACACACCCCGTTCGCGGAGGGACTCCTTGTCGGGAAGCCTGCTCATCCGCGACCTTCCTCGTGCCGCGCGTCGACATCGACGCCGGAACGCGAGAAGAAACCCGAAACATGGACCGAAAGCTCGGCCAGGAGCCCGAGGAGGAACAGGTTGAGGGCGGTGATCGTCGTCACGACCGAGGCCGTCATGTAGTAGAGGTCCCACCTCGGGAGGAGGCCGACTCCTCCGCCCCGTTCGAACTTGAGGAGCCCGAGCAGCGCGAGCACGACGGCACCCGCGAAGAGGGGGAGGATCGTGAGGCCGAAGAACCGCACGGGGTGCGCGGCAAATCGGACGAGGAGCCTCAGGACGAGGAGATCGGTCAAGACGCGCAGGATCCGTCCGATGCCGTACTTGGACCTGCCGTAACGCCGGGGATGGTGACGTACCGGAAGTTCCGTCACCCTCGCCCCGGAGCCCGCGGCCAGAGCGGGGATGAAACGGTGCATGTCCGAATACAGGTGCAGCTTGCGGACGACCCAGGCCCGGTAGGCCTTCAACGTGCAGCCCGTGTCGTGGATTCGCGCGCCCGTGAAGGCCGAGATCAGGCGGTTCGCGACCCAGGACGGAAAGCGGCGGGTGAAGGCCTTGTCCCGGCGGTCCCGGCGCCATCCGCAGACGACGTCGTAACCCTGCTCGAGCCGCGCGAGGACCCTCGGAATGTCGGCCGGATCGTTCTGGAGATCTCCGTCCATCGTGACGACGTAACGCCCCCGGCAGGCGTCGAAACCGGCGGCCATCGCTGCCGTCTGTCCGGCGTTGCTCCTGAGTTCGAGGACCTGGACCTTCGGGTCCTCCTTCGCGATCTCCCGCAGGAGCCTTCGGCCTCCGTCCGTCGACCCGTCGTCGATGTAGAGGATCTCGTAGCTGTAACTCGTTGGCTCGAGAGCCCGACGGATCGAGGCATGTAGCGGGAGGAGGTTCTCGTATTCGTTGTAGATCGGGATCACGAGGGAGAGATCGGGTCGGCCGGCCCGGGGCCACTCCCCCCGCGCCTCCTCCTCTCCACGCACTCCGCTTCGATCCTTCGACATCGTCAATCCGCTCCGCTTCCCGCCTCGGCTCCTCCCCGCCCCCGGAGGACATGGAGTACCCGGCGAAGGAACCGGAGGAGTCTACCTCCGAGACCGCGGCTTCCCTCGGACTTCGATCCAGGAACCCCCTTCCCCCCTAGGCCCGGGGCCGGTTCGAAGGGAGCCTTCAGCTCCCGGCGCAGCCTCGGAAACGGAGGAACGCGCCCTTGCCCGGAGGGCTCGGAACGCGCATTCTGGATGGTCCGCCCGGTCCCCCGCCCCCCCAGTCCTCGGGGGACTCCCGCGCCGAGAGCCTCCCGCCCCCCAGAGCCCGAAACCCCGCTCCTTCCCTCCTCCGGATCCATACACCCCCCTATCGGCATCCCCCGCCCGGGTGCTTGGCCCCGCCCGGGGCTTCCCTGCGCCCCATGGCATCGGGGGCTCGGAACGGGCGCGGCCCCGCCCGGGAAAAAAGATAAAACCATCATTCTTTCCCTTATTCTTTGTGGATTCTTTCAGGTTTGCATTCCATTGGACCCTCCTCCACATAGAAGGATCGCCGCCCTGATCGGCGCCGCCGCCCGGAGCCTCGAGAGCCTCCTCAACGAGGTCGACCCCGGCCTCGAATGCTGGCGCGGTTCCGATCTCTACGGGGCGGCGCCCGAACTCCAGAGGTTCCGCCCCGAAAGCCTCTGGGTCGACCTGGGCCTCCTCGGCGAAGAGGACCTCGGCGCTCTCCGGCTGATCGGCCGCCTCCTTCCCGGGACACGCCGGATCCTCATCGTCCGCCGGGGGGAGCGGAAGCCCTCCTGGGTCGAGGTCGCCCTCGAGATGGGGATCGAGGTCGTCCGTATCCCCGCCAAGGCCCGGGACCTGGTCCCCTTCTGCGCCCCCTCCCGCAGATCGGGTTCCGACTCGCCCGAACGGGACCTGCTCGCAGGCCTGGCCGACCATCTGAACAATCCTCTGGCGGCGCTCTCCGGGAGGATCCAGCTCTTGAGGCTTCTCCAGGGCGAGGAGGCGGGTCCCGACCTGTCCGACAACCTCGACCTCGCCGAACGCTCCGCCCGGAGAATGCAGACCCTCCTCGAGAAGTTGACGGACCTCGCGGGCCGGATCCGGCCGATCCCGGGGAAACTCCGACTCGAAGACCTGGTCCGGAAGGCCGTCGAGACCCTCGAAGCCCCGCTTGGAGCACGCGTCCTTTCCCCGGAAATGACGGAGGAAGAGAAGGACCCGACCCTCGCCCTCGACCCCGACCTGGCCGTGAAGGCCCTGTGCAACCTGCTCCGGCCCGCCCTGGACCTCGCGGCCGAGGACGAACCGATCCGCCTCGTTCCCCGCGGAACCGAGGAGGGCCGTTTCCGCCTGGACTGTCTGTTCCCGACCCCGTTCCCCCTGCCCTGTCGTCCCGCCGAACTCCTCACCCCCTTCCGGCTCGACCCCCTGCTGCGCGACCCCGACCTCGGCCTCGATCTCGCCGTGTCCCGGAACCTCCTGAGGGCCCAGGGCGGAGATCTCGAGGTCCTGGCGGAAGGAGGACTCTTCCAAGGGCTCCGGGTCCACCTGCCGCTCCGCTCCTGAGGGCGTTCGGATCTCCCACCGGACTCCCCTCCTCCCGGCCCGGAGGGGCCCGGGGAGACCTCCGGGGGTCGGGGTCCACGAAGGTGGAAAGGGACAACGCCTTCCCCTGGGGGATGTCGGGATCCCGCCCCGGCGAAGGCGGGAACGGTGCGATTCTCCCACGCCTCCCCTCGGATTGCCGATAGGAAGGGCATGCGATACAGGATTCTCATCGTGGATCCCGACCCTCGTTCGGCCAAGACGCTCGGGGGAGGGCTCGCGGAAGCCGGCTTCGAGGTCGCCTCCCTTGAGGACGGCAACGAGGCCCTCGATCTCCTCCGCCGCAAGGCCTTCGACCTGATCCTGGCTGACCAGGACATGGGTTCGATCCGGGGCATCGAGTTCATCCGGAAGGCGCGGACCGTCCGGCCGGAAAGCATCGTCATCCTCCTGACGGGCTTCGGAACGATCGAAGAGGCCGTCGAGGCCATGCGCGTCGGAGCCTTCGACTATCTCGCCAAGCCGATCGTCGAGGATCAGCTCGGTCTCGCGATCCAGCGCGCCCTCGAGAAGAAGAAGCTCCTGGAGGAGAACCGCGACCTGAAGGAGGAGATCAACCGCCGCCGGAGCCTGAAGGACATGATCGGGACCTCCGAGAGGATGGGACGGATCTTCGAGACGATCGAATCCGTCGCCCCGACCCGAGCGACCGTCCTCATCACGGGGGAGAGCGGAACGGGAAAGACCCGGCTGGCCCGAACGATCCACGCCCTCTCGAAGCGGAACGACCACCCCTTCGTCGAGGTCAATTGCGGCGCCCTGCCCGACACTCTTCTCGAATCCGAACTCTTCGGGCACGCCAAGGGCGCCTTCACCGGAGCGATCCGGGACAAGCCCGGGAAATTCGAGGAGGCCGACCAGGGCACGATCTTCCTGGACGAGATCGCGACCGCGAGTCCGGCCCTGCAGGTCAAGCTCCTGCGCCTCATCCAGGACCGCAGCTTCGAAAGAGTCGGTGAGACTCTGACCCGCAAGGTCGACGTGCGGATCCTCCTCGCGACGAACCGGGATCTCCTCGGACTCGTCCGCAAGGGAAAGTTTCGGGAGGATCTCTACTACCGAATCAACGTCGTCAACATTGAACTTCCGCCGCTTCGCGAGAGACAAGAAGACATCCCCTTCCTCCTCGATCATTTCCTGCAGCGCTACCGCGCCTTCCACGAGAAGGAAGTCGACGGTTTCACCGCGGAGGCTCTCGATTACCTGATGGCCTACGAGTGGCCCGGAAACATCCGCGAGATCGAGAACGCCGTCGAGAGGGCCGTCGTCCTCTGCAGGGACGAGAAGATCGACGTCCGGGACCTCCCCCCCGCGGTCCGCGCTTCCGAGCGGCCGATCGTCGACCTTAGGGGAGAGATCAAACCCCTGAAGGAAGCCCTCGAAGAACCGGAACGGCGCATCATCCTCGAAGCACTCGAGAGGAACGGGTGGAACCGCCAGAAGACCGCGGACATGCTGGAGGTCAACAGGTCCACGCTTTTCCATAAGATGAAGAAGTACGGTCTCCTGCCGGAGAAGACGGCCCGCAAGGGTCGTTGATCCCGGCGACACTCCTTCCCGCGGGTCGCATGCTCCGAAGATCGGTCACGGTCCTCTTCCTCCTCGGTCTCCTCGGGCTGGCCATGATCCTCGTCTACGCCCTGTTCAACCGGGAGGGGGCCGACAAGGCGCTCCGGGAAGCGAGGGAGGCCCTCGCCGCCGGAAGCCCGGGGAAGACCGTCCGCCTGCTCAACCTCGCCCAGCGCAGCCTGGGTCCGAACGGGGATCGGGAGAAGCTCGTCGAACTCCACAGGCTCCGCTACCGGGCCCATCTGCGCCTCGGGAATTTCCGCAAGGCCCTTTCGGACCTCGACGTCCTCCAGCAGGAGCTCCGGCAGAAGGATCCCGGCTACGAACGGGACCGGATTCAAGTCCTCCTCGCGGGAGGAAAGGCGAAGAAGGCCCTCCGGCTGGCCCAGGTCTTCCTCGAGAAGCACGGGGAGGACGGACTCGTCCTCGACCTGGCGGGGAGGGCGTCCCAACACATCTACCAGAAGGAGATCCGGGACCTGATCGAGAAGGACCTCGCCGAATCCCTCCCGCAACCGATGCGACGGGAGGCCGTCGAGGACCTCGTCGGGTTCCTGTACCGGGAGCCCGGAGACCCGATCGGACGGCGGATCGAAGGGGCCTTCCAGGCGAAGCTCAGGGCCCAGGTCTTCGATCCGGCCGTGCGCCAGCGACTCCTCGACCGCTGCCGGCGCATCCACCAGAGGATCGAGCAGAGCACCGAGTACTACCGGAAGGCCCTCCGCCGGAACCAGGCCCTCTACGCGGCGCTCCAGGGGGCCTCGAGCCTGTTCCAACGCGCCGGGGAGCAGGACCGCGCCGCCCTGCTCTGTACGCTCTACATGGAGCGCTTCCCCGGTTACGGGAGCGCGATCGCCGCCCGGAGGGCGGCCTTCGCCTGGTCGGACCTGCACTCCCCGGGCCTGGCGAAGACCCTTCGAAGACCCTGGTTCCGGGGAAAGTCGCTCCGGGAAACCGCCGCGCCCTTCTTTGGGGATCCCAGATGGGCCGAGGCCTGGTTCTGGCTCGCCCGGATCTTCCACCAGGTCAGGGATCGGAAGGGACTCGAAACCCTTCTCCGCGGATGTCTCCGTCCCGATGCGACGGCCCTCGGCCCCTACACCCCCCTCGTCCAGGGCTATCTCGCCGACCTGGACGGCCTGGCCCCGGCCGTCGAGGCCCACCTCGCGACCTTCTGCACGAACCGCGCGTTCTGGGCGCGGCCGCCCGAGGGCCCGGACCTCTTCCTCGAGGCGATCCTCCTCCGCTGGAACTACGCCGCCTCGGCCCCCCTCGAACAAAAGGTCGGCATCCTCGACCACTGGGCCGGAATCCGCCCACGCGACCCCGAACCCCTTCTGCGACGCTCCCTCCTCTACCTCGACACCTCCCAGTTCCTCTATGCGATCCGGGACGCCGGGCAGGTGCTCGACATGCCGGATCGGAAGAACAGCCGGGAGCGCGCCCTGGACCTCCTCCTTCGGGCAAAGGACGAGGAGAGCATCCCCTCGGGACGCGATTCCAAGTCCCTGTTCCTGAAGCTCGCCGCCGAGGGCCGGACGCTCCCGGAGACAATTCCCCATCCGGTCCAGCATCTGGGGATCGCGGCCCATGCGATCAGCTTTGGCCTGCCCCAGATCGCGATGGCCAACGCCCGGCGGATCCTCGACCGCTACCCCTGGTCACGGACCGCCCGCTTCATCCTCGCCCAGGGCTATCTCCGCCTCGGACGTCCCCGGCAGGCCCTGTTCGAGGCGAGCACGATCCTCGACGAGGACCCGGACCATCTCGGCGCGGCCCTGCTCCTGCGCGAAGCCCTCGCGGGATCGGAGCGGGAGGAAGATCGGGAACGGGCGAAGAGGGCGGCCCGCCGATTCTGCATGCGTCATCCGGAAAACCTGACCGCGCAGCGGATCCTCGGAGAGGCTCTCCTTGCCCGGGGGGCGTACGAACAGGTCGATCTCCTCTGCCGGGGCCGGAGCCGGGAAGGAAAGGTCCCCG
Organism: Planctomycetota bacterium; assembly: GCA_027021385.1. GTDB lineage: Bacteria > Planctomycetota > UBA1135 > UBA1135 > JALUUL01. The sequence goes on along the minus strand of JALUUL010000070.1, from coordinate 5,911 downwards.
ACGCTCTGGCCTGGTTGCACGGGCGGGCCCTGGCCGAACTCGGCGCTTCCGGGGAAGCGATCGCCGCCTTCGAACGCGTGCGGGGAGAACATCGGAAGGAGGCGCTGGGAAAGGCTGTCTCGGTGGCGGCGGCCTCGAGGGCGGCGGAACGGATCCCCCCCCTGCTCGAGGCCTTCCTCGCGGTCTCGCCCGAAGGTCCCGAACTCGTGCGGCTCGCCGGCGAACTCGCGAAGGCGGGGTACTACGAGGCGGCCGAGCGCTGCCTGTCCCCGATCCTCCTCGACGCCGAACGCTTCGCGGCCGACCGGAACGGACGCACCTACCTCCTCCATGGAGAGATCCTCCTCGCAATGGACCGCGACCGCAAAGGCCGGGACGCACTCGAGCGGGCCTTCAGCTTCCCCGACGGTGACCGCGCCGCACCTCTGCTTGCTCTCCAGTTGCTGCTGGACGGAAACAGAGACGAGGCCCTGGAGGTTCTTTCCCAGGTCGGCTCCTGGGAAGGAGACCCGGTGATCCTCGGCCTCCTGGCCGTCAAGCTCGGAAGGCGCAAGGAGGCCGCGGCCTTCTTCGAGAAGGCCGTGATCCCCGGGTTCTGGCTCCGGCGGATCTTCGACCTCTGCCTCCAGGCCGCCTTGCCGAAACCCGGAAGCCCCTTCCGCCCGGCAACCGGAATCCCCGCCTTCGACGAGATCCTGAGAAGGAACGGAAAGGCCTTGTTCGAGGCACTCGCGCTATCCCGGAGCCTCGCCTTCCGCGAGGAGGGTCGCCGGCGGCTGCTCGAACTCGAGAACAGCGCCCCTCCGGATGCCCCCTTCCCGTCCAAGGCCTGCTGGGGGCTGCTCCGGGCCTTCCAGGAGCGACTCGCCGGCAGGAACCGGGAGTCCGCCGCGATCCTCCTGTCAATCGTCCAGGAGAACGTCCTCTTCCTCCCTGCCTACGACGAATGCTGTGACCTTCTCCAGGAGGATCTCCCCGAACTCCTCATTCAGCCCGACATGCTGGCCCGATACGGGATCACCCTCCTGACCTTCGGGGTCTACCCCGACTCGAAGATCGCCTCGCTCTTCTGCCAGGGGACCGCCCGTCTCCTCATGCTCCAGGGGAAGACGAAGGAAGCGGCCGACATGCTCGGACTCGCGGGCCTCGTCTGCCCGACCGAGCGGGGTCCCCGAACCCTCCTGATCGAGGACGCCGTCCGCCGCCGCGACTGGACTTCGGTCCTGATCCAGGAGGCGGCCCTCGCGGACCTCCCCGGCCCGCGGAAACTCGAGGACCGGATCCGGGCCTTCCGGAACCTCTCGAAAGCCCTCGACGCCGGAGCCGAGATCCCCCGGGACCTCCTGGCCCCGTTCCTTCGCGAGGCCCGTGCTTTGACCCACGGCCCCCATGACCGGACGAATCCCCCTCTCGGGCGCGCCGCCGTCCTGTTGAGCCGTCAGGACCACCCCCGCGGGAAGGGTGCCGCAGAGGATGCCGCGGCACGGGCCTTCCTGGGAGAGATCCTGAAGGTCTGGACGGAGGGAAGCCTCCCGCCCTCCCTCGACGAGGACGGAGTCGTCGCCCTTCTAAAGGAACTCGCGGCGCGGGGAGGCGGCGACACGGCCGACCGGGCCTGTCTCTCGATGCTCGACGAGGATCCTAGCCTCTTCCGGCTCTGGATCTTCCGGGCGCGACGGATCGCCGCCCGCGAGGGCCGGGACCGAGCGGTCGAGGAGTTGTCCTGGATCCCTCGCCTCCTGCCCGTTCCGGAGATCACCCGGGAACTCGGCAGGCTCTACGGCCTCTACGGGTACGGGAAGCCTGAAACCCGGCAGGCCCTGCAATCCGGCCTCGAGGGGGTCCCCGGGGCCGAGGGGAGGTTCGCGCGCGCGGCCCTCGCATTCCGCCGGGGCGACCCCGCGTCCTGCCTCTCGCTCCTCGATCAACCCGGCCTGGAGGATGGGGCCGCGGAGGGTCCCGAGTTTCGGCTCCTCCGGGCCTACGCGATCCTGGCCGCCGGAAACCGGAAGCGCTTCGGAGAGGCAGCCGACCTCCTCGAGGACCTTGCCGCCCGCCGGCCGAAGGGGATCTCCCTCCTCGGCCTCGACGATCTGGCCTGGCAGGCGCGTGCCCTCAGCCGGAAGGGCGCTCGTTGATCCACCAGGCCTGCACCCTTTCGAGACTCTCGAAGCGGTGGCGGGCGAGCAGGCGGCGTAGCTTCTCCTCGGTCCGGCCGAGTCCGACATAGTGCCGGAAGGCCTTGAAACCCCGGACCCCGACCCTCGGCTGCCGCGGATCCAGTTCCCAGGGGTGCAGATAGAGGCAGGCTGGCCGCCCCGCGCGGCTCCGTGCCCGGAGTGCACGGTCGATCCAGCCGACAGGAAAGAGACGAAGATAACCTCCGCCTCCGAGGGGGAGGCGGCGCCCGAGAACGGAGACGACGAGGGGAGGGATCTCGAAGATCCTCCCGGCGCCGGTCGAGATCCAGTGAGGTTCGACCGGAGCCCCGGGATCCCCATAGTCGGGATGGGAGATCGGATGGATCGAGGAATCCCGCTCGTAGCCCCTGGCGACGAGGAGAGGGAGGGCCCAGGGGGTCCTCGGGCCGATCGACCAGGTGCAGGCCCGGAAGCTCCGCGGCCGCCCGGCGAGGGGTTCGAGACAGGCCTCGGTCCTCGCGAGATCCTCGGCGAAGCCCTCCTCCCCGAGTTCCTCCAAAAGCCGATGGTCGTAACCGTGGGATCCGACCTCATGCCCCCGAGCCGCGATCTCCCGGACGAGTTCGGGGAAGCGTTCCGCGATCCAGCCGAGCACGAAGAAGGTCGCCCCAGCTCCGAACTCGTCCAGGAGGTCGAGGATCCGACGGGTCGGCACCGCGCAGCGGAGGGGAAGCCCGTCCCATTCCTCGATCGGACAGTGGCTGCGCAGATTCAGGACCTGGAACCACTCCTCGACGTCGATCGTCAGGGCATGTGGAACTCCTCGGGCGGGGTTCATCGGGAAACCAGCCTCCGGATCTCGGGAAGGACGGCAAGGAGGAAGGTCCGCAGTTCGGCGGTCGCCCGTCCTTCCTCGACGCCCTCCCCGACCAGAACCTCGGCCCGGAGCAGGTAGCCCCGGGTCTCGAGGCGGAGCAACGCGCGGGGCGCGTTGGCCAGGAAGAAGGTCGTATAGGACGGGGTCTCGAAGCCCCGCCCGCCGTAGAGGTAGGTCCCGAGGAGCCTCCGCCGGCCGTGGACGGCTCGCAGGAAGGCGACATCGGGCCGACCTTGGCCGAGACTTCGCGTCTCGACGGAGAGGACCTCGTAGCCGCTGGCCTGCAGGCAGGTCTCGGGGGGGTGCACCGCCTTCCAGTTCCGCCCGTGGAAGACGACGGTGAGCACGACTGGAAGCCCCCCCGGCCTGCGGTAGGCGCGCCAGCAGACGTCCCTCGTGCCGAGCAGACCGTACCACCGTTCCGAGAGAGGGTATTCGACCTGGACCTCGTACGGGCCGATCCGGCGCGGGACCTCCGCGTTCAGGGCTCCCGGCGGATCCTCGGGACGGATCCACCCAAGGAGGCCGGCTGCGAGGCAGAGCCCGGCGACGGCCGCGTGCCGTCCGGGGCCGAGGGCCGCGATGCTCCCGGCCTCCCGCCCCTCCGGGGGCGGCGGGGCTTCGGTCCTTCCCTTCCGGCCCTTCCTCCTCCGCCCGGGGAGAATCCGATCTCCGAGGAGGAGGAAGAGGATCGCGGCCGGGTAGAGCAGGAGGTTCGAGAGATCGTGCGCGGGTCCAGAGGCGTAGGCCGTGCCCTTGGAACCGGCGATCCACGCGAGGAGGGTCAGGCGGAAGAGGTTGACGAGGAGGGCGAGCAGGGCGGCGTAGGCCAGGAAGAGGAAACGACTCCGGAGACTGCGCGACGAGAGGAAGAATGCATATACGTAACCGAGCGCCAGGAGCGAGACGAGCGAGCGGAGCCCCGAACAGGCGTCCCCGACCAGAAGAGCCTCGCTCTGGCCCGGAACGAGGATGCGGGCGCCGTCGGCGCGGAGCCCGAGGCCTCCGAGGTTTCCGAGCCACACTGCTCCCTCCGTCGCCGCGTGTTTCAGTTCGTAGGCGAGCTTACCGGTGACGAAGAGCGGGAGGGGGACCGCGAAGAGCAGGCAGCCGAGCGGGGCCGCCAGGACCCTGAGAGCCCGCATCCCGTAGTGGGCCGCGGTGTAGGCGAAGAGGACCGGCACGAGGAGGGCCCCCGAAAGGCTGTCGACCTGCAGGGAGACCGCGGCCAGGTGGAGGGCCAGCAGTCCGAGGAGGAGGATCGCGGCCCTCGGGTCCCCCGGTCCCAGGGACCTCCGGAGGCTCCGCCGCCGCTCGAAGCCGAAGACGAGACCTGCGAGGACGAGGAGAGGGCCGTGACCGAAATACCCGTAAGGGGCGAACCACCCCTGGACCATCCAGACGACGGTCGGGGCGAAGCCGAAGCAGAGCGCGATCGGAAGGAGGGGAAGCCGTCTCACCCGCCCCCCAGTTCTGCGTAGGCGCGGAGGACGCGGCGCGCGTTCTCTTCCCAGGTCAGTCCCAGTTCGTCGATCCGGGCCCTTCCCGCGGCCCCGACCCTCCGCGCTCCCTCCCGGTCGCCAAGCACGGCCTCGAGGACACGCCGGAACCCCTGCTCTCCGGGTTTGAAGAGGAAGGCGTGACGCTCGTGTTCGACGAGTTCGCGCAGGTTCGGCTGGTCGGGGGCCAGGGCGGGCACTCCCGCCGCCATCGCATCCAGGAGCTTCAACGGCGAGGCATAGGGATTGATCGCCGGGATCAGGACGAGATCCATCGCCCCGACGATGGGGGGCACCTCGCGCCTGGGCAAGGCTCCGGTGACGTGAAGGCGGTCCCCGAGGCCGAGAGCCCGGGCCCGTCGGCAAAGCCCGGGAACGGCCGGCCCCTCGCCGAGGATCAGGAGGAAGAGATCCGGATACGAAGTCCTCAAGGCGGCCATCGCCTCGAGGGCGTGTTCGAGACGGTGCCAGGCCCTCGGGAAGCCGACGAAGCCTAAGAGGAAGGCCTCCTCGGGGATCCACCCCCGGGCGCGGGCCTCCTCCCGCCAGGCCGAAGAGCGCGCCTCGAGATCCCGGAAGGCCTCGAGGTCGGCCCCGTTGGGGACGACCCTGAGGCGGTCGGGAGGGGCCCCGACCTCGAGACAGCGTTCGGCCAGGACCCGGGTCACGGTGAAGACCCGGTCTGCCGAGGCGAGGACCTCCCGGTTCCAGTTCCGCGCGGCCTTCGGAAAACGCAGGAGACCCAGGGCCGTCATCTCGTCGACGAGGGGGGCGTTGACCTCAAGGAACCAGGGGAGGTCGAGGACCCGCGCGGCCCGCATCCCGGCCCGGCAATGGAGGGCCTGGCGTTCATACAGCAGATCGGGACGGAAGGACGCGGCGGCCCGCCGGAGCATCGCGACCCCCCTCCGGTCATATCCCCGCTCGAGGATCTCGACGAGGAGGCGGGGAAGCCGAAGCCCCCGCCAGAATCCGGCCCGGCCGCCTTCCTCCTCCCCCCTCTCCTTTTGGAGCACGAGCGCGACCTCGAGACAGGGGACCCCGACCCGATCGAAGGCCCGGAGCATCTCCTGGATGTGCACGGCCTGCCCGTCGAAGGCTCGGGTCCGGTGGTGGTAGAGGATGCGGGGAGACTCAACCATGCGCCGTCTCTTTCGGCTTCCGGGCCAGGATCTCCCGATAGATCTCGGCGAGGGCCGGGATCCGTCGCTCCCAGGCAAGCGCGAGCCCGCGGGCGCGGGCCGCGTCCGCCAGGCCTTCGGGGTCCACCGCCCGACGCGCGCCCATCTCCGCGATCCCGAAAGCCCATTCCCGCGGCCCGGCCGAGGGCGGCAGGCAAAGGGCGTAGGGTCCCTCCCCGAGGAGGAGGGGCACGCCCCCGACCCCGGCCGCGA
>JALUUL010000069.1 GCA_027021385.1 Planctomycetota bacterium | reverse complement strand
GAACTCGAGGCGGTTCATCGACTCGAAGGCGAAACGAAGGCTGCCCCGCTCGCCGTCGACCTCGAGGAGGTTCGCGTTCAGGTGTCCGGTCGCGACCCGACTCGCCTCGAAGACCGCGGGCGCCCCCCCCTCGAAGGAGGCGAGGAAGCCGACCGCGTCGTCGACGTCGCTGCGCAGCAACTTCCGGCCGCCCTCCGGGTCCTTGCGCTTCGGGAAGAACGTGCGCATCGAGGCGCCCCGGATCTCGACGATCGAAAGCCCCGTCACGAAGCGGGCCAGGTCGACGATGTGCGCGCCGAGGTCCCCGAGAGCCCCGGAGCCGGCCTTCGACTTCCGGAAGCGCCAGGTCCGCGCCGCGCCCGGACCGCCCCAGCTCTGGAGGTAGCGGGCCTCCACCCTCCGGATGGGGCCGATCCGGCCTTCCCGGACGAGCATCCGGGCGAGGGCCGCGGCGGGACAGCGCCGGTAGTTGAACCAGACGAAGGAACGCAGCCCGCGCCTCCGGGCGCGGCGGGCGGCGTCCCGCATCGCGCGGGCCTCTCCGAGGTCGCGGGCCAGGGGTTTCTCGCAGGCTACGTGCTTGCCTTCCTCGAGGGCTCCGATCGCGGCCTCGGCGTGCAGGTCGTTCGGGAGGCCGATGTCGACCAGATCGATCCCGGGGTCCCGCAGGACCTCGGCGATGCGTCGCGTCGTGCGCTCCCAGGAGAAGCGCTTCGCGAGTTCCGCGAGCTGGACGGGATCCCGCCCGCAGAGGAGAGACAGGCGAGGAGGATCCGCGTCGAAGAAACGGCCGACCTGCCCCCAGGCGTTGGAGTGCGCCTTCCCCATGAAGCCCGTTCCGAGCAGGGCGATTCTCGGCCCGTCCCCGGAGCGGCCCGCGTCGCCGGCCTTCGGTTCCATCGCCCCGAGCATGAAGGACCCGGTCCGCCCGGACAAGCCGGAGCCTCTTCCTCAGGAACCGGGGTCGCCGCCGAGGAGGCGCGAGGCAAGGAGATACAGGACGACCGTCAGCAGGAGTCCGCCGGTCATCGACAGGGGATAGGAGACCCCGCGCCGGAGAAGGAGCGGAAGCAGGAGGAATAACGGAAGGGAGGCCAGGACGAGCCAGAAGATCTGGATCGAGATCCCGGCGATCTTCTCGTTGTCTCCGGTGTCGAGCCAGATCCAGGTCAGGGAGAGGACGGAGACCAGGGGGATCGACGCGAGCAGCGCCCCCCAGAAGGTCGAGCGTTTCCCGATCTCCGTGACGGCGAGCACGAGCAGCAGGGTCAGGACGGTCTTGACGGCGAGATGCATCGCTTCCTCCTTCTCCCGTCGGGGGCGGGCCTCCCCGGGTTCTTCAGTCGAGAGGAGCCCCCTTCCGGATCCAGGCCCAGATCGCGTCGAACTGGGCCCGCGCGTCCCCGTCGAGGATCTCGGTGATCGCGGTCCGACCTTCCCGATCGGTGAAACGGGGCATCTTGTTCGAGGGCCACAGCCGCTGGGGATTCCACATCCAGCGGTCGTAATAGGTCTTGCGCAGGCGTCGCCCGATCTTCGCGAAGTCGATTCCCTCGGCCTCGAAGACCTGGGTCGCCGGATGGCGGCCGGCCGCGTGGCAGAGCCGGCAGTCGAAGCCCCCCTTCTTCCCGGCGAGCCTCCGGCCGAGAGCCGCGAGGCGGGGGTCGGGTTCCGCGCGCGGGGGGAGGGCGGTCGAGAGTCCGTGCCGCGCCGCGAGCCCGCGGGCGAGATGCCAGGCGTAGGCGGGATAGGCGGGCATGCGGGCCCGAAGCCAGGGGCGGGCGGGATCCCGGGACCCCCTCGCGAGGAAGGCCTCGAGCCAGTCCGGACGGAGTTTCTCGCCGGCCCAGGTCAGCGGCGGAGGGTCCTGGTTTCCGGCCTCCTCCCTCCGCCTCGGTGGCGCCCAGCCGGCGACCTCCTCCCGGTGCAGGCTCCACTCGTCGGGCCGGCCGTCGCGGGGGTGACAGGACCCGCAACGAAGCCTCCGGAAGAAGCGCTCCCCGGTCTCGGCGGCGTTCCGCCGCCTAAGGGAGGGGAGCGCCCCGCGCAGGAAGGCCGCGAGCGCGCTCCGTTCCTCCGCGGAAAGCCCGAAGGAGGCGTGCCAGGGCCGGGCGGCGCCCTCGAGAGCGGCCGGCAGATCCTCGAGAGCGGGGGCCCGATGTGCGGAACTCCCCCACGAGGGGTCGCCCGGGTGGCAGGAGAGGCAGCCGCGCTCCCTCAGCAGGAGCAGGCCCCGCTCCGCGTCGCCCGCCTCGAAGGCCCCCTCCCCCCGAGGACCCGGACCCTCTCCTCGGAGGAAGGCCTCGAGCGCGCGGGCCTCCCCGGGCTCGAGAAGGAGGTCCGGCATCCTCCCCGAGGGATCGAATCGGCGGGGATCGCCCAGGTAGGCCGCGAGCGCGCCGGGGCGGTATTTCGAGGAGACCAGGCCGAGGTCGAGACGCGACCCCTCCGGATCCCGGCCGCTTCCCGGCCGGTGGTGGCAGGCGATGCACCCGAGGGTCGAAAAGAGCGCCCGGCCCCGCGCCCGATCCTCCGCGGCGTCGCGGAACGGGGAGCGGCGCGGCGCGGCGCCCGCGGCCAGGGCGGTCGCCAGGTCCCGGGCGTCGCGCGCCCCGTCGGGGCCGGCGAGCAGGGAGGGCATGCGCGCCGAGGGTCTCCACTTCCGCGGAGCCTTGAGCCAGGACACGACCCACGAGGGTTCGAGCCTCGAAGACAGTCCGAGCAGCGAGGGCGCGGTGAACGACAGTTCGGGCATCGAGGACGGGGGGAAGGGCTCCCTCGGGCGATGGCAGGCCGCGCACATATGTTCGGCGAAGAGTTCCCTCCCGCGACGGAGTTCCCCGCCCCTCGCCTCGAGGGGGTCTGGAGCATGGCGCAGGCGGGAGGGCGGCAAGGGTTCCCAAGGAAACTCCTCCGAGGACCAGAGGATGCGGAAACCCGCCGGCCCCCCGCCGTCGTGGGACCAGAGGAGTCGGATCGGGTTCGGCCCCTTGCGCAGCCGCAGGGGCTTCGACTCCAGGCGCGGCCCGCTCCCTTCGCAGACCTTCTTCCCTCGGATCCTGAGTTCGAAACGCCCCTCCCCGACGACCGCGAAGCGGAGACGGTCGCGGATCTCGAGCACGAGTTCCCCCGAGACCTCCGCTTCGAAGGCGCGTCCCTCGAGAAAGGGGGAAGGGGACTCCCCGGCCTCGAGACGGAGGGAGGCGAGCGGCAGAGCCCGCGCGTCCCGGAACGAGGCGGCCCCCGGGGTCTTCCAGCGGATCGAGAGGCCCGGGACCTGTCCGAGGAGGGTCGAGGAGAGCGCGAGGAGGAGGAAGGGCGCCGGGGGGATCCTCATCGCCCACCGCCCCCGCCGGAGGCGAACTCCGGGGGATCGGCCCCCAGCCAGTTGACCGTCAGCCAGACCCGGTCCTTCAGGAGAGCGCCGTCCTTCGCATCCAGGTTGTAGCGGATCTCCATCTGCATGACGCGCTTCAAGTCGTCGAGTTCGAGCCAGACCGTCTTCCGGTCCTTCGAGAGCCGCGCGCTCTTGACGGGCATCGGGTCGCGGCTCCGATAACGGTCCTTCCCCCCCTTCGTCGAGGCCTTCCGGTCCGGATGCGCGACGGAGACCTCCGGGGATCCGTAGTTCGACGTCCATAGGTAGTTCCAGCGCTTCACGCTGAAACTCTCCGGATCCTCCGCCGTCTCGGGATCGAGTTCGCAGGTGAAGGTCAGGGCGATGCCGTGCGTCCCGATGAAGAGGCGCCGGGGCATGTGGACGGGCTTCCCGGTGTAGCGCACCCGCTGGAGACAGCCGATCCGGGCGGCGCTGGTCTGCCAGCCCTTCAGCCCGACGACCCAGAGCTGCCCGCTGCGTTCGTTGAAGCGCGCGCGCATGATCCCCGAGGCGAAGGAGAGCGGGAAGCGGACGACTCCGCCCTGCACCCGGTCCCCATCCCGCTGGACCATCGCCTTGAAGAGGGAGCAGGTCCCGTAGGACAGGTGGAGGAGGTCCCCCTCGAAGGGTCCGAAGCGGCCGTCCGGCACCCAGACCTGTCCGCCTCCCGAGTTGTCCTGCGGCCATGGGATGAAACAGATCGGATCGTCGTAGGTCTTCGGTCTCGGATCCCGATGGGAGGTGTCGGGAACCCCGCAGAACGTCCCCTTCGTGATCCAGTTCAGGCGGCACTGGGGCATCCAGGTCCCCTCGTTGTCCCCCGAGGTCGCGACGACCCCCGTCGTCCCCATCGCCCCCTTCGGCGCGATCGAGATCCCGTTCGGCGCGCGCAGGCCCGTCGCGAAGACCTCGATGCCCTTTCCGTCCTTCGGAACCTTCAGGAGGCAGCCGTGGTGCGGGAGGATCTTCTCGAAGCCCCGGCCTCCGGCCCGTACCGGGCCCGCCTTCGCGAAGTAGAAATTCCCCTCGTCGTCGGTCTGGAGATCGAAGGCGAACTCATGGAAGGCCTTCGTGATCAGCACCTCGTTGTTGAAGCACTCGTAGAAATCGGCCTCCCCGTCCCCGTCCAGGTCGTGCAGCCGCGTGATCCCGTCCCGGCCGAGGACGTGCACGACCCCGTCGACGATCTTGAGCCCCAAGGGGTCGAAGAGCCCGGTCGCGAAACGCTTCCACCTGCATTCGTCGAGGTCCTCGTCGAGGCCCTCGACCGTCCAGACGTCGCCGTTCCAGGTCGAGACGGCGGCGCGGGTCCCCCCCGGGAAGAAGTCGAAGGCCGCGAGCCGCATCCTCGAACGCCAGGGGTTCTCCTCCGGAATCCCCACGGTGTCGACGACGTAGGCCCCGCGGCCCCGGCCGAGACGCCCCCGGGTCACGAGGGACGGCTCCCACCGCGCGGGTCCGCCCCTCGTCAAGGCTTCGAGGGAGGAGGGAGGAGCGGCCTCCGATCGGACGCGCTCGAAGAGCGGGAGGCCCTCCCGCCGCCCGCGCCAGTAGAGGAGCGAGAGGAGAACGGGGGTCCGGGAAGGGGGCACGCGGAGTTCGTAGCGGACCCCGCCCTGTTCCTCGGTCTCGGCCAGGCGTCCCCCCTCGCCCTTCAGCGCCGCGGCCCTGAACTCGACCCTCGGGAACTCGAGGGCGTCGACCGGGGGCCTGCGTCCCCCGGCCCATACGTCGATCTCGTGGAAGAACGTTCCGCTGCCGAGGGGCCGCTCGCAATCGAGGAGAAGATGGCGGAATCGACCGAGTCCTCCCCGGTATCCGCCGAGGCTCGAGACCTGCCGGCCCCCCTGTCCGAGGCTCGTCGTGTCGACCGCGGCGATCCGCGTCCAGCCCGCCTTCTCGAGATCCTTCGCCGCGGCGTCGGGCTCCGCCGCGAGGGTTCCGAAGAGGACGTAGCGCTGGGGCGCCCGGTCGCTTCGATGCCAGCTGTAGGCCTGTAGGCGGTGGACCTCGACTTCCTTGCGGAGATCGATGTGGATGCGCGCGCGGTCCCCGTCGAACCAGACGCAGCGCGCCGTGTCGTCGTCGTTCTTCGCGGCCTCCCCGTCCTGGAGCCTCGGGAGAAGCCTCCCCTTCGCGCCGGCCCGCGGATGCGGGGCCGCCAGACCCTCCCCCTCGACGAAGCGCATCGTCACCCCGTTCCCCGAATGGGCGTCCGCGTAGTCCTCCCGGGAGGGCGGGCCAAAGATCCCCGGCGCCCCCTCGAAAAGGGCGGGACCGAAGGCGACGAAGCCCGGAGCTTCCCGCTCCACGCGATGGAGCACGAGACGCTCTCCCGTCTCGCGACGGCGCCCCTTTCCGTCGAAGACCCGAAGCTCCAGGGACTCCCCTCCGGGCGCGATCTCGAGATCCCGCCGGATCACGAAGCCCTCCCCGCTCCCGATCGAGCGGTAGCGCTCCAGGATCCGCCGCCCTTCGATCCTGTAGGAGAGGATCACCTGCCGCCCGTGGAGGTAGAGGCCGAGATACCGGTCCTCGGGAAGGGGGCCGTAGGGGATCGGCCGCGGATCCCTCCAGTCCCCGTTCCGTCCCCGGCCGGGGGCCTGGCGGGTCGAGAACCACTCCACCCCCTTCGCCCCGGGGTGGGTTCCGTGGCTTCCGTCGTAGGCCGTACCCCTCAGGTTCAGGAATCCCCCCCGCCACCCGAAGGCCGGACGGAGGAGTTCGCTGTCGAAGACCACCCCCCCCAGCGCCCCGGCGGCCCGCCCGCCGCTCCCCAGCGGGACGGCGATCCCCTTGAGGGCGCGGTTCCGGTCCCCGACCGACGGCGAACCGATCGTCCCCATCAGGAAGGGTCCGTAGTCCATGAGTTCTTCGGGGGGGATCTCCCTCCGGGCGGGAGCGCCACCCTCCGTGTCCCCGGGTTTCCCGGCGGGGCCCCCTCCCCGGGGGCGGGCGTCGCGACCCTGGGCGAAGAGACTCAGGAGACAGAGGAGGAAGGGAGGAAGGCGGGTTTCGAACATGGAGCGGATCTTAGGTCGCCGGGGGCCGGTTGTCCGGAACCCCCCGAACCCTGCGACGATCCTCCCCGGGGCCCCTTGATCCGCCCGAACTTGACCCCTTCTCCCCCCCCCCTAACCTTGGCGGGCCCCCGGCTCCAGGGGAGCCGCCGTCCCCGACCTTTCGAAGGAACATCATGGGCCCGTTCATCCCCCGACTCCCCCTTCCGTTCCGGGCCGCCCCGGCGACGGCCGCGGTCTTCCTGGTCTTCCTGGCTTTTCTGCCCCGCGGACCCGAGGCCAAAGCCCCCTCGGATCCCGCACCCGGGAGCGCGGCCCTGCCCCGCTCTCTCGGGGGTTCGGAAAGGCTCGAGGCCCTCGCCGAGAAGGCTCTCGCCAAGGCCATGCGGGAGGAAGGCTGGCAGAACGGGGGGGACTACCCCCCCCTCGGAGATCCCCGAGCCCAGCGCGTCGTGAAAGACAGGCCGTTGCGCTCGGTATGGAGGTCCTTCCCTCCGACCCTTCGAGCCCAGGGTCCCAACTCCCGGCTCACGACGATCTCGACGCTCCACAACCTCCAATACGAATCGCTGATCCAGATCCATTCCAACACCGAGGCCTTCATTCCGATGCTGGCCAAGGAATGGAAAATCGAGACCGACCTCGAGAACTCCCAGCAGACCTTCTGGTTCCGGATCGACGAGCGGGCCCACTTCTCCGACGGCAGCCCCGTGACCGCGGAGGACATCAAGGCCAACTGGTGGCACAGGGTCAAGGAGGATCGGAACGACCCCTCCAACCACATGACCTTCTTCGAGGGTTACCACGAACCCGTCGTCGTGGACGAATACACGGTGAAGGTCACGACGAAGAAGCTGAACTGGCGGCTCTTCCTCTACTTCGGGGGCATGCTGATCTACCCCAAACGCTTCATCGACGTTCCGGGAGAGGAGTTCATCAAGGGATACAACTGGAAGTTCATGCCCGGATCCGGCCCCTACCGCCTTGCCGAGAACGGGATCAAGAAGGGCGAGTACATCACACTCGAGCGCCGCCACGACTGGTGGGCCGAGGACGAGACCTGGGCCAAGTGGACCTTCAACTTCGAGACCTTGAAGTTCGTCGTCATCCGCGAACAGGAACTCGAATACGAGAAGTTCAAGGCCGGCGAGCTCGACTACTACATCGTTTCGAGAGCCCAGCGTTGGGTGCAGGAGATCCCTAAGGAGGAGATCATCCAGAAGGGCTGGGTCCAGCGCCGGAAGATCTTCAACAAATCCCCCCAGGGATTCGGCGGGCTCTGCTTCAACATGCGGAAATGGCCGTTCTCGGACAAGAGGGTGCGGCTGGCGTTCGCCCATCTCTTCAATCGAGAGCGCCTCAACGAGAAGCTCTTCTACAACCAGTACGAGTTGATCGACTCCTACTTCCCGGGCCGGGACTGGGGAAACCCGGAGGGGAACCCCAAGATCCGCTTCGATCCCGACAAGGCGGAGGAACTCCTCTGGGCCGCCGGCTTCAAGGACCGGAACGACGACGGCTACCTCGTCGACGAAAAGGGCAGGGTCCTCGAGGTCACTCTCCAGTACGCCTATCAGAGCTGGGAGAGGATCTGGCTCGTCGTCAAGGAGGACTACGAGGACGCGGGGATCAGGTTCAACCTGAAGCTCATCGACCCCTCCACCCTGATCAAGAACGTCTGGGAGCGGAACTTCTCGATCGTCTTCTGGAGTTGGACGGGTCTCCTCTTCCCGAATCCCGAGACCTCCTGGCGCTCCTCCCTCGCCGACAAGACCCAGAACAACAACCTCCCCGGCTTCAAGAGCCAGGAAGTCGATGAACTCCTGAAACGCTACAACGTGGTTCTCGACCGGGAGGAGCAGAAGAAGATCATCCGCAAGGTCGACTCGCTGATCTTCAAGGAATACCCGTACGCCCTCGGCTGGTACGCGAACTACGACCGGATCCTCTACTGGAGGAAGTTCGGTCATCCGGAGAGCTACTTCTCGAAGATCGGAGATCTCCCCCAGGCGCAGGTCATGGCCTTCTGGTGGTTCGACCCCGAGAAGGAGAAGGAGCTCGAGGAAGCCCGCCGAAACGGCGCCTCCCTCCCCCAGGGGCCGGAAGAGGTCCGCTACTGGGACGAGAAGACCCGTTGAAACCGGAACGTCCCTGACGGAGCCGCAAGGAGGTCACGGTGCACGGGATGGCGAGTTACTTCATCCGGCGCCTCGCTCTCGTCCCGGTGACTTTCGCGTGCATCACCTTCCTCGTCTACGCGATCATGCGGCTCGCCCCGGGAGGCCCGATCGAACAGGCGAGGCTGCAGATGCTCGCGAGTCAAGCCGAGGGGGGCGGAGGCGGCGGCGACATCTCCCAGACGGGGGAAACGACCCTTCCGAAGGAAGCCCTCGAGCAGTTGCGGAAGTTCTACAAGCTCGACAAACCGATCTTCATCGGATACCTGGTCTGGTTGGGGCTCTATCCGGACGAACACAAGGAAGGCCGGTTCAGCGGCATCCTCCAGGGCGATTTCGGAACCTCCTACCGCTGGAACGACCCGGTCCTGGACACGATCGTCTCCAAGTTCCCGATCTCGATCTACTTCGGCCTGATCGGCTATCTCGCGACCTGGATCGTCTGCATTCCGCTGGGAGTGTTCAAGGCGCTCAAACACCGCAGCGTCTTCGACACCGCGACCTCGATCCTGGTGTTCATCGGGTATTCGATTCCGGGATTCGTCGCCGCCCTCGCCCTGATGCTGCTTTTTGCGACCGACAACTTCGGGATGAACTGGTTCCCCCTCGGAAACTTCCGCTCCGAGAACTGGGACGCGATGTGGGCGAAGGGGGAAACCTGGTGGTGCATCAAGGACCAGCTCTCCCACACCTTCATCCCGTTGATCGCCTACATGATGGCCGGGTTCGCGACGATGACGATCCTGATGAAGAACTCCCTCCTCGACAATCTGGGGGCGGACTACGTACGCACGGCCTTCGCGAAGGGACTCAGCGAGAGGAGAGTCGTATTCCTCCACGCCCTGCGGAACTCGCTGATTCCGATCTGCGTCGGGATCGGAGGAGCGATCGGGCTGCTCTTCGCGGGCTCCTTCCTGATCGAGAAGACCTGCAACATCCCGGGGATGGGCCTTCTCGGCTACAACTCCCTGATCGTCCGCGACTACCCGGTCCTGATGGGCATCCTGACCTTCGGGGTCCTGATCCGTCTCGTCGGCAACATCCTCTCCGACATCGTCCTGGCCCTGGTCGACCCCAGGGTCCGTTTCTCCTGAATCGGCCATGGGGACCCTGGGAACAGCGATCTATCTCGCAGTCGTCTTCGTCGGAGGCTGGTGGCTGACGACGAGAGGCATCCCGAAGGCCGCCGCGGGGATCGGACGCCGGCTCGGCTTCAGGATGAGGATGACCCCGATCACGGCGAAGCGCATCCAGCGCTTCAAGAGGATCAAGCGCGGCTACTGGTCCTTCCTCTTCCTCTCGATCACCTTCGTCATCTCCCTGTTCCTCGAGCTGATCGTCAACCACAGGCCTCTCGCGATCGGCTTCAAGGGCCGCGTCGCGTTCCCCGCGGTCGAGGAATGGGCGGGCAAGGCCCTGTTCTTCCTTCCGATCTCCTCCTTCCACAGCAGGAAGGACTTCGGACAGGCCGGGGAGAACGAGGTCGATTACGCGTTCTTCCGGAAATGCATCGAGAACCCGGACGCGCTGCGGCCGGAGATCCGAAAGGCGGAGGAGAAGATGCGCCGGGCGGAGAAGCGCTTCAAGCGCCTGTCGCCTCCCGGGAAGGACGCCTCCGAGTTCCAGCGGGAACGGTACGCCCGGCGGAAAGCCGCCTACGAGAAGAGGAAAGGACAGTATGAAACAGTCCTCGCCGCGAGGAAGGACTTCGAGAGCGGCGAGGCCTGGATCCTTCCGACCCTCTACCCCTTTTCTCCGAACAAGGTCCGCACGGACATCGAGGAGCGCCCGCCGAATTCGCCGTCCCTCGAACTCGGGATCCCCCTCGGCACGACGACCTCCGGCCGCGACGTCCTCGTGCTCCTGCTCTACGGATACCGGATCTCGGTCGCATTCGCATTGATCGTCGCCTTCGTCGGCTACTTCGTCGGCATCCTCGTCGGCGGGATCCAGGGCTACTTCGGAGGATGGGTCGACATCCTCTCGCAGCGCTTCGTCGAGATCTGGGGGAGCATCCCCTTTCTCTTCACGATCATGCTGATCGGGTCCCTCATGACCCCGAACTTCCTGATGCTGGCCGTCCTGATGATCGTCCTGCGAAGCTGGCTCGGCATCACGTTCTACGTCCGCGGGGAGTTCTACAGGGAGAAGGCGAAGGACTACGTCCAGGCGGCGATCGGAGCGGGGGTCTCCGACTGGAAGATCATCGTCAAGCACATCCTTCCGAACGCCATGGTCCCCGTCGTGACCTTCGCCCCCTTCGGCATCGTGGCCTACATCGGATCGCTCGTCAGCCTCGACTACCTGGGCTTCGGCCTCCCTCCGGGGACACCGAGTTGGGGAGCCCTCCTCCGAATGGGCCTCGAGAACGTCAAGTTCCATCCTTACCTGGTCACCGTCCCCGTCGTCGCCCTCTCGCTGACCCTGTTCATGGTCGTCATGGTCGGCGAGGCGGTGCGCGAGGCCTTCGACCCCAAGGTCTTCTCGAGGCTTCGATGAACCCGCACGAAGAATCCGACGAAGAACGCGTCCTCCTCGAAGTCCGCGACCTGAAGACCTGGTTCGACGTGGAGGGAAGGACCGCGAAGGCCGTCGACGGCGTCAGCTTCCGGATCCGGGAGAACGAGGTCTTCGGGCTCGTCGGGGAATCGGGAAGCGGGAAGTCGGTGACCTCCCTCTCGATCCTCCGCCTGATCCCCGATCCTCCCGGCAGGATCGTCGGGGGAGAGATCCTGTTCCGGGGGAAGGATCTCCTGAAGCTCTCCTGGAGCGAGATGCGGAAGATCCGAGGCAACAGGATCTCGATGATCTTCCAGGAACCGATGACGGCCCTGAACCCGGTCTTCACGATCGGATTCCAGTTGACCGAGGCCCTGAGGCGGCACGCCGGCATGAGCAAGGAGCAGGCCCGGGACCGCGCCGCCGAAATGCTCGAACTGGTCGGCATTCCCGACGGCGGGCGGCGGCTGAAGAACTTCCCCCACCAGTTCTCGGGGGGGATGCGCCAGCGCGCGATGATCGCGATGGCCCTTTCCCTCGAACCGGACCTCCTGATCGCCGACGAACCGACGACCGCCCTGGACGTGACCATCCAGGCGCAGATCCTGGAACTCATGCTCGAAGTCCGGAAGAAGACCGGGAACTCCTCGATCCTCCTGATCACCCACGATCTGGCCGTCGTCGCCGAGACGTGCCGGCGCGTCGCCGTCATGTACGGCGGCAAGATCCAGGAGATCGCGGACGTGGGTCCCCTGTTCCGCGCCCCCCTCCACCCCTACACGAGGGGCTTGCTCCTATCGCTTCCCCGTCCTGACAAGGAGAAGCCCCCACGCCTGTCGACGATCCCCGGCATCGTCCCGAGCATCCTGGACATGCCGAAGGGCTGCAAGTTCGCGACCCGCTGCCCCGAGAGAACCGAACGCTGCGACCTCGAGGAACCCGAGCTCCGAGAGATCGAACCCGGGCGTTACTGCAGGTGCCATCTCGTCGAACCCCTCCCCGTCGGGGAGAGGAAAGGAGGCGGGGAATGAGCCGGCCCCTCCTCGAACTGAAGGACCTCAAGGTGCACTACCCGATCCACGGGGGGGTGTTCCTGAAGCGGATCGGCGAGGTCAAGGCCGTGGACGGAGTCAGCCTCGAGATCCGCGAGGGGGAGACCCTCGGCCTCGTCGGAGAGTCCGGATGCGGCAAGACCACCCTGGGCAAGGCGGTCATGCGGCTCTTGAAGATCACCGGAGGCTCGATCCTCTTCCGCAGGAAGGACGGCACGGTCCAAGACCTCGCCCGCCTGAGCCGGGGCGAGATGCGGCCGATTCGGGCCGAGATCCAGATGATCTACCAGGATCCCTATTCCTCGCTGAACCCCCGCTGGTCGGTCGGCGACATCGTGGCCGAGCCCCTCACCGTGCATGAGCCGGAACTCGGCCTGAAGGAGCGGGACGATCGGGTCGCCTGGCTCCTCGAAAAGGTGGGGCTGACCCCCGAGCAGGCCTTCCGATACCCGCACGAGTTCTCGGGGGGGCAGAGACAACGGGTCGGAATCGCCAGGTCCCTGGCGACCCGGCCCAGGCTCCTCGTCGCGGACGAGCCGGTTTCCGCCCTCGATGTCTCGATCCAGGCCCAGGTCATCAACCTGATGATGGACCTCCAGGAGGAATTCGGCCTGACCTACCTCTTCATCGCCCACGATCTCTCGGTCGTCGAGCACATCAGCCATCGCATCGCCGTCATGTATCTCGGCAACCTCGTCGAGTACGGACCCGCCGGAGAGGTCTACAGGAACCCCGTCCATCCCTACACCAAGGCCCTCCTCAGCGCGGTCCCCCTTCCCGACCCCGACCTCGACCGGCCGGAACGCATCCGATTGGAAGGGGAGATCCCGAGTCCCCTGAACAAGCCCTCGGGCTGCCCGTTCCGCACGCGCTGCCCGATCGCGAAGCCCTCCTGTGCGGAGGAGGTCCCCGCCCTACTCGAGGTCTCGACCGACCACTTCGCCGCCTGCCCCCTGGCCTGACCCCCTCTCTCGACGAGGTTTCGAGCGGTCTCTCCGCCTCTCCCATGGGCCCGGTCCTCGACCGGGATCCGGCGGCGGTCACGAGGCGCGCGCTTCCTACTTCCGGCCGCCCAGGCGAAGGACGCCGCGCGGACATACGGAGGAACAGAGTCCGCATCCGACGCAGGAGGCCCGGAGAATGGGATCGCCCTTCTGGGCGTAGGACCGGACATCGATCCCCATCTCGCAGTAGGTCGAGCAGTTCCCGCAGGACATGCACTGCCCTCCGTTCGTCTCGATCCGGAAACGGGAGGCCTTGACCTGGAGCAGACCGAGGATGGCGGCCATCGGGCAACCGAATCGGCACCAGACGCGGGGTCCCATCAAGGGGTAGAAACCGACGCCGATGACCCCCGCGAAGAGACTCCCGATCAGGAAACCGTACCACTCCGCGAAGCCCTGGGAGAGGGTTCCGAGCAGCCCCCCCTCCATCGCCGAATTGATCCAGAGGACGGCGGTTCCGGCCGTGACCACGGCGAGGATGGTGTAGATCGAGATGCGTTCGATCCTCCAGACGGCGTCGGACTTGTTCGAAAGATGCCGCCAGGGATCCCCCATCGTCTCCGCGAGCCCCCCGCAACCGCAGACCCAGGAGCAATACCACCGCTTCCCGAAGAAATAGGTGAGGACCGGAGTCGCGAGGAAGGTCATCGCAAGGCCCCAGAAGGCCATGAAGACTCCGAGTCCGCCGGGATGACTCGCCAGCCAGCGGAAACCGCTCGGCCAGAGATACTCGGTCTTCAACGGCCAGAAATACGTGAAGTAGAACTCCGGTTGTTCGAAGAGAGCGAGGAGATGCGGAAGCAGGAAGGCGAGTCCGAGCTGGAAGAAGATCACCGAGAAGGTTCGGAGGATCTGGTAGGGGTTCCCCCGCCAGCGCAGGATCATCCGGAATCCGAAGAGCAGGACCGCCAGGGAGTAGAGGAATCCGTACAGGAACCACTTGCCTGCCTCTTCGCCGGTCAGGACGAGGGCCAGCGGGTCGACGAGACGGATCCCCCCCTCGAGGAGATCGGACCGCCAATAGAGGACGACGTAGAAACCCGTCAGGAGCACGCCGGCCGCCCAGCCGGTGATTCCGCGGGTGGAAATCCCGCGGAAGAAGGTGCGGTCGTTCTTCACCCCCGGGCTCGTGTTCCCGTAGCGGGCCCAGGGAAGGAGGACTCCTCCGGCCGTGAGGGAACCGAAGACGAACAGGAAGGAGCCCCATCCCCCCCCGATCCACCCGAGGATCGAAGCCAGGAATCCGCCCGAGCCCAGGACGAGAAGGAGATACGCGATCCCTTCGAGCGGAGTGACCCGGCGAGGGAGGGGGGAAACGGGCGCGGCGAAATCGTCCGCCTCCTCGTCGAAGAGGGTTTCCTGGAGGAGCGGGTTTCGGATCTGGTTCATGACGACCTCCGGCTCCGCCTCACCCCGCCACCTCGCGGATCTCCTTCCGGATCCGTTCCACCGGCCGCGGGAAGAACTCCGGGTCGAAGCAGGCTTCGCCCAAGCCTTCGAGAACCTCCTCGAGGCGCCTTCCTTCCCGGATCCAACTTTCGCAGACCCGGTGCCGCAGACGCCCCCCGAGGATGTCCATGCCGCAGACCGCGCCTCCCTCCTCCACGACCCGAAAAGCCCTGCGGGCTTCGAAATCCTCCCAATACAGATGGCGGCGGCCCTCCCCCGGGCGGTTCGGGACCTCGCCGTAGACCTGGTATTCCAGGCCGAGGAACTTCGCGGAGTTGAACCAGATCCCCGGTTCGTAGCGCTCCTCGATTCCGGCGAGGGAGGCCGCCGCGACCCGCCCTTGGGCCTTTCCGGTATACCAGACCTGTTGAAGAAGGTTCCGGTCCCCGCCGGTCTCGATCTCGGCGCAGTCGCCCGCGGCGAACACCCCCTCGACTTCCGTCCGGAGACTCCGGTCGACGAGGATCCCGCGACGCGTCGGAATCCCCGAACCTTCCAGCGCGGCGAGGTTCGGGGACACCCCCGCCGTCAACCCCACGAGCTGGCAGTCGAGGACCTCGTCCTCGGAGGTCCGCACCCCGCGCACCCGCCCCTCCCCGTCGCCGAGGATCTCCGAAAGGCCCGTCGAGAGCCGCAGATCGAACCCCTCCTCCACGATCATCCGGCTGACGAAGCGCCCTTCCTCACGCGGGAGGATGTTGCCCCAATACCACTCCTCTCTCGCGAGAATCGTCACCGGTAGACCGAGACCGTGAAGCATTTCGGCCAGTTCGATCCCGATCAGACCTCCCCCGCAGACGACCGCCCGCCGGGCCCGTTTCACGTTCTCCCGGAGAAGCGCGAGATCCTGGAGGGAATAGAGACCCTGGACCCCCTTCAGCTCCTGTCCGGGCCAGCCGAAGAGATTCGGGCGGGAGCCCGTCGCGAGCAGGAGCCGGTCGTAACCGAGCCGGTTCCCGTCCTCGAACTTCAAGCTCCGCTCCTTCGTGTCGATTTCCGACACCCATCCCCGGAGAAGCTCGATCCGCCGATCGGCCCAGAGGCTGTCAGGCCAGGGCTTGGTGTCCCGATAGCGCATGTGCCCCATGAAGACATACATCAGCGCGGGCCGGGAATAGGGATAGGTGGTCTCCCCCGAGACCATCGTGATGCGCCATTCGGGACGGAGTTCGCGCAGGCGAAGGGCGGCCGTGGCGCCCGAAACACCGTTTCCGAGAATGACCGCATGCACGTCCGCGCCTCCACCGGTTACCGACGAACCTCGAGGATACTGATACTACCGAGCCCCGCGGAGGGTCCATCTTCTTTCCCCGGACCCCGAAACAGGGCGGAACGAGACGGATGCGGGCGAACGGAATCCATGCAGAGGGGAGGGTTCGGGAGGCGGCCCGTTCAAGGGCGGCGGGACAGGACGTAGGTGCCGAGCGAGAGGCCGAGAACGCCCAAGCCTACGAGGATTCCGAAGGCGGGAAGGAGTTCCGTCCAACCCAAGCCCCTCCACATAGCCCCTTCGAGCGCGTAGATCCCCCACTTGACCGGGCTGAAGTCGCTGAGCCGCAACAACCAGGAAGGCATCGCGATCAACGGGATCATTCCTCCTCCCGCCATCGCCATCGGCATCATGACCGCCCAACCGATCCCCGCGACCGCGTTCTCGGTCCGGCCGCAGGTCGAGAGGAGCATCATGATCCCCGAGAAGCAGACTCCGCAGGCGAAAACGGCCGCGACCAGGCGGGGGAGATGACCGAGGTCGGTCCCGAGGAACACTCCCGCCACGAACAGGAGGAAGAACGCGACGATCGAGGTCGCGAGGAAACAAGCGAGGCCCTTTCCGGCGAGCAGCACGGAGATCGGAACGGGCGACGCCCGAAGGCGCAGCCAGGTCCCGTGCACGCGCTCGCGCACGAGCGTGATCGCGAAGCCGGTCACGCAACCCAGGATCCCCCAGAGGATGGATTGGGGAAACGTGACCGCGAAGGCGGAGACGGGCCCGTTCCTCGTCCTCGCGATCCGGTCGATCTCCAGCCTCGGCCCTTCGAATCCGCCCTTCCCCTCGAGTCCGCTCCCCTCCATGTCGTCGACGAACTTCTCCAGGGAGGCGAAGAAGGTCCGGAACAACATCTTCTGCGGAATCGTCAAGTCGGAGGCCTCCTCGATTCTGTCGAGGCTCCGCCTGAGCTGCGCGCGCATCCGAACGGGGTCGCCGAAGAGTTCCCGCATCCCCCCGAACCAGGCCTCCATGATCAGCCCCTGGAGGTATCCCTCCTCCGCGCGCCGGCTCGGATCCATCCCGAGACGCAGTCCCGGCCCCTCCCCGCCGCCGAAGAACGAGGCTCCCTCCTTCCCCCAGCCCTTCGGGATCCGCAGGTAGGCGGTCTTCCGGCCCTTGCGGACGGCCTCCACGGCCTCGGCCTCGCTCATATCCTCGAGGAGGACGGCGGCGGATTCCGCGAGGCGCTTCACGAAGGCGCGGGCCTCCGGACCCCGGTCCTCGTCCACGACCGCCACCCGCATCTTCGCGCTTCCCCCGGAGCCCGCGCCCACAGAAAAGATCGCTCCGAAGAACAGGCCGAAGACCAGCGGAAACCCGAGCATCCAGAAGAGACCGGCCTTGTCGCGGAAGAGGATCCGAAGATCCTTCGAGGCCAGCGTCCAGAGCAGGCCGATCGTGGAGGAACCCCTACCCATCGCGCAGGTTCCTCCCCGTCAGATGGAGGAAGACCGACTCGAGCCCGGGGCGCCGGACCTGGACCTCCCGGATCTCGACCTTCTCCCGTCCGAGCCTGGCGATCTCGCCCAGCGGATCCTTGCAGGACACCTCCCTCGCGCCCCCGTCCCTCGTGACGTAGCGGAGGATCGAATCCCCCCCGTGCTCGCGGACGAGTTCGTCGACCGTTCCGATCGCCAGCAATCGACCGTGGTCGAGGATCGCGACGCGGTCACAGAGGTTCTCCGCCTCCTCGAGATAATGCGTCGTATAGAGGATCGTCGTTCCCCGCTTCTTCAGAGCCTCGACGTTCTCGAAGATCCGGTTCCGGGACTGGGGGTCCACCCCCGCCGTCGGCTCGTCCAGCATCAGGACCGCCGGATCGTGGAGGAGAGCCGCCGCGAGATTCAACCGCCGCTTCATGCCGCCGGAATAACCGGCGACCCGGTCTCCCGCGCGTTCTCCGAGTCCTACGAGTTCGAGCGCGGAACCGACCCTTTCCTTGAGCCCGTTCCCGGAGAGTCCCTGGAGGCGTCCGAAGAACTCCAGGTTCTCCTTCCCGCTCAACTCGTCGTACAGGGCCACCGACTGGGGGGCGACGCCGATCCTGCGCTTCAAGGAGGATCGGGTCGGATCCGCCTCGCCCTCGAGAAGGACGCTCCCTCCATCCGGTTCGAGCAGGCCCGCCATCATGTGGATCGTCGTCGTCTTGCCGGCGCCGTTGGGTCCGAGGAGTCCGAAGCAGGTCCCGGCCTCCACCCAGAAGCAGAGGCTGTCGACCGCGGTCCTCTTCCCGAACCGCTTGACGAGGTCGCGGACTTCGATCATCCGGCCCCCGGGCAAGGTCTTCCCCTCTCCGTTCCGCGGCGGGCGAGGATCACGATTCGGGGCATGCGGAGCCTTTCCGGGGAGAGGAACACGAACAGGAGAGGCGATCGCGGATCCTAGCGGATCGCCCGGAACGAGAGACTTCCCATGCGGGTTTCGGTGGAGAGATTTCGAGGATCATGAAGAACTCCCTCTCCATGTTCCTCTCGTTCCTCCCCGCCTTCCCGATCGGGACCGCGGGGGAGCCTGTTTCCCGCGACCGTCCGGGTCTCCAGGAGCGGCCGCCGGGGATCGTCCTGGATCTCCGGCTCGGAGGAGGAAGATCTCCTGGCGACTGAGAAGACGAAACCCTCGTGTTCCCCGAATCCGTCTCCTGGGCCCGGGTCGCCCTGGCGCCCGACGGCGTCTTCGAGGCGGATCCCTCGTTCGAGATGGGGGTGGATCCAACCGCGATCTTCCTCCCTCTCCCCAGGACCACGAAGGAACTCGAGGAAGGATGGAAACGGACCCTTCCGATCGAGGACTACCGGATCTCGGGGTCCGATCGGTCCCCCCGGGATGGAAGCAGGCGGAGGTTCCGCTACGAGATCCGCAGTTCGTTCACGAAAGTCTATGACCGGACCGCGCGGGCCGAACTCGAGTTCGATCCCGCCGGCGGAAGGAGGTCCTTTGCGCCCGGGGACTCAGGCTCCTCGAGGAGAAGAGGAAGGAGGTCCGGCTGCCTGAGATCCGTCGGCTCTTCGACTCGGCGATCGCGGCCCACGGGAATCGCCTGAAATACGTGGATTCCTACGCCGCCCTCTTTGGAAAGATCCTCGGCCGGCGGACTCCGGACTGGGGCGGCGTGGACCTCGAAGGAGCGAAGCACCGCATCCGGGATCTCGAAGGAAAGATCGTCATCCTCGACTTCTGGTACAGGGGATGCGGCTGGTGCATCCGCGCGATGCCGAGGATCAACGCCCTGGCCCGGAAATACCGCGACGAATCCGTCGTGTTCCTCGGCGTGAACAAGGACTCCGACCTCGGGGACATGAAGGTCGTGGTGGAGAGCATGGACCCCGCCTATCCCAACTGGAACGCCCCGAAGGCGCCGGCCGTATACGGGATCCGGGGCTACCCGACCCTTCTCGTCCTGGATCCCGGAGGAGTCGTGCGCCGGGCCCATGTCGGCTTCTCTCCGTACCTCGAGAGCGAACTCTCCGCCTGGATCGACGAACTCCTCCTCGGGATGCGACGGAAGGGCTGACCGATCGGTCCGGCCCGGACTTCCGGGATCGGAGCCCCAAAGGAACCGGACGGGGGAGGTTCTTCCTCCATTCCGAGGCTTGGCAGCCGGGACGCCCGGCCCTAGCTTCCGCGGGATGGAGTCGCGCAGATGAGTCTCTGGGGTGGACGCTTCGCCGAGGGCCTCGACCCCGTCTTCGAGGCCTTCAACCGGTCCCTGCCCTTCGACCGGCGCATGTGGAGGGAGGACCTCGAGGGAAGCCGGGCCTGGGCCGCCGCCCTGGTCGAGGCGGGAGTCCTCCGGCCCGCGGAGGGCCGGAGGCTGGATCGCGCCCTTGTGGAGATCGAGCGGGATCTCGACCGGGACGAGCGCGGTCTCTCGCGATCGAAGGCCGAGGACATCCATTCCTACGTCGAAGAGCGATTGATCCGCCTCGTGGGGGACCTGGGAAAGAAACTCCACACCGGCCGCTCGCGGAACGACCAGGTCGCGACGGATCTGCGGCTCTGGCTGCGGCGTAGGTTGCCCGGCTGCGACGAGGCCCTCCGCCTCCTTCAGAAGCGGCTCGCCGAACTCGCGGAGCGGGAGGCCGCGACCCCCATTCCGGGCTACACCCACCTGCAGAGGGCGCAGGTCGTGACGGCCGGGCATCACGCGCTCGCCTACGTCGAGATGATCGCCCGGGACCGGGAGAGACTCCGGAACGCCCTGGATCGGATCGACGACTCCTGCCCCTTGGGCTCCGGAGCCCTCGCGGGGACCGGTTTTCCCGTCGATCGGCGCGCCCTGGCCCGCCGGCTCGGATTCCGGCGTCCGAGCCGGAACAGCCTCGACGCCGTGTCCGACCGGGACTTCGTCGCCGAGGTCCTCTTCGTCGCCACCCTCTCCGGACTCCATCTCTCGAGGCTGGCCGAGGACTGGATCTTCTACGCGAGCGCGGAAGCGGGCTTCCTCGTCCTCTCCGACGCGGTGACGACGGGCTCGTCCCTGATGCCTCAGAAGAAGAACCCGGACTCCCTCGAGCTGATCCGCGGGAAGAGCGCCCGCATTCTCGGGCGGATGACCGGCTTTCTCGCCTGCCTGCGTTCCCTTCCGCTCGCCTACGACAAGGACCTCCAGGAGGACAAGGAAGCCCTCTTCGAGGGCCTCGACACCTGGGAAGCCTGCACGAGGGTCATGGCAACCGTCGTCGAGGGCGCCCGGTTCGACCTCGAACGCTGTCGGGCCGGAATCCGGAAGGGCTTTCTGAACGCGACCGATCTGGCGGATCGGATGGTCGAGGCCGGTGTTCCGTTCCGGGAGGCGCATGAACGCTGCGGGCGTCTCGTCCGTTTCGCGCAGGGGAAGGGCCTCGAACTCCACGAACTCGGGAAGCGGGATCTCGCGAAAGCCGACCCCGACCTGGATCCTTCGATCCTGAAGGACCTCGATCCGGAACAGGTCTTCCGCAGGCGCAAGGCCCTCGGGGCCGCCCGCCCCGCCTCCGTTCTGCGCGAGGCCCGCCGCTGGCTCCGCAGGCTCGCGGGGGAGGGCCCCGGACGGCCACCCCGGGGATCCGCGGCGAAAAGGAGCCGACCATGAGCGGATCGCCGGAATGCCAAGGAGAGGCGGAGGTCCGGCCCGCCAGGGTCGCCGACGTCACCGACATCCTCGAGATCGTCAACGAATACGCGAAGGACCAGGTGATGCTGCCCCGCTCCCCCCTCGCGGTCTTCGAGCATCTCCGCGACTACCTGGTCGTCGAGCGGGAGGGACGCATCCTCGGTTGCGGAGCCCTCCACGTGGTCTGGGAGGACCTCGGCGAGATCCGCTCGATCGCGGTGCGCAAGGAGGCGAAGGGAGAAGGTCTCGGGCGGCACCTGACCGAGGCCCTGATCGAGGAAGCCGAGAAGCTCGGGCTCCCCCGGGTCTTCGCCTTCACCTATGTCCCCGAGTTCTTCTCCCGCCTGGGATTCCGGGTCGTCGAACACTCCGAACTCCCGTTCAAGGTCTTCGGAGACTGCTTGAACTGTCCGAAGTTCAACGCCTGCGACGAGATCGCCGTTCTCCGCGACCTCGCGGAGGTCGGCGGTCCCAGGCCGACTCGGGGTCCCCTCTCCCGCCCGGTCCCCGGCCTGAGGCCGAGCCCGATCCCGAGCCCGAGGAGGTCCGAGGAATGATCGGAGGCCCCCGTCCCCTCCCCGAGGGATTCTCGATGGCCGCGGTCGACGCGGGAATCACGAAGGATCCGCGCCTGGACCTCGCCCTCGTCGTCGCCGAGGAAGCCTTCCCGGCGGCCGCGGTCTTCACGAAGAACCTGGTCGTCGCCGCGCCCGTCGCCCTGGATCGTTCGCAGCTCGAACGCAGCGGGGGGCGCGTCCGGGCGATCCTGATGAACGCCGGCTGCGCGAACGCCTGCACGGGCCCCGAGGGGGACGAGGACGCGGTCGCGGAAGTCCGGATGGTCGCCGGGGCTCTCGAATGCCCGGAGGAACAGGTCCTGGTCTTCTCGACGGGAGTCATCGGAACGCGGTTGCCGATCGGGAGGATCGAACAGGCTCTGCCCGACCTGATCGCGAACCTCTCCTCCGGGACCCGGGCTCTCGAGGACGGCGGCAGGGCGATCCTGACGACGGACACGCGCCCCAAGATGGGCTCCGTCTCCTGGAAGGCCCGGAGTTCCTCCCAGGATCCTGAAGGCGAAAAGGGCGAGGCCTCCCTCATCGGATTCGCCAAGGGTTCGGGGATGATCCATCCCGACATGGCGACGATGCTCGCCTTCCTCCTGAGCGACGCGGATCCGGACCTGGACCTCCGCGCACTCCTCTCCGGAGTCGTGAACCAGAGCTTCCACCGGATCACGGTCGACGGAGACGGATCGACGAACGATTCGGTCTTCCTCTGGACCAGCGGCAGGAGACGCCTTGCCGAGGGGGAGGACTTCGTCGAGGGACTCGACGCCCTCGCCCTCCATCTCGCGAAGGAGATCGCGAGGGACGGGGAGGGGGCGACGAAACTCCTCGAGGTCCGGGTCGGGAAGGCCTTCTCCCCGATCCACGCGCGCGCCTGCGCGAAGGCGGTCGCCTCGAGCCTGCTCGTCAAGACCGCAGTCCACGGGGGCGATCCGAACTGGGGCAGGATCCTCGCCGCGGCCGGCCGGAGCGGGATCGACCTCGACACGCGCCGGGTCCGGGTCGGAATCGGCCCGGTCTGCCTCTTCGAGGAGGACCGCCCCCGCCCCGAGAACGAGGAGGAGGCCGCCGCCCACCTGGAGGGAGCCGAGGTCCTCATCTGGCTGGAACTCGGCACCGGGGAATGCGGGGACTCGGTCTTCACCTGCGACCTCTCCGAGGAATACGTCCGGATCAACGCCGACTACCGGACTTGATCGGGCGGGGCCGGCCTTGCCGGGAGAGCCGGAAGGGACCTATCCTGGAGGGATCGTGCAAAACCTATTCTTTCCGCTCCCGATCCTCCTCGTCCTGTCCCTCCTCCCCCCTCGGCCGGAGAGGGCCCCCGCCGCCCGGGAAGAGCCGGTCGCCGTCGGCTTCGACCTCCTCGCGGGCTTCGACTGGGTGGAGGGGAGGGAACTCCCCGCGGAGATCCGGGCCCTGAACGGAAGGCGCGTGAAGATCACGGGCTTCATGCGCAACGAGGAGGAACGCGAGCACATGACCTGGTTCTGGATCGTCAACCAGAACTGCGACTGCCAGGGTGCCCCGAGGATGAACGAGTGGGTCTACGGCACGATGCCCGAAGAGGAGGACATCTCCTACACCGACGAGCCGGTCGAGGTCACAGGAGTTCTCGATGTCGGCGAGGAGAGGAACGGCGATCGGGTCGTCTCCATCTATCGCCTCGCGATCGAAGAAGTCCGCTGAGGACGGGGCGCCTTCGGGGATCTCCGTGGAAGAAACCCTACCTTCCCCCCGCCCGCCCGCGATGAGGATCCGCCGGACCTTGCTCCGCCTCTGTCCGAAGACCCTCCTTTCGAGGATCACGGGCGTCCTTTCCCGGATCCCCCTCCCCACCCCGTTGCGGCCCGCGATCTTCGGCCTCTACGCCCGGCGCTACGGGGTCGATCTCGAGGAATGCGATCGGCCTCTCCGGGAGTATCCGGATTTCGCCTCCTTCTTCGGTCGCGGTCTGAAGGAGGGCGCCCGCCCGCTGGGGGAAGGCCCCCTCCTCTCCCCGGTCGACGGGCGGGTCGTCACCAGCGGCCCGATCCGCGAGGGCCGCATCCTCCAGGTCAAGGGGGTCGACTATCCCCTCGAGGCCCTTTGCGCGGGTCTTCCGTCCTTGGAGCGCTTCATGCGCGGGACTCAGTGCACGCTCTACCTCTCACCCGGCGACTACCATCGCATCCACGCCCCCTGCACCGGGCGGATCACGGCCTGGACCCACCTCCCGGGCAACTTCTTCCCCGTGAACCCCCCCGCGGTCCGCTCGATCCCCTCCCTCTTCTGCAGGAACGAGAGGGTCGGCCTTCTCCTGGAAGGCGGACCCCTCGGCGCGGTGATCCTCGTCGCGGTCGCCGCCCTGAACGTCGGGGACATCCGTTTGGAGGTTCTTCCCGGCCTGCGGACGACCGGGGCGAGGAAACCGTCGAGGGGAGCCTTCGACCACCCTCCCCGCATCGAGGCCGGGGACCTCCTCGGGACCTTCCTCCTCGGGTCCACGGTCGTGCTCCTCTTCGAGGAGGGGCGGATCGCCTTCCCCGGCCTCGCGCCCGGGGACCGGGTCCTCCAGGGTCGGCCCCTCGGACATCCGCTCGGAACACCAGGCTCCGGTTGATCCTCGCTCCGGGGCCGGAAGCCTGCCCCCGGCCTGGAGAGCGGTCGCGCGGAACCGGGGCCTCCACGGAGCGGCGAAGAGCGGAGGGAAGGCTCGAGCCTTCCGAAAAGGTCGGAGGAAATCCCATCCTTCCGGACCCGTATCCGTATTCTATGATTCTCTCCGCCGCGGAGTCCGCCCCGCCCCGCACCTCGACCCTCGCTTCGCCGAGGAGGACACGATGACCGCCCGACGGATACATCTCGCGACCCTGAGCGCCTTTCTCGCGATCGGTTTCGTCGCCCCCGCGACCTGCCAGCGGAAGAAGGCCCGGAAGCTCGAGCCCGCGCGCTGCGTCCGGCTCGCCCCCTCGTGGAAGGCCGCGATCCGCGAAGGGAAACTGCTGCGCATGCCCCTGGTCGTCCACAGCCACGGTTTCTACTGAGGCGCGTGCTGGGGCATGCATTCTGCCGTGTTGCAGAACAAGAAGTACATCCAATTCGCGGAGAAGAACACCGTCGAGGTCCTGACCCTCTCCCAGATCGAGAAGGGCGTCGAAGCGAACGACCGCAAGGCCGCGCGTTACGAGGTCAAGAGACCGGACGGCACGATCGCGCGCTATTTCGTCCAGTTTCCTGGTCTGACCCTCGAGGACCTGCAGGCCTTGAACCGCAGCAAGGCGAACCGGTACAACCGCAGCGGGAAGATCCCCTACACCTCCCTGGTCGATCCGTTCACGGAAAAGGAACTGCGAAGCTGGGTCGGAGGGGTCTCGGCCAAGACCTTGATCGAGGCGGCGGCCCTGGCCCGGAAGGAGCTCTTCCGGCAACACGGCCTCCCGAAGCTGGACCGGAAGGACCTCGACGATCTGGCGGAGGCTTCGAGGAAGGTCCGGTCCCTCCTCGCGAAAAAGGACCTGGGAAAGGCGCTCAAGGAATGCAGGGTCTGGGAACGCAAGACCCGGAAATGGCCGAAGGAGGCCGGGGCCGAGGTCGCCTCGATGCGCGAAGCATGTCTCGAGGTCGCGCGCTCGCGCCTCGAGGAGGTCCGGAACCTGGCCGCTTCGAAGCCCAAGCGCGCGAAGGTCCTCCTCTCGAATCTCCTCCCGAAACTCCGGGGAACGGCGCTCGCCGCGGAGGCGGAGGAGCTTCTCGCCTCGCTGAAGACCTCGAGGGGTTGAAGGACGGAGCTTTCCGCCGGAGGCCGGAGGGATCCCTCCGCGGAAAGGAGGGTTTCCGCTCAGGATCCGGAGAGATCCGCCTTCTCGAGATGGCCGCAGAGGAGGTGGAGGATCAGGAGGTGGGACTCCTGGATCCGCGGGGTCTCCTCGGAGGGAACGGGCACCCAGAGGTCCGCGGTTTCCGCGCAGGCCCCCCCGCGCCGGCCGGTCAAGACCGCGGTGAAGAGGCCGCCCTCCCTCGCCTGCTCGAGGGCACGCAGGACGTTCGCGGATCCTCCCGAGGTCGAGATGCCGACGCAGAGATCGCCGGGCCGGCCGAGCGCGCGGATCTGGCGGGCGAAGACCTCCTCGTAACCCGCGTCGTTGGCGATCGCCGTCAGCGAGGGGATCTCATGACCGAGGGCGACCGCGGGGAGAGGGCTCCGATCCTTGTCCTGGAACCAGCCTACGAGTTCGCAGGCCGCATGGGCCGCATCGCAGGAAGACCCCCCGTTTCCGCAGAAAAAGAGCCGCCCCCCGGCTCGAAGACATTCCTCCGCGCGGCGGCAGAGTTCCCGCACGGCCGTCAAGCCCTCGGCGAGCAGGCGCTCTTTCGTCGCGATGCTCTCCCGGATCTCGTCCTCGAGCCGAAGGTCCTCCATGCCCGGATCAAAGCAGCCGCGGGAAGGGGACGCAACTCGGATCGATCCTCCGACGGAAAGCCCCGGGGGAAGGCCCGGCGGACCGAGCGGCCGGCCCCCCCCGCCAAGGACCTCCGGACCGGTCTCGTTCGGATCCTGGCCCTCCTGCTCCTCCCGCCCTTCCTCGTCCCCGGGAGTCTCTCCGCGCAGGACTTCTACGAAACCCTGGCGCGCCGGGTCGCCCTCATCGCCCGATGTCGCTGGCCCTGGCCCCCGATCCGCGGCCTCTGCTGGGCCGCCCGCCCCGAGGACGCGGACCCGGACTCGCTGGCTCTGTCGGTCGGTGGCATCCTCTACGACCGCGGCCTCGACGTTCCGATCCCGATGCCCGAAGGACTCCGTGCCCGCCTTCCGCTGGACGGGTTCCGGCCGGAGGGCGCAGGGAAGGGAACACTCCAGGGAACCGTCCCTCTCGGCAACCTCGAGTCCCCCGTCGTCCTCGAAGGATTCCGGAACGGGACCGCCTCCCGGAGGATCCGCCTGCGCCTTTCGAATCCCAGCGATCTTCTCTTCCCCGGAGAGGCGCACGACGCAAAAGCCCGGCGCGCCCTTCTCTGGCGCGTCCTCGCCCCCCCCTTCCGCCGCGGCTCGGCCCTCCTCGCGAAGGACCCCGGCCCCGGCCTCCGGGGCCGGGAACACTGGAAGGACCGGCGGACCCCCCGGAAAGCCCCCCCGCCGCGCTCCTTCCGGACGAGGGATCTCGCCGGCCTCCCCCTCCTGGGCTTCCTCGTCCGGACGAAGGAGGGCTGGAAGGAGACCCGTCTCCAGAAGAGGGGCTACCCCGGAAGGCTCGACAAAGAACTCCGAAAGGAAGCGGCCGCCTTCGAGGCCCTCCTCGCCGCCTTCCTGGACGGACTCCGGTGGCCCCTTCCCGTCGCCGAGGGGATGCGGCCGGTGTTCCTCCCGGACGACCTCCTCGACCGGCACGGGATGGGCGAACACCCGGGCCTCGACCTCGGCGGACTCTACCTGGACGGCCGGAACCGCCCCCATGTTCTCCGGGACGGAGTCCCGCTGCGCCCACCCCACGTCCGGGCCCGGCCCTGGCGGCGGCCGCGCGACGACGGAGAGGCCTGGGTCGTCGAGTGCCGCCGCGGCCCCCACCTCCTCAGGGTCCTGATGGCCCTCTACCATCTGCGCGACGAGAACCCTCCCCGTCTGGACGAGGGTCCGATCCATGATTCGACAGGATCCTGGTTCCGCGCCTCGGACCCCTGGCGGCGCATGCAGGGGGTTCCGAAGGGCCCCCACCTCCATCTCGAGATCCTCGGACTCTTCCCGACCTCCCGTGAGATGGAGGCCTGCTTCCTCGCGGATCCCGTTCCGCGGAGGCTCCTCCAGGCCGCGGAACGGAACACGCCCGCCGTCCCTCCCTCGGCCTTTCGCCCGGTCCCCGGCCGGAGGAACCTGTCCGCGTCGGTCGTGCCCGATCCGGGACTCAGCTACCGGCTCGCAAGGGTCGCCCTGGAAAGGCTCCGGAACCTGTCGGGCTCCGGGATCCCCCGCCGCCCTGACTGGTTCCGGGACCTCCGATCCCGGCCCTCGGATCGGGGCGGTCCCCTCCCCCCGCCCCCGATGCTCCGCCTCCTCGAAGCCCGGATCGGAAGGCTCGAGGCCCTCCTCGAAGCCCGCTGATCCGCTCTCCCCCTCTCCCCCCGAACGAGGGGGGGACTCCCACCGAAGGGCCAAAAAAGCAAATCGGCACGATTTTCATGCTCATTTTGCATTTTTTCGAGCACTTACGGCCGATTCCCCTGTAGATTTCTGCAGATCGACCCTATCTGGACCCTCATTTCGCAGGAGAAGCCGCGCATGATGCAGAAGGAACACACGATCGATCGCCCGAAGGAGAAGACGGCCTTGACGAGGGAGGAGATCCTGACCCGGCTCGAACGGGAAGATGTCCAGTTCCTCCGCCTGATGTTCACGGACCTCCTCGGGATGAACAAGAACGTCGAGGTGCCCCGGTCCCAGTTCGAGAAGGCCCTGGACGGACAGATCCTCTTCGACGGGTCCTCGATCGAGGGTTTCGTCCGCATCGAGGAATCCGACATGATCCTCGTGCCGGACCTCGGCACCTTCCGGATCTTCCCCTGGGACGACGACCGGGAGGGGAGGGTCGCCCGCCTCATCTGCGACATCCACAACCCCGACGGCTCGGCCTTCGCGGGCTGCCCACGGCAGACTCTGAAGCGGCAGATCGCCTGCGCCGGCGAACTCGGATACGAGATGATGGCGGGGGTCGAGGCCGAGTTCTTCCTGTTCGAACTCGACGAGGAAGGCTACGCGACCGTCTCGACCCATGATCGCGGGGGATACTTCGACCTGGCACCGATCGACAAGGGCGAGACCTGCCGCCGCGCGATCGTCCGCAGCCTCCAGGCCCTCGGTTTCGACGTCGAGGCCGCCCACCACGAGGTCGCCGAGGGACAGCACGAGATCGACTTCCGCTACAGCGACGCCCTCCAGGTCGCGGACAACCTCGCGACCTTCCGCTTCGTCGTCCGCAAGGTGGCTCGGGATTTCGGCCTCCACGCGACCTTCATGCCGAAGCCGGTCTTCGGCATCAACGGCTCGGGGATGCACACCCACCAGTCCCTCTTCACCCTCGAGGGGGAGAACGCCTTCTACGACCCCGAGGCCGAGTTCCAACTCTCCGAGACGGCGATGCAATACATCGCAGGCCTGCTCAAGCACGCGAAGGGACTCTGCCCTCTGACGAATCCCCTCGTTAACTCCTACAAGCGGCTGGTTCCGGGTTACGAGGCTCCGACCCACATCGCCTGGTCCGAACGCAATCGTTCGCCCCTCTGTCGCGTCCCCGCGCGCCGCGGCATCGGGACCCGGATCGAGCTCCGCATGCCCGACCCCTCCTGCAACCCCTATCTGGCCCTCGCCGGAATGCTGGCGGCGGGCCTCGACGGAATCCGCAACGGAATGACCCCGCCCGAACCCGTCAACAAGAACCTCTACAAGATGAGCAAGCGGGAACGCGCGCGGCACAAGGTGGACAGCCTTCCCGGAAACCTTTGCGAAGCCGTGCAGGCCCTCGAGAAGGACAGGGTCCTTCTCGACGCCCTCGGCGAGCACATCAGCGAGAACATCATCCGCGCGAAGAAGGCCGAGTGGCAGGAATACATCGCCGCGGTCCACCCCTGGGAGCGCGAACGCTATCTGAGGACCTACTGATGGCCTTTCGACCTCCTTCAAAGAAGGAGGTCGACTTCGGCCTTCCCGGCGCCGGGAAGGAGATCGAGGACGGGGAGTTCCCCTGACATTTCGACGGGAGCGAACTCCAGGGTTCCGGCCTCCGCCGAGGACCGCATCCGAGAGCGGAGTTCGAGGAGGAGGTCGGTCAGGTCGGGGGTCGTCGCCCGCGCACGGAGTTCGAGGGTCCCCCCCTCCTCCCCCCGGAGATCGATCCGGCAGGATCCGAAGCCCGTATGCAGGACCAAGGCGACCCAGCCTTCCCCGTCCGGTCCATGGAGAAAGCCCCGCCACCCGCGGGGGAGTTCCTCTTCTCCGAGAGGAAGGACTCCCGGCGGAGAACGGACGGCGCCCCTTCCCTCCTCCTTTCCGGAAACCTCGCCCTTCTCCAGGCATCGCAGCCGGATGCCGTCCCCCGCCTTCTCGACGCGCAGGACCAGGCATTCCCCCGGCGAAAGATCCACCTCGGTCCGAACCTCCGAAAGGATGCCGCGGAACCCCAATAGGACGCTCCCGTCGTCCCGCGACTCGACGACTAGAGCCTCCAGGATCTCTCCCTCCTTCAAGCGGATCCCAGGAACGTATTCCCGCTCTTCCTCGGACATGACCCGATCATCGGCAGAGCGGTCCCCGGGACTCAATTCCTCTTCCCTGGAGGGGTGTTTCCTCTTTCTCGAAGGGCGGGGAGAATGGGCGGGACCGCCGTTCGGAGCCCTCAGAACTTGAGGACGGCCTTCCCCGAGTTCGAGATCAGGATCGTGCAGGACACGGCCTTCAGCGTTACCGGAGAGATGAAGGTCAACTTCAGGAAACGAACCTTGAAGGCCGCGAGCTTGAAGATCTTGGAGAAGTCGAAGACCAAGCGGGGAGAGGTCAGGGGCACCGGATGGGAGGCCCCGCCCCCGAGATCGACCACGAGGAGAGAGGTCCTGTATTCCTCGGGAAGGACGAGTTGCACGTCCTTCCCGTCGTTCACATAGACCTCGATCCCGGCCGGGCCGCCGGACCCGATCCTCCGGACGACCGTGCCCTCGTGAACGAGGGACTTCGTGACCGTGAGGGTCCCCTCGCGGATCCTCGCCTGGGTCTGTTCCAGGCGATCCTTCTTGAATTCGAGATTCAGTGATTTGGGGGCCTTCCGGTCTCCGTAACCCGAGGGGGCGTTGATGATGAAACCGTCATTGATCTTCGGCGCCTTGAGGGAACGTCCTCCCCCGGAGGTTTGTGCGGCGAGGGGGAGGCTCGCCAAGGGCAGAAGGACGAGGGCCAGGAGTCCGCGAAGAAGGAAACTCGAGAAGGCGGGAAGGATCGGAGAAGGCATCGGAGATCCTCGCGAGCATGAGACACTCGATGGGAGGGCGGAATGGTGTACGGGCGAAGTCATGATTCGACTCCTCCTTCAGGGCCTTGGGTGGCGGAGCAGGAGTCCCGGGAGTCCTCGGCGACGAAATCGAACTGGAGTTCCATTCCGTGCTTCAATCCGGCGGCCCGCTCCCCGAACCATTCGGGGCAACACCTGCGGAGCCGTTCGAGGATTTGGGGATTGGACCGTAACACCTTTTGGATATTCGATTTTAGCGCGAACATCTGGCCGTAGGCCTTGCGCATCGCCGGGAACTCGGCATAGAGCTTTTCGATATAGTCCCCGGCCGACTCGAAGTTTCCGAGCAACAGGTGCGTGTACGCGAGATTCCCATAGGCCGAGGAGAAGTTCGGGTGCCTCCGCATGGCCCCCGAGGCCTCGACCTTGCGGAACCATCGCAAAGCCTCCTCCAGCTTCCCCTCCGCCAGGCAGAGGTTTCCGAGATGCTCCTCGGCGAAAACCCTGAGAGGGACCTTCGCGACGGGATCGAGGGGCCCCGAATCCGGGGGGCACTCCTCGAGAACCCGTTGGAAACACGCCCGGGCCTTTTCGAAATCGACCTGCTGGTAGAAGGCCTCCCCCAGCATGATCGAGGCCTGCGGGAAGGGGGAGCGCAGCGAGAGCGCGAGTTCCAGGAAGGACCTCCCCTTTTCGAGGTTCCCCTTCTTGTCCTCGAGTTCGCCGTGCAGCAGGTGGCGGGCCTCGAGCCAGGTCCCTGCGTCCTTCCCGCCCCGCGCGGATTCGGGAACGGGTTCTCCGCCACTGACCCCGTCCATCACGGACCGCCCGCGAAGCTTGTATTCGGGAATCGGAACGGGTTCCTTGCAGAGAAGACGGAAGAACTCGGGATGCACGGCGAGGATCACGTAGGCCCTGCCGATCTGATAGAAGATCTCGGAGAGCCGATCCTTGCCCTCGTCCAGCATCCGTCCGAGGAAGGAGGAGGGATCCTCGTCCAACCCCGCCCAGACCTCCTCACCCGAGAAGAGATCGACCTCCTCCTCCCCGCCGGCGGGAAGGGTTTCACGCGGGGCCTTTCGCAGACTCTCGCGGTGGAGGTCCACCTGCTTCTTCAGGGCCTCCATGAATCGCATGCAATCGGGACAGACCTCGAGATGCACGAGGACGCGGCGCG
This sequence comes from Planctomycetota bacterium, assembly GCA_027021385.1. Taxonomy (GTDB): domain Bacteria; phylum Planctomycetota; class UBA1135; order UBA1135; genus JALUUL01. The sequence continues at coordinate 188,487 of JALUUL010000069.1, read as the reverse complement.
CCCTCACGCTGTCCAGCTCGCCGTCGAGCATCGCCGACAGGTCGACCTGCACATCGGCGCAGGGTTTCGAACGGCGATCGTTTCGATGTCCGGTGTTCATGCGAATCGGGGTTCAGGGGGAAGGGATCTCCTGGTTGCGGGGACGGAGATCGTCGAGGGAATTCGGAACGCCCCCTGGTCTTTCCGACCCTTTCCGCCGGAGCGACGAAGGAAGCAGGATCCGATCCCCGCCCGTGTTCCGAAACCGATAGCAGGCCGCGTTCTTGAGAAAACCGGGCCTGAAGTTCTCGGCCGAGGCGATCGCGCGATCCAGGGCGCGCTGGATCTTCTTCCGTGCGCGGAAGACGACCATCTTGAGGTTTTCGAGGCGGATCCCCAGGGTCTCGGCCGCGACCTTGTACGGATGCCCCTCGACCTCGACGATGTGGAGAGCTTTGCGCTCCCTCTCGCTGAGGCCCTCGTAGGCGGCCAGGTAGAGTTCGAGGAAGAGGACGTAGATCTTCGAGCAGAAGCGCCTGCTCTCCTCGGTCATCGCGAGCTGGACCGGACTGCGGCCCGGCCGGTCGGGATGGGATTCGATCTCCTCGTCCGCGATCTCCCTCGAAATCTCCTTCCCCATTTCCCGCGTGTGCTTGAAGACCGTGTTGCGGATGATCATCGAGGCCCAGTAACGAAAGGCCCGATCCTTGTCCGCATGGAACTTGTGGGGATAGCGGTAGATGTTGAAGAAGACTTCCTGCAGGACGTCCTGCGGATCGACCGAGAAATAGAACTTCTTCAACCGCGCGGAGATCACGTTCAGGAACGGACGGTAGTTGATCTCATACAGGAGACCGAAGGCCGCAGGACTGCTCGTCGATCGATAGAGATCCATCAAGACGGTCGAGCAACGGTCCCGGAAACTCTCGATCGTCTCGCGCCCGAGAGTGCGGGAATCGAGATCCTTCCGGTCCTCGGGGAGGGATAGCAGGGGGGTCTCCCCGGGGTCGGCCTGCGCCGCGCCGGAAGAGATCCGAAGGAGGACCTCGAAATCCCGGGCCAGCTCGTCGGCGCGGGGATCTCCGGTTTCCCGGGACAGAGCCCGGAGGCGCGAGGCCATTTCCAGAGGAAATGCCTGCCGGATCTGGATGGGGGTCATCAGTTCTCGGCGTTTCTTCAGGGAGCAACGGAGGGACGAGAGGACCGCCTGCGCGGATTCCGCTCCCGTTCCAGTTTAGCGGAAACCCGGCATGACGACAGCGAAGCTTTCGAACTCTCTCCGCAGGACCGCAAACCGGGCCCGGAGATTCGAGGACGACCTCCGCCGCCCGAGACTCCCCGGGACTACGAGACTCATTAGTCTCTGTCGGAGCGTGAGTTAAGACAGGCTTCGGGCCCTACGGACCCCAGCCCCCTCCTGGGAGGAATCCCTCCGGCCTTCAGTGCCGATCGAGGTCCCTGAGTTCCGGGCGCCTTAAAGGAAAAGCGAGCACGATCGAGGCGCCCGAGGGGCCGTCCTCCCCGGGGAAGACCTTGCCCCGGTGCAGGGTGACGACGAGCCGCCGGATCTTCCGGAGGAGATCCACGGGGGGGGCTCCCAGGCTGCTCTCTTCCGGGCACTCGCCGAGGAATCGCACCATCAGGAAGAGATTCCCCTCCTCGACCTCGATCCGGATCGTTCCCCGGCCTCCGAGCCGGAAGGCGAGGGCCTCGAGGGCGAGATGGAAGGCCTGGTACATCCCGAGGGCGTGGCCCGTCGTGCGCCTCTGTTCACCAAGCGGGGGCAGATGGAGGCGGATCTCCTCGTAACAAGGATGGAAGGTCGAGGCCGCGTCCCGAACGAGGGCGATGACATCCTGTCTCGCCATGCCCCGGGTGAAGGCCCGGGCCAGGTCGAGGTTGTCCTCCTGGGCCTCCTGGATCCAGGCCTGCAGGGATTGGAGCCGCTCGAGGTTTCGGCCGAGTTCTTCACGGTCTTCGGCCTCGAACGCGGTCAGGCACCGGTGGAGAAGGAGGCGGCCCTCGACAAGCCAGCGCGCCAGGCACTCCTCGCCGAGAAGGAAGAGTTTGCCCGCCTCCTCGAGTGTCCGGACCTCCCGGAGCAGGAGATCGAGTTTCCCGGCCCGCACGACCCCATTCGCGGTTCTCGGCGTCAGAACCTGCGCATCTTCGGGGTTCGGCGCGAAGGGAACCCGTTCCCGCCCCTCACCGGGTTCAGGATGGATCCGCTCGAGATCTGGAACTCCCGTCCTGGAAGTCTCGACAGGGAGGGTCCCCCGGGGTCCCGGTTCCATTTCGGAGACCCCGATCCGGGACTCACCCTCCTGAGGGGCTCCTGCGGCCGGGTCCGGCGGAGTCCGTCCGAACTCCTCCGGAACCTCCCTTGGGGATCGCGGACTTCTGGGGCGCCGGGGGATCTTCTTGTCCTTCGCCATTTCGGACTTCCTTCGGAGGAGGGCTCTCATTCATCGACCGGAAGGCGGTTTCCGCTTGAGGACAACTTCGGTCCGCAGCGATCCTGCTACCCTCCGGAACCTGACGAGGACGATGGCACGACCCACCGAGACCCTTCTGGAACTGGCCCTGGCCGCAGGCTTCGACCTCGCGGCCTGCGGTCCACCGGAACTCCGCGAGGAGGACCGGGAAAGATTCCGGCAATGGATCGCCAAGGGGCGCCAGGCCTCGATGACTTGGCTCGCCCGCAACGAGGCCCGCATCCTGGATCCGACCCTCTTCTTTCCCGAAGGGAGGGGACTGCTCACGGTTGCCCTCGACTACTCGAGGAGCCCGGCCTCCTTTCCCGGGGGGGGGCGCCTGGCCCGTTATGCCGCGGGACGGGATTATCACCGGGTCTTCCGGTCCAGGCTGCGGAAACTCCGGACCCGGCTGGCCCAGGAGTTCCGGCGGGAAATCCCCGCGAAAATCGCGGTCGACGCCGCCCCCGTCCTCGAACGGGCCCTCGCCCTGCGGACCGGGCTCGGTTTTTCCGCGAAGAGCTGCGGACTGATCCACCCGAGGAGAGGACCCTGGCTCCTTCTCGGCGAGGTCTTCCTGGACCTGGAAGTCGAGGCTCCCTCTCTCTCGAACGGATCCTGTGGCACCTGCACGGCCTGTCTCGAGGCCTGCCCGACCGGAGCCCTGATCGCCCCCTTCCGTCTCGACGCCCGTCTTTGTCTCTCCTACACGACGATCGAACACCGAGGCCCGATCCCCAGGGACCTCCGGGAAGCGCAGGGCGCCTGGGTCTTCGGCTGCGATCTCTGCCTCGAGGTCTGCCCCTACACGAGCCGGGCGGCCGGCGGACGGGCGGACGAGGATTCGGATCTCCGGCCGCATCTGGTGACCGAGACCTACGACCTCGAGGCCCTGATCCGGCTGTCGGAACGGGAATGGGAAGAGGACTGGACCGGAACGGCCCTGCGCAGGGCCGGGAGGATGGGGCTCAGGCGCAACGCGGCCCTCGTCGCCGGAAACCTCCGGAGGGAGGACCTGGCCCCGGCGCTCCGGGCCGCCCTCGAGGAGGCGGACAGCGGGCTCCGGACGGCGGCGGCCTGGGCCCTGGGCCGGCTCGGCTCCCATCGGGAGGCCCTCGACCGCGCCCTGGCCCGCGAGGAAGACCCGGCCACGGCGGCCGATCTCCGCGCCTCCCTCGAAGGGGCCCCCTGACCCCGTCCGAGCCCGCCCTCTCCCGCCTTTCCGGGAATCCTCGGAACGCGGGCTCCCCGACTTCTCGAAAGCCGGGTCGTGTCGCCCGGATGCAACGAAGGTTGCGGATTTTCATCCTTCCCTGAAACCCCGTTCCCGGCGCACGCATCGGGACGAGAGGTCTCGCCCTGGAGGCTCCCCGGTGGTTACCCCCGGCTCCGAAGCCGCTAACTGAGATCGGCGGAATCCGCCTAAGCGGCATCCATATCCGGATGCAACCTGATCTATCACAGAGACTTGCAAGAACAGCAGGGGGATTCTCGAGAGTTGGCAGGGCGCTTGCTCCTCCCCCCTCGGACCCGATGAGGTTCCGCGATCGGCTGTTAGGAGGGAGACGACGATGGACATCCTCGATTACTACAACGAAAAGAAGTGGTGCGAGAAATGCGGCGCCTACGTGCGCTTCCTGATGAGCGTCGACCAGTCCTGGTGCGTCGAGTGCGGTTCCCCCGTGCGTCTTTTCAGCAAGTCCGATCTCCAGGCCTTCCAAGCCGGTCTCCAGGCCGAGAAAGAGAACGGCAAGAACAAGCGCCGCCCGAAGGCTTCCTGACCCGACGGTTTCGAACCCGCGAAGCCCTGCTCTTTTTCCGATCCGTATCTCTCATCACCCGAGTTCCGATCCCCAAGGACGTCCTCCCTCCCCCCGGGGCCCCCCCGGCCCCGCCCCTTTCCCCCTTTTCTCCTTCCACGCACCGCCTCCGACCCCGCCCCTTCCTCCGCCGGGCTTCCGTGATCCTCGGATCCGTTGCGGATAGAATCCCCGCCCCGATTTGAGGAGGGAGAGTGGTCCCGCCCCCTCCACGTCCCCGACCCAGGAGAGAGAGCCGTGGTCGAACCCTTCCGCAACGAAGCCCTCACCGACTTCTCGAAGCCCGAATCCTCGGAAGCCTTCGAGGCCGCCTTGAGGAAAGTCAGGGACCAGCTCGGAGCGAAGCATTCCTGCTGGATCGGCGGCGAGGAGATCACGACCTCGGGCGAACTCGTGTCCCGGGACCCCGGAGAGACCGAAACCGTCGTCGGGATCTGGCCGAAATGCGGGGTCGAGGAAGCCGAACAGGCGATCCGCGCCGCGGACGCCGCCTTCCCCGAATGGTCGGAACGTACGGCGGCCGAGCGGGCGCAGTTCCTCTTCGACGCCGCCGAGTTGATGCGCCGGCGCAAGCACGAGTTCTCGGCCTTGATGGTCTACGAGGTCGGAAAGAACCGGGCCGAAGCCGACGCCGACACGGCGGAAGCCATCGATTTCCTCGAGTTCTACGCCCGGGAGGCTCTTCGCTACGCCGAACCCCAGCCGGTCACCCCGATCCCCGGCGAGAAGAACGAACTCTTCTACATCCCACTCGGGGTCGGAGCGATCATCCCGCCCTGGAACTTCCCCTTGGCCATCCTCGTCGGCATGACGACGGCGGCCCTCGTCGCCGGGAACACCGTCGTCCTGAAGCCGGCCAGCGATTCCCCGACGATCGGCGGGGCCTTCGTGGACCTGATGCGCGAGGTCGGCCTCCCCGGCGGCGTGTTGAACTACCTGACCGGACCGGGCGCCCTAGCGGGCGAGCATCTCGTCAACCACCCGAGAACCAGGTTCATCAGTTTCACCGGCAGCAAGGCCGTGGGGCTCGGCATCATCGAGAAGGCCGCCCGCATGGCGCCCGGCCAGATCTGGATCAAGCGCGTCGTCGCCGAGATGGGAGGGAAGGACGGCATCTACGTCGACGCCGACTGCGACCTCGAGGCGGCCGTCCGGGGCGTCGTGGCCTCGGCTTTCGGATACTCCGGACAGAAGTGTTCGGCCTGCTCCAGGGCGATCGTGCACGAGACCGTCTACGACCGCTTCGTCGAGGAGCTGGCCGCCCTCACCTCGGAACTCGTCGTCGCTCATCCGAGCCGGCCGGAAGCTTCCCTGGGTCCGGTCTCGAGCGAGAACGCCTACAAGAAGATCCTCGACTACATCGAGATCGGGAAGGGGGAAGGGCGGTTGATCGCGGGAGGCGACAAGGCGCCTGGCAATGGGTTCTACATCCGGCCCACGGTCTTCGCCGACGTGGCGCCCGAGGCCAGGATCATGCAGGAGGAGATCTTCGGTCCGGTGCTCGCGGTCTGCAAGGTCGCGGACTTCGAGGAGGGGACGAAGGTCTTCAACGGCACCGAGTACGGGCTCACGGGGGCGATCTACTCGAACGACCGGGCGCATCTCGACTACGCGAAACGGCGCTTCCACGTCGGGAATCTCTACCTCAACCGCAAGTGCACCGGCGCGCTGGTCGGGGGCCAGCCCTTCGGCGGTTTCAACATGTCCGGCACGGACTCGAAGGCCGGCGGACGCGACTATCTGCTCCTCTTCCTGCAGGCCAAGTCCGTCTCCGAGAAGATCTGACCCCCTCCCGCAGGAACCTCCCGGCCGAAGGTCATCCAGGTCTGCGGGACTGCGGCCCTGCTCGCCTACGGCGTGGCGGCCCTCCAGGATTCGATCCGGGAGTGCCATGCGTGGAAGACGACCTTCAAGTTCGTCGCCGGCGACCTCGTCTACGCCCTCGTCACCGCCGGGACCTTCGCCTGGCTCCGGCCGGGAACCCGACCTCCTTCGGAATGGCCCGACCGCTCCAGGCCTCTTCCCCCCTTAATCCGTGAAGCGGAACTTGAGGATGGCCCAGATCGCGACGAGACCGTCCTTCCAAGAGATCTTCTTGCCCTCGCTGAAATCCCGCCCCGCGTACGAAATCGGGACCTCGTAGATCCGGCAGCGCATCCTCGCGACCTTGGCCGTGATCTCGGGTTCGACGTCGAAGCGTCGGCTCTTCAGGGAAAGGCGGTCGACGACATCCCTCCGGAAGACCTTGTAGCAGGTCTCCATGTCGGTCAGGTTCAGCCCGGTCACGAGGTTCGAGAGGAAGGTCAGGAAGCGGTTTCCGAGGTAGTGCGTGTAGAGGTGCACCCTCGCATACTCCCGGACGAGGAAACGGGATCCGTAGACGACATCCGCCTTCCCCTGGACGATCGGCTTGAGCAGGGCGGGATAGTCTTCGGGGTCGTATTCGAGGTCGGCGTCCTGGATCAGGACGACGTTTCCCGAGGCCGCAGCGAAACCGCTCCGCAAGGCCGAACCCTTGCCGAGGTTCCGATCGTGGCGGACGACCTTCACCCCGTCACGACCTTCCAGCTCCCTCAGGATCTCCGGACTCCGGTCGGTCGAGCCGTCGTCGACGAGGATGATCTCCTTGGGCGTGTCCTCGGCGAGCACCCGGGCCACGCAGTCCTCGAGAGTCGCTTCCTCGTTGAAGACCGGAATCACGACGCTGAGCCGCAGGTCCTCTTCGGGAATCGGAGTCGAGAGAGGGCGGCGTCCCCGGTGGAGGCGTTCCATCTTCAAGCCGCCTCGTTCCCCGCGAGGCGGCGGGCGGTCCGGCGCAGGCGCCGGGAACGGCCCGAACGCCCCCCCCGATCCGCGATCTCCGCGAGAAGGAACGGGACGGCCGCGTCCCATGGGTCCTTCCGGCGGATCCGCCTGAGGATCCTCGCGGCCTCCGCGTCCTCCCCTCTCATGTAGGCTTGGAGAGCCCGCCGGTATTCGCGGTCCCTCGCCTCCCGGAAAAAGGGACGGCCCCTCCTCCAGCGGCCGAAGGCGAAGGTCGTAAAGGCCAGGGCGGCGGAAAGCTCGAGAGCCAGGATGCAGGGGCCGAGAAAGCGCTCCCCCCCGGGGAGCACGAAGGCAAGCAGGAGGGCCGCGTCCCCCAGCACCCAGGCGGCCGCGAACTGGCCGAAACCGAGCGGGAAACGACCGCTCCGCATGTTTGCGAGTCCGGTCGACGCGAGCAGGCAGAAGGAGGCGAACGGGAGCAGGAAGGACACGGACCCCATCGGTGGCCGGCATGATAGCCTGCCCTCCATGCCGCCGACATCGGAAGCCTCGGAGATGCTCGCCCACCGCCGCCTCTACCTGCTCCTGACCCGGCATCTCTGCCGGAACGACCCACTAGAGACCCTCTCCCGGGCGCTCGAGGGAGGAGTCGACCTCGTGCAGGTCCGCGAGAAGCCCCTGCGGCCGGAGGACCTCGGCTGGATCCTCGAGGTCCGGCGGCTCTGCGGGGTCTTCGAGGTGCCGGTTCTCGTGAATGACGACCCGCGGCTCCGGAAGGAGTCAGGGGCCTTCGGCCTGCATCTCGGCCGGGAGGACCTGACCCCCTTTTTCCCGGGTGCCTTGCGGACGAGGGACTTCGCGCTCGGCCTCTCGACCCACGGTCCGGCCGACCTGGAACGCGCACTCCTCGAAGAGCCCGACTACATCGCGATCGGCCCGTGTTTCCCGACCGCCACGAAAGGCTACGAGGAGGGACTCCCCGAACCCGTCCTCCGCGCGGTGCTCGAAGGAGCCGGGATTCCGACCTTCGCGATCGGGGGCATCGTCCCGTCGAATCTCCCGGGCCTCCTCGACCTCGGAGTGCGGCGCATCGCCGTCAGCGCCGCGGTCCTTGGGGCCGAGGACCCCCGCGCCGCCGCCGCGGCCCTTCGGGCCCCACTCGATGAAGCCACTCGATCCGGTCAGAAATGAACCTGGAACCGGACCGCGAGGGCCTCGAAATCTCCGGCGCCTTCCAGGTCCGCCAGAACGTAGTTGAACATCAATCGAGTGTTCGGATTCAAGTACCAGTTCAGGCCGAGGCTCAGGCTCGAGAGACGTCCTCCGGCCACGGAGCCGTCCTGGAGATCCAGGTCGGAATACCTGAGCGCGGCCTCCCAGGCCCCCAGCCCGCCGCCCTCTCCGAAGCTCTTGCGCGGCTTCACATGCCCGAAGACGCCCTTCGAAGTCTTGTAGGGCCTATGCTCCCCCGTGAAGAAGAACCCGGCCGACCCATAGATACCCGAGAAGCCCGGATCGCCCGCTCCCTTCACTTCGGACCGGATGTATTCCGACTGCACCGAGAACGGCCCGAGAACGAGAGCCCCTTCGAGGGAGTACAGCTCGGCCCGGTCGACGGCGAGAGTCCCGGTGTCCACGAGACGGCTTGCGAGGTGGACCTCGGGTCTTTGGCGATAGCGCAGGATCCCTCCGCTCGGGTTCCGGACGCTGACCCCGAACCCGAGATGCAAGAGTCGCTTCCCCCCCTCTTCGAACCACGGGAGCCCGGTGACCCTAGCCGTGACCGCCGATTCACCCTCCCCTTGGCCGTCGCCGAAACTGCCGGTCGGCCGGAAGATCCCGGCGGCCCAGGTCATCCGTCCGCTGAGGACCTGGTCATGCGCGGCGATCCCCGTGTTCCTTCCCGGAGCGAAGACATTCGGAAGTCCGCGTTCGAGGAAGGTTATGTACTTGCTGCTCGTGAGTTCCTCGAGGCTGAAGGGTTCCTTGAAATGGCCGACCTGGACCCTGCCCACGAAAGGGATCCCTTCCATCCCCAAGTAGACGTCCTTGAAATCCGCATCTCCCCCCGCGAAGTCGAACTGCGTCTTGAAGAAGACCTTCCCGGGGAGCTTTCCGGAAAGATAGAGACGGGCGCGGCGGAACTCCGTCCCGTCAACTTGAGGACCGGCCTTGGCCCGGACCCCCGCGTCCTCGGTCATCCAGGCCCAGTCGTTCTGTATCCGCCCTCCCAATCGGAGACGGACCTTTCGGTCCGGGGACTCGAAACGCAGCCCGTCCTTCCATAGGACCCGGAGAATCGAAGGACTGGAGCCCTCAGACTTCTCCAATCTGCCGACCCTCTCCTCCAGGGTCCGGATCCTCTCCTCTTTTCCTCCGCCTCGTCCCTGGGAATGGAGCCTGTCCGCTCCCCCCACCGCCAAACCGAGAACTGACAACGGCAGCACGACGCTCTGGAACCCTTGCATGTCTCCTCCTCCGTTCGGATGCGGAACCCGGCCCGCGGAACCCCCGCGGATCCCCGGCGCTCCTCACCGGAAGCGGGAAGTCTATCACCGGACATGAAGCGGGAATGAAAGAGAAATGAACCTTCCTCGCCCCCTCATGGACACGAGTCAGGGGAGGATGAGCATCGCGTCTCCGAAGGAGTAGAACCGATATCCCTTGTCGATTGCGACGCAGTAAAGAGAGAGGAGCCGTTCCCTTCCGAGGATCGAGGCGAGGAGCAGGAGGAGACTGCTCTTCGGCAGGTGGAAGTTCGTCAACATCCCGTCGAGGAAGCGAGGCGGCCGGCCGGGGCGGAGGAAGAGGTCGGTCGTCCCGCGCCCGGGACGGAGCCTCTTCGTCGAAGGATCGAAACAGGTCTCGAGGACCCGGGCCGAGGTCGTGCCGACGCAGAACACGCGCCCTCCGGCCGAACGGACCTCGTGGAGCCGCCGGGCGGTCTCCTCCGGCAGATCGTATTCCTCGGCATGCATGCGATGGTCCTCGACGCGGTCGACGAGGATCGGTTCGAAGGTCCCCTCTCCGACATGGAGGGTCACGGAGAGCCTGTCGATCCCGGCCTCTGCGAGCTTCCGACAGAGCCTCTCGGTGAAATGGAGGCCCGCCGTCGGAGCGGCCACCGCCCCCGGACGCTTCGCGAAGATCGTCTGGTATCGATCCCGGTCCCGCTCCACATCTTCCTCTCCCCGATCCTTAGAGAGATACGGAGGAAGCGGGGCGCGCCCGAGAACCTCCAGACAGGTCTCGGCTTCGAGACCGGGCGGAGGGCGCAGGCGGAAACGATGTCTCCCGCGGCCCAGGCTCGCGAGGATTTCGAGTTCCAGGCGATCCTCCATCCAGAGGACCTCACCCTCCCGCAGGCGCCTCGAAGGCCGGAGGAAGCCCTCGCCGATCTCCCCCTCGAGCCGGAGGATCAGGCATTCGACCCTGCCCCCACTGCTCCGGCGCCCCAGAAGCCTCCAAGGTCGGACCTTCGTGTCATTGCAGACCAGGACATCCCCCGACCGAAGGAAGCACGGCAGATCCAGGACCCTTGCATGGATGAGCAATCCTGGATCGCTCCGGGAACAGACCAGCATCCTGGATGTGTCCCGAGGTTCGACGGGATTTTCCGCGATCCGATCGGGCGGAAGATCGTAGGAGAAATCCTCGATCCTCAACGGGTCCTCCGGCATGGAAGGAGGCGGAGCCTCGGATACGATGCCCTCCCCGGGCCGCCGGGGCGCCCCCCCCTATCCGACGAACCCCGGCGCCGTTTCGATCCGATCATGGAAGCGACCTTCCTCCACCTCTACTACGCGCTGTTCCTGCTGCTTTCCGGATACGGGCTGCACCGGGCCCTCCTGCTGCTCCGCCTCGCGAAGAACCGGCCTCAGCGGAAGGTCCGGCCCCTGCCGGAAGACCCCGAGTGCTTTCCGATCGTCACCGTTCAACTCCCGATCTTCAACGAACTCTACGTCGCCGAACGCCTCGTCCGCGCCGTCGCCGGCCTGGACTGGCCGAGGAACCGGCTCGAGATCCAGATCCTCGACGATTCGACCGACGAGACGGGTTCCGCGCTGGCGGCCCTCGCGAGGGAACTGCGAAGGGAGGGTTTCATGATCCGCCATCGGCGCCGCACCGATCGGGAGGGCTTCAAGGCCGGCGCCCTGGAGGCGGGCCTCCGCGACGGCGGGGACTCTTGCCCACCCGAGGACAGGTCTCCGCCGCGGGGGGATTTCCTCGCGATTTTCGACGCGGACTTCCTCCCCGGGCCCGCATTCCTCCGGCGCACGATCCCCCTCCTCCTGGCCGACGAGGGACTGGGCCTCGTCCAAGCGCGCTGGGAACATCTGAACCGCGACCATTCCCTGCTGACCCGCCTGCAGGCCGTCTTCCTCGACGCGCATTTCGCTGTCGAACACCGGGCCCGGCAGAACGCCGGACACTTCCTGAACTTCAACGGAACCGCGGGGGTCTGGAGGAGGCGCGCGATCGAGGAGGCCGGCGGATGGAGCCACGAGACCCTGACCGAGGATCTCGATCTCTCGTTCCGCGCACAGATGAAGGGATGGCGCTTCGCTTACCTGCACGACCTCGGCGTCCCCTCCGAACTCCCGGTCGAGATGAATGCGTTCAAGGTCCAGCAGCATCGCTGGGCGAAGGGTGCGATCGAGACCGCGCGGAAACTACTCCCCCGGCTCTGGACCGCTGGAGAAATCCCCCTGGGGACCAGGATCGAGGGGACCGTGCACCTGACGAACAACCTGGCCTACCTGATCATGGCCGCGGTCAGCTTCCTGACCCTGCCCGCGGCCCTGACCCGGGATTCGGGCGGTTCGGCCGGATTCGCATGGGCCGACCGCTGGCTGCTCGGCATCGGGCTCCTCCCGGTCCTGTTGTACTTCCTCGCGGGTCAGCGTCTCACCGGCCGGCCGTTCCTGCGCTCCCTCGCCCTCCTGCCGGCCGCGATCTCCCTCGGCATCGGTCTCTCCGTCAACAACGCCCGGGCCGTCCTCGAGGGCATCTTCGGGCGCCGGAGCGCCTTCGTGAGGACACCGAAGTATCGCATCGATGGCCGGGAAGACACCTGGCTCGGAAAGCGCTATCTCGCCGGACGTAGCTTCCTGCGCTGGATCGAGGTCTGTCTCGGACTCGAGGCCGGAGCCGCCGCCGCCGTCGCCTGGCACGCCGGAGCCTACAGCATGGCGGGTTTCTTCCTTCTCTTCACAGCGGGCTACCTCTATGTCGCGGTACTCTCCCTCTGGCCCGACGCCGGGGAGCGTCTGCGCCGCCGGCTCCAGACCCTTCCCGTCCCCCCCGCAATGGAGACCGCCGCTGGACGTTCCTGAACAGCGCCCGGGAAGAACGGTCGAACCCGGGAGGAGGAGCCTCCTCGGGACCCTGGCGGCCTTCCTCCTCGCCCTTCCGGTCCTGGGCCCCCTGCTCGCGGCCCTCCGTCCGGCCCTCGGGGAGGCCCCCCGGAAAGGCGGCGCCGACATCCCCCTCCTCCCCCTCGCGAAGATTCCCGAGGACCGGCTTCTCCGCCACCGCCTCCGCTTCGTGAGGCGGATCGGTCCTTATCGGGAAGTCGTCGACCGGATCGTCTTCCTCCGCCGGAACGGAAACGAGGTGCAGGCCCTGGACGCGGAATGCACCCATCTCGGTTGTCCGGTCCGGCTCGCCGAAGACGGCTCGGGACTCGCCTGCCCCTGCCACGGCGGCCGTTTCGACCTGGACGGCAGGGTGACCGACGGCCCCCCGCCGAGGCCCCTCCGGCGGTACGCGACCCGCATGCCGCGCGACCCCAGGCGGCCCGTCCTTCTCGAGTTCGAGGATCCGGCTTGAAGGTCCTGCTCGACTTCCTCGACGCGCGCACCGGGTGGCGCGCCCTCGTCCGTTCGACCCTGACGGGGAAGATCCTCCCGGCGGGGACCTCCTGGGGGCACACCCTCGGATTCGCCGCCCTGACGGTCTTCATCCTGCAGGGGATCACCGGCCTCGCCCTCGCCCTGCACTACAGCCCCTCGGCGGCCCATGCCTACGATTCGATCCGCGTCCTCGACCGTGAGATCCCCGGTGGAGCCCTCCTCCGCGGCCTCCACCACTACGGCGCCTCGGCGATGGTCGTTCTCGCCCTCCTGCACGCGGTGCGCGTCTTCGCCTCCGGCGCCTACAAGGCCCCTCGGGAACTGACCTGGATTCTCGGCCTCGGGCTGCTCGGCTGCGTGATCGGCCTCGGCTTCACGGGCTATCTCCTCCCCTGGGACCAGAAGGCCTACTTCGCGACGAAGGTCGGGGTCAACGTCGCCGCCCAGACCCCTCTCGCGGGAGAAACGATCAAGACCCTGCTCTACGGAGGTCCCGACCTCGGTCCGAACACGCTCCCCAGGTTTTTCATCCTCCACGTCGTCCTCCTCCCCGCAGGTCTCGCCCTGCTCCTCGTCCTCCATCTCTGGCTGATCCAGAAGCACGGCATCAGTCCGGTCCGATGCCGGGTCGGCGACCCCGGGCAACCGGGGAAGGCCTACCATCCCCACCACACCTGGAAGGAAGGACTCGTGGCCGCCCTCGTGGTCGTCGCGATCTTCACCCTCGCGAAGAAGCTGGGAGCCCCTCTCGAGGCCGAGGCTGACCCCGCCGATCCGGCCTACGACCCCAGACCCGACTGGTTCTTCCTCGGCGTCTTCCAACTCCTCAAGCTCTTCGAAGGTCCCATGGAGGTCGTCGGAGCCTTCTGGCTTCCCTCGGGCCTCGGACTCCTCCTCGTCCTCCTCCCCTTCCTCGACCGGAACCCCGAACGCAGCCTCCGCCGCCGTCCGCTCTGCATGCTCGGGCTCACGGTCTTCCTCGGAGGGTTCGGGGCCCTGACCGTCCTCGGGGCCCTCGACCGGCCGAAGCACTATCGAACCTACCCCCATCCCCTCTATCTCGAACCCGAATCGAAGAGGGGTTACGACATCTGGCGCCGCGAGGCCTGCCTCTCCTGCCACACCTTCACCACGCCGGAGGGCGAGGTCTACGGCCGCAACAAGGAGGACGCCCCCGACTTCGCGGACATCGAGATGGACGCCTCCGAGATCGCGGAATACCTGCTGGAACCGGACTCGGACGTCATGCCGGCCTTCGACCACCTCTCCGCCGAGGAGAGGCTCCTCGTCGGTCGTTTCGTCGAGAGCCTCCGCGGATTTCGATGACCCGTCCCCCGGGGAGCGGATCCCCTTCCGACCACGAGGGCCGGGTCCCGGGCCTCCACCGGTCGAGGAAGCGGAGCCGCGGCACCTCGAGAAGCCCGGCCAGGAGGGTCCTGAAGCGCAGGGTCGAGCGCCCGCGCCGGCGCTCGACGAATCGGATCGGGACCTCCCGGACGGCGAGCCCCGCCCGCTTAGCCCTCCAGAGGAGTTCCTGGACGATCGCGGGCCCCAGGCGCCTCGCCCCGGGGGCATCGACTTCGAGAAGGGCCCTCCGCGTCCAAGCGCGGTACCCCGAGTTGCAGTCACGGACCTCGATCCCGAAGACCCGCCGGACGTAGGCGTTCGCCGCACGCGTCACGAGGCGGCGGCGGAGCGACCTGCCGAGGTCGGCCCCTCCCGGCACGGAGCGGGAGCCGAGGACCAGGTCCGCCCCCCGGGCGGCCGCAGCGAGGAGCCGGGGGAGGTCCTCTGGGGGATGGGAGAGGTCCGCGTCCATCTCCACCGCCCCAGCGTATCCCTCCCGGAGCGCCCAGGCGAAGCCCGCGGCTCCCGCGCGGCCGCGGCCCCGCTCCTCCCGCCGCACGAGGACATGGATTCGAGGGTCCTTCTCGGACAGGCTCGATGCGAGGAGGGCGGTTCCGTCGGGGGAGTCGTCGTCGACGACGAGAATCTCGAGCGGAAGATCCAGGGCCAGGATCCGCCGGCAGCATTCCTCGAGATTCTCGACTTCCTCGTAGGTCGGGAGGACGACGAGCCAGGGCTTCTCCATGACGGCCATCCGCCTTTCAGCTCGGAAGGAAGGGTTCGAGAGCCTCGAGAACCCGTTCGGGAGGGATCGATTCCTGGCAGTCGGGGTCCCTGTCGCAGGCCGAGTAGCAGCCGAGGCAATCGAGATCGGCGGCGTAGAGCTTCGTCCCGCGCCCGTAGAGTTCGATCTCGGCGTGCGAGGTCGGACCGAAGAGGGCGACGACCGGGATTCCGAGGGCCGTCGCCAAGTGGAGGGCCAGCGTATCCCCGGTGACGAGGGCGTCGCAGAGGGAGAGCCTGGCCGCAAAGTCCCGGAGGGAGTTGTCGGTTCCCGCATCGAGGCAGAGCCGGTGCCCGGGTCCGTCCGCGATCCTCGCCTTCAGTTTCCGGTGGCGTTCGCCCTCGTCCGGCCCCCCGAGGAGCAGGACGCGGTATCCGCGCGCGCAGAGTTTCTCGATGAGGGTGCATTGGCCGTCGAGGGTCCACCGTTTCTGCGGCCAGCGCCCACCGGCTCCGGTATTCAACCCGATGAGCCCCTTCGCCTCGATCCCACCTGCGGCATCCGCGAACCAGGTCTCGGCGGCGGCCCGCTCCGAGGGCCGGAGCACGAGGCCGGGGCGATCCTCGATCGGAGTCGGGAGTTCGAAGATCGCCCCCACGAGGTCCTGGTAGGTCCGATCATTCGCCTTCTTAAGGCGGTCCGACAGGCCCATCGCAAACCAGCGTTCGGCCGCCTCCCCGAGGGGACGGACCTCGCCGTCCCCATCGAGGATGAAACCCAGCCTCCGACCGCCGGGACGGAGCGGGATCCCCATCGCAAGCGCGACGCTCCCAAGGTCCGCGTCCGGACAGATCACGAGGTCCTGCGGGGTCATGGACAGGCCGACGGGCAGCGCCTCCCCCGAGGTCCGGTCGACGGTCCAGAGTTCGGGAAGGCCCTCGAGGAGGGGGGCGGTCGGGGCCAGGGTCAGCCACCGGATCCGGGCTCCTTCGTGGCGCCGGACTAGTGAAGGGAGGAAGGAAGTCGTCCGCAGGACGTCCCCCGCCGCCGCGAGCTTGACGATCGCGATCCGCGTTCCTGCGGGATCGTACTCCGGGCAGGTCCCGCAGGTCACCCCGCGCTCCTTATGCGGCCTGCAGGGATGGCAGGGATGGAAATGCCGGCAATCGCGCTTCAGACCGGCAAGAAAACCCGCATGTCCGTCCATGCCCCTGTTCTAGCGGCCCGGCCTGCGGCCTTCCGCAATACAACCGAAAAGGCCCGAGGGTTCGGGTTCACATGCCCCGCGCCGCCAGCTCGAGGTAGAGGGCCTCGCTCGCCCGGCACATCCGATCCAGGGAGAAGCGTTCGCAAACCCGCCGGCGGCCGGCCTCCCCAAAGGCCCGGGCCTCGGCGGGGCGTTCGAGGAGGCGGCGGATCGCCCGGGCCAGGTCCCGGGCGTCCCCCGGGGATGCAAGGAGGCCGCAGACCTCGTGTTCGAGGACCTCGGGAATCCCGCCGATCCGGCTGCCGACGGCCGGGAGCCCCTGCGAGAGTGCCTCGAGAAGCGCGACCCCGAGCCCTTCCCGGCGGGAGGGGAGGACGAAGAGGTCGGCCGCCGCCAGAAGGGGCGCCGCGGGCCGTCGCCCCGGGAGGAGGAGGCGCACCGGTTTTGGAACGAGCTTCCGGCATGCCTCGAGTTCCTCCCGCAAGGGTCCTTCCCCCGCGATGCACCAGTAGAGCGGACGCCCGAGGCGTCCCGCGACGAGGCAGAGGGCGGCGGAGAGGACGTCGAGTCCCTTGCGGCGGTGCAGGCTCGCGAGCGTCAGTCCCAGTGGAACCCCCTCGGGAACCCCGAGTTCGGCCCGGACCTCCACCCTGTCCGCCCTGCGGCATTCCCGTTCCAGGGATTCCGGATCGACCCCGTCGTGGATCACGGCGATCCGCTCGGCCGGCACTCCGAGGGAGCGGATCTCCCGGGCCACGGCGGAGGACACGGCCACTACCCGATCCACGGCCCTGCCGTAGAGCCACCGGCGCAGCGGGCCCGGACGAAGGGGGTAATCCATGCGCCGGACGACGACCCGGGCAGGGGGGCGCGCGATCCCCGCCATCGCGAGCCCCCCGAGTTTGTGCGCCCGGCTGCAGGCGAAGTGCACGATGTCGGGGGAACGGCGGCGGATCAGACGCCTGAGCCCGAGGATCGCGAGCAGGTCGAAGTCGTTCCGCATCCGGAGACGGTCGACCGGCCATCCCCTGACCGCCGCATACTCCGCGAAACACCCTTTGGGGTCGCAAATGAAAGCATTCCGGTGCCCCCGCGCCTCGAGATGTCGGATGAGGGCGGCGAGCTGGTGCTCCCCCCCCGACCAGGACCGCTCGGCGAGGACATGCAGGATCCGCAGGGAGCGCATCGACCCGCTTCCTTCAGGAGTCGCCGGCGGGGATCAGGCCCATTCCACCTTGCGCAGGCCCTCCTCCTCCTCCCGGGACTGGGCGGCTCCCTTCTTCGGGAGCAGGAGGGTCGGCCGCAGAGGCGGACTCCCATCCTCCTCGGGACAGGAGAGACCGCGCCGGAGTGCGAGGATGTCGAGGATCTCGGCGACGCGGTTGCCGTAGGAATGCTTCTCGCGGACGAGAGCATGGCCCGCCTCCGCGATCCGGCGCCGTTCTTCGTCCCGCTCGAGATAGTGCCCGGCGAGTTCCAGGCATTCCTCCCGGGAACGGAACCAGACCAGATGCTCACCGTTGCGGAAGACCTTCTCGATTCCGGGCACGTATCGCACGAGATGGAAACCCTTGCAGGCGAGGGTCAGAAAGAAGCGGTTGCTGAAGTAGAGATGGGAGTCGTGGGTCTGGTTGAGGCCGAGGAGGATCTTCGAGGTCGCGCAGACCCGCGCGTACCCTCGAGGGCGGACCTCTCCGGAGAGGCGGAGCGTCGGATAGCGTTCCAGATAGGGCAGCCAGGACTCCTTGCGCCCGAAGATCTCGAGATTCATCACCTCGGAGATCCCGGCGAGGAACTCCGGGCGGTTGCCCATGTGGCCGGGCCCCCCGATGAACGCGAGATCCCGCTCCCAAACCCCGTCCCGCTCTCCCGTCTCGAAAGGACGATGGTACTTCGGCGAGAAACCGCTCATCTGGAAAGTCGCGTGCTCGATGCCATGGGCCCGGTAGGCCCGTACGAGACTCGGGGTGGACAGGCAGAGGAGCCGGGCGTCCCGCACGTATTCGATGTGCGAGGATTCCAGGAACTGGGTCTGCTCCTCCATCCAGACGACGGTCGGAATCCTCTTCGAGAATTCCGCCATCAGGATGGGTGGGAGATCGTGGAAAAAGACGAAGCAGAGGTCGGGCCGATACAGGCGGCGGCAGAGGCGAACCGCGCCGTGCATGCCGTAGGAACCGAGCCAGCGCCGGAACAGGGAGCAGTTGATCCACAGGACCTGGAGTCCCCTGGACCTGAGGGCGTCGACGAGGGCCCCGGTGCAACAACTGCGGGACTTGCGCTTCCCGAAAAAGAGAACCCTTTTCGGATGCAGCGGCCGGAGGGGTATTTCTCCGTTCGTGCCGGGAACCATCGCCTTCTTCCGGTCAGTCTCCATGAACCAGCCCGGCGGACATGAAGTCGGAGGAACCGGCAAGGAGCCGGAGGAGGAACACCTCGTCTTCGGGACCGCCCATCGCTGCGGAAATATACAGGGACTGCTCGGCCCAAGGCCACGGGAACTTGCGCTCCCAAGCGAAGATCCGCTCCTCCCCGGGACCGGGTTCGAGCAGGGCGCGCAGCCAGAGATCCCGGAGGCACGCGCGGCCGCGGAGACGGAGACAGCCCCTCTCTCCCCCGGACCGTTCGAGAACGAGGGGACGGCCACGCCAGCGAAGCTCCGAGCGGATCCGCTCGAAACGCCCCTCCGGCGGTTTCCGGCCCCGGCGCAGGAGGAGGAGGGCCGGCCCCTTCCATCGTCGCTCGACGTGGCTGCTGGGACGGAGCGCGTGGCGACGCCGAGCCCGGAGCCGGCGGGAGCGGAGCCGCACGATCCGGTCCAGGACTTCCCCGGCCGGAAGACCTCGAGCCGCGAGGAAGGCCTTCCCCTCGGGGGTGCGAAGCGCCTCGAGATCCGGCTCGAAAAGGGGGGCGAGCATCTCGAGCCGTCTCCCCGCGGCCCGGCGAGGTCCCGGAAAACGGCAGGACTGCAGGTCGAGGAAGGCGGGCTCCCCCTCCTCGGTCGCGAAGAGGTTGTCCGGGTGGAGGTCGCGGTGGTCGAGCCCCGCCTCGATCAGGCGCTCCACCGCCCGGAACCGGAAGTCCCAACTCTCCCTCCCTCCGGGAATCGGCCGGCCCTCGAGGGACTTCGTGACGAGGACCGAGAGACGCGGCCCCAGGAGGCCGCGCCGCTCGCGGACGGCGAGGACCTCGGGCACCTTCAGGCCGCGGGCGGCGGCCCGCGCGAGAAGGCGCGCCTCCCTCGAGGCGGGCCCGCGCCGGAGGGCGTAGCGCAGGCGCACGCGGAGAAACGGAAAGAGATGCTGCTTGACGTAGGCCTCCCCGCTTCCCGGCCAATCGACCCGGAAGACCCGCCGGAGGATCCGGGACCTGACGAGGACCGCCCCCTCCGGCAGGGCGCCCGACAGACACCGCCTCGCGACTTCCCCGGCGGTCACGACCCGCGCTCCTCGAGGACCGCCCGATAGAGACGCAGAAGGCCCCGGACGAGATCCCCGCCCTTGGCCTGCGCCCGGGCGAGGCGGGCCCCCTCCTCCGCGAGGAGCCGCGCACGGGCGGAATCGGCCAGGAGGTCGAGGGCCGCCCCGGCGAGGGCTTCCGGCGAGGGAGGGACGACCCGCCCCGTGCGCCCGTCCTCGACGAGGGCCGGGAGGCTGCCGGCGTCGGTGCAGAGCACGGGCAGGCCGAAGAGCATCGCCTCGCGGAGCGCGCGGCAGGTCGGGTCGCTCCCGGGCACGAGGAAGAGGAAGAGGTCGAAGGCCCGTAGGGCGGCCGCATAGTCCGCTCCCCGGAGGTAACCCGGGAAATGCACGTACGGCAGTAGACCCGCGGCGGCGAGGGGTCGCCTGCAGAGTTCCTCGAACACCCCTTCGTCCGGCCGGCCGAGCACGCAGAGGCGCGCCCCCTCGAGACGTTCCCGGATCCTCGCGAAGGCCTCGAAGAGGAGCGGCCAGCGGCGCCGCCTCTGGATGCGGGCGGTGATCCCGAGAAGGGGCGCCTCGGGCGGAATCCCGAATCTCTCCCGGAAGGCCCCTCCTTCGGGCCGGCCCGCCAAGGACGGGAGGGTGGGATCGAGGGGCGGAGGCAATACGGCCACCCGCGCGGGTGGGAACGAGAAGCGTCGCTCGAGGACCCTCGCGCGCTCCTCGAGCCAGCAATGCAGGCCCGCGGTCACCTCGAAGGAGAAGTGGTTCCGGGGACCGAAGCTCGGGGGCCGGATCTCCCAATCGCTCCGCACGATCGGCAATCGGAGACCGAAAGCGGAAACGGCGAGGGCCGCGGTCAGGTGGTCCGCCGGGAGGTGGCAATGGAGGAGGTCGAAGCCTTCTTCCTCCGCCAGCTCGCGCAGCCTGTAGGCGTCGGATACGAGGGAGACGGGCCGGACGTGTTTGCGGAGCGAGAGCCCCTCGAGAGTCGGGATCCCGAGAGACTCCGCCCGTTCCCGGACCGCGTGCTCCATGCCCGCGTGCACGAAGCCCGCGACCGCAAGCCGGACCTCGCAGGCGCCCCCCGAGGGCAGGGGACTACCATGCAGCCTGCGGAGGACCTGCAAAGCGGGTTCCGCGGCTCCGGTCCACTTGTGGTTTGCGAGCAGATGGAGGACGCGCACGGACTCAACCTCCTCCGGTCCGTCCCCGGCGTCTGAGTTCGCGGTATTTCAGGTAGTCGTACCGGGCGGACATCCAGCCCGCGACCACTCCCCTCCATCCGTCGAGGACGCCGGCCTTTCCGAACCATGCCTTGCAGAGGGCGGCGGCCCCCCTCGCCCAGGGATCGATCCGCGTGGCCCGCCGGCCCTCCTCGGCCATCGCCCGGGCGGCGATCGCCGCGAAGTTCTCGACGGTCCTCCTGTGTTCCGCGAAATCGCGATAGCTGTCGTGCTCGATCGGAGACGCGAGATCCACGACCTCCCCGCCGCCGGTGACCTCGACCCGGTCGTGGGGATCGGTTCCCCCCCATCGCGCCCGGCGCCTGTCGAAGAGGCGGAGCTTCCGATCCGGCCAGAAGCTCCCGAACCTCATCCACTTCCCCAGATACCGATTCCGCCGTGGAACCCGGAATCCCGCGATCCCCTCGGGCTCCCGTTCGAGACGGTTCCGGATCTCCAGGGCGAGGGATTCGGTCACCCGTTCGTCGCAATCGAGGCACAGCACCCAATCGTTGCGGGCGAGTTCGACGCAGCGCTGCTTCTGGTCCCTGTGCCCGAGGAAGGGGACCTGGACCTCGACCCTCGCGCCCGCGGCGGCCGCGACCTCCCTCGTGCGGTCGGTCGAACCCGAGTCGAGCACGAGGAGTTCATCGCAGAAACCCAGGCTCTCGAGACAGGCTCCGATCCGGTCTTCCTCCTGGAAGGAGATGATGCATGCGCTGATCCCGATCACGCCTCGTTCCCGTGTTCACGCCGGTCCGGCCCCGGGAACCCTTCGCGGCCGGCGCGTCGCCAGGCCTTTTCGGGGCCCCGGCCTCCCGGCGGCTCCTTTACGGATCCACGAACCTCCCGTCTCCACTTGCGCGCATCCACCATCGAGGAGGGGACTATACTGCCGCCATGTTCCGAAGGTCCGCCCTCTCCCGCATTCCCTTCCTCGAGGGCCTCTTCGGGCGGGCCCTCAAAACCGCGATCTCCGTCCTCCTCCTGTTCGCCCGGACCCCGGGCCAGGTCGGGATCCCGACACCCAAGGCCTTCTTCGGCTTCGAGCCCGGAACGGAGGGGCGGCTGATCGATTACGGGCGGAGTCTCGCCTACTTCCGGAGACTCGCGGCCGGGAGCCGGAGGGTCATGCTCCGGGAGATCGGACGGAGTTCGGAGGGGCGACCTATGGTCGTCGCCCTGATCGGGGACCCCGACCGCCTCGCGGGACTCGATCGACACCTCCACGATCTCGCCAGGATCGCGGATCCCCGCGGCCTGGATGCGGCGGAGGAAAGCCGCCTCCTGGAGGAGACGCCCGCCCTCGTGCTCTGCAGCATGTCGATTCACGCGACCGAGGTCGGAGCCGCGCAGTTCGCCCCCGTCCTGGCCCACCTGCTCGCCACCTCCGACGAGCCTCCGATCCGAAGCATCCGGCGGAACGTCCTCGTCGCCCTCCTTCCGGCAACGAACCCCGACGGGATGGACCTGGTCGCCGCCTGGAACCTGCGCAGGAAGGCGGAGAACAAACCCAAGGCGCCGCTTCCGTACCTCTACCAGCGCTGGGCCGGGCACGACAACAACCGTGACTGGTTCATGCTCAACCTCCAGGAGACGCGCGTCCTGACCCGGAAGATCTACGAGGTCCTCCACCCCCTCGTCCTCCTCGACATGCACCAGATGGGAAACCGGGGTCCACGTTTCTTCGTGCCTCCCTATGCCGACCCGGTCAACCCCAACCTCGATCCGATCCTGACACGGGCCCTCAATCTCCTTGGGAGCCGCATGGCCCACGACCTCAGCATGGCCGGCTGCACAGGGGTCGTATCGGGCACGACCTTCGACAACTGGTGGAACGGAGGAAACCGCAACGTCCCCTTTCGGCACAACATCCTCGGCATCCTGACCGAATGCGCGAGCGCCGATTGGGCGGACACGATCGTCCAGAAACGCGAGTCGCTTCGAGGCATGGGGATAGGGCTTCCCCGCTACGAGGTCCGCCAAGCCTTCCCCGACCCCTGGCCCGGAGGACGCTGGAGCCTCGCCGACATCCTCCGCTACGATCGCGTCGCCGCCCTCTCGCTCCTCGGCTGGGTCGCTAGGAACCGCCGCGAGACTCTCGAGCGGCGCATCCTCCTCGGTCGCCGCGCCGTTCGCGCTGGCCGGACGGGCTCCCCCCGGGCCTTCCTCCTACCGGCGGATCCCCGCCGCGCATCCGCCCGGAGACGCCTCGCCGCGAACCTCCAGGCCCTCGGGGTCGAGATCCGGATCACGACGAGGGAGACCAGACTCCAGGCGGGGGGAGCGGTCGAGGAGCATGGGAAGAGGAAGGGGGGCGGAGAAGGACCGGGGATCCTCCTCCCCGAGGGAACTCTCCTCATCCCCGCGGCCCAACCCTACCGCTCCCTCGTCAAGGATCTCCTCGAACGCCAGGTCTATCCCGAACTCCTGGACGCTCCCGGGGGACGACCGATCCGCCCGTACGACGCGGCGGGCTGGAGCCTTCCCCTCCAGTTCCGCGTCCCTTGCTTTCCCTGGAACGGTCCCCTCGAGATCTCCTCCGCCCCCCTCCCGAGGATCCCGATCCCCGAGACCGAGCCCTCGGTCCTGCTCGGTCGCGGGCGGCTCCTCCCCCCCGAACGAGGCCCGTTCCGGGCGGGCTTCGGCGACGACGCCCTCGCACTCGGGAAGGTCTGCGCGATCCTCGCCGAGGGCGGAGAGGCCTGGCTCGGGGACGGGGGCGTCCTGTTCGCCCGCCGGGCGGCCGCGGCCTCCGAGGACCCGCGCCCCCTTCCCCCGGAGAGCCCCGGACTTCCGAAACGCGCCGCGCGGCTCGACCTCCCGAGAATCGGGATCTACGACGTCAAGGGCGCCTCGAACGCCTCCGCGATGGACGAGGGTTGGACCCGTTACGTCCTCTCGAAGCACTGCATTCCCTTCGAACGGGTCGACGCCGCCCGCCTCCGCGGAGGCGGACTCGCTGACCTCGACGTCCTCGTTTTCGCGAACGTCCCCCGCGCGGCCCTCCTGTCGGGCCTTCCGGAGACCCGAAGGCTCCGGGGAACCCCCGGAGGAATTGGAGAGGAAGGGCTCGAAACCCTGCGGAGCTTCGTCCGGAAGGGCGGGCGCATCCTCGCCTGGGGGGCCTCGGTCGGAACCTTCCTCCCCCTCGAGGGGAAGGATGCCTCGAACCTCCTCCGCGGAACTCCCCGGAAGAAGTTCTATTGCCCGGGAAGCCTCCTCGAGGTCCGAAGGACCGGGGGAGGGGACGCCCTTCCCCTCGCGGGGATGCCCGGACGCTTCCCCGTCTACGTCCGCGATCCGGTGGCTCTCCGCGGGAAGGATCTCGACATCCTCCTGCGATTCGGGGAACGGCCCCTTCTCTCGGGCCACCTCGTCGGGGGCGAAAGGATCGAGGGGAAGGGGGCCCTGGCCCGGCTTCGCGACGGGAAGGGCTCCTACCTGTTCTTCGCCTTCCGCCCCCAGAACCGGGGCCAGACCCTCGGCACCTTCCCGATCCTGATCCAGGCCCTCCTCGGGACCGCGGACTGAGTCCGCGACCCCGGGCCCCCGACCGGTTCAGGCCCCCTTGAACTCGGGCTTGCGTTTCTCGAGGAAAGCCTTCATCCCCTCCCTCATGTCCTCCGTGGCCGAGCAGAGCCCGAAGAGGTCGGCCTCGAGGGCAAGCCCTTCCTTCAACGAAAGGAGGGATCCCCGCCGCACGGCCTCCTTAGCCATCTGCACGGCGAGAGGTCCCTTCGAGAGAATGGCGCCCGCGGTCTCTCGGCAGGCGGGCAGGAGTTCGCCCAGGGGGAGGACCCGATTGACCAACCCGATCCTGAGCGCCTCGCCGGCGTCGATCCGGGCCCCCGTCAGGATCATCTCCATCGCCCGACCGGTTCCGACGAGACGGGGGAGGCGCTGCGTCCCCCCGTAGCCGGGGAGAATGCCAAGTCCGACTTCCGGAAGCCCGAAAACGGCGTTCTCGGAGGCGTAGCGGAAATCGCAGGCGAGCGCGAGTTCGCATCCCCCCCCGAGGGCAAAGCCGTTGACCGCCGCGATGACCGGCTTTGGGCAGTCCTCGATCAGGTCCATCAGGTCCTGACCGAGAAGGCTGTTTTGCTTCCCGTCGAGGACTCCCTGCCGGGAGAGCATCTCGATGTCCGCCCCTGCGACGAAGGCCTTCTCCCCCGCGCCCGTCAAGATCACGACCCCGACCTCGTCGTCGAAGATCGCATCCTGGAAGGCCTCGCCAAGCTCCTCGAGCGTGTCGTTGTCGAGGGCATTCAGTTTCTTCGGCCTGTCGACCGTGATCGTCGCGATCCCCGCTTCGATCTCGATCCCCACATTGCTGTCGGTTTCGCTCACGATTCGTCCTCCTCATCCGCGGGAGGTCCCTGCTCCCGCTCTTCATCCTCCGCCCGGGGCTTCAGGCGGATCGCGATCCTCTCGATCCTCAAGGGTTCAGCGGGCCGGCTCCGCTCCCCTCCCGGCCCCCAGGTCGTCTCGACCGAGGCGAGACTGTCGAGGACGTCCAGCCCCTCGACGACCTTGCCGAATCCCGTGTACTGGCCATCCAGCGACGGGACATGCTCGGCGTGCACGATGAAGAACTGGCTGCCCGCCGAGTCGGGGTCCTGGGAACGGGCCATCGAAACGACCCCTCTGCGATGCTCGAGGTCGTTGAACTCCGCCGGAATGCAGTAGCCTGGGCCTCCGGTCCCGTCCCCGCGCGGACATCCACCCTGGATCATGAAGCCCTTGATGACCCTGTGGAAAATAAGACCGTCGTAATACCCCTTTCCGGCGAGTTCGAGGAAGTTGCGGACGGTCCTCGGCGCCTTGTCGGGGTAGAACTCGATCCGCATCTCCCCCTTCTCGGTTTCGATGACTGCCTCCGCCTGCGAGAGGTCGACGGTGTCCAGATCCAATGTCATGGTTTTCTCCTCGGGCGGCGAATACCGCCCAGCCTGATCGATGGGGCAGGAAAAGGACCCCTCTCCCGGGGAAACCCGGAAGGACCCTCTTCTACTTGAAGACCGGAATGACGATCGCCCGCAACAGGACGACCGGCTTGCTCGGTCTCGACATTTCACCTCCCGGGGACCGCTCGAGAGGAACCTTGCAGATCCGATCGAGGGCATCGAATCCGCTCTCGAGCTTGCCGAAGGCCGTGTACTGGTTGTCGAGGTGCTGGGCCCTCGCATGGCAGATGAAGAACTGGCTTCCGGCCGAGTCGGGATCCTGGGATCGGGCCATCGACAGGACCCCCCGAACGTGCTTCAGGTCGTTGAACTCGGCCTTGATCGAATACCCGGGACCTCCGAGTCCGTCGTCCGCGGGATCGTCGTTCTTAGTGTTCGGATCCCCGCCCTGGATCATGAATCCCGGGATGACCCTGTGGAACTTCGTGCCGTCGTAGAACCCCTTGGCCGCCAGCTTGACGAAGTTCTCGACGGTCTTCGGGGCCTTGTCCGGCCGGAAGGCCACGACCATCGTCCCGAAGTTCGTATCCAAGGCAACCTTGGTCTTCGCGAGGTCGAGCTTGGGCACCATCGACTCCTCCACTGCCCCGACGACCTTGATCGAGGCCCTCGTGTCCTCGAGCCCGGGGAGCGAAAGACCGAGATCGAGGACCTTGCCGGGTTCGACGGTCCTTCCCCGGGTCTTCAGCAACCCTCCGATATCGACGGGCAGGGAGAGATGAAGTTTCGTTCCGGTCTTCAGGTGCACGGTTCCGGCCTCCTCGGCCGCCTTTCCCCCGAGCAGGCCGGCGGTCCGTCCGTCGAGGAAGACCTCCCAGGACTGTCCCGAAAGCCAGCCCGCCGGGACCTCTGCGTCTCCGATCGCCTTGATCTCCAGTTCGAAGGTCACCTCGTCGGTCGGCCGGACGTAGTTTCCCTTGGCCACGAGGTTCGTCTCGAGGCCTTCGAAGCCGCCGAGCAGCAAGGCGCCGGTCATCGCCAGGACTAACGACATCGTCTCTTCTCCTCCAAGACTGGGACCGCTCCGTCGATCCGGCGGTCCGATCAATACTTCAAACTGAAGTGGAACACCCGGGTATCGTCCGATTCCTCCCTGAGAATCGGCCAGGCGAGATCCACCGAGATCGGGATCCCCCCCAGCCCCGGGATCAGGAGCCGGGCCCCGAATCCCCACGAGAGTCGGAGATCCTGGAACTGCGGGTCGTGGAACCCGTCCCCGAGCATCCCAGCATCGACGAAGAGGACACCCCGGACAAGCTCGGTCTGCCGCCCCTGACCCTCGAGCCGGGTGGAAATCAGGGGAAAGCCGTACTCGACGCCTCCGGCCCAGCGGAGTTCCCCGCCCGTTGGGTTGCCGAACTGGGTCGGCCCCATACCCTGGAAATCGAACCCTCGCATGAGGTTCTGCCCCCCGTGGAAATAACGCTCGGACAGGAACAGGTCCTTCTGCCCGGCCATGCCGTCCCCACCCTCGAGCCAGTTGCGGATAGAAAGCACATGGCTGCGATCCTTCGAATCCTTGTGTAGGGGGATGTAGGTGGTGGACCGGATACCCGCCTTCCAGAAATGGACCTGCCCCCCGATCTCCCTGGGAGCAATCTCTCCATACATCGTCAGCTTCGTCCCCGAGGTCGGCCGGAATCTGAGATCGGTCCTCTGCAGCCCGAGTCCCATCCGGAAGGACCGGATCTCATGCTTGCCGTCGGCGTCCCATACGATCGCGGGGGCGTCGGCGTCGATGTCCGAGATCCGGACTCGCTCCTGCCGGAGCTTCAAGGAGAGAGTCAGGTCCCGGCCGAAACGCTTTTCGAGCCCCAGACTCCCCCCCATCGTGTCCTGGTCGTAGGTCTCGAAGATCCGGAGCCTGCGCTGCCCGGTTATGCGCAGCCCGATCGGGTCCAGGTGTCGGGCGAAGACATCGGGCTCGTAGAAGCTCACGAGGAACTCGCTGACCTCGAGCCCGGGCGAGAAGATCAGGTTGAACCTCTGCCCCCCCCCGTGGAAGGCCTTCTGGTCGAGAATCTGACCGAGCCATCCGATCGGGTTGATTCCGGTCGGAGGACGCCTCCAATCGAAATTTTCCTTGGAATAGGTCAGGTTTCCGAACAGGCCCGTCGTCGAGGAGACGCCGATCCCCCATAGGAGCTTTCCGGTGCTTCCCTCCTTGACCGAGATGTCGACATCCACCGCGTCCGGGTCGTCGGGAACGGGTTTCAGATCGACCCGAACGCCCGAACCGGCCTGCACGACGTCGCCGAAATAGCGGAGTGCGCGGAGGCGGTCCTCGCTCCTCTCGAGTTCGACCATGTCGAGCATCTCCCCGGGGAAGACCGAGACGGCCCTTCGGATCACCGAGTCGCGGGTCAGGCGGTTCCCCGAGATCCGGACGTCGCGGATCCGCTTCCTTCGGCCTTCCTGGACCCGATAGATCACGGTCACCTCGGCAGTCCTGGGATCGGCGATCATGACCGGCTCCAGGACTTCGAAGGCCCCGTCCCGGTCAAGGAGGGGAAAGCGGCTCCTCCTCGGAAAACCCCGGCGTCCGTAGAAGGCGGCGAGCCTCCGGCGGTCCGCCGCGATCGAGTTCTCCTCGGGGGGGTCGCCGGGACGGAGGCGGATCTCCTTCAGGAGTTCCTCCTTCGGAAACAGCGGCTCCTTCGACCCCGAGGGGGGAATCTGCTCGAGATCCACCTTCGCGACCTTGTAGAGCGGTCCTTCGAAGATCCGGACCGTGATGGCCACCTGGCTCAGATCCTTCGAGAATCGGAGATCCTCGAGTTCGACGATCGCGTCCATGTAACCCCGTCCCCGATAGAAGTTCCGGAGACGTTGGAGATCCTGTTCGAGATCCTTCTCGTTGTATGCGGCGTCCTCGAGGATCCAGAAGCCCGGCTTGCTCTTGATGTCCGCCGAACCCAGGAGGTTCCAGGTGAGTCCCAGAAAGGCGCTCGAGGGAAAGGCACGGTTTCCCCGGAAGCGGATCTCCCTGACCTTGACCTTCGGGCCCTCGTCCACGTCGAGTACGAGAAGATCCTCCTTCGGGCGGGGATCGAGAGTGACCCTGGCGAAGGGATAACCCTCGACGCGGTACTTCTCCTCGAGGAGCCGGGCCAGGTTGTTCCCCGAGAGTTCGGTGTGCCCCTCGCCTTCCCGGATGTCCAGAAACTCCCGGACCTGCTTTTCGGTGAAGTGATGGATTCCCCGGAATCCGAGCTGTCCGAACATCCGGAACTCGTGCACGAGGACGAGGACCTCCACCCCGCCCGGAACCTTCCGCGTGCGGAACTCGGCGCGCATCTTGAACCGGCGCCAGAGCATCTCGATGTCCTTGCGAACCTTGAGGCCCTCGAGCTTGGAGCCTTTCCGTGTCTGGAGGAGGTGGAGCACGACGTCGCGGGGAAGGCGTCGCAGCCCTGAGATCTCGACCTTCACAACGGTCTCGCCCTCCACGGCAGGAGGGAAGTACTCCCTCAGTTCAGGAGGAATCGCGGGCTCGGCTCCCCCTCCCTGGGCCCCGAGAGCGGAGACCCCGCTGCCGGCCGCCAGGACCAGGAACACGGCCCGCATCGCTCCGGAAATGGAAAGGCGTCCGGGCCTCGTCCTCAATGAAGGGGCTCCGCTTCCCGGACGTAGTTCTCGAAGCGCATGAACTCGCGGAAGAAGCGCAGCTTGACCGTCCCCGTCGGACCGTTTCGTTGCTTGGCGAGGATGAGTTCCGCGATCCCCCGGTTCTCCTCGGTCGGTTTGTAGTATTCCTCCCGGTGCAGCATCATGACGACATCGGCGTCCTGCTCGATGGCCCCGGACTCGCGGAGGTCCGACATCCTGGGTCTGTGGTTGTCCCGCTGTTCGACTCCCCGATTCAACTGGGAGAGGGCGATGACGGGGATCTGCAGCTCCTTGGCCAGGGCCTTCAAGGAACGACTGATCATCGAGATCTCCTGCTGGCGGCTCTCGACCCTCCCTCCCGCAGAGACGAGCTGGAGATAATCGATAATCACGAGACCGATGTCTTCTTTCTGCTTCAGGCGGCGGGCCTTCGCCCTCAGGTTGAGGATGCTGAGCCCGGCGGTCTCATCGATGAAGATCTTGCGCTGATAGAACTCGGACGCTTTCTCCTGGAGGCGCTCGAACTCGATCCCCGAAAGGAAGCCGCGGCGCATCTTGTGCGCATCGACCTGCGCGGCCGCACAAAGGAGGTTCTGGGTCAACTGCTCGCTCGTCATCTCCAGCGAGAAGAAGGCGGCGCCGAAACCCGATTCCGCCGCCCGGTCCATGACATTGATCGCGAAGGAGGTCTTACCCATCGAGGGGCGGGCGGCGATGATGATCAGTTCCCCGGGTTGGAAGCCCGAGGTGTACTCGTCCAGATCGATGAAACCCGAGGGGACTCCCGTGTGCTTCCCCCCCCTTCCGCGAAAGGATTCGATCTTGCGGAAGGTGTCCCAGACGAGGTCGTGCATGCTCTTGGGCTCCCCGACGTCGTCCTGGCGGGCAATCTCAAGGATCTCCTTCTCCGCTTCGTCGAGGAGATCCGAGGCGGCGTCGCGCCCCTCGTAGGAGCGCCGGGCGATCTCGGTGCAGACGTCGATCAGGGACCTGACGACGGATTTGGAGCGGACGATCTCGGCGTGGTGGATGGCGCTGGCGGCGGTCGGGACGAACTCCGAAAGCTCGAGGAGATAGGCGTTACCCCCGATCTCGGCCAGGACCCCTCGCGACTCGAGTTCCTCCGCGAGGGTGATCGTGTCGATCTCCACGTTCCGGTCGTAGAGATCCCGCATCGCCTCGAAGATCGTCACGTGAGCCTGCTTATAGAAATCCTTGGGCTCGAGGCGTTGGAGGACGTCGACCAGGGCGTCCCGATGGAGGAGCATCGCGGAGAGCACGCTCATCTCCGCTTCCAGGTTGTGTGGAGGAGTCCGTTCCCCTTCGCTCATACCGCCCTGATCCTCCTCCTGAATCGACCCGCCCTTCACCATCCTCGGAACGCGCCCCGCCGGGCGGATCTCCGGCCGGCGGAGGCGGGGCCGCCAAGGATACCGCCGCCCCCCCCGGTCCGCAGGTCCCGGAAACGGCATCCCGGCGGCCGTGGGGATCAGTCCGGAGCCCGGACGACCCAAATCCTCGCGTTCACGATCAGCTCGCCGTGCACGTGGATCGGGATCTCGAACTGGCCGATCTCCTTGATCGTGTGCTCCATCCGCACATGGCTGGCGGGAACGTCCAAACCGGCGTCCGCCATGGCCTTGGCGACCATTTGAGGAGTCACGGCCCCGTAGAGCTTCCCGTCGTCGCTGACCTTCATCTCCAGGGTCACGTTCGTCTGGGGGATCTTCTCGGCCAGCTCCTGGAGCCGAGCTTCCCGCTTCTTGGCCTCCTCGACGGCGCGGCGCTTGCGTGCCTCGACCGCGGCGAGGGCGTTTGCATCCGGAAGGCTCGCGAGCCCTTTCGGGAAGAGGTAGTTCCGGGCATAGCCCGCCCGGACCTTCGCGATCTCGCCGGCTTTTCCGAGAGACTCGATGTCCTCCATCAGGAGGATGGAGATGTCTTGCTGCTTGCGGGCCATGACGTCACGAGGTGTAGGGCAGAAGGGCGAGGAAGCGGGCGCGCTTGATCGCGGTCTTCAGCTTCTTCTGGTTGCTTCCGCTGAATCCGGTGCGTTTGCGCGAAAGGATCCGGTATTGCGGGGAAAGGAAGGACTGCAGGTATCCGAGATTCTTGTAGTCCAGGTCTTCTTCGGGCTCGACCTTCCGGGCCGTGCTCCCGAAACGGCGGAATTTCCTGTTGCTTGCCATGATATTCTTCTCCTCGAAGTCCTCTTCTCAGGCTTCCGGTCTCTCCTCGTTTTCCTCTTTCCCTTCGACGGCCGGGTCCTCCCCCCCGGCCTCCGCCGAGGGCTCTCCGGCCGGGGCTCCGGATTCCCCCTCCACGGGGGCGGCGGCCTCCGCGGCCTCTTCCTCCCCCCCGGCTTCCGTCGCGTCCTCGTCGGACTTCTCGGGCTTTGCTGCAGGGGTCTCCTTGTTCTCCGAGCCTCGATCCAGACTCTCGAGATCGAACTCCCGTTCGGGAGCGTAGGCTTCCTCGGGGATGGATTCGACCCGCAGGATCAGGTGTCGCAGAACGGGTTGGGCGAGTTTGAAGTCGAAGTTGATGTCGACGACCTTCTGGGGGTCCGCCTTAAAGTAGTTCAAGTAGTACGTGGCTCGTTTCTGTTTCTTGATCTCGTAGGCGAGCTTGCGCTCGTCCCAACGCTTGGCCACGACGATTTCCGCGCCGTGCTTGCTGAGGATGCCGTCGACCTGGGCCTTGAGGCCCTCCCAGTCCTTCTTCACCTCCCGGTTGTCCAGGAGGATCATCGCTTCGTATGTATTCACGTCCGGGGTCTTTCGTAAGGTTCACGCTCCATCGCCAAGATCTCCGCCGTCCCGATCCGAAGGCGATGAGGGTCTTAGACGCCCCGGCTCCCCGGGAGGGGCCGCCGGGGGCCCTCCCTCCACCGGCCTCCCAGGAAGAACGCCGTTGAAGCGATTCATCAGGGAGTCCGGATCCGAGCCATCGAGCCAGGAAGACGCGGCTTCCACGGCGGCTTCGAGGGCCCCCGCGAGAACCCGGCGCTCCTCCTTCTCGAGGGGTCCGAGCACGAAATCCGGATCCGCCATCTCGGAGAGAGGCAGGTCCGGCCGACCGATCCCGATGCGACATCGGGGAAAGCCTTCGGAACCCAGGCAGGAAGACAGGGAGCGCATCCCGTTGTGCCCGCCCGGGCCGCCTCCCGGACGGATTCGGATCCGTCCCAGAGGCAGGTTCAAGTCGTCGTAGATCACAAAGATCGAACCCGGCGCGAGTTCGTAGCGCCGGGCCAGGGCCGCCACGGCGACCCCGCTCAGATTCATGTAGGCCCAGGGCTTGACGAGAAGGAAAGGATCCCCCCTTCCCGTTCTCCCCCGGGCGATCCGGGCCTTGACCCTGCCCGAGAACCCGTCCCCGCGGGACAGGCGCCGGAAGGAAAGGTCCAGCCTCCCGGCCAGTCGATCCAGGACCTCGAAGCCCAGGTTGTGACGGGTCCCCTCGTATTCGGGACCGGGATTGCCCAACCCGACCACGAGGCGGGCGGGAGGAAGCAGAGGTTCCGTCTCGCCCATCGCCGACGCCATTCCTGGAGTTCGAAGCCTCTCCGAATCGAAAGGCCCGGAAAAGGGCGGGGGATCCTACCCCCTTCCGAGTCGGGAAGGAAGCCCCGGCCCCGGATCCCCCCAGGGTCCGGGACGCGGGGTCCGGGATGGCGCCCTTCAGTCCCCGGCGGGGGCGGGGGAGGGCTCTCCATCCTCGCCGGAATCCGCGGTCTCCACCGTTTCGGCGGTCTCGGAGCCCTCGGCCCCCTCTTCCTCCTCGTGTTTCCTGCCGCGGGCCCGGCAATGGCAGACCACCGTCTCCGGGTCGTCGAGGATCCGCACCCCCTCGGGCACCTCGAGATCCTTGACGTGGATCGCCTGGCCCACGTCCAGATCGTTGATCACGAGCTTGATCTCCTCCGGGAGGTCCCTCGGCAGGCATTCGACCTGGATCGCCGGGTGCGGGGCGTCGAAGAGTCCGTCGTGCGACAGCCCCTTCGCATGACCGACGAACTGGATCGGGACCTGGGCCTTCATCGGCTTGCCGAGTTCGATCCTGAGGAGATCCGCGTGAAGGATACGGTCCTCGATCTCGTCCCATTGGAGATCCTTCAGGAAGGCCTCCTCCTTCGTGCCGTCGTCCAGCTCGATCTCGAAGAGTTTGTGATGGTGGAGCACGTGCTTCGTGAACTCCCCTTCGGGGAGGGCGAGATTCCGGTTCTCGGCTCCCAGCCCGTAGATCACGGCGGGGACGTAGCCCCCGGCGCGGACCTTCCAGGTCGCCCGACTCCCGGTCTTCATTCGGTTCTTGGCTCCTAGATTCGCGATCTTCATCGCTCCTCCTTCTATCCCAGGCTGTCGAACAGCCTGCTGACGGATTCGCTCTTGTGAATACTGTCGATGGCCTTGGCCAGCATCGGCGCCAAGGAGACGATCTCGAGCTTTTCGGGCCGGCGTTCTTCCGGCACCGGGATGCTGTCCGTGAGGAAGATCCTTTGGACGGGGGCCCCGTCGAGACGCTCCTTCGCGGGCCCGCACAACACCCCGTGCGTAGCTGCGAGACAGGCGTCGGCGGCGCCGTGTTCGACCACGATCCTCGCGGCGTCGGAGATCGAACCGCCCGTCGAGATCAGGTCGTCGACGATCAGGGCGTGCTTCCCCCTCACGTCCCCGACCAGGTGCTCGACCTTCGTTTCGGATCCGGACACCCTGCGCTTGTCGACGATCGCAAGCCCCGCCCCGAGGGATTTCGAGTAGGCCCGGCAGAGCTTGACCCCGCCGACGTCCGGCGAGACGACGACGATGTCCTCCTCGGTCAGGGACCGGAAGGCGGGCAAGAACGCGGGACGGGCGTAGAGATGGTCGACGGGAATGTCGAAGAAGCCCTGGATCTGCGCGGCGTGGAGGTCGACCGTCAGAACCCGGTCGGCTCCGGACTCCGTGATCAGGTTCGCGACGAGTTTCGCTGTGATCGGCACACGCCCCTCGTCTTTCCGGTCCTTCCTCGCGTATCCGAAATAGGGGATGACGGCGGTGATGCGATCCGCGGAAGCCCTTCGCAGACAGTCGATCATGATCAACAGCTCGAAGAGATGCTCGTTGACCGGAGGGCAGGTCGGCTGGACCACGAAGCAGTCGGCGCCGCGGACATCGCAGTTGACCTTGATGTCGATTTCCCCGTCGGGGAAGCGGCCGATCGAAGCCTCGCCGAGTTCGATCCCGAGTTCTCCGACGATGGCCTTCGCGAGGGCCGGATTCGCATTTCCGCTGAAGACACGAAGACGATGAAAGCTCATGCCTTCCCCCCTTCCCCGGCCTCGGACCCAGACTTTCTGTGCGGTCTGGCCGGAATCCCGACCCAAACCTCACCTTCTGGAATCTCGCTGTTTCGGGTAACGAGCGCACCCGCTCCTGTCAAAGCCCCGTTTCCGACTTTCGCGGGAGCGACGATGATCGTCCCCGAGCCGATGAAGGCCCCGTCCCCGATTTCCGTCCGGTGCTTGGCCCTCCCGTCGTAGTTCGCCGTGATCGTTCCGGCTCCGACGTTCGTCTTTCCTCCGATCGTCGCGTCTCCGAGATAGGTCAGGTGCTTGGCCTTCGCCCCGGGCCCGAGGGTCGATTTCTTCATCTCGACGAAATTCCCGATCTCGGCCCCCTCCTCGAGGACCGCTCCGACCCTGAGATGGGAGAAGGGTCCGACCTCGCAGTTCCTGCCGATCCTCACACCCTTCCGAATGACCGTGAAGGGGAGGATCTTCGTTCCCTCTCCGATCTCGACCCCGTGTTCGATGACGGTCGTCGCGGGATCCTCTATCAGGACACCTCGATCCAGGTGTTCCCAGTGGATCCGCTCCTGAAGGATCCAGCGCGCCTGGGAAAGCTGGTCGAGGCGGTTCACCCCCATGACCTCCGTGGGGTCCTCGGTGACGATAGGCATGACGATTCGATCGTCCCTGACCATCAGGCCGAAGAGGTCGGTCAAGTAATATTCCCCCTGCTCGTTCTTCGTCGACAAGAGGGGAAGGTAGCGCTTGAGGGTCTCGATCCGGAAACAGCAGAACCCGGTGTTGACCTCAGGAATCCGGAGTTCCTCCTCGTTGCAGTCCTTCTCCTCCCGGATGCCGAGGAACCATCCCTCGTCGTCCCGAAGAATGCGCCCCAGTCCCGCGGGGTCTTCGGGTTCGCAGGTCAGGAGGCTCGCTTCGGGGGTGGATCCGTTGCCGTCGAGGGATTCCTCGAGCGCGGCACGCAGATCCAGCAGGGCTTCTCGGGTGATCAAGGGGCTGTCGCCGTAGAGGACGAGGAGATCGCCCTCGATCGGGCCGCCGGACCGTTCCTCGCAGGCGTCCAGGGCCCGGGAAACCGCGTGCCCCGTCCCCTTGGGCTCCCCCTGGTCGACGACGAGACAGTCGAATTCGCGGAATCGTTCCCCCAGGGCGGCCTCGACCGCCCCCTTGCCGTGATGGAGGACGACGACGATCCGGTCCGGCTCGAGGCGGGCGGCGGCGTCGAGAACCCATTCGAGCATCGGCCTCCCGCACAGGGGCAGGAGCACCTTCGGCTCCGACCGGCGGGTTCGTGTCCCCATACCGGCGGCCAGGATGGCGATCGTGAACGGCCGGGACCCCATGCCGGTCTTACCTCGACGTCATAACCACTATTCGGACAAAGGGTTATATCCCGCCACTGCGCGGCGTGGGAACCCGTCCGGGGAAAATGAGCCGAGGTTCTACACCAGGGTCGGGACGAGGTCAAACCCCGGAACCGCTCGGGGCCGGGATCAGATCCCGGCGGCCTGCTCGTTGACCTCGGCCGCGCAGGCGTCGATCGCCGCGAACAGCCGGTTCGTGATCTCCTGGAACTCGTGGAAGTTCTCCTTCGCGGCCTCCATCCGTTCCTCCTCGACGAGGGCTGCGATCTTCCGAGCCATCTCGTGGACTTCGGCGTGGTAGGTCTCGATCTTCCGGAAGCTGTCGTATTCCCCGAGACGGCGCATGCCCTCCCCGTAGTACCACTTCCCAAACTTGCAGTCGTGGTGGCTAGCGACCTCTTCGGGGCGCAGGGAGGAGCGGCCGTCCAGGAGGTCCGCCAGCTTCGTCTTCCAGACCGCGTGCGCGGCCTTGATGCTCCCCACATCGAACACGGTATCGCTCGTCCGGAAGAACTGGAGCTGGGATTCGATCTGCTCGGTCAGGCCCGCGAGTTTCGAACCGACCCCCTGCGCCTCCTTCGCGCAGGCGGCGACGTCGTGGGAAGCCGTGTCCAGCTTGGCGATGTTCTCCGCGATCTCCTTCCCGGCCAGAGCGATCTCGGACACCCCGGCGTTGAGCGCCATCGCCGCGTTCGTCGAGTTGGAGATATCGGCTCGGATCTTCTCGACGGCCCCCTGCTGCGCCCTCGCCTCCTCCTGGATACTGCTCGCCGTCGCACGGACCCCTCCGACGGCCTCGCCCATCTGGTTGATGGATCGGACCGCGAGCCCCGTCGATTCCTGGATGTGTTCGATCTTCTTGCGGATCTTCTCCCCGGCCTCCCCCGACTCCCGGGCCAGTTCCTTGACTTCAGCCGCGACGACCGCGAAGCCTTTTCCGGCCTCCCCCGCTCTCGCCGCCTCGATCGTCGCGTTCAACGCGAGGAGATTCGTCTGATCCGCCAGGTCCCGGATCAGGTTCGTGACTTCGCCGATCTCCTCCGCCGCCGCTTCCAGCTTCTTGATGTCCTCCTCGCTCCTCCGCGTCATCTCCGCAGCCTGGGACGCCACCGCCGCGGCCTGTTCGGCGGTCTCGGCGATCTGAGCCGCGCTTTCGGCGAAGCCGTCCACGACCTGGCCGACGTCCTTCGTCCGGTTTTCCATATCGGCCGTCGCGTTCCTCATCTGCTCGAGGTTCCCCGACAACTCCTCCGCGGCGGCCGCGACGTTCGAACAGCGGGAACTCATGTCGGTCGCGGAGAGAGCGGTTCGCTGGGCGGTCCTCGCGAGATCGGAGGACATGCTCGCCATTCCCCGGGAGGCCTGCACTGCCGTGTCGATCTTGGGCCGAAGGACTCTGAGAACCTCGAAGTAGGCTTCCCCGAAGCGGGTCCCCCGGATCCGGTCGAGCCCCTTTCCGGTCAGATCTCCCTGGGCCAACTTCTTCAAGCTCCTCCGGACCTCTTCCCCGATCGAGTCGAGACTTCCTCCCCCTCCGCGCCCGCTCCAGGGAAGCCCCATCCCCTGAAGCAGCCAGATCATCGAGAGCGCCACGATGAAGATCCCCGCCGCGATCTGGGTCCTGCCCGAACCGGGGTCGAAATCCCGGCCCGCGAGGACCGCGGCGACTCCGGCCATTCCCGCTGCGGCGAACGCGACGGTGAGGTATGCCCTGTTCCTCATCACGATCTTCCCTGTTTCCTGCTGTATCTCCCCCCTGTTCTCCGCGCGGAGGAGAGCCCCGACTCCTCATCGGGCCGGGAACCTCCCCCCTATCGACCGAGGCCAGCTCCCCGGTGAAGACTTCTTCGCCCCCGGGCCGTCTCCTCCTCCGGCTCGCAAGAAAGGGCTAAGGGAAAAGCCCCCCTCTCCCCGAAACATCGAGAGGAGGAGCTTCCCCTTAAGCCCCCCATTGTGGCGGCGGTCTCGAGGATGGAGGGCTCGTTTCCGGTTTCCCGGCACCTGGGGTCCCGGCGGACGATCGGTGGAATCATGAACGACGAATTGGGCATGGAAGAGGTGATCGAGGAATTCGTCCTCGAATCCCAGGAGCACCTGGCGGATATCGAGAACGAACTCCTGGAAATCGAGGGGGCGGGGGCGGACATCGACCAGGAACTCGTCAACAAGGTCTTCCGGTCGGTCCATTCGGTCAAGGGCGCAGCGGGTTTCCTCGGGTTCGAGACCCTCGGTCGCCTGGCCCACTCGATGGAGAACGTTCTCGGAAAGATCCGCGGCAAGGAACTCGTGCCCGATCCGGGGATCATCGACGTCCTCCTCGAGGCGAGTGACATCCTCATGAACATGCTGAACGACGTCCACGCCTCCAACGACGTCGATGTCAGCGGACACATCGCCTCCCTTCAGGCGATCCTGGACGGAGACGGAAGCAAGGAGGAAGGAAACGGGGACGCTCAGGAGGCCCACGAAGAACTGCGGCTCTTGATCCGGGATCCCGATTCCGGCGCAGACACCCCCCTGGAAGTCGATCAGGATCGCCTCCGGGAAACCCGTGCCTCGGGGAAACGAGTCAGGGCCCTGGGATTGGAGATGTGGACCTTCCACGACGAGGACACGCTCTCGTTCTATTCCGGGATCAAGAAGGTCCTGGAACTCGGAGAAGTCCTCTACACGGAAACCGACTTCTCGGGCTTCAACGACCTCGAGACCCAGGTTCCCGACTCCCTCAAGATCCTCGCTGTGCTCGCGACCGAGGCCTCGGACGAACGGATCCGGGAGGAACTCTCAGACATCCTCCTGGACATCCGGGAGGCGAGGATCGAGTCGAAGCGGGGATCCTCCTTCCCGGAAGGGGGGCAATCGGAAGCTGAGGGGACCCTCCCGGCGAGCGGAAGCGAGGGAGCCCTGGAACCGGGTGAAACGTCCGCCGGCGCCCTCGAAAGAATGGAATCGGAATCCTCCGAATCCCCCGGGAGGGACTCCGGAGAAGCGCCCCCCCTCCCCGCCTCCAAGCCCCCCAAAGGATCTCTGCCCTCGAATGCGGCGAAGGACCCGACTTCCGGTCCGCGGAAGTCCCCCGCAGCCTCCTCCAGGACGGGAGGTCTCAAACCGCAATCGAACATTCGCGTCTCGGTGGAGATCCTGGATCAACTCATGAACCTCGCCGGAGAACTCGTCCTCTCGCGGAACCAGCTCCTGCAGTGCACCGACACGAAGACGGACATCGATCTCAAGAAGATCAGTGCGAGGTTGGACCAGGTCACGAGCGACCTCCAGGAATCGATCATGTGCACCCGGATGCAGCAGATCGACCAGGTCTTCTCGAAGTTCCACCGGGTCGTGCGCGACCTCTCCGGAAAGCTCGGAAAGAAATGCAGGCTCGTTCTCCATGGGGAGGACGTCGAACTCGACAAGGCGATCATCGAAGCGATCGGCGACCCCTTGACCCACCTGGTCAGGAACTCGATCGACCACGGGATCGAACTCCCCGAGCTGAGAGTCGAGCGTGGCAAAGACCCGACCGGGACCGTCACCCTTCGTGCCTATCACGCGGGAGGCAAGGTAATCATCGAGATCGAGGATGATGGAGCCGGCATCGACACGGACCGCCTGACCGCGAAAGCCCTCGAGAAAGGGATCCTGACCCAGGCCCAGGCCGAGAACCTCACGAACAGGGAGGCCCTGGACCTGATCTTCCATCCGGGTTTCTCAACCGCATCGAAGGTCACGGACGTCAGCGGGCGCGGGGTCGGCATGGACGTCGTCAAGACGAACATCAAGAAGCTCGGGGGCGAGATTGAGATCCGGACCGAACCAGGCGCGGGAACGACCCTGAGAATCAAACTCCCCCTCACGCTCGCAATCATCGCATCCCTTGTCGTCGAATGCGGATCCGATCGCTTCGTCATCCCCCAGGAAAGCATCCGCGAACTCGTCAGGTTGAGCAGCAAGGAGAGTCGGAAACGGCTCGACACGATCCAGGGGGCCGCGATCCTCAGGCTTAGGGAAAGGATCATCCCCTTGATCGACGCGAGACGGGCGCTCGCTTACCCGGCGGAGTCGGACGCCGGGCCCGGCCCGGAAACCCCGGAAGCGGAGACCGGGAAGAAATCGGCCGTCAACATCATCGTCGTCGAGACGGGAAGCCTCCGCTACGGACTCATCGTCGACCGCCTCCTGGAAGCCGAAGAGATCGTCGTCAAGCCCCTGGGGAAGCACCTGGGCAGGATCGAGGAACTGGCGGGAGCGACGATACTCGGGGACGGGACCGTAGCCCTCATCCTGGATATTGCGGGGATCGCCGCCGCACAGCATCTCCATCTCCAGGAGGAAGAACGGGAGTTCCAGGAAAGCGGTTCGACGAAGGGGGACGGAGAGTCCGGGGACGATCTCCTCCTCTTCCGGAACGATCCTACCGAGCAGTTCGCCGTCCCGCTCGGCCTGGTCAGCAGGATCGACCATATTCCCAGGGAGGACCTCAAACTCGTCGGGCAAACCCTTCTCTTCAGGTCCCGCGGAGAATCCGTTCCAGTCCTCAAACTCGAGGACCACATCACCGCCAAACCCTGCCCGGATTCCCCCAGGGTCTACATCATCGTGTTCAAAGTCGGAGACAGGGAGTTCGGGATTCCGGTTCACGAACTCATCGACATCCAACATTCCTCGATGGATTTCGACCAGACGCTCCTCCGGGAACCCGGCGTGCTCTCGACCTTCCTGGCCCGGGGAATGAATACGAGGTTTCTCGATGTCTCGGGGATCGCGGAGATCGCCCGTCCCTGGTGGTTCGAAAGTCAGGACAAGGACGGATCGGAAACCACGAGGATCCTTCTCGTGGAGGACTCCAACTTCTTCCGATCCCAACTCACCGGATTTCTGGAGGAACACGGAATCGTGGTCCAGTCCTTCGAGGA
Organism: Planctomycetota bacterium; assembly: GCA_027021385.1. Lineage (GTDB taxonomy): Bacteria > Planctomycetota > UBA1135 > UBA1135 > JALUUL01. Next base: position 147,521 of record JALUUL010000069.1, on the reverse strand, counting down.
CGGCTCGCTCGCCTGGGAACACCTCTGTGAAAGAGGGGGAGACGGGATCGATCTCATCATCACCGATATCGAGATGCCGAAGATGGACGGCTTCGAGTTGACGAGGAGGATCAAGGAGGACCCCCGTTTCTCCTTCATTCCCGTCATCGCTTTGACCTCCCTGAGTTCCGAGGAGGACAAACGGAAGGGCAGGGCCCTTGGCCTCGACGACTACAACATCAAGCTGGACAAGCAAGGGCTTCTCCTATCCATTGAAGCTCACAGGCTGAAAGGAGTGGAGGCATGAACCCCTCAGCCATGAACGGAACGGGAAGCGCCTGCCGCGCTCCTTCTGGCGAGAAACAACATGTCTCCGTCCGGGCCGGGAATCTCCTTCTCGGAATCGGAATCGAGCGGATCCAGGAGATCAACCGTCCATCAAAGCTCACCATCGTTCCGAAATCGCCTTCTTTCGTGCGGGGGGTGATGAACCTCCGGGGCGAGGTCGTAACCGTCGTGGACTTGAATTCGATCCTGAAGAATAGGAAGACCGAACTCACCGAAACCTCACGGATCATCATCCTCGAGAACGACGGAGAGAAAACAGGCCTCCTCGCGGACGGCGTCGGAGAGGTCATCACCTTCGGTCCGGAAAGGATCGACCCCGTCCCCTGTCACCTCGAGGAAGAAGACGCTGGATTCTTCGAAGGAGTCGTACAGCTCGAAGAGCGGCTCCTCGTGCTTCTCGACGTGGACGCCGTCCTCGGCATCGAAGAGATCGAGGCGGGATCGTGACCTCCGGGGGGGGTGGGGGAATCAGGGTCTTTCTCGTCGAGGATTCCCCGGTCTTCCTGCATGCGCTCTGCCGCGCGTTGGGCGCCATTCCCCGGGTGGAGGTCGTCGGCCGCGCCCTCAACGGGAAAGCGGCCTTGACCAAGCTCCAGTCCATCGAAGCGGACCTCATCACTCTCGACATCGAAATGCCGGTCATGGACGGCCTCTCGATGCTGAAGGAACTCCGCAAGAAGCCCTCCATGCCGGTCGTCCTCATGCTCAGTTCCCTGACCTACGAGGGAGCCGAGGCGACGATCGAGGCCCTCCAGAACGGAGCCACCGATTTCATTCTCAAGCCCTCGGGACCGAAACCCTCCGAAAACCTGGAATACCTGAAGAGGGTACTCGCCGAAAAAATCCATGCGATCTTTCCGGATTCCAACCCGAAGGATCCCCGGCGGACCTCCCTCTCCCACGCGAACCGCCGGAGATCAAGCACGATGGCGCGATATCGAAATCCATACGACCGCGAATCGGGCGGAAGTACCGGAAGGGGGGACCCGCCCCGACGGGGCGTCTCGGCCGTCGGCATCGGAATCTCGACGGGAGGTCCACGGGCGCTGCTCGAGGTGATCCCCGCCCTCCCGGGGGATCTGCCGGTCCCCGTCTTCATCGTCCAACATATGCCTGTGGGTTTCACCAGGTCCCTGGCCGACTCGCTCGACGCCCACTCCCCCCTAGAGGTCCGCGAGGCCGAGGACGGCGACCAGGTGAAACCCGGAACGGTCTACCTCGCACCGGGAGGCCTGCACATGCGGATCACGGAGCGGAAGAGGATCCGCCTGACCGAGGATCCGCCGGTCAAAAGTTTCCGCCCCTCCGTCGACTACATGTTCCACTCCCTTTGCGAAGCTTACGGGAAAGACGTTCTCGCAGTCATCATGACCGGAATGGGCAGCGACGGACTCGAAGGTTGCAGGGAACTCCATCGCAAGGGCGCCCGGATCCTCGCGCAAGACGAGGCATCCAGCGTCGTCTATGGGATGCCGCGGGTCGTGATCGAGGATGGAATCGCGGACAGAATCCTTGATCCGAAAGGGATCTCCGAGGAGATCGCGGCCACCGTGACCGGAGAGGTCGCATGGAACTGACGAACGAAGATTTCGAGATGATCAGCAGGACGGTCTACGACCTCTGCGGGATCCTCCTCGACGGGAACAAGAAATATCTCGTCGAAGCGAGACTTCGGCCTCTCATGGACGACTTCGCCTGCGGGACCTGGAACGAGCTTTACATCAAGCTCAGACACGGCGGCTCCAAAAAACTCAGAGAGGCCGTGATCGACGCGATCACGACCCATGAGACCTTGTTCTTCCGGGACAAAACCCCCTTCCAGGCCCTCCGCTACAAGGCCCTTCCCGAGCTGATCGACGCCAAGGAAGGGACGAAATATCCGAGGCGGATCCGAATCTGGTCGATGGCCTGCAGCACCGGGCAGGAGCCTTACAGTATTGCGATGGTCCTCCACGAGGTCCTAGGGGACCTCACGGCCTGGGACATCCGGATCCTCGCGACCGATATCTCCTCCCAATCCGTCAACCAGGCCTCCCTCGGGATCTACGAGGAACTCGACCTGCAGCGCGGCATGAGCGAGGAGTACCTCCGGAAGTACTTCACGAGGGTCGACTCGGGATGGAGGGTCAACGACTCGATCCGGGCCCTCGTCCACTTCGAGAAGAGGAACATCCTCGAGCCCTTCACGGGCCTCGGGCTCTTCGACATCGTCTTCTGCCGAAACGTCGCGATCTACTTCCCGAAGGAGGTGCAGAAGGATCTCTTCCTGAGAATCAAGGAAGTCCTCTGGGAAGAGAGCTACCTCTTCACGGGGTCGACCGAGATCCTGACCTCCTTCGGTCCGGAGTTCCAACCCCAGCATCACTGCGGAACGGTCTTCTACCGGCCCCTGAAGACCCCCGCCGAGGTCTGAGGGCGGCGAAGCCCGCCGATCCCGCCTTCCTTACGCTCGCTACGATTCGAGGATCTCGGAACGGGCGATGACGAGACGCTGGATCTCGGAAGTCCCCTCGTAGATCCGGTTGACGCGGGAATCGCGGTAGAGGCGTTCGACCGCGTATTCCTTGCTGTATCCCATGCCTCCGTGGATCTGGACGGCCTTGTCCACGACCCGATCGAGAGCCTCGGAACAGAAGAGCTTGACGATCGCCGACTCGCGGGAGAACGGCATCCCCCGATCGCACATCCAAGCCGCCCTGTAGACCATGCTTTCCATCGCGAAGATGTCGGTCGCCATGTCGGCGATCATGTGCTGGATCGCCTGCTGCGCGGTCAGGGGCTTCCCGAACGCGATCCTCTCCGAGGCATAGCGCTTGGAGAGGTCCAGGGCCTCGCGCGCCGCCCCCAGGCAGTTCGCACCGAGGGTCAAACGCCCGCGGTCCAGGGTCTCCATCGCGACCTTGAACCCCTCTCCGACTCCGCCGAGCCGGTTGGCGTCGGGAACCCTGACTCCGTCGAACTGGATCTCGACGGTCGAGGAGCCGCACTGCCCCATCTTCTCTTCCCTCTTGCCGGGGCGGAACCCTTCGAACTCCTTCTCGACGACGAAGGCCGTGATTCCCCCCTTCGTCCCCTTCGACTTGTCGGTCGCCGCGAAGGTCACGCAAAGGTCTGCGCAGTCTCCGTTCGTGATCCAGATTTTCGTCCCATCGAGGATCCAGTCTCCTCCGTCCCGGGTGGCCGTCGTCTGCATGGCCCCCGCGTCCGAGCCGGAATCGGCCTCGGTCAGGGCGTAACAGCCGATCTTCTCCCCCGCGGCCATGGCCGGGAGCCAGCGGGCCTTCTGTTCCTCGTTCCCCGCCACGAGGATCGCATTGGCTCCGATCGACATGTGCCCCCCGCAGTAGACCGCGGTAGAGAAACATCCCCTCGTGATCTCCTCCATGAGGATGCAGAGCCCGACCTCCCCGAGTCCGGCCCCCCCGTAATCCTCGGGCAGGTGGACCCCGAACAGACCGAGTTCGGCGATCTCCGCCTTGATCTCTTCCGGAATCCCGTGATTCCGGTCGATCTCCGCGGCCAGGGGTTTGAGCCTCTCCTCGGTCCAATCGCGGACCGTGCTGCGGAGCATTTCCTGCTCTTCGGTGAAAGTGAAGTCCATCGTTCGCGTCCCGGCTGCGGCTTCTCCTGCGACGAAACGGAGGTTCGCGCTCCCGTTCCCGGCGCCGTCCCGGCCCCCGGCGGAAGCAAGGGAGCCATCCAAGAGGGGAATGAGGCCGGGGTCAACGCCGGCCTCGGTCCGACCTCGCGAACTTCGTCGCGGGAGGGCGGTCCGTCCCTCCGCCCTCAGGTCGCGAAGGGAGCGAGGCGCTCCCGGACGGCCGGAAGCTTGAGCCGCTTGATGGCCGTCTCCTGGATCTGGCGGACCCGTTCGGCCGAGACCTTCAGGATCTGTCCGATCTCGAGAAGGGTCTTGGGTTTTCTTCCGCCGAGCCCGAAACGGAGTTTCAGGATCATGCATTCCCGCTCGCTGAGCCCCTCCAGGACCTCGGCCAGGCGTTCCTCGAGGGAGACGTCGACGACCTGCTCCTCGACGGGCGTGAGCCGGTCATCCTCGATCAGATCCCCGACGCGCCCCTCTCCCTCTCCGCCGAGGGCGGCGTCGAGGGAGACCGAACGCCGCTGGGTCCTCAAGAGTTCCTCGACCCTCGAGGCGGGGATGTCGAGCCGGTCTCCGACCTCCTCGACGGAGAGGGGCCGACCGATCTCCTGTTCACCCGCACTCTGGAGATCCCGGATCTTCTTCAAGGCCTTCTGCACCCAGACGGGGACCCGGACCGTGCGGACGCCGTTATAGAGGATCTTGAGGAAGGCCTGGTTGACCCAGTACTCCGCATAGGTCTTGAAGCGGACCGAACGCCGCCAGTCGAAACCCTCGAGCGCCTGGAACAGGCTCAGGTTCCCCTCCTGGACGAGATCCGGGGTGTCGATCCCGAGATTCCGGTAGCGATGCACCGCCTTCATGACGATGTAGAGGGCTCCCCGGATATAGGCCTCGCGGAGGGCTCCGAACTCCTCGAGTTTCCGCCGGACCGCCGCCTGCTTTCGGGTCGCCCTGCGGAAGGCCCCCTTCCAGGGATGGCCCTCGAGGTTCCCCGAGGCGCAGACGGCCTTCCGATCCTCCTCGTCGAACCCCGCCTGCTTCAGGGCTTCCTCGAGACGGAAACGGAGGAACTCGTATCTCTTCGCCATCCGGAACTCGCCGACCCTGTTCAGTCGCGGAAGCCGGGCCAGCTCGCGTTCATAATGGCTCAACCCGTCGCGGCGGAGCGAGCCCTGCTGCCGATAGGGCATCTCGTAGCCCTCCGCCTCCCTCGGGTCCTCGGGCCGCATCGGCAGGATCCGAATCTCCTTGGCGTCGAAGGCCTTGTCGAGTTTCCGGATGTCCCGGGCGAACGCGCGGTCCCCGCCATCCAGCCAGGGGTCGAGATCCCTCCAGGTCAGAGCCGCCCCCTTCGAAAGGCTCTTCAGGAATGCCGGAAGTGACGTTCTGCGCCGATTCATGCTTCAACCTCTAAGGCCCCGCCGCGCCATCCCGTCGGACGCCGGGGCCCGGAATCCGTGGGAACTCGAAGGTCTCCTGACATCCTGGCAGTAGCTCGGGGGATTTTGGGATTCTTACCAGAGATTCGCAAATCTCGCACCCATGCGAGTCCAGTGCGAAAAGATTCCCTTCGGACCCACAACGCAGGGTTCGCCTTCCCGTTCCCCGGTCCTTCCGATGAGAACGCAGGAAGGCCCCCGATGTTCCCGAATTCGGGATCTCCTTGTTCCCGGGAACCGCTTCCCCGTCCCCATCGCGAGCCGAGGCCCGGAATCGGAGGCCCGGGACCTCAACCGTCCGGGGCCGGACCCGGACCGAAGTACTCGCAGAAGTTGTCCCGGGTCTCCCGGAGCCGGATTCGGTGGAGGCGGGCCTCTCCGATCCTTTCGCTCAGCCCCTCCTCGAGCTCCTCCCAGAAGGCGATGCAGAGGTTCTCGGTCGTCGTAATGATTCCCTCGAGGAACGGAACATCCCGGTCGAGGTTCCGGTGGTCGCAGGGGCCGAGGATCCGCTCCTCGATCACGGCCTTCAGGTCCTTGAGGTTCACGACCATGCCGGTCCTCGGGTCCACGGGCCCGGCGACCGTCACCTCCAGAAGATAATTGTGGCCATGCCCGCCCTCCCAGTTGCACTCCCGGAACAGGCGGCGGTTCTCCTCCTCGTCGAGGGCGGGGTCATGAAGCCGATGGCTCGCGGAGAACTCCGCCCTTCTCGTGATGTAGCACTCGGTCCTCACGGCTCGCTCCGCCCCCCCGAACCTCAGGAGGTTCCTTTCCGGAGGAAGACGAGCAGACCGACCCCCGCGAGAGCGGCCAGCAGCAGACCCAGCCAGAACCGGGGGAGCCCCTCTCCCTCCGAAGAGCTATCATCTTCTCCGATCCCTCCGGCCGGCGATTCCCCGCCCTCGCCCTCGACCTCGACCAGGGCGTGTCCAGGTCCGCTCCCCCGCTCCCCTTCCTCGGGATCGGAGGCCCGCTCTTCCCCCTTCGGGGCCGGAAGCCCCGCAGAACCGCCCGCAGGGGGACTCCCCTCCCCCCGGGCCTCCGTCCCCCGCGAAGGCTTCGGAGGTTTGGGCCAGGGTTTCCCGACGCGGATCATCCCGGCGAACCCTCGCTCCGCCTTTCCGAAGTCGTACCGGTGTCCATGCTCGCGGACCAGGTCCCTCCCGGGCTCGGGCGACCGGAAATTCCCCTTGAGGCTCAAGGTGCCCCGGACCGGCCAGGGCTGTTTCGCGGCATCTGGGCGTACGGTGACCGGCACGTGGATCAGGAAGGTATCGTCGTAGAATGTCTTGCCCCGCGGAGGGGGATCGAAGCGGGGCGGACCGAAGACCAGCGGCCCTTGCGGAGAATCGAGGTGGAGTCCGAGATCCGTCCGGATCTTCGATCCGCCCCTCGGGACCAGGACGATGAGGAGCATCTCGCCGCTCTCCCCGGGCGCCAGGCGGGGGGGGGTCTGCGCGACCTCGACCAGGATTCCGAGCCCGAACTGGTCGATCTCCTGGTCTCCAAGGGCGGTACGTTCCGCCCCTGGATCCACGAGTTCGGGCGGAAGTTGTCCGCCCTGCCCGGCCTCCCCGCTCGCATCGGGGGGCGGAGGCGGGGGAGGCGGGGGTTCCCCCTGCCCCTGACCTCCCGCCGGCACCGGGACCTGGGCGGAATAGGCTCCTCCGGGGAGGATCAACGCCAGGAAGGCGGAACAAAGGATTCTTCGCATCGAGGATCTCCGGAATCGAGAGGGCAAGGGGAAAGCATATCCGACGGAGAACCGCCCGAGGTCTTCCCCGGGGCCTTCAGGAAGGGGGAAGGGCCTCGAGGGCCGCCCGGACCTTCCGGCTCCGCCCGAGGGTCTCTTCCAGCCTTCTCTTCTCCCGGACGACGATCTCGGCCGGGGCGCGCTCGAGGAAGGAGGGATTGGCCAGCTTCCGTTCGAGAGAAGAGACCAGCCCCTCGAGTTCCGCGAGCTGCTTCTCGAGACGCCGGCGCTCTTTCCGCGGATCCAGGACCCCCCCGAGATGCAGCTCCCGATCCCCGAAGATCGCGGTCGCGGCGAGTTCCGGTCTCGGGAGATCCGGCCCGATCTCCACACGCTCGAGTCCCGCAAGGAGTTCGAGCACCGGCTTGAGTCTCTCGAGGGCCTCCCGGGCCTCGCCGTCCGCGAGAATCACGGCCTCGAGCCTGGCCTTCGGGGGAACCTGGTGGCGCGCCCTGAGATCCCGCGCCGCGCGGACGGCCTCCCGGCAAAGGTCGAAATCCCTCTCCAGGGCCGGATCGAAGTGGGCCTCCCGGGGCTCCGGCCAGCGGGCCTTCACAAGGAGGGCCTCTCGGGGAAGAGCTTCCTCGATCCCCCGCTCGGGCGCGAGCCCGTCCAGGGCCTCGAAGAGGGCCTCGGTCACGAAGGGGACGAAGGGATGCAGGAGCCTGAGGGCCTGGTCGAGCACGAAGGCAAGGACCTGGCGCACGGCGGGGGCCCTCCCCTCGTCGGAGAGCCTCGGCTTACAGAGTTCGAGATACCAGTCGCAGACTTCGCCCCAGAACCACTCCCGGATCCCGCCGATCGCCGCGGAGGGGTTGTAGGCCCGAAGGCGTTCTTCGGTCCCGGCCACGGCCCGCGCCGTCCGGGAGAGGATCCACCGGTCCTCGGGGTCCAGGGACCCGAGGTCGAGCGGGGTGAAGACCGTCCCCTCGAGATTCAGGAGGGCGAACCTGACCGCGTTCCAGAGCTTGTTGCAGAAGTTCCGGCCGACCTCGAATCGGTCGCTCAGGATCTTCGCGGACGGGAGGTCGGACATCGTTCCGAGGACGTCGAACTCCTTGCCCGTCTCGGGACAGAGATACGTGAACACGCTCCTGCCGTGCTTCGCGGTCGCGAGGTCGACGAACTTCCCGGTGAAGGGGGACACGGCCTGCACCGGCAGGCGGATGTCCTGCATGCCGGTCTGCATGTCCGCGAGCACATAACGCATCGCGTCCGCCCCATAGACCTCGATGATGTCCACGGGGTCGATCCCGTTCCCCTTCGACTTGCTCATCCGCTCCCCCTTGCCGTCGAGGATGTTCGCGTGGATGAACACGTCGGTAAACGGTAGGTCCCCGAGGTTGTAGAGCCCCATGACGACCATCCGAACGACCCAGAGCGTGATGATGTCCCGTCCGGTGACGAGGCAGGACCCCGGATAGTAATAATCGAGGTCGGGGTTCGGTTCCGGCCAACCCAATGTGCTGTGCGGCCAGAGCGCCGAACTGAACCAGGTGTCGAGAACGTCCGGATCGTGCTCGAGCCCATGGGACTCCAGGAAGCCCGCGAGGCGGCCCTCTGCCTCGGGATTCCGCAGGCAGACCTGCACCTCCTCGCCGTCCTCCCGGAATACGACGTCCGGGTCCCCCGCCGGGACCGCCTCACGGATCTTCTCCCGATCCTCCGCTCCCGGGTTTCCGTGCCAGATCGGGATCCGGTGCCCCCACCAGAGCTGGCGGCTGATGCACCAGTCGCGCTTCTCGGAAAGCCAGTTGACGTAGGTATTCGCGTAGCGTTCGGGATCGGGATAGAACGCGAGCTTCCGTCCCGTCGCCGACCGCCAGTCTCCGCGGACCGCGTCGATCGCGGCCTGCGCGAGCCCTTCGGCCCGGAACTCCTTCTCCGTCCCCCGCCCCATGACGACCCCGCCCTCCATGTCCCCCATGCGGATGAACCACTGCTTGCTCAGGAAGGGTTCGATCGGGGTCTTGGACCTGTCCGAGTGTCCGATCTCGATCTCCCGGTCCTCGACCGCCACGAGATACCCGCCGGCCTCGAGATCGGCGAGGACCCTCTTCCTCACCTCGAAGCGGTCGAGCCCCGCGTAGGGTCCCGCCCGGTCGTTGTAGCGCCCGTCGGGCTCGAGCAGGTTGATGCAATCAATCTCCTCACGGTGCCGGAGCCAGACTTCGTAATCGTTCGGGTCGTGGGCGGGGGTGATCTTGACGCAGCCCGATCCCTTCTCGGGCTTCGCCCACTCGTCGAGGATCAGCGGGATCTCGCGCCCGAGGAGCGGAAGGCGCAGGCGGCGACCGGCCTTCGCCATACGGACGAGAGATTCGAGCAGAGGAAGCCGTTCCTCCAGGAGTTCCGCAGCCTCCGGATCGGAAGATTTCAAGGATTCGAGGACCCCCCTGGGATCGGGATGCACCGCGACCGCGGTGTCTCCGAGCATCGTCTCCGGGCGGGTCGTCGCGACGACGACCTCCGAAGGCTCGCCTTCCTCGGGCTCGAGGAAGGGGTACCGCAGGTGCCAGAAATGTCCGCGAACCGTGCGGTATTCGATCTCGTCGTCGGAGATCGCTGTCCGCAGGTGGCAGTCCCAGTTCACGAGGCGGGCTCCGCGGTGGATCAAGCCGTCCCGGAACATTCGGAAGAATGTCTCCCGCACCGCCTTCGCGCAGACCTCGTCCATCGTGAAGCGTTGACGGTCCCAGTCGCAGGAGCATCCCATCTCCTGCTGCTGGCGGACGATCCGGGCCTGGAAGCGGTCCTTCCATTCGAAGATGCGCTCGACGAGAGCCTCCCGCCCGATGTCGTGGCGGGTCTTCCCCTCGAGTTCGAAGAGACGCTTTTCGACGACGGCCTGGGTCGCGATACCGGCATGATCCGTGCCAGGCTGCCAGAGGGTGTTGTCTCCCTTCATCCGATGCCACCGGATCAGGAGGTCCTGCATGACGTTGTCCATCGCGTGCCCCATGTGGAGGGCGCCCGTGACGTTGGGCAGGGGCATCATGATGACGTAGCGGTCCCTCCGCTCGTCGGGGGTCGCCCGGAAGGCCCCGGCCTCGAGCCACCGCCGGTAGATCGGGCCTTGCACGGAGGAAGGGTCGTAGGTCTTCGGAAGTTTGCGGCTCATGTTCGGACATGGGAGGCCGGCGCGCTCCGGAGAGCGGCGCCTCCCGGGACGGGGGGAGGACGGAAAAGGCGGAACATTACAACACCGAGGAGGTTCCCGCCCCAGCAAGGACCAACAGGATCTTCGGAATCCGTCGCCCTTCTCCATGAAGCGTTTCGGGCAGGACATGTCCGAGGGTCACGTACAGGAAACTTCCGGCCGAGAGAGCGGCACGGGGCCGAAAGGGGAATCACCCGGACGTCCATGCCGGCAAAATGCAGGGAAGGCGGCTCGAAACCTCCGGGGAACTGGACAGTCTCCCTCCCCTTCCCGAAGATGCCGCCCCTCATGGCTACGCGAAGATCCGCATCGAGTCGATCCCGCCCGCGGGGAAGAAGGACCGCTCCCGGGAGCAGACGCCCTCCGGCGAGACGAGGTCGGCCCTCCTCCTCCCCGAACCCTCTCCCCTGGATCCTCGGGATCGGAGGGCTCGGCCTCTTCCTGCTCCTCTTCGCCCTGAACTCGGGAACGGGGGGGAAGAAAACCGGGCGGATCTCCGGAACGCACGAGGCCGCCGCCGCCCCCCGGGCCACACCCTCCAAGCAGCGTCCGGCCCCCTCCCCCGCGCGCGGGCCGGGGACTCCGGGCAAGCCCCCCGCCCGCCCCGCCCCCGCGATCGATTCCTCGCTCCTCGCGGACTGCGAGGCCGATTACCGGAAGGCCAAGGAGGCCTGGAACGTCGCCCTCCGTCACAAGGGGGAACCCGACCAGAAGGTCTTCAACGCCAAGGTCCGCGAAGCCCGGGAACATCTCGACCGGCTCTTCGGCCGGATCCGGCCCCAGCTCGACTGGGAAGAAGAGGCCTCCCTCGAGGAGTGGGCCGTGCCCGCCCCGATCGTGGACCTGATGCGGCGCTACACTCGCTGGAACAAGTTGATGACCCGGATCCACAAGATCGGGCACCTGAAATAGGTCGAGTGGGCCGAGACGGGCCCGGCGGATGCTCTGCGGATACAACACGAACGGCCTCGCGCACCATCGTCTGGACGAGGCCCTGCGGATGATGGCGGATCTCGGTTTCGAGGCCGTCGCCCTGACTCCCGACGTCCCCCACCTCGACCCCATGCGCTGCCGGCCCTCGGAGGTCGAAAGGACCGCCGCCCTCCTTCAAGGTCTCGGCATGACGGTCGTCCTGGAGACGGGCGGACGCTTCCTCCTCGATCCCCTCCGCAAGCATCGTCCGAACCTTCTCGAAAACGATCCCGCGGCGCGGCGCCGGCGGCTCAACCTGCTCCTCCGCTGCCTGGAACTCGCCGCAGACCTCGGAGCCGAGGCCCTGAGCTTCTGGTCCGGCACGCGGCCCGAGGGGGTCTCTCCGGAAGTCGCCCTGGCACGCCTCCGGGAAGGCTTCGAAGTCCTCGGCGGGCGGGCCCGGGAAGCGGGCGTTCCCCTCGCCCTCGAGCCCGAACCCGGCATGTGCATCGAGACCGTGGAGGAGGCCCTCGCGTTCCGTGGCTCCTTGGGGAATCCTGAAATCCTCGGGATCTGCGTCGACATCGGCCACCTCTACGTCACCGGGGAAGGGAGCCCCTCCGAGGTCCTGCCGAAAGTCCGCGGGATCTGCCGCCAGGTCCACCTCGAGGATGTCCCCTCGGGGACGCATCTTCATCTTCCCCCGGGAGAAGGAGTCGTGGATTTCGCAGAGGCCTTCCGGGCCCTAGAGGGTATCGATTGGGACGGACCCGTCTGTTTCGAACTGTCCCGGCATTCGGCCGAGGCCCCGGATCAACTCCGGCGGGCACGGGAACTTTTCCTCAGATTCCGGAAAGCTTGATCCCGGGCTTTCGAGGTCTCTATCGTACCCGGCTTCCAGGTGGGAGCCGGCAGGAGGGTCCGGCCCCCGGGTGTTGAGGGCGGGCATTCGGATGGTCGGAAAGACGAGAATCTTGGTCGAGCAGCAGGAAGCGCGAAGGCTCGGGACGGAGTCCGGAACCCGGAATCCGGGCGAGGGGCTCGAGATCCGGCCCGTCCGCCAGGGCCTCCGGGCCCCGCGGAAAAGCGGGCTCACGAAGGATCTCTCCGACCGGGGAATCCGTGGCCGGCGCCCCCTTCTTCCGGGTGAGGTCTCGGAGCCCAGGGAACGGCCGGCTCCGGAACCCGCCGTCGACCCGGGGCCGCCACAGCTCCGGATCACCCCTCCCGAGGGGCACATCCTCTGCCCCGACCGGAAGGCAGGCCTGCCCCCTCTCCTCCAGCAGGCCGTGCGCCCGGGTCTCTGCCGCGAACGCCAGGCCTCCGGCTACCACAAGTGCTTCCAGTGCAAGCACCGGGTTTCCGGAAGCTGGAAGGGACGGGGGCTTCCCCCTCTCGACAACGGCCCCGGGACCTTCAAGGAGGAGGCCCGCGGTTCAACGCCCGAGGGCTGAACCCCTCTTTCCCCCGTCAGTCCCCGGCCGCGGCCTCTAGGATCTCCTCGTCGCTGAGCAGGGCCTTGCTCGCCTTGGCCCGTTCGAGGACCCGGCGGACCCTCTCCTCGTCGGCCGGTTGACCCAGGCGTTCCAGGCAAAAGACGACGTTCGACTTCCCGCTCATCGGCCCGACCCGGATGTTCTGTTCGCGTCCGACCATTCCCGCGGGGACCCCCGAATAGACGAGGTCCGCGAGTTCGGTCCGTCCCTTCTTCATCGCCTTGATGACCGCCGAAGCATGCACCCCCGTCCCCGTCTCGAAGGCGTCCCGCCCGAGCACCGGATAGTTGTCCGGAATCGGGACCCCGACCGCCTCGGAAGCGCGGGCGACGTATTCGGGGAGCTTCGTCAGGTCGTTGTCGATCCATCCGAGGAGGCGGCAATTGACGAGGAGCAGGTCCATCGGAGTGTTCCCCGCCCTCTCTCCGATCCCGAGGGCCGTTCCGTGGATCCTAGTGGCCCCTCCCTCGATGGCCGCGAGACAGTTCGCGAGGTCCATCCCGCGGTCCCGGTGGCCGTGCCAGTCGATTCCGACCTCCGCCCCCGACTCCTCGACGATGCCCCGCACGAAACGGACGACCGCCCGCGCCCCGGATGGGGTCGAATGCCCGACCGTATCGCAGACGCAGAGACGCCCGGCCCCCAGATCGATCGCCAGGGAGAAGAGGGCGCGGATCGTTTCGGGATGAGCCCTCGACGTGTCCTCGGTCACGTACATGACCGGAAGATCGTGATCCCGGCAGAACTCCAGGGCCTTACGGGTATGACCGAGAAGGGTGTCCAGCTCCCAACCCTCCGCGTATTGGCGGATCGCGCTCGAACCGATGAAGGCGCAGACCTCGATCGGGATGCCGGCCTTCTGGCTGATCTCGACTACGGGTTCGATGTCCGAGACCACGGTACGGCAGGCGACATTGGCCTGGGTCTTCAGCCCCTGGTCTGCGATCTCCTTCGCGAGGACGAGGATCTCCTCCCTCGGCCGGCCCCCCGCGCCCGGCAGCCCCAGGTCCGCCGTGTCGATACCCAACTCGCTCATCAGGTGGAGCAGGGCGATCTTCTCGTCGAGGGACGGGTCCTTGACGCTCGGACTCTGGAGGCCGTCCCGCAGGGTCTCGTCGTCGAACCCGATCGGCGCTCCCGGAAGGAAATGGCCTTCCTCGACATTCCAATCGTAGATGAGATCTTCCACCGAGGACATGAACCCGACTCCTTGTCGAGGCCCGGGATCCCGGAGGACCCCACGCAGGGCGATGCCGAAAGCGCGGGGATTTTAGCGATGCCCCGGCGACCGGGCTAGGATGCCTCCCTCATAGGACGGAGAGCCGATGATCGTAATGAAATTCGGCGGGACCTCCCTTCGGGACGGGGCCGCCATCCGAAAAGTCGCTGCACTGGTCGGACGGATCCGGGATCGCCGGCCCCTGGTCGTCGTCTCGGCACACGCGGGGGTCACCGACCTCCTCGAGGACCTGGCCCGCAATGCGGTCGGGAAGGACCACGACCTCGACGGGATTCGCGGGAAACATGCGAGGATCCTCTCCGACCTCGGTCTCGATCCCGAACTCTGCGCCCCGCTGTTCCGGGAACTCGAGGACCTCTGCCGCGGGATCTCCCTCGTCGGGGAATTGAGCCCCCGCTCCCGGGACGCGGTCCTCTCCTTCGGCGAGCGGCTGAGCGCGCGGATCGTGGCCGCCTTCTTCCGGGCCACCGGCCTGCCCGCCGAAGCGGTCGAGGCGAAGGAACTCGGCATGCGCTCCTCCGGCCCGTTCGGAGCCGGAGTCCTCCTCCCCGACGACGGCCGCATCCCCAAACGGCTCGAAGGAATCGAAGGGATCCCCATCGTGACCGGCTTCCTCGCGGAGGGTCCGGGCGGGGCGACCTGCACGCTCGGGCGCAACGGCAGTGATCTCAGCGCCGCCTTCCTCGGGAACGTCTGCGGGGCGGAGGAGATCCAGATCTGGACGGACGTGGACGGGGTGATGACCGCCGACCCGAAACTCGTGCCTTCGGCGAGGCCGATCGCCTCCATGTCGTTCCAGGAAGCCGCCGAACTCGCGTTCTACGGGGCCGAGGTTCTTCATCCAGCCTCCCTCGCCCCCGCCGAGGCCAAGGACATCCCCGTCCGGGTCAAGAACACGCATCGTCCCGATTCCCCGGGAACCCTGCTCCGGAGGGAGTTCCCGGAGGAAGACATCCCCGTGCGCTGCATCACCCACAAACGGAGGATCACACTGGTCAGCGTCGAAAGCGGGCGGATGTTCGCCCAGCCCGGGTTCCTGGCCCGCCTCTTCCGGGTGTTCGAAAGCCACGGGATCTCGGTCGACGTCGTCGCGACCTCCGAGGTCTCCGTCTCGGTGACCCTCGACACCCCGGAGAGACTCGACCAGGCGGTCCCGGATCTCGAGGCGCTGGGGTCGGTCGAGATCGAACGGGATCTCGGTCTCGTCTGCGTCGTCGGGCACGGAATCCGGCATCGAACCGGAGTACCCGAACGGGTCTTCCGTCCCCTCTCCTCCGAAGGGGTCACGATTCGAATGGTCAGCATGGGGGCCCTCAAGGTGAACCTCTCCCTCGTTCTCGATCAGGGGGATGTCCGAACCGCGGTCTCGGCCCTCCACCGAGAGTTCTTCGAAACGGGGGTCGGGTCCCCGGCGGCCGGGGCCGGATCCGCCGGGGCCTCCCTTAAACGGACGGGGGGACGATGAACGGAGAACATCCTCCCTACCGGGAGTTCACGGCCGCGTCCCTGCTCGTCTCCCTCGTGATCGGCGTCGCCATGTGCGCGGCCTTCACCTACAGCGGGCTGATGCTGGGGTTCACGCTCGCCGGCTCGACGATCGGAGCGATCCTCGGCTTCGCCTTCCTTCGTCCCTTCGGCCGGGGCCGGGGATCCATCCTCGAGGTCAACCAGGTCCAGACCGGAGCCTCGGCGGTCAACGTCGCGAGCGCGGGAGCGGTCTTCACGATCCCCGCCCTCTTCCTTATGGGCTACGCCGGGGAGTTCTCGATCCTAGCCGCCGTTCTCGCCGCGACCTCGGGGACCCTCCTCGGGCTCGCCGTCATCTCCCCGCTGCGCAAGCAGATGATCGAGATGGAGCGCCTCCGCTTCCCGAGCGGACTCGCGGTCGCGAGCATCCTCAAGACCCCCGGAGAATCCCTCGACAAGGCACTCCTCCTCGGAGCCGGTCTCCTGATCTCCGCGGTGTTCAAGATCTGCGTCGACTGGCACGGTCTCGCCGAAGGCAACGCGGTGCTCCTTCCCGAACGGATCGACCTCGGCCCCCTTCTCGGACTCGGTCCCTACACCTCGGTCGTCTTCTCCTTGAGCCTGATGAACGTCGCCGCCGGCATGCTCGCAGGCAGGGGAGGCCTTCCCTTCGCGTTCGGCGCGGTGCTCGCCTGGTGGATTCTCGCCCCGGGCGCCCACTTCGCGGGCTGGACGGCCGGCCATGAAGGGGCGGCGGAAACCCGATTCCTTTACTCGGAGATGCTGCGCCCCCTCGGGATCGGGGTCCTCGTCGGCGGGGCCCTGATGGGCGTCCTCCTGACCTGGCCGGCGATCAAGGCGGCCTTCGATTCGCTCAAGAGAGCGGGGGTCTCCGGCGGCGGAAGGGACGAGGCTCCGGCCTCCTTCATCGTCACCGGGGCCTTCCTGTCCCTGGCGCTCCTGTTCCTCGCCGGCTGGCTCGGCGCGGACCTCCCCCTCGGACCTGCCCTCCTGACCGCCGTCGTCGGCGGCCTGTGGCTCGCTCTCGCCGGCATCATCGTCGCCCAGGCGACCGGAATGACCGACATCTCTCCGATCTCGGGCATGGCCCTGATCGCCTGTACGCTGATGCTCCTGATCCTCGGAGACGAAGCCGTCGTCCCGACGATCTTCATCGGAGCTGCGGTTTGCGTCGGCGCTTCGCAGTGCGCCGACATGATGCAGGATCTGAAGACCGGACACCTCGTGGGGGCGAGGCCGTGGAAGCAGCAACTCACGCAGCTCCTCCTCACCTGGATCGGACCCGCCGTGGCCGTCGGTACGATCTACATCCTCTGGACGGCCGGCGAGGGGGGACGCGGAGGATTCGGCCCCGGAACGAAGCTTCCGGCCCCGCAGGCAGACGCCTTGAAGGCCGTCGTAGAAGGACTCGTGAAGGGAGATGTCCCCTGGGACAAGTACGCACTTGGAACCCTCCTGGGTGGCATGGTCTCCCTCCTGCCCTTCGCCGGAATCGGGGTCCTCGTCGGACTTGCGATGTACCTTCCCGCGGAGATTACCCTTTCTTACGGAATCGGCTGCCTGATCTCGATCGCCCTCGGCCGTATCAGGGGAAGGGCCTTCCTCGCGAGGCGTCTCGTCCCCTTCGCGGCGGGCCTGATCCTCGGCGAGGCCCTGACGGCCCTCACCCTCTCCCTCTATCAGATCGCCGGCAGGGGTTGACGCAGATGAACGACGACCGCGACCTCTTCACGGGAATCCCTTTCCTGAAGCCGCTCCCCGACCTTCCGGTCTTCCTGCTCTGCCTCACGAGCCTCGCAGGCGCGGCCTTCTTCGCGATGCAAGTCCCGGCGACCGAACCCGCGGTCGTCCTCCCCTCTGCGGCCCTCGCGATCGCGACCGGACTCCTCGGACTCGAGTTGCGCTTCCGCAAGCGGGCCGGCGGCCCGGGGAAGGAAGGGACGCCGGAGGAGACCCTCGATATCCATTCGGTCCCGGCGCACATCTCCGAGACCTGCCTGGCCCTGGTCGAACGGCTCGAGGAAGCCGAGGAGGGAGAGGCTCGGGAGGAGATCAAGAAGGCTCTCGACGAGATCCAGATCGGAGCGCTCGATCCCGTGATCGAGCGGAGGGCGGCGATCATCCACCAGTTCGGAATGGTCGCTTTCGCCCGCTTCATGTCCGCGTTCTCCCGGGGGGAGCGGCTCCTCCACAGGGCCTGGTCGGCCCTTACCGACGGCCACGAGCCCGAGGCCTCGCGAAGCCTCCGGGCAGCCGCCGCAGCCTTCGCAGAGGTCCCCCCCCTCCACGAACCGAACCGGCAAAGGGGGTGAAGGACCCGATGGCGGAAGTCGAGCTGCGGATCCACGAGGACGCAGAAGCCCTGGCCCGGAACCGGGCAGAGGCCTTGATGCGCCTTCTCGCCGACAAGCCGGACGCCGTCCTCCTCCTGAACACGGGGAACACTCCACGGAGGATCTACGAGATCTGCACGAGTTCCGGCCTCGACCTGTCGAGAGCCAGGATCCGGCTGCTCGACGGTCTGCTCCTGCATCCGAGGGGAGGCTTCACGGATCTAGATCATCCCGGATGCTTCACGAGGTACATCCGCAAGCATCTCCTCGGTCCCCTCCCCCCTCCCCGGCGCCCGCGCGATTGGGTGCTTCCTCCCGAGGACCTCTGCACCTGCGAGGAGATCGAGAAACAGCTCAGCGAGGATCCGGACTCCTGGTCGTCCCCCCCCCACCCGGAGACCGGGGACCCGGGTTCCGAGATCCGGATCGCGGACCACGCCGGCGGAATCCTTGGGAGGGTCCGCCGGGCCTGTGAAGCCTACGAGAGTCTTCTCGCGGAGGATCCCCCGGACCTGGCGAACCTCGGCGTCGGCCCGATGCCCTACCCGCACATGGCCTTCAACGACGGACCCTGGACCCGCTTCGAGGCCGAGACCCACCTGACGAGAACGAGCGATTCGACCCGAGAGGCCCTTGCCCCGGCTTTCGGCGGGAAGGAGCGCGTCCCCCCCTTCGCCTTGACGGCGGGTCCGCGCAGCATCCTCAGGGCCCGGGAGATCTGGATCACGGCCATCGGGAGTTCCAAGGCGGAAGCGGTCGCGCGGGCCTTCGCCGATCCCTCCGCGGAAGAGGCCGGGCTCGGATCTTCGATCGGATACGCGCTGAAGGCCTCCCGGGTCTCGCTCCATCTCGATGAAGACGCGGCGGAGCATCTGACAGGGGAAGGAGGGCTCGCCGCCTTGAAGAAACGCTATCGGGCGGCCGGGCACCGCCTGGACGCGAGAAGGGTCTGAGATTCAGGCCTCGGGGCTCCCCGCTCTCCGCCGCCGCCTCTTCGTGGAGAGGTCGTATTGATGGATCTTCCGGTAGAGGGTCGCTCTTCCGATCCGAAGGAGTTCCGCCGCCCGGCTGACGTTCCCTTCCGTCGCCTCCAGGGCTCGGGAGAGGATCCGCTTCTCCTCCTCCTCGAAGGGAAGGATGTCGGCTTCCTTGCTGTGGGTCCGACCCAACCTCTCGAGGAGTTCCCCCTCCTCGATCCTCGCGGGGAGGAACGCGCGCGCGAGGTCCTCGCTCGCCCCGCAGAGATGCCGTCTCCCGATCGGATCACCTTCGGCGAGGATCCATGCCTTCGCGACGATCTTCGCGAGTTCGGGGAGGTTGCCGAGCCAGGGCAGGATCTCGAGCAGCATCAGGGCCTCGAAGGTGAAGCCCTTGTGCGACAGGTCACCCACGAGGGTGTCCAGCACCATCGTCGCGAGGAAGGGCAGGTCTTCCCTCCGTTCCCGGAGGGGAGGGACGGCGATCCTCGCGGTCTCCTTCAACAGGGAATGGAAGGCCGGATGCCAATCCCCCTCTCTCGGCTCGAAGCCTTCGTCCCCGGTGTGGATCAGGATCAGGTCGGGCTCCCGGGTCGAGGCTCCTCTCTTCCATTCGTGCCAGCTCGCCAGGGTCCCCTGGAGCCGCCGGGACATTTCCCGCATCTCAAAGATGCAGACCGTCCCCCCCTCGTTCCTCTCCTCGAGGAACCGGAGTTCCTCCTTCTTCCGAAGCGTCCGCCCGTGGAAGATGCGGAACCGTCCTTTCTCCCCCCGGCGCCGGTGGAACCCCCGGGCCAGGGATTCCCTGCCCGTTCCACCTTCGCCGACGATGAGGACGGGGTTCTTGCAGTCGAGGAGTTCCTCGAAGCGGGCCAGCATCCGCCGGAACGAGGGGGAGACCCCGAAGGGGACGCCTGCTTCCTTGGCCTCCTCGACCCCCCGGAGGAGACGAAGGTTGATCCGGCTCTGCCGGCTCGTCCGCAACCCCTCCGCGACGACCGGACCGAGGCGCATCGGATCGATCGGCTTGGCGAGGAAATCGTGGGCCCCGAGCTTGATGACCTCCGAGGCGAGGTCTCCCCGTCCCTCGGCCATCACGACGACGGGAGCCAGGGGTTCGAACTCGCGGAGGAGGGCCGCCCGCCGCAGGTAGTCCTGCCGTCCCCCCTCTATGCCGAGAAGGATCAGGTCTACTCTGCGCCCTCGCAGGAGGGCTTGCGCTTCCCGGAGGTCCTGGGCGAACTCGACCTCGAACCCTCCTCCGCGCAAGGACTCCTTCACCGTCCGGAAGGTCCCCGTCTCGCGATCCACGACGAGCAATCTTCCCGAGGCGGGATCCTCGAACCAGTCGGGCTCCAGATGCAAACTTCCCTCCGACGCCTCTACCTCACGTCGTCCCGAATCGGGACGGTAACTTGTTCCGTCTCTTCGACCTCCGGCCGCTTCGAGATTGAGCCGGGAACGGACTCGGAGGCCCACCCTCCTTCGGGGGTCTCCTCCTGCGCCCCGGACATTCCCGTTCCAACGGAGATTCCCGGAGCGGGCCTCCGGAGAAGGTCATGAATCCTTCCCTCGAAATCGTCCATTCCGACCCCGATCTCCTCGTCGTCTCCAAACCCCCGGGGCTCCTCAGCACCAGGGCCCCGGGCAGGCCCGCGGACCGATGCGTCCCGGCGATCCTCCGCCGGATGCTCGAAGCCTCGGGAGAACCCTGCGAGCTGCATCTCCTCCATCGGCTCGACGAGGAGACGAGCGGTCTCCTGGCCCTGGCGCGCAACGAGAGGGCCAGGACCCTGTTCGAACCCCTCTTCCGCAAACATCGCTGCGAGCGGGTCTACCAGGGGCTCGTGATCGGTAGCCCGCGACCCGAGCGAGGGGTCCTCCTATCCCGGCTGGCCGAAAACGGAGGCCAGATCGTCCGCTGCGTCGAGGAGGGTCGCGGAAGGAGGGCCGTGACCCGCTATGCGGTCCTCGAGGAAGGCCGGAACGTATCTCTGGTCGCCTTCCGCCTCTCGACCGGCCGGCGCAACCAGATCCGGGTTCAGATGGCCTCGGTCGGGCATCCCATTCTCGGCGACAGGAAATACGGGAAGGGGAAGCGGATGCCCTTCCGGGTCGGGCGGGCAATGCTGCACGCCTTCGGCCTGGCTCTCAGGCATCCGCTCCTGAGGAAGGAGATCAGCCTGACTCTCCCCCCGCCCCGGGACTTCCGGGAAGCCATGGCGAAGGCAGGAATCGCGAAGTGACGGAGGGGCGGCCGCGGCGCGGAGCCCGCGGGTGAGACGGGTCGACCGGTAGGGATGGCCCCCCGGTCACCGCACGGTGACGGTCGTCGAGGCCGAGGAGGACGCCGTACCCTTGGCGGCCCGGATTCGGAAACCCCAGGTCCCTTTCGGCCCGGAGAACTTCGGGACCTTGAGGGCGAAAGCCAGCCCGGAGAACCCTCGACCTCCCCGTTCCAGACCGATGTCCGCGAGGAAGGGCAGCAGGAGAGAGGTCGCCTCGACCCAGGTCGAGGATCCCGGGGCCTTGAGGTCCAGATGGAAGGCCGTCAGGGCGGAGAGATCGGGAACGGCGGCCACGGCATAGCGGACGACGAGGTCGTTCCCCGAAACGATGGATCCCGGATCGGCGGCCACCGCCGTTCCCGCCCCGGTGAAGGGATGATGGAAGACGACGCCCGGGGCTCCGGCCGTCCGATTACCGGCGGGATCCCGGACCGTCGCCCGAAGGAAATAGGCGGGCCACGCGGCATCCAGGTTCTTCAGCGTGAAATCCTGGCGCCCGTGGTAGGCGGCCCTCGAGGAGACGGAGGCCCCCATGATCGGGCGCTTCCCGTAGGCCAGGGTCGCGATGCAGAGATCGGGATCGGAGGGCCGTCTCGGAACAAGGACCGAGAGATCCGCGGTCGTCCCGTTCCGGGCGCGAACGGCCAGAAGCGGAGCCGGGGGAGGGCTGCGATCCGGGGTCCTGCGCAGGCTCCGATCGAAGGGCGCGTAGACAGGGTCTCCTATCCGCACCCCTCTCCAGAAGAGGGCAGGATCGGCGAGAGCCCCGGCCTCGGCGAAGGTAAAGCCTTCGACGATGTAGTGGATCAGAACCTCGGGGCGGACGTGGCCTTGAAGGTAGGGTTCGGCGATGACCCCGCAGCCCGCGGCGAGCCCCAGTTCGAGGGCTTCCGACAGGAAGGCGGGGGAGCTGCGCTTGGGGTTGTGGAAATCCCGGATCGAGTTGCTGTTCAGATCGCAGGCGATCGAACCGGGCAGCCAGGTCCAGACATCGAGGTATTGCCTGAAATTGTACCAACCCCCGTAGAGGAACGCGTCGGGGGCCGAGGCGGCGGGGGTCTTGTCGGACCAGTAGGCGAGCACCTTTCCGGTCGAGTTCTTCTCCCCGATCTCGTAGTTCGAGTACTCCCACTTCACCGGCAACCCGACCTTGGGCGGCAGGAACTTGCCGAAGGCCATCCGGTACGACCAGAGCTGATAAGTGTAGTAACCCGGATAATTCGGATAGTTCCCTTTCAGCCAGGTATCGGTCTTGAAGCCGTGCCGGCTGTCTACATAGGCGATCCCCTCGACCTTTCCTCCTCCCTTGGCCCCATGCCGTTCCACGTAGACCGCGGCGTCGACGAGGTCCTTCGCGGCCTCGACGTGGATCCCGTCGATCCTCGTGACGAGGTAGTAGTCATCGAGTCCATAACGATGCTTCGCATGGTCGAAACGGCCGAGGTCGGGAGCCACGGTCGGAGAATGTTCGAAGTAGGTGTTCCGCCTCCAATATCCGCTGAAGTTCCAGCCGCTCCTCGTTCCGATCTGCGCGGGGACGCAGAGAAGGGAATCGACCGCGCGGAGCGCCAGGGATCGGATCGGAGCGGCGATCCGATGCGGGACGCCGTAGCAGAGAAGGATCGTATCGATCTTCGTCGCCCCCAGGACCTTCAGCTTCGCCTTCAGCGGAGTGACGAGGTTGTCGTGGAAGGAAGCCCATTGGGTCGCGGCGCTTCCGCGGAAGGAGGCCCGATCCACCTTGCCGAGTTTCAACCCGAGCAGGTTGGAGGCGGGAACTCCACGCATCCTCGCATAGTGATCCGCCACCTCCTTCGAATCCCCGATCCCGTCCCCGTTCCCGTCGGGCCAATCCGCGTTGTAGACGACGAGGACCCTCCGCGGATCCCTGGGGGTCGTCGTCTGGGAGGCGAGAGGCGCGGCAAGCAGCAGGAGGAGAGGAATCGGAACGAAGGCGGCAGGACGCATACGGATCACCGGCGGGGGAACAGGAAGGAGGGGGGCGGGGAAACGGAGGGGGGGATCAGTGGTGCTCCCCCAGAGCCCTCTCGATGGCGTCCTGCAGGATACCCGAGGAATGCCGCTGTTTCAGGTATTCGAGGGCCTCTTTCGCGCCCGGATACTTCCGATTGGCCCCGAGGGTGTCGATGACCTTCAGGCGGAAGGCGAGGTCCTTCTGGAAGCGGCTGTCGAAGATCTCGAGGAGCTTCGAAGAGTCGACGAGAGCGTTCGGATGGCGCCGGGCGATGTCCAGCGCCCCCTCGACGATCTCCCGGTTCGGATGGTCGGTCAGGACCTCGGCGATCTCCATGTAGGCGCGCTCGCGCGAATAGGGGTTTCGGACGAGTTCCTCGAGAGCGGAGAGCTTCTGCGCGGTGGAGGTGTTCGGATCGAGGAAGGTCGTCTGCAGACGGTGGATGTGTTCCTCGAGCCGAAGGAGTTCCCTCTCGCCGGCGGGCGTCCCCGTTCCCTCACCCGCGCCGCGGCTTCCCCCCTGCTCCCCTCTTCCCTTCCGAACCCGGGGCGCCGTCATCGAATCCACCGGCGGGGCCTTCTCCCTTCGTCCTCCCTCGACCAGCTCCGAACCTGCCCCCGCCCCGGGGTCGATCCGCTCCGTCCCGGAGCCAGTCCCCCGGATCTCCTTGAAACCCCACCAGGCGCCAAGACCGAGGAGAAGGATGACGGACACGAGTACACCGGTTCTCGCGCTCCCCCCCGCTCCCCGGAAGCCGCATCCCGAGTGTTCGGCCCTGTTTTTCAAGCTGGAATTTTTCCCGGAGAAACGCCCGAAAACTCGGAAAGCCTCCTCCATGATTCGAGGTGATGCAGAACGCTCAATCCGGGAAATCTTCATAGATCCGACCTTCGTCTCCTGTCGGGACCCAATCTCGGAGAATGCGCGGGCACTCTCCTTCGACCTTTCCGGGTTTCTCTCAAAGCGCCCCGGCAAGGGGGACTGGCTCGAGGCTCCGGCGAGGATTCGCAGGAGGCCTGTGATTCGTCGGCGGCCCGGGAGGACGCCTCGCAGTCCAGGATACTCCCTCCTTCCCTTCACTCCCAAGCCCTGCGGCCCCCGGCCAGGAGCCGGGGGGAGAACGGACGAAGGCTTCGCAACGGAATCGTTCTCGGGAAAACTCGGGGATTGCAGGTCCCGCCGGCCTTCCTAGACTTTCCATCCTCTGCCGACTGCCTCTCCTCCAGGACATCTTTCTCCCGTCCCCGGACGATGGGGATCCGCCCTGGCAGGAAGGACGGCCGGTGAAGCGGAAGAGACTCCTCTGCCGCGTTTCCCGACTTCCTTTTCACTCCTCCAGAAATGAGGTTCGCCATGTCCAAGGACAGACCTTTGTCCCTCTTCGGTTGCCTCGCGGCCGCCGCCATGCTCGGCATCGCCGGGACCGCGACAGCGCAATTCCAGGCCTACTACCTGGGAAAGGACATCAATTCGACTCCGGCCAATCCCCCAATCGCGAGTTTCTACCCCTCCTACTCCCGGATTTCCCAACATTCCAACCAAACGAAGTACCTCCGCCTGGGGAATGCGATCTATTTCTCGGGTAGGACCTATTCGACGGGGTACGAACTCTTCAAGTTCGACGGGACGAACGTCAGCCTCGTCAAGGACATCAACCCCGGCCCGAACAGTTCCTCGATCAGCAGCATGATCAAGGTCGGGACGAAGATCTACTTCGTCGCCACCGGTCCCTTGAAGGGGCGCGAGATCTGGGTCACCGACGGCACGGCCGCCGGCACCAAGGTCTTCGCGGACGTCGAACCGGGTAGCCCCGGCTCCAATCCCTACAACCTCGCCGCTCTCAGCAACGGGAAGATCGTCTTCACCCGCTACCTGTCCGGCAAAGGGACCGAGCCCTGGGTCACCGACGGCACGACCGCCGGAACGATGATGCTCAAGGACATCCGGACCGGATCCCTGAGTTCCTACCCAAACTACCTGATGGCCAATGGAGCCGGCACGAAGGTCTTCTTCTACGCAAACGACGGAACCAACGGGTCCGAACTCTGGGTCACCGACGGCACGACCGCCGGCACCATCATGCTCAAGGACATCTACGCGGGCTCGCTCTCTTCCTCTCCGAGGTATTTCCAGCCTCTCGGGACGACGAAGGTCCTGTTCCAAGCCAACACCAAGATCGGGACTACCGCCTACGGGACCGAACTCTGGATCTCCGACGGCACCGCCGCCGGCACGACGATGGTCAAAGACATCTACACAGGTCCTCTCTCCGGAACCGACCTCTACACGAGCGTCGTCCTCGGTTCGAAGGTGATCTTCGAGGGTCGGACCTCGGCGGGCGGTTTCGAACCCTGGATCACCGACGGCACCGCCGCGGGAACCGTCCAGCTCAAGGACATCGCCCCGGGCGCGACCAGCTCCTACATCTATGACATCACCGTAGCTGCCGGAAAGGCATGGTTCGCGAACCGCGTCGGCACGAGCTACGAGGTCTGGTCGACGAACGGAACGACCGCCGGAACGACGAAGTTCGCCTCCTTCCCGGGATCTCCGCGGTACCTCGAGGTGTCCGGAGGAAAGGTCTTCTGCTCGGTCTACAAGAGCGGTGCGGGCTCCGAGCCCTGGGTCTCCGACGGAACGACCGCCGGAACGATGATGCTGAAGGATTTCTATCCCGGATCCTTCAGCGGATACGGCTACTACACGACCGAGGTCGTGGCGGGGACCGTCGCCTTCTACGTCCGCGGCAAGACCGAGGGCTATGAACTCGGGTATTCCAAGGGCACCCCGGCGACGACCGCCCTCATCGACACGAACAAGTGGACCTTCGGCTCCATCACCGCGAGCGAGAACATCGGCCAGATGACGAGCCGCTTCGGCAGGGTCCTCTTCACGGCGACCGACGGCACCGGAACCGGAGGACACGGACAGGAACTCTGGGTCACGCAGGGGACCTCGACCACGACGGCTCTCGTCAAGGACATCCGGACCGGAACTCTGAGTTCGATGTCCTCCTACAGCTCCTCGTTCTGCCGCCTCGGGAACAAGGTCTTCTTCGCCGCGAATGACGGCACGAACGGAACCGAACTCTGGGCCTCGGACGGCACGGCCGCCGGCACCGCGATGGTCAAGGACATTTACTCGGGCTCCATGAGTTCGAACCCCCGCTACCTGACCCGGATCGGAGACGTGATCTACTTCCAGGCCTACGTGTCGGGGAAGGGTTACGAACTCTGGAAGACCGACGGGACGAGCACCGGCACCGTCATGGTCGCCGACATCTATTCCGGACCGGGAAGCTCCTATCCCAGCTTCTTCGCCCCTCTCGGCAACAAGGTCGTCTTCCGGGCCTATGGAGGATTCTCCAACGGCGGATACGAGATCTACATCTCCGACGGCACCGCCGGGGGCACCGCCCGGATCAAGGACATCTATCCCGGGAGCAGCAGCAGCTATCCGAGCTACCTGACCAACTACAAGGGCAAGGTCTACTTCCAGGCCTATGACGGAGTCGGGACTTCCGGCCACGGCCGCGAACTCTGGGTCACCGACGGGACCTCGACCGGAACGGTCCTCCTCAAGGACATCTACACCGGCACCGGGAGCAGCTACCCGACCTACCTGACGGTCCACAACGGCCTCCTGATGTTCCGGGCCTACACCCCCACGGTCGGATACGAACTCTTCAAGTCGAACGGGACCGCGGCGGGAACCGCCCCCCTGTTCAACTTCGCCCCGGACCTGAACCCCTCCTACCTGACCTCCGTCGGGGCGAGGCGCCTCTATTACAGAGGCAACGCGGGCTCCGGCGGCTATGAACCGATGGTCACGACCTTCAGCGGGACGACGGCCTCGACGTTCTACGTCAACTACAACAGTGCGGGCAGCAGCAACGTCTACAACTACACCGAAGGCCGGAACGCCTTCGCCCTGGACAGCGGCCGCGTCTACACGAGGGGCAACATGAATCCCTCGACCGACCAACGGATCTTCCGCATGGACAACGGCGCGACGACCCACTCGATCGGCGAGGTCCGCGGCAAGGCCGCCCTCTCCGCAGACAAGGATCCGATCCTGAACACGACCGTGACCTTGAAGGGCGTGACCTCGGTCGCGAACCCGGTCCACGTTCTGGTCCTCGGCGTTCCGACCCAGACCCCGGCCGCGGTTCCCCCGAACTTCTACGCCTACAACGGGGGCACGGGCTTCTTCATTCTCGGGGCCGGCGGGGGCGCGACCTACAGCTTCCCGCTCTTCATCCCGAACGACACGACCCTCAAGGGCGTCAAGGTCGTCATCCAGGACTGGGCGCTGAACGCCGTGACCTTCCCGTCCGGCTGGGCCCTCTCCAACGGCCTCTTCCTCGTCCTCGGAACCTCCTGATCCGTCGTCGAGACCCGTCCGGTCCTTCCGGACCGGACGGACCGCGGGGGCGCGGGGTCCAGAAACCCCGCGCCCCCGCCGCGTACATGCAGGGATTCCGGCCTCCCCTTATCCGCTCTCGAGTCCCGCCGCGGCCTCCCTGAGGGTGCGTTTCCCCCGGAGACGGAGAACGACGAGCGTGGACAGGATCTTCCAGGAAGCGCAGAACGTGCCCTTCAAAGTTCCGGTGATCTTGGAGCGGCCGATCCGTTCCCGATACGGCACGGCCACCTCGAGCGTCCGCAATCCAAGAAGGCCCGCCTTGGCCTGCATCTCGACCGTCCACCCGAACCCCCTGTCCCTCATCCCCATCCGCACGAGTGCGTCCCAGCGGATCGCCCGGAAGGGTCCGAGATCGGTGCAGCGGAGACCGAACCAGGCTCGGAGAAAGAAGGCCGCGAGCCGATTGCCGAACCGGGCCTGCGGGAGGAGGGCGCGCCGGGATTGCGGGTGGAGCATCCGCGAACCGAGGACGAGATCCGCCTCGTCCCTTCGGATCGGGTCCAGGATCTCCGGCAACAGGCGGGGGTCGTCGGCATGGTCGCAATCGAGGAAGGCAATGCACTCCTCGTCCTTCCGCATGGAGATCCCTCGCAGACAGGCCGCCCCGTAACCGCGCCGTGGTTCCGGAACGACTTCGACGCCGAAGTCCCGCGCGACCTCGGCGCTGCGATCCGTGGAGCCGTTGTCGACGACGAGAACCCGTATCTCGGGATCTCCCAGGGGGAGATCTCCGAGAACGTGCGGGAGGGCGTCCTCCTCGTCCAGACAGGGCAGGACCAGCAGGGTCCTCATGCTTCTTCACCCCCGGGAGAGAAGACCGAGGAGGGGAATTCCATCCATGCCACAGTCCCCCCTCCCTCGCGATCCTCGAGCCCGATCCTCCCTCCCATCGACTCGACCTGTCGCTGGCAGATCGCCAGCCCCAGCCCCGTCCCCCCTTCTTTCGTCGAGGCGTAGGGTTCGAACCAATCCCCATCCGACCTTTGGGGGAGACCCCGCCCCCTGTCCCGGACCTCGAGCCTCAAACGGCCAGGGATCTCGAAAACCGCGATCTCGATCCTGGCCGGGAGGGTCTCCGCGGCCTCGATCGAGTTCTGGACGAGGTTCACGAGCACCTGCTGGAAGCGCAGGGGGTCGCCTCGGAGGAGGAAACCTCCCCCTCCATCCCCCGCGGGAAGCCGCAGATCCACGTTCTCTCCCGCGGCGTACAGGGCGCGGAGTTCCTCGAGGATGGGGGCGAGCGGGAACCATTCCTTCGAGCAGGGCTCACCCGCCTTCGCGAAGTCCTGGAATCCGCGCACGATACGCTGCATCGCCCGGACCTGGCGCAGAATCACCTCCGAGGAGTTCCGAATCCTCTCCGGCTCCCCTAGGCCCTCCCCGACCAGCCGTAGGATCAGTTCCGCGTGCAATCTCACCGGTTGCAAGGGATTCTTGATCTCGTGGGCCACCTGGCGGGCCATCTGCGTCCAGGCGCGATCCCGCTCGACCTGCTCCCGACGCCGGCGATCCTCCTCGAGTTGTCGGGCCATCGTGTTGAGGGCGTGGGCCAGCTTGCGCGTCTCCCGGGGGCCCATCTCCTCGACGCGAACCGACAGGTCCCCGGACCCGAGGGTCTCGGTGGCCTCCTCCAATCTCCGCAGCGGACGGGTCAGGGCCCAGGAGATCGAACTCGCGATCCCGAGGGTCGCCAGAAGCATTCCCAAGACCAACCAGAAGAAGACCCTCCCCGAAGCATCGACCCTGCGAAGGAGTTCGGACTCGGAGGCCCGGACCTCGACCTCCCAGCGGTCCAGAGGCGGCGGAAAGCTCTCCTCCATGCCAGGCTCCCCCAAGAGAAGGGTCACGCGAAGCATCCCCTCCTCTCCCCCGGAATCGGGGAGACCTCCGATCCGGAAGCGCAGGGAATCCAGGAGGATGCGCCTCCCTCCCTCGGTCGGGGCGACCAGGCCGACATCGCCATGGACCACCCCGAGATCCCCCTCCAGCACCCCCGCCGTCCGGTCCAACTCCTCCTGCAGGATCTCGAGGGGAAGGAGGCTCACCCCGAAACCCAGAAGGGCCTGATCCGAATCGCGAATCGGAAGGACCCGCGGAAGGACCCGCGAGGAGGGATCCGGACTGCCGGAGGGATTCGGCCGTTCCTCCAAGGGGTCGGGAAGGGGTTCGAGGATCCGGATCCCGTCCGGTTCCCCGAACCAGGAGGGAGGGAAGAAAGCGGAGGGAGGAGCGGGAAAGACGAAGGAGGGGCCCGTTTCCGGTCCCCAGTCCAGGAGGAGCCTCGAATCGGGAGACAGGACCAGGATCCGGCCCGCCGGGGCGAGATCGGGGGCATGGCGGAGAAGCCAGGTCCGCAGGATCTCCCGCTCCCGCCTCCCCGGGCCCCCCGGCGGAAGGACGGCCTTCAGGTAGGCCCGCAGAGTATCCTCGAGGAACAACGAATCGGCGGCGCGGACTCCCTCGAAGATCCTTCTCCTCAGGCGTTCGCGGGTCTCCCGGGCGAGCCCCCGGAGCAGGTGGGAAGCCAGGCTCTCCTTCGTCGTCTCCCGAAGGCGGCGGGTCCCGAACCAGGAGAAGGCCAGCAAGGGGAGAAGGACCCCGACCCCCAGGCCGAGGAGGAGACGAACCCGAAACCCCGACAAGAGATTTGAAACGAAACAAGCGAGGCCCCCGGACCGTTCTCGGGGTCCCCGGTCGAAGCCCGGGTCTCCGGCGCGCGAGCCCCTTCCGCCCCCTTCGTCGAGGCTCCGGGGCAGGCGGCTCCGATCCCTTGGACGCATCCCCTCCACGATACCCGGGCCGCTCTCCGAACGGATCATGCGGATCCGGCCCCAGGGGGGTATCTTCGCCTCCGATCGGAGAAGCCTGATGATTCACGATTCCATTCTCGATTGCGTCGGTCGGACCCCCCTGGTCCGTCTGTCCCGTATCGGCCGGGACCTTCCGTGCGAACTCCTTGGGAAATGCGAGTTCCTGAACCCCGGCGGATCCGTCAAGGACCGGATCGGAGTACGCATGCTCCTCGAAGCCGAGAAGGAGGGGAGGATCCGGCCGGGGGACACGCTGATCGAACCGACCTCCGGAAACACGGGTATCGGCCTCTCCCTCGCGGCCGCCCTTCGGGGGTACCGGATGATCATCACGATGCCCGAAAAGATGAGCCGCGAGAAGCAGGTCGTCCTCGAGGCTCTCGGGGCCGAGATCATCCGCACGCCGACCGAGGCGGCCTGGGACGATCCCGAGAGCCACATCGGGGTCGCCAAGCGGCTCCAGGAGGTTCTTCCGAACGCCCACATCCTCGACCAATACGGGAATCCCGACAATCCGCTCGCCCATGAGGAGGGCACCGGCAAGGAGATCCTCGAACAATGCGAGGGCCGTCTCGACGCGGTCGTGATCTCCGCCGGGACCGGGGGTACGATCACCGGAGTCGCCCGGGCCCTGAAGAAGGAACGCCCGGACGTGCGGATCATCGGAGTCGATCCCGAGGGTTCGATCCTCGCGGGACCGGGCGAGATCAAGCCCTACAAGGTCGAGGGGATCGGTTACGACTTCATCCCCGACGTGCTCGACCGCGACCTCGTCGACCGGTGGATCAAGACGAACGACCGGGATTCCTTCCGTACCGCGAGGAGATTGATCCGCCAGGAAGGACTCCTGGTCGGAGGTTCTTCCGGATCGGCGGTCTGGGCGGCCCTGCAGATCGCCCCCGAATTCGGCGAAGGGGCGCGGATCGTCATCGTCCTCCCCGACTCGGTGCGCAACTACATGACGAAGTTCCTCGACGACCGCTGGATGCGGGAGAACGGGTTCTCCGAACCCGATTGGGCGATCGGCACGATCGGTGACATTCTCAGGGCCCTGCCCAAGCAGGAGTTGATCACTGCCGAGGTCTCGGACCGACTGGGAACGGTCGTCTCGATCTTCAAGGAAGAAGGGATATCCCAGATTCCGGTCCTCGACGGAGGGAAGCTCGTCGGCATCCTGACCGAATCCGACGTCCTCCACGTCATGGTTGACGGCGGCGCAGGGGCGGAAACGGCCGTCGTCGAGGTCATGGAGCGCAAGGTCTCCACGATGCGCCCGCATGCCCCGGCCTCCGAACTCGTCGACCTCTTCGACGAAGGCAACGTCGCCCTGGTCGTCGACGAGGGTCAGCACCTCCTCGGCATCTTGACCAAGGTGGACCTGATCGAGTTCCTGACCCGGAACCGGCCGGCCGACTGAGCCCCCTCCGGCGCTCCTGCAACTCCCCGGGGAGTGTCCCGATTCCGGGAACGGGTCACCTGCGAGGCGCACGAGACGGACGGACTCCACCCAGGTCCGTTTCCATGCTTCCCGTGCCATGGGGGGCTGCCCGAAAGCCTCGATCCATGTTAGGCTGAAGTTCGCCTTCGAGGCCTTCGAGCCGAGAACCACCAAACGTCCCACCACCGAGGCCTTGGAGCGCAGAGAGGCACCGAGGCCGTGATTCGCCCTTCGAGGTGCCCGAACGAAAGGAGCCCCTCATGGGTACGATTCGAAAGATTCTGGAACGAAGAGCCCCCGTCACCAACCTCCTCTCTCCCAAGCACAGCGTCCGGCAGGCCGTCGAGATGATGGTCCACCGGGAAGTCGGAATCGTCGGTGTCATCGAGGAAGGGAAGCTGGTCGGGGTCTTCAGCGAACGCGACCTCCTCAGGAGGGTCGTCTTCGCGGGGCGGGACCTGGACCGGACGACGCTGCGCGAGGTCATGACCGCGGACCTCGTTACGGCCTCGCCGGACGACCTCAGGAAGGACGCGCTGCGGAGGATGCAGGAACGGATGTGCCGTCACCTCCCGGTCCTGGAAGGGGACAGATTCCTCGACATGATCTCGATGCGGGATCTTCTGAAGGACGCCCTCGCGGACAGTCGGATCGCGCTCCAGGAGATGCGGAAGTACATCCAGGAAGGCCGCTGATCCTCGGAGCCTCCGTCTCGAACCCCAAACTGCCCGGGTGAGGCAGGAGCGGACCCGGGGAGCCGTCGTCTCTCGTTCCGGCCTTGTTCTCGGGGATTCCCGAGCTAAGGGATCCCTTCGATGGCTCCCCGTTCCGCGCACACTCGTCGACCGGCTCCCCTTCCTCCCGGAGGGTCCAGCCATCTTCCGATGAGCAGGAGGGAATGGAAGGAACGGGGCTGGGGAGCTCCGGACATCGTCTTCGTCACCGGGGACGCCTACGTCGACCATCCCTCCTTCGCGATGGCCATCCTCGGCCGCTGCCTCGAAGCTGCCGGGTTCAAGGTCGCCGTCCTCTCCCAGCCGGATTGGACGGGTCCCCATGCATGGAGGGAGATGGGCCGCCCGCGCCTCTTCTACGCGGTCAGCGCGGGCAACATGGATTCGATGATCAACCACTACACGGCCAACCGGAAGCGACGGAACCGGGACGCCTACTCGCCTGGCGGGGAGATCGGCCGGCGCCCCGACCGTGCGACGAACGTCTACGCGCAACGCTGCCGTGAGGCCTTCCCCGGAATCCCGGTCGTCGTCGGCGGGGTCGAGGCGAGCCTGCGTCGCATCGCGCATTTCGACTGGTGGTCCGAAAAGGTCCTCCCCTCGATCCTCGTCACCTCGAAGGCGGACCTCCTGGGCTTCGGCATGGGGGAAGCGACCCTCGTCGAGATCGCGCGACGCCTCGACCGCGGTCTGCGGATCCGGGACTGCCGAGACCTTCGCGGGACCGCCTATCTCCTGGGGGCGAAGGAAGCTCTCCCCGAACACGACTTCGGCTCGGCGGGAAGGGGGGAGACTCTCCCCCTCCCCTCCTTCGAGGAAGTGCGGGAGGACCCGCGGGCCTTCGCCGACATGACCCGGAGGCTGCACCTGGAGACCAACCCGCGATGCGCCAGGCGCCTGACGCAGGCCCACGGTGACCGCCTCCTCGTCCTGAATCCTCCGGCCCTCCCTCCCTCCATGAAGGACTTGGATTCCTGGTACGACCTCCCCTACACGAGGCGTCCCCATCCGTCCTACACCGAGGAGATCCCGGCCTTCTCGATGATCCGGGACTCGGTGCAGATCATGAGGGGCTGTTTCGGAGGCTGCACCTTCTGTTCGATCACGATGCACCAGGGCCGGGAGATCCAGTCGAGGAGCGAGGCCTCGATCCTCCGCGAAATCCGGGGGCTCGCCCGTGACCCTGATTTCAAGGGGGTGGTCAGCGATCTCGGCGGCCCCACGGCCAACATGTGGAGGATGCGCTGCAGAAACCCCAAGGTCGAGGCCCTTTGCCGGAGGCAATCCTGCATCGACCCGGTGATCTGCAGGCTTCTCGACACGAGCCATGATCCCACGGTCCAGCTCCTCCGCAAAGCACGGAGGATCGAAGGGGTCCGCAAGATCCACGTCGCCTCGGGCATCCGAATGGATCTCGCGCAGAAGGCCCCCGAGTACCTGGAAGAGATGGTCCGCCATCACGTCGGGGGGCTTCTGAAGGTCGCGCCCGAGCACGTTTCGCCCGGGGTCCTCCGGGCGATGAAGAAACCGGATCGGAAGAACTTCGACGCCTTCGCCGCGGCCTTCCGGCGCGCCTCGGCCAAGGCCGGCAAACGGCAGTACCTCGTCCCCTACTTCATCGCGGGGCACCCCGGCTGCCGGATCGAGGACATGATCGAGCTGGCGCTCTTCCTGAAAGCCCGGGGATATCGGCCCCGCCAGGTGCAGGACTTCATCCCCGCTCCGATGGACATCGCGACCTGCATGTTCTGGACCGGGATCGACCCGATGACGGGAAAGCCCGTGTACGCCGCACGCAAGCTTCGTGATCGGAAGATGCAGCGGGCCCTGATGCAGTTCTTCCTTCCCGAGAACTGGCATTCGGTCCGCGCCGCGCTCGAGGCTGCCGGACGCCGCGACTTGATCGGCGACGGTCCCTCTTGCCTGATTCCGTCCCGTCCTCCGGCGCCCGGAAGGAAAGAGCATGCGGATCGCAGGCGGGGGAAGTGGAGCGGGTGATCGGACTCGAACCGACGACAATCACGTTGGCAACGTGATGCTCTACCAACTGAGCTACACCCGCGTGCAGGGGCCAAGAGGATAGAAAGGCCCCGGAGGCAGTCAAGCCTTCCGCCCGTCGAAGGGGATCCGGATCCGTGCGCGAACTGCGGGAACCCGGGTCGCGGGTGGAAATCCCCCGGTCCCCCCTCCGACAATGCCCAAGGAAGTGGAACCCAACAGGAACTCGAACGGCCCCGAGGGAATCAGGATCCTCCCCGATCTCACGGCGCGCGGAGCCGGGCTCAGGCCGGAGCGGCGGGTCCTCGCCCGGGAGGACCCCGACCGCGAGGCTCCCCTGACCTACGCCTCTCTCCATGCGAGGGTCCGTTCGCTGGCCGCCGCCCTCGTCGAGGCCGGACTCGAGCCCGGGGACCGGGTCGCCCTCTTCCTCGACAACCGGGCCGACTGGCTGCGGATCGACCTGGCGATCCAGGAGGCCGCCCTCGTCGGGGTCCCTCGGGGAGAGGATACAGCCCCGGCCGAACTCGAGACGATCCTCGCCCATTCGGGGGCGAAGGCGGTCTTCTACAAAGGCCCCGCCCCCCCCTGCGCCCTGCCGGAGGATCTCCTGCTCGCCGTCGATTGCGGATCGGGGCTCGCCGCTCTCGAGGCGCGCGGCCGCGATCTCCTCGCCGATCCCGGAACGGTCGAGACCCTGGACCGCCGCCTGGCCACGGTCCAACCGGAGGACACGGCCCTGTTGATCTACACGAGCGGAACGACCGGCGAGCCGAAGGGGGTCATGCTGACCCACCGGAACCTCCTTTCGAACCTGCGGCAGTGCCTGTCCGTCCTCGACCTCCGGGAGGACGACCGCTTCCTTTCGATCCTTCCGTCGTGGCACGCCTTCGAGCGCATGCTCGAATACGCGATCCTCGCCGCCGGCGGGGAGATCGTCTACACCGACCCCCGCCGGCTGAAGGCCGACCTGGCGAAGGTCCGCCCTACGGTCACGGCCTTCGTTCCGAGGATCTGGGAGATGCTCGCCGAGGGCCTCGAGGCCCGGTTCCGGAATCTCCCTTCCTGGAAACGAGGCGCGGTCGATCTCTGCCTGACGCTGGGACGGCGGATCGGCCGGCGGGGCCGGCGGGGGGTTCTCGGAATCGTCCATCGGGTCCTCTCCGGCCTCCTCCTCCGCCCTCTCCACGACGCCCTCGGCGGACGGCTGCGCCTTTGCATCTCGGGCGGCGGCTCCCTGCCGGAGGAGGTCGACCTCTTCCTCGTCGGCTGCGGCGTCCCCCTCCTGAACGGCTACGGCCTGACGGAGACGAGTCCCGTGCTCTCGGTACGGCTCCCCGAGGCGAACCGATGCGGAACGGTCGGCCCTCCTCTCCCCGGAACCGAAGTCCGCATCCGTTCGAAAGACGGAACCCCCCTCCCTCCGGGCCGGACGGGGGAGATCTGCGTGCGGGGGCCCCAGTGCATGCGCGGCTACTTCCGGAACGAGGAGGCCACCCGCCGCGTCCTCGACAGGGAGGGATGGTTCCGGACCGGTGACCTCGGACGGATCGACGAGGACGGTTTCCTTCGGATCTCGGGTCGTCTCAAAGACACGATCGTGTTGTCGGGAGGGGAGAACGTCGAACCCGAACCGATCGAGGGCGTCCTGCGGCGGAGTTCGTGGATCTCCCAGGTCTGCCTCGTCGGACAGGATCGCAAGCAATGCGGGGCTCTGATCGTCCCCGACCTCGAACGTGCCGCCATGGAGGGGATCGACGGAGAAACCCTCCGGAAAAAGCTCAGGGGGGAGTTCGACCATCTCCTTTCCCGGGAGCGCGGTTTCCGGCCCTGCGACCGGATCGGTCCCTTCCTCGTCCTGAAGGAAGGTTTCACGATCGAGAACGGACTCCTGACGCAGACGCTCAAGCTCCGCAGGCACCGCATCCACGAGCGCTACCGAAGCGAGATCGATGGCATGTTCGACAGATGACCGCGGACGGGGGTTCAGCGGCGCTCCCAGATCTCGAAGAAACGCCCGCTTCGGATCTTCCTGTAGCGGGAGAGGAAGGCGCGCCGGAGGGGCCGGAGGTTCCAGGAGGAATCCAGGGGTTCCCAGGACAGGCTGAAAGCTCGGCCTCTCGACGGAAGGAGGATGAACCGGTGCTTCCCCGAACGCACGGCCTCCACCAAGGACGGCGGCACGGGGAGACCGGCGAGTTCGTGTTCCTTAATCGCGGGGAGTTCGAGGAGGGAGAGCCCGGAGGCCGCGACGACGAGGGGGCGAAGATAGGTCACCTCCTCTCCCTTCCGGTCCGTGAAGCCTGCGACGAGGTCAAGGCCCCGATACTCGGCGGCCCACTCTTCGCACTCCTTCCTGGCCTCGGCCATCGCCGGACCCCGGGAAAGGAGATAGCGAAGCACGCTCTTCTGCCCTTTCACGACAAGGATGCCGAGGACGCAGATCATGGCGAGAAGGACCGGGGAAAGGCGCGGACCGGGCCGGAGCGCGGGAACCGGAAAGGCGATCCAGAGGACGACGGCGGGAACGAAGGGAAGGACGTGATGCGGGCCGGCACCGTTCTTCGAGGCCGGCCAGAGGAGCAGCAGGCAGGGAAGGACCCAGGAGAGGAGGAAGAGGGAACCCGTCCTCCCCTCTTCCGCCCTCCGCCTCCACAGCCAGAGCGGCAGCAGGACGATCAGGGCGAGGCGGCCGAGGGTCGCGATCCCGAGATCCAGTTCGAGGGGATGGAGGGCCACGACCTCGCGGAGATGGGTGAACCAGGGCCCCGGGGGAAGGCTCGGGGATAGGAAGGGCAGGAGGCTCGAGACCAGCCCGAGCGCGACGGCCGCCAGCAAGGTCGGGCCCCGAAGGGTCCGGAGGAAGAAGGGCAGGAAGGGGACCAGGTAGAGGAGGCCGTGGATCTTCGTCCCGAAGGCCAGGGCGGAGGCCGGGACCAAGAGGGCGAAGACCGCCGGGGGCGCGCGGAGACTCGCGGCCAGCGCCCCGAGC
This sequence comes from Planctomycetota bacterium, assembly GCA_027021385.1. Classification (GTDB taxonomy): domain Bacteria; phylum Planctomycetota; class UBA1135; order UBA1135; genus JALUUL01. Next base: position 110,129 of record JALUUL010000069.1, on the reverse strand, counting down.
CCTCCGGCGAGGAGGAGCAGGCTCTCGGGCCTGTCCCAATAGGCGAAGTGCTTGAAAGCCATCAGGAGGAGGGCCGCGAGGCCGGCGCCCCGCCACGCGGCCCTAAAGGAAGCCGTCTTCGCGAGGGCCAGGAAGAGCGCGAGCATCCCCGCGGCCATCTGCAGGACCCCGGCCCACTTGGGTCCCTCGATCGGCCCCGCCCCCGCCGCGTGGAGTCCGGCCGGCAACAAGAACGTCAAGGGACCATAGGGAATGACGGCACAGGCCCCGGATTCCGGGCCGGCGAAGGCCGGCCTCCCCTTCGCCAGGAGAACGGCCGCGTCCGCGACCGCAGGCTCGAGGTTGTTGTTGAAGGAGGGTGTCCCCGGGTAGAGGGCGGCCGTCGAGAAGAAGAACGCGAGGACGAATCCCGCCAGGAGATCCAGGGCCGAGGCGCCGGGGGCCCGGAATCGTCCCGAGATCCCCCATTTCCGCTCGGCCCGGGAGGCGACCGCCCAGGCCAGCACGAAGAGCCCGAAGGGTTTCAGGGCCCGCCCGAGTTCCTCCCACTCCCGCAAGGACTCCACGCGACCCAGGCTAACCTCCCCGGCCGGCGGATGCAGGCTCGGAGAATCCCCGTCCCGGCGGGGAAGGTTTCGATTCCGAGGAGAAAGTCAGTTCAGGTTCGTCGGCGCGGTCTGCGACTCCCCGAGCGCCTCGAGAAGGTTCTTCATCAATCGACGCTCGAGACGCCGGAGTCCCCGGGGCGAATCGTCCGCAAGGGGGATCGAACCACCGCCGACGGTTCCATGCCCACCGAAGGAACCCTCGTCCCGGAGGACCTCGCTGAGGAGGTGCCAGGCATCAGAGGTCCAGGTCTTCGCCCGCACGGAGATGTAATAGGTCCCCTCGTAGAGCCCGCCCGTGACGACCCATTCGGCGTCCTGGAGGCGCAGGAGGAGGTCGGCCAGCTCGGCGACGATCTCGGGGTTCTCGGTCTCGCCCAGGCTGCAGACGACGACCTTGCCGTAGATACGGACCCCGTTCATCGCCTTGCGGAAGGCGCGGAAGTAATCCTTCGGAAGGGAGGGGCGGGAAATCCGGGCGAGGGCCTTGCGGTCCGCCCGCAGCATGAGGTGGAGGTAGGCCTTCTCGTCGATCGGACCGGTGTTCCGGCTCAGATCCGCGGTGTCCGTCCGGATGCCGTAGAGGAGGGCCGTCGCGACCCGGGGGGGGATCTCGTAGTCCAGATCCATCAAGTACTCGGTCACAATCGAGCAGGTTGCGCCGATGTCGGTCCGGACGTCCGAGAAGCGGACCTCGATCTCGTTCCCCTCCTTCGGGGGCACGTGATGATCGATGACCCCGTCCAGGGACATGCCCGCCGGAAGGACCGTATGTCCGAAGCCCGGCTGAGTGTCGACGACGACCAGGCTGTCGAAGCGGCCGAAATCCAGTTCGGAGGCCTTGACCATGCCCAGCCCGAGGCTCCGGACCATTTCGAGGTTCTCCGCCCGGAAGATGTTCCCGCGGTATCCGAAGGAGGTCGGGATCTCGAGGGCCTTCTCGATCAGGAAGCGCAGCCCGAAGGCCCCGCCCATCGAGTCGGGGTCGGGGTTGTTGTGGCTCAGGACCAGGACGCGCTTGCGACCCTCCAGAACCCGGAGGAACTCGCGCACTCGGCTGCGACTGTGGACTGCGAGGCTCATGGCCTTGACTCCCGCCGCCCTCATCGGACGACAGGACCTCTTCGGTTACGGAGCCTTCCGGCCTTAGAGGCCATGCTTTTCGAGAAAGCTCCGAACCTGGCGGAGATCCTCCCAGGAGGTCTCCGGATCCGGTTCGAGAACGGTGGGAAGCCGCAACCGAAGGCCCCTCATATAGGGGGCGAGCAGGCCGTAGTCTACTCCCCCGGTCCCCGGCAAGGCGTCGACCCTCCCCCCCGAGAAATCGGTCAAATCACATCCCACCAAGAACTTACGCAACTTTTCGAGACGTTCGCCGGGATTCTCCGCAGATTCTCCGCAAATCTTCGCGGCGAGGGCCGGATGGTGCCAATAGCCTATGGCATAGCGACTTAAGTCACAAAAGATGAGTTCGAGAGCCTCGGGATCGCAGAGGGCGCCCTCGGCCTCGGTCAAGGCCAGCCCATACTCGGGAAGCCTGCGGGCGAGTTCATGGAGATTCCGGCAACAGATCTCGAGAAGGCGTTCCCTTCCGCCCTCCGCCTCGATTTCATCCTCGCTCCCCCGGGGGGCCTCGAGGATCAAGAGGGAGCAATCGAGCCGGCGGCCGAGGGCGGCGGCCGCCTCCACGCGGGCCACGAAACGCTCCCAGTCCCCCTCGACCGCGGAACCCAGGCCCTCGTTCTCGGGGTTCCGGGGATCCTCGACCCGAATCGCGGGTATCTCGAACGGAAGGTCCCGGAGTTCCGCCGCCACCCCCCGCCAATCGAGGGGGCGCAAGGCCGGGGCCGGAACGATCCCCGTGAACCCGTGATCCAAGCAGGACTTCAGCATGTCCCGAATTCCGGCCCCCACATGGACGGAGGCCCAGGCTCCTCCGAGGCTCACCCGTTTCATTCCTGCCCCCTCTCGTCCCCGGCCCCCCGGGAACCGCCGCCGGCCGAGGCCTTTCTTCCCCGCAGCCGGTAGATCCGAGCTCCCGACAGCCTCCAGCTCCCGGGAGGAACCCCGACCTTCTCCTGGAAGCACCGCTCGACCAGCACCCTCGGAGACCAGCCCGTCTCTTCCGCGACCTGGGGAAGATAGACCCCCCTGCGGCCGCGGAACTCGCAAACGACCCCGTCGCGTCCGGGCTCCAGGTCCTCCGGACCTTCGACCTCCTCCGGTGGATCGAGAAGGGTGATCTCCGTCGTGAGACGGTCCAGCTCCGCGGGGCGGACCCTCCGATCCAGGAATCGAGGGTCCCGAAGGGCCTCCCTCGCCATTCGGGCGGCGAGGGCCGGGACCTCGTCCGAAGCCTCGATGCTGCCGATGCATCCCCGCAGCTCCCCCCCGACCCGAAGGGTCACGAAGAGACCCCGGGAGGGCTCCCCCTCCCATTCCGCGGAGAGATCGCGGAATCCTTCCCGGGAAAGGACGTGCCCGTGGACTTCCGCCCGGACGAGGGCGTCCACATAGGAAGCGAGACGCTCGAGGTCCTTCCCAGCCATGTCCGATTCCCTCCTGCGGGTCCGGATCCCCGGTCTTATAGGGTCTTCCAAAAGGACCGGAAACCCGAGAGAGGTTGTACCCGACTTGTCCTTTTTTCGGGAGGGCTCGGAGTTCGGCCAACAAAACACCGATCCATCCGTACCAAAGGTTCCCTCCGAGGGCGGCGCCGGTCAACGGACGGCCACGTTCCACCCTCCGGAAGACCGAACCGGAAACGACCGAGACCTTGGGAGTCACGACCATCATGAAACGAAGAATCACGATCCTCACGACGATCGCCGCCCTGGGACTCTGGGTGTTCCCCGCCCGGACCCAGATCATCATCCGCCGGAAACCCGGAACGGAACCCCGAAACGAATCGGTGGAGAAGCTCCGAAGGCTCCAGGCCGAGATGCGGAAGCTGGAAGCCCGCCTCAAGGCCCTGAAGGCGGCCAGGGAATCCGCCCTGCGCAGCCTGCGCAAGCATTCCTCGAATCCCGCTCAGCAGGCGGAGCTGCGGAAGAAGGTCGCCGAGGCCCGGAGGAAAGCCGCCCTGCGGAAGAGAGACGCCCTGCGGAAGAAAGCGGCCGAAGCCCGGAAGAAGGCGGCCTCGAGGAAGAAGACCTCGAAGGTAAAGAGAAAGAGCCGGCGGCCTGCGAAGGACCGCAAGGGACACGCCTTCGGCGGAATGTCTCTGGGTGGACCGATGCCCAAGGAAGGTCTCGAGAAGATGCGCACCGAGATGCGCAAGCGGATGTCCAAGCTTCCCCCCGAAATCCGGGAACGGATCGAACGGAGAATGCGGGAGCGCTTCCACGGCAACGACCGGGGAAGGCCGGAATCCGGACGAGGCTCGAAGGAACGACGCGGACTTTCCAGGGAAGGCCGCCCCGTCGATCGCCTCTTCCGCTGGTTCCGTTCGATGCCTGAAAACCGGCGCATGGAGATCAGGAAGAGGATCGGGAGGGCCGTTCGTGGACTCCTGGGGAGCCCTTCGCGGGGAGAGCCGGGATGCAAGAACGGGAAACGCTCGATGCAAAGCATGCGAGGCCCGAGGAAGGGCCCCCACGGATTCAAAGGAAAGGGTCGATCGAAATGCCCTCTAGGCATGCGGGGCCACGTGGGATTCCGCGGAAACCCGAGGCACGGGCTGCATGAATCCAGGCACGGTAGGTGCGGAGCGAGACATGGAATGCGTGGACACCGGCGACACGGAAGGTTCGGACGGGCACGGGCCTTCGGCATGCGGCGCATGTGGATGCACGGCAGAAAGCGGGCCCACGGCGCTCGGTGCGGCGGATCACGCGGCGGCCGGATGCATGGACGGCAAGGAGCGGGAAGGGCTGCGATGCACGGGAAACGCCCCTCGAAGGAATCCTGCTCCTCCCGCAAGCGGGGCGGGTACGAGCACGGGAGGAAGAAGCCTTCCGGCCATGGGGCGAAGTCGATGACGGCCCCCCACCACGACAAGGACGGCCGGAAACCTCACCGGATGACGATGCTCGGCGGCGGAAAGGACGGCTCCCGCGCCCTGATGATGCTCCGCAAGATGAAGCCCGGGACGAAGGGCGACGCCGGCGGGAAGCAATGCCGTGATCGGGGGAAAACCGGCGCCCGGGGGAAACACGAGAAACACGAGCGCGGCCCCCATGGAGTCCGATCCCATGGCGGCTGCCGGGATCAGGCGGGCCCTTCCTGCAAGAAGCACGGAAAGCACCCCCGCATGATCTGAACGAAGCAGAGACCCCGGAATCGCCCATGATCGGGGTCGAAGCGAAAGAGACGAGAGAGACAAAAAATCGGAGACGATTTTCGAGGGTCCGGACTCGTGCCGGACCCTCGTTTCTTTTTTTCCGAGGAATGCGATCGCCCTTCCCCCGCCCACCCGACCAACCGCCGGAACGACTCCGGAATGGAATCTCCGCCTCCCCCGCGCTAAGCTGTTCCGCCCTGCGAGAAGGCCGGACCACCCCGCTCCCGGACGGTGGGGATGCCGTTCCCTCAGGGGGACCCTCGGACCGGCCGCGAAGGAGGAGCCGAGGAGGCTGGTCCATGAAGACAGCGATCGAGATCGCCCGCGCCCTGTACGAACACCAGGCGGAACGACACGAGGAGGGGCGCCGCGCCCTCGGCCGCCCGCTGACCCTCGCCGAGAAGATCCTTTTCGCGCACCGCGCGGAGCCGGGGGGCCCGCCCCCCGAACGCGGAGCCACCACCGCCGGCCTGCACCCCGATCGCGTCGCGATGCAGGACGCGACGGCCCAGATGGCCATCCTCCAGTTCATCTCCGCCGGCCTGCCCGAGGTGGCCCTCCCGACGACCGTGCATTGCGACCACCTGATTCGGGGTCGTGACGGCGCCGAAGCGGATCTCGCCCGCGCGGAGAGCGAGAACGGGGAGGTCTATCGTTTTCTGGCCTCGGCGGCCGCGAAATACGGAATGGGCTTCTGGAAGCCTGGATCGGGCATCATCCACCAGGTCGTCCTCGAGAATTACGCCTTCCCCGGCGGGCTGATGATCGGCACCGACAGCCATACCCCGAACGCGGGCGGTCTGGGGATGGTCGCCGTCGGGGTCGGAGGAGCCGACGCGGTCGACGCGATGGTGGGGATGCCCTGGGAGGTCCTGTGGCCCAAGCTCGTCGGTGTCAGGCTGACCGGCGAACTCGGCCCCTGGGTCGCGCCCAAGGACGTCATCCTCGAGATGCTCAGGCGCCTGACCTGCGCCGGGGGCACCGGCAAGATCCTCGAGTACTTCGGACCCGGCGCCTTTTCCCTGAGTTGCACCGGCAAGGCGACGATCACGAACATGGGGGCGGAACTCGGGGCCACGACCTCCGTCTTCGCCTTCGACGAAGGGATGGTCGCCTATCTCCGCTCCACCGGACGCGGCGAACTCGCGGATCTCGCCCTCGCCCACCGCGACGAGCTGCTTCCCGATCCCGAGGTCCTCGAGGATCCGGCATCGTTCTACGACGAGGTCGTCGAGATCGATCTCTCCACCCTCGAACCCGGACTCGTCGGTCCCCACAGTCCCGACCTGCATCACCCGATCTCGAGAATGGCCGCGGATGCGGAGGAGAACGGATACCCGATCGAGATCAGCGCCGCCCTGATCGGAAGCTGCACGAACTCGAGCTACGAGGACCTCGGAAAGGCGGCCCATGTCGCCCGGCAGGCCGAATCCTCGGGACTCCGCCCGAAAGTGCCCTTCTTCGTCAGCCCCGGCTCGGCGCAGGTCCAGGACACGACCGAGCGGGACGGTCAACTCGCGGCCCTGAAGAACCTCGGCGCCATCGTCCTCTCGAACTCCTGCGGTCCCTGCATCGGTCAATGGGAGCGCACGGATCTCGAGAAGGGCGTGCGCAACAGCATCGTCACCTCCTTCAACCGCAACTTCCGCGGTCGCAACGACGGAAACCCCGAGACCCTGGGTTTCATCGGCAGCCCCGAGCTCGTGACCGCGATGGCCCTTTCCGGACGTCTCGACTTCGACCCCCGCCGGGACACGATCGAGGGCCCGAACGGACCAGTCAAGCTTGAGGCCCCGCAGGCCGACGCGCTCCCCGCGAAGGGATTCTCCGGGAAGACGGAGGGCTACGTCGAACCCGCGGCGGATCCCGCCCGCATCGAGGTCGAGGTCTCTCCGGAAAGCGAACGTCTCTCCCTTCTCGATCCCTTCCCGAGTCCCGAGATCCCCGGAGATTTCGAGGATCTCGTCATCCTCTTGAAGGCCCGGGGGAAGTGCACGACCGACCACATCTCCCCCGCCGGCCCCTGGCTCCGGTATCGGGGGCATCTGGACCGCATCAGCGACAACATGTTCCTCGGGGCGAACAACGCCTTCACGGCAAAGGCCGGCACCGCCCGCAACCTCTTCACCGAGGAGGTCGGGACCCCGGCGGAAGTCGCTCGCGCCTACAAGGCCCGCGGACAGGGTTGGATCGTCGTCGGGGACGCAAACTACGGGGAGGGGAGTTCCCGGGAGCATGCCGCGATGGAACCCAGATGGCTCGGATGCAAAGCCGTCGTCGTCCGGGGCTTCGCCAGGATCCACGAGACGAACCTCAAGAAGCAGGGAGTCCTGCCGCTCGTCTTCGTGGATCCCGGAGACTACGACCTCCTCCAGGAGGGCGACAGGATCGATCTCGAGGGGATCGCGGACCTGGCCCCATCCAGTCGGATCACGATGAGGATCAGGCACCGGGACGGGAGTTCCGACTCGGCCGTCCTGTGCCACAGCCTGACGGCGGAACAGGTCTCCTGGTTCCGCCGCGGTTCCGCCCTCAACGAGATCCGCGCGCGGCGCGGCGCATGACGGACGGACGCTTGGATCCCTTTCGACGCAACGGAAGTCTCGTCCGCTACTTCCTCGACGGAGAGCTGCCGGCCTCCGACGAGGACATCCTTCTCGGACTGCACGAACACAGGTTCCGATCGATCGAACGCGCAGCCGGGGAGGTGACGAGCGTGGGCTGGGTCTCCCCCGGAGACCCGAGCGGAAACGAATTCCTGCGGGAGGAGATCTGCCTCCCGTCCTTCCTCCGCTTCCGGATGCGCATCGACCGCAAGCGGGTCCCCCCGGTCTGGATGCGGATCCACATGGAGGCCGAGATCAAGGCCCGCGGGGGCCGGAGGCCGGGGCCGAAGGAACGGAGGGAGATCCGGGCGGACATCGAGGAGAAGCTCCTCCCTCGAGTCCTCCCCACGGTCCGCCTCGCCGAGATCTCCGTCGACAGGAGCAAGGGCCGCCTCCTCCTCTTCGGGACCTCGATCTCCGTCCGGGACGAATGCTGCGCCCTCTTCCACAAGACTTTCGGGATCCGGCTCCGGGAGGCGGGTCCTTCCGAGTTGGCGGAATCCTTTTCCCTTCCGAGAGAACGACTCGCGGTGCTCGCAGACCTGAGGCCCTGTGAACTCCACCCCTGGAACTCGGGCTCTCCCGCCCCATCCTCCCCGAGGGAGGCCGAAGCGTGAGCCCCCCTTCCCCGGAGACCGATCCCCGCGCCTTCCTCGGCGAGGAGTTCCTGACCTGGCTCTGGTGGCGCTCCGAGACGGGGGAAGCGGAGTACGAGCTTCCGGGCGGGATCCGGGTCGGAGTCACGCTGGACGACTACCTTTCCCTCGGAGGAAGCGCCGAGGAGACGGACCAGACCTTGCGGCGCGGCCTGCCATCCCGCTCCGTCGAGGCGACGGCCGCTCTTTGCACGGGGAAGCGTCCGACCCGCGCCCGCCTGATCCTCGCGACCCCCGAGGGGGAATGGAACTTCACGCTGGACGGATCGAGGATGGATTTCCTGTCGGTCAAACTCCCCGAGGACGAGGAAGACCTTGACCCTCAGGCCCTGAACGAATGGAGGATGGCGGGTTTTGACCGGCTCGTCGAACTCGTCGACGGCATCTACCGGATCTTCCTGGAGGATCGTCTCTCCCCGAGCTTCCGCGATCGGACCCTTCCACGCATGCGCGCCTGGTTGCAGGCCCGCCGAAGAGCCCTTGCGTAAACGGATGGAGCGCCGGCCGCTCCGGTCAGAACACCCGGAAGAAAAGGAAGAGATGCCATCCGAGCAGGGCCGTGTACAGGCTCAGGACGACGGCCAACCCGAGTTTCGCGCCCTTGAATCGGCTGACCAGGACCAGGTAGGCGACGCAGACTCCGATTCCGAGGGTCTTGGCCAGGAGGAAGGCCTCCGGCCCGACATCGAGCAGGAACTGGGCGACGGGATTCAGCTCCTTCCCCCCGTAACTCAGATAGAAGAGCGTGAAGAATGCATCGAGGAGATTGAGCAGCAGGACGAAGGCGCTCGCCAGGAACAGCCCCTGTCCGTAGCGATCGACGAAGATGTTCCGATCTTCCTCGGATCTCCGCCCTCCTTCCCTCCGCCCTCCGAAAAACGTGTAGCGGGACAGCATCGGGGTCGGTTGCCTCCGCCTGTCGGTCTGGCTCCGTCGTTCGAACGGGATCTGGGCGGGGGTCTCGGTCATGGCATCCTCCCTCCTGGGTCCATGGAAGACTACTCCTCCAGGACTCTATCGGCAGAACGAAACCACCGGTCTCCACTCCCCTTCCCATCGGGGATTCGGAGGTTCCGAGCGGCGTTCCTGCAACCGGTTCGTCGATGCCGGAGCCCGTTCTCGGAGAGTCCGGCAGGACTCAGGACTTCTCCAACAAACGCTCCAGGCGGGCGAGGGCGGGGTGGCGGGGGTCGACCTTCCTGGCCAGCGCCAGGACCTCGACCGCACGCCGTTTCCTCCCCAAGGCGAGAAGGCAGCGGACCTGTTCCCGGTAGGCCTGGCCCATCCGGGGATCTCTCGCCGTGGCTTCCTCGAAGGCGACCAGGGCCTCCTCGATCCTTCCGGATCCGCGCAGGGCTCTCCCGAGCAGAAGGGGGATCACCCGGTTTCTCGGATAGTCGTAGACCGCCCGGTCGAGGACTCCGACGGCCTCTTCGATCCTTCCGGTCTCGAGGAGGAGGCGCCCCAGGTTGCTCGCGGCCTTCCCGTAGGAAGGCTCCTCCGCGTGAAGGACGCGGAGGGCATCGAGCGCAGCCCTCTTCCGTCCGTTCCCTTCCATTCCCAGGGCATGGAGAAGGCGCGCCCTCCTGCTTCCCGGTTGTAGTTCGAGCGCACGAGCGAAAAGGAGTTCCTGGTTCCCGAAGACCCGGAGTTCCCGGAACCAAAGGGGAAGGAGGAGGAGTGCGACGGGAGCCCAGGCTCGAAGCCTCGCAGCCCCTCCCGGCATCCTCGCCGCGAGATCGGTCACGATCAGGAGAAAGGGCGGAAGCATCGGGAAGACGAACCGAGCCGTGATCCCATCGCGAAGAGGAAGGATGTGGCTGAACGGGAGGAACGCCAGCAGCATCCAGGCGAGCGGCGCCGCCAGGGAGTTCCTCTTCGAAAGAGCGACGCAAAGAAGGACCAGGACGGCCGGGAGGAGAAGGATGAAGGCGCCCGAGGAGGGGACTCCGTCGCTCATCGCCCGGATCGGTTCAACCAGGAGCAGCATGCCGAGGCCCCGGGCAAAGGTGTCGGCCGCGGTCAGGAATCCGGAAGCGGCACTCGGAGGGTCGACCCCGCCGGCCAGGGTTCCCAGGGCGATGAGCCGGAGGACGACCCAGACCGTGGCCGCCGAGGCGAGGGCCGGCAGGAGCCTGCGCCTCCTCTTCCCCGCGTAGACGAGGATCGGAAAGACAAGGAGAATCCCGTCCTCCCGGGAAAGGGCGGAGGCGAGCAGGAGGGCGGCCGTCACGAGGGCCCGGGCCCCCTCCGAGAGCCTCCCTCCGTTTCCCAGGGAAACGAACAAGGCCCCCCCTCCGCACAACATCGCCAGGGACTCCGACCTTCCCGAGATCCATCCCGCCTGCGAGGCGCCCAGGGGATGCAGGAAGAGGACGAGGAAGGCGAGTGGGAACAGTCCGGGCCGGATCCTCCCGAGGGCGGCGGCGGTAACCAGGGAGGCCAGGGAATGAAGCAGGAGATTGACGCGATGGAGCGCGATCGGATCGGGTCCGAACAACATGCGGTCCAGGGCCAGGCTCAGAGCGGTGACCGGACGGTGGATCGGAACTCCGCTCCTTCCGGCCCAGAACCCCTCGCCGAAGATCCGAAGAAGATCGAAATCACGGATCCCCGGCTGCTCGAAAAGGAGTTCCCGATCGTCCCAGGACCAACCCATCCCCAACAAAGGGGGAAGAAACCAACAAAGAAGCGGGATCGCCGGGAGAAGCGCGGGAAGGATCGGAGAAACGGCGCCGCTTCGTCGCTGGAAATCGTGTTCCGCGCTCAATGCCCCAGATCTACAAAGACCCCTCCGTTCTGGACCGCGAGGTTCCGGAGGAACGCGGCCTCGAAGTCCCCGATCGAGATGCAATGGATCACGATCCTCCTCGTCGCGTTCACCTTGCGGACCTGTTCGAGGATATCCTCGGTGTCGACGTACTTCCCGATCGACGGCCTCCCATCGGTCAGGAAGTAGATCGTATCCAGCTTCATGACCTTCGCCTTCGGCTTCCCCGTGATGACGATGTCCTTGGCCGGATCCATGTCGAAGGCCCGCATCAGGGCTGCGTAGGTGTTCGTCTTTCCGGATCCGTCCGCGGCGGCGAACTGTCCTCCGCCGGTACCGAGAGGGCGCAAGGACTTCACGAAGGAAAGGGCCGCGGCCTTGTAACTGACGGTGGCCGGAACGAGGAACTTCTTCCAGGCCTTCACTTTCGTCGCAAAGGCCAGGATGTTGAACCAGGTGTTCTTGTCGAGACTCTTGATCGTGTTCATCAATTCGACCTTGACGATGTCGAGCTTCTGGAAGGACGGGTAGCCCTGGAACTTGGATCGCTCGACGACCAGGTCGTCCATCGAGGCACTGACGTCGATGACGAAGAGGATCCGCGTCGAAGTCGTCGGGATGCCGACGAACTTCTTGGCCTTGTCGACCTTTCCGTACATCGCCGCGTACTTCTTGCGGTTCTCCTCGGCCTTCCGGAGTTCCTCGTCTGTCGGGAGCCGGAACCCGGGGAGTTTGCTCAATCTGTCCCATTGACGGCGCCACATCCGGTAGTTGACGCCAAAATCGTAGGTCGTGATCTTGAAGAGGGCCTCGGAGGCGTCGATTCGAAGCCTCCCCTCCTTCTTGAGCATCTCGATCAGGGGATCCACGGCCTCGAAGGTACGGAGCGCGGCGAAACACTGGATCGCGGCCTGCTGGACCTGCCACACGGGATCGTGCAGCCGTTCGAGGATCTTCAATCCGAGATCCTTCAGCTTCCCCGCCTTGATCGCGTCCAGGGCTGCGATCCGCACCTGGAAGGCCCTGTCCCTCGACAGGGCGAGCATCATGTCCTCGAAGCCCTTCGGCCCGAGGCGTTCGAAAGCCCTCGCCATCTCGTACTTCTCGATCAGTTTGAGGGACTTGCCGTCCTCCTCCCAGATCGCAGCCATGATCTTCCGGAGGCCGCCGACCCTGGCCTTCGACAGGACCTCGAACAGGATCCCCCTCTGCTCCGGATCCTTGAGTTCCGGCAGCTTCTCGAGAACCGCCCGGAAGGTCTCGGGTTCGCGGAAGGAGGAAAGGACTTCGACCGCGGCCTTTCGGACCTCCGCCTCCCTGTGCCCAAGGACGGGGAGAAGAGCCTCCACCGCCTCGGGGCAGTCCGCCCTCGAGAGTTCATGGACCGCTTCGACTCTCTGCGCGGTCTCCTTCCACTTGCGGAAGAAACGTTTGAAGGTGGCGACCGCATCGAGCTTCTGCTCGCGGGTCTGTCCGGTCGCAGGCGCAGCGGAAAGGAGAGCCAGGGCTAGGCAGCAAAGGCGCGCGAATCGCATTCCGGTCCTGTTCATCGGGATCGCCGGGGGCCACGGACCGGGGGCCGGGCCGCCCCGGGATCATACCAGGCGTCCCCCGCTTCCCCGAACCGGGCCGGCGGCGCCTCAGGAGATCGAGACCCACCAGTCCAGCCCGCGGTCCAAGGACACGACCCTGGCGAGGGTGGATACGTCCCGCTCCGCCCGTTCCAGATCCTCCGGGGTCAGGCGGCCCGGGGGAGACCAAAAATCCGGACGCAGGGTGTGCACGAGAAGTCCCGACGGAGAGAGCTGGAGTTCGATCCTCCAGCTCAGCTCGAGTTCCCTGCGATGGATCTGAAGGGTTCGAAGCAGGAAGGAAAGTTGCCTGAGCCCCTTCCTGTCCACTTCCATCTCCACGCGGGGCCAGGAACCTCTCCAGGCATCTCCGTCCTCCGCCGTGACGACCCGGATTCCACGGCAGGCCTCAAGCTCCCTGACCAGAAGGAACAGGTCGAGGCTGAAGCCCCGTTCCCCCGCCTCCCGGGCCAGGAGGACGCGGTTCACGGCCTCGTCGTCCCCGCCGAGTCCCCCGCAGAGGGGGCACTCGAGGACTCGGACGCCGGCCTCCAGGGATTCCTGGAGCCCCCTGTGGCCGCATTCCTCGCAGATCGTGTCTTCCGGCCTCATTTCCGTAATTCCCGGTCGGATACGCAAAGGAAGCCGTTCATCCTCATGGATCCTCTTACGGGAACCAGGGGAAAAGACCGGCGAATCGTCGCGTCAGCGTCCCGAAGGCGGAGACGCGTGGGCCTTCTCCTTCTTTCCCGTCCCGGGGATATCCAACTTGATCCGTACCGCCCGACTCGGATCGTCCTCGTTATCCTCCTCGACCACAGGCAAGGGTGAATCGGTTTCTTCCTCCGGGACCGGAAGGTTGACTTCGTCCTGCAACCATTCCTCGTCCTCCCCAACGACGATCTTCCCCTTCTCCTTCCGGACGACGGCGAGGACGGAGGATCTCGGGAGATAGATCCTCGCGCCCTCGTCCTCGATCGTTATGAAATCCTCGAGATCCTCGAGAACCGTGCCCCGGATCTTCTCGTTGTTCTTCAGGCGTACGACTCCGCTCTTCGCTCGCCGGAGCAACTTGAGTTCGGAGTGCGCGAGGGGGATCACCTTGCTCAACTGCGAGGGAATGAGGGTCACCTCTCCACCTTCGATATTCAGGACGAGTTCGCTCTCGACGATCTTCTGGACCCTTCCGATGAAGAAATTCCCGTTCCTGAGCTTCGCCAGGGCCTGGGTCCCCCGGTGTACGGCATTGAGAAGAGGCCCGAAACCGGAGAGAGCCGGATCCATCTTTTTCTTTCCCGGTTCCGGAACCAATTCCCCCGGAACCGATTCGGGCAGGGCGGCCACCGGGACCGGGACGGGAACGGGCGGATTCCCCTCGGGGTTCCGGGGCTCGGGCGACGGTTCCGGAGCAGGTCCGGGAACCGCCGCGACGGGATCCCCGGCCGGCAGCGAGGCCAGGCTCCTCTCCGCGGCCTTCGAGATCCCCCGGGAACAGAGTTTCGCGATCCGGACCGTTTTCAAGACCCCCGATCCGATCCCGGCGAGAAGCGCGCGGAAACCCTCGCCCCTCGAGGACGAGGGACCCGGCCGCGCCGCGACCTTTCGTCCGGCGCCGGGGATCTCCGGCAGGGATTCCACCGTTTCGATCCTGGGTCGATCGACCGTGTCCACGACCATCCGAACGGGCTCCACCGGATTCCGGAGCCCCAGGAAGCCTCGCAGCTTCCGCGAGGGCCCCGATCTCGGAGCGAGGGCCAGCATCCCCACTCCGACCAGGACGAGGATGCTGGCGGCCATCCCGGCGACCATGAACCGGCGGGGCCAGGGACTCAGGACCGGCGCTCCGACGACGACGGGCTCCTCGGGGCCGCGAGCCCCCTCGTCGTCCACGAGGATCTTCTCGAGATCCCGCGTATCGGGCTCCTGTCCGCTCCCGGCGTAATCCTCCGGCCTGGATGTCTGGGTCTCCGCCCCATAGATCGGATCGTCGACATCTCCCTCCTCCTGAGTCCCGTCCCGATTCCCCTCCTCGTCGGGTCCGACATCCATCAGCTCGTCCGCGTCGCCGACGATCTGGAGTTCCTCGTCCTCGTTGATCGTGTCGAAGACCCCGCTTTCCTGGAGGAAGGGTTCGACCTCTTCCTCGCCGGAATCCCCGAAGATCGAGGGATCGCCCCAGCGCTTCCGCTCCTCCTCGTCCGGCACGCCGAAGGTCGCTCTCCCTTCCCCTTCCGGTTCGAAATCCTCGAGGCCCTCCATCCCCGGTCCATCCTCGGAGAACGAGGCCTTTTCGGTATCGAACCCGGTCTTCGCGGCGGCTTTCTCGAGTTCCTCGGCGTCCGAGAACAGGAGGCCCTCGATCTCCTCGAATTCCTCGGAATCCGGGCCCGCACTCTGGCTCTCCCCTTCGGCGAGATCCCCGAAGATCTCCTCCTCGAGTTCCTCCAGGGTCTCCTCGTCTTCGGGCACGAGGACGGCCTCCCGGCCCCGCCCGTCCGTCAAGGAGCCCTCCTCGAGGAAGATCGTGTCCTCCTCTCCCCCGGTATCCTCTTCGAGTCGGATTCCCGGACCGGGGATCTCCTCCTCTTCTCCGACCAGGACGAAGTCCTTGTCTTTCGGATCCCCGGCGCGGGTATCGTCCTCTTCCAGAAGCGCCTCGAACCCGTCCAGGACATCTTCCTCCCCGGAGGGTTCCTCAAAGCTTCCCGTCTTCTCGATCGTCTCCTCCCCGATGTCCGTCTCGGGGGCATCGGCCATGTCCTCGAACTCGAGTACGAACTCCTCGTCCTCCTCCGAGAGGTCCTCAGGGAAGAGTTCGTCGTCCTCCTCCTCGATCGCGAAGAACTCATCCTCGTCGTCAAGCCCGAAGATCTCGTCTTCGGGGAGTTCGTCTTCGGGTCGATCGGTATCCTGAATGGCCATGCTGAGGTCTCCTTGCGGGAGGGCTCCGGATACACCGGGACCCTTTGCCTTGCATCCAAGGTCCTATCGGCAGGCGGTCCCGCCCGGGTGAATCCCTCGGGAAGCCCCCCTTTATCCGGCCATGGGATGGATCCTTCGATCCTCCGGCCTAGAGGCCCGGAACCGCCTTCAAGAGGATCCGCCGGTCACCTTTCCGGGCGGTCCAGCCGATCCGATCGAGATGTTCGAGGAATGGCATCAGGAACTTCCTCGAGGTCCCCATTCGATCCCTCAGCCTCGGAATCTCGAGAACTCCCCCGACCCCGCCGCAGACCCTTCCGACCTCTGCGAGAGCCGCGTCGAAACTCCCGCGCCCCCAGACGAAATCCGTCCCCACGGAAACCGCCCCTCCTTCCTCGACCAGGGCCTCGAGAAGGTGGATCGATTCCTCGCCGAAGACCTCACGGACCTCTTTGCGGGTGCGCGGCCGGAACCCCGCCTCCTCGAGATATCCCGCCAAGGCCTCCAGCTTCTTCCGTTCAGCCGGCGAGAACCGCTCTCCGCGGCTCCGGTCGAGAATCTTTCCCCCGGCGAGCCGTTCGATGCGTCCTCCCTCCTCGAGGAGAGCCAGGGCGGTCTGGAAGAGTTCCTCCTCCCCATTCGGGCGGAGTTCCGAAATCGGGCAGCTGCGACCCATCGGATGCGCACGGAACCACTCGGACATCGCTCCCTCAATCCGTTCCTCCTCCCTGCGGAGGCTAGCCGCCGCGAACCAGCGCCTCCCCCGGACGGAAGGGGCCGCGATCCCCTCCTCCCGGAGCGAGGCGAAGGCGTCCCGGACCTGTTCCTCCGTCGCCCCGAGGAGCCCGCAGGCCCTCTCCGGCCGCAGCCCCTCGGGACCCGCCTCCCGCAGCACGAGGGCCAGACGGCCAGGAAGGGAGTCCAAGGACCGCTCCTTGTCCCGCATCCGCTCCAGGATCTCCGTCTTGAAACGTCGGAGCCTCCGGCCGCCGACCCCGAGCACCGGGCCGCCCGCGAGGATGCGGGGCGGGGCCAGGCGGCGGCAGAGGACCCTGTCCCCGGGAACGACCACGACATCCCTGCGTGTCAGGATCTGGACCGGCCCGCCCTCCCCGACCCCCATTTCCTTGCGGTCGAGAAGGAAGACCCGCGCCAGCACCTCCCTCGTTCCGAGATGGAGATGGACCGACTCCCCGTGCCGGAGGGGCGGCTCGTCGGGCACGACATCGAGGCGGGCCTCGAAACGCCGCGTCGGCAGAAGTTCGGCGGGAAGCGAGATCACATCGCCGCGCTCGACCTTCCCCACGGGGAGGTCTGGGAGATTGAGGGCCGTCGAGTGGCCGGCCCGCGCCCGATCGACCCTCCTGCCGTAGGCATGGATCCCTCGGACCCTCGAGACCAGCCCTTTCCCCACGACCTCGACTCGGGTTCCTTTCTCGAGGGAACCCGCCAGGGGGATGCCCGTGACGATCGTTCCAAAACCGTGCAGGCTGAAGACGCGCTGGACGGGCATGCGGAACAACCCCTCCGCGCTTCTCGGGGACAAGGATTCCGCCTCGGCCTGCAGGGCGGCTTTCAACTCTCCGCATCCCTCCCCGGTGACGCTCGACACCGGAAGGACGCCGGCGAGGGAGATTCTTCTCCCCTCGAAGAGGTCCCTGACGTCCGCGACCGCGAGTTCGAGGGTCTCCCCGTCGACGAGATCGATCTTGGTCAGGGCCACGAGCCCACGACCCACGCCCAGCAACTCGAGAGCGTCCAGATGCTCCCGGGTCTGAGGCATGACGCCGTCGTCCGCGGCCACGACGAGGAGGGCGAGATCCACGGAGGTCG
This sequence comes from Planctomycetota bacterium, assembly GCA_027021385.1. GTDB lineage: Bacteria > Planctomycetota > UBA1135 > UBA1135 > JALUUL01. The sequence goes on along the minus strand of JALUUL010000069.1, from coordinate 92,884 downwards.
CTCCCGCGACCATGTTCTTCAGGAAGCGCTCATGCCCCGGGACGTCCACCATGCCGACGAGACGCCCATCCGGAAGTTCCAGAGGAGCGAATCCGAGGTCGATCGTGAGCCCGCGTTCCTTCTCCTCCTCCCATCGATCGGGATCCACGCCCGTGAGCCGGCGCACCAGGCTGGATTTTCCGTGATCGACGTGCCCGGCCGTACCCACGATGATCGGATGGATCATCGTCCCGGCCTCAAGGAGCGTAGAGAAAACGCCCGCAGGACTTGCAGTTGACGATGGCCGATCCGCTTCCGAGTTTCGCCCGGTCGTTCGGGGTGATCCTGGTGTAGCAACCCGAACAATGGTCGGACTCCAGGGCGACCACGGCGATCCCTCCCCTCGATCGGAAGATCTCGTCGTACTGGGAGAGCTGGGCGGGAGGAATGCCGTCGAGATACTCCTCCCTCGAGGCGGCGATCCTGTCCCGCTCCTCGCGCAACTCGGCTTCGAGACGCTCCGCCTCCTTCAGGTAGGCCTCGAAGACCTCCGTCTCCGCGGCCACCTTCTCCTCGAGTTCCTGGAGCTTGGGCTGCAAGGCCTCCTGTTCCTCGATCAAGGTCAGTTCACGGGACTGCAACTGGTCGCGGTCCTCGCTGAGCAACTGGATCCTGTGCCTGGCGGCCTCGAAGGTCGAGGCGTTCTGGGCGTTGTCCCTGTGCTCCTCCTGCTTCTTGATCGCGGTCTCGATCCCTCCGACACGGACCTCGAGATCCTTGATCTCGACCTCGATCTCCCGGATCCGATTCTTCACGGCGTCCCGTTCCGCGGTCAACCTCGTGAGGGCGGAGCGGCGTTTCGCGGTTTCGTTGGGAACGGCATCGAGTTTCCGCTGTGCCTGGGCGACTCGGCTGTCGATCTTCTGGAGGGCAAGGAGCTTCTCGACGACTGGATGCAAGGAAACCTCCGGGGACGCGCGAATCCGAAGGCGGCCCTGCGCTTCCGGCCCGATTCTACCGCCCGGGCCGGTCCCGAAGGGCCGCGGCCGCGCGTCGGCACCGGGCCCCGCGCGGACGATGCGGGGGGAAGAGTCTAGCGCCCCCGGGGTTCCGCGGAAACCGCGGGGCAGGCGGGCCCAAGGGGATTCCCCGAAAGGACCGGCGGCCCCGGCGGGAACCCCGCTCAGCTCTCGCTCTCGAGCTTCTGGAGCATGGCGCCCGACAGGAAACCGGACAGCTTGCGGGCCCTCACCGGATGCTGGAGCTTCCGAACCGCCTTGGCCTCGATCTGCCGGACGCGTTCCCGCGTGACCCGGAAGATCCGGCCCACCTCCTCGAGGGTATAGGTATAGCCGTCTCCGATCCCATAGCGCAGCTTGATGATCTCCCTCTCGCGGAAGGTCAGGGTATCCAGCACGTCGGAGACCTTGTCCTTCAACATCTCCCGGGAAGCGCTCTCGACCGGGGATTCCACGGAATCGTCCTCGATGAAATCCCCGAAGTAGGAGTCGTCGCTCTCCCCGATCGGTCGATCCAGGGAAATCGGGTGCTTGCTGATCTTCATGACCCGCTTGGCTTCCTCGACGGTGATCTCGCTGGCTTGCGCGATCTCCTCGATCGTCGGCTCCCGCCCCTTCTGCTGGACGAGCTTCCGGGTGACGTTGCGGAGCTTGCTCATCGTCTCGATCATGTGGACCGGGATCCGGATCGTCCGTGCCTGGTCGGCGATCGACCGGGTGATGGCCTGGCGGATCCACCAGGTCGCGTAGGTCGAGAACTTGTATCCCCTGCGGTATTCGTACTTCTCGACGGCCTTCATCAAGCCCGTGTTCCCCTCCTGGATCAGGTCGAGGAAGGAGAGCCCGCGATTGCGGTACTTCTTCGCGATCGAAACGACGAGCCGGAGGTTGCCGGAGGAGAGCCTGCGCTTGGCGTCCTCGTAGTCCGAATAGGCCCGGCGGATGTCCCGGACCCGGATCTCGAGCCTGTCGATCGATTCCAGGCCCTGGGTCTCCATGTCGAAGATCCGCTCGCGGATCTCCTTGGCCTTCTTCGGGTCCTCGGTCGCCTCGGCCATCCGCTGGAGTCTGCGGATGTCCTGGTAGCGGGCCTCGATCATCTCCATCAACGGCTTGACCTTCTTGATCTGGAGGTTCAACTCCTCGATCAGGAGGCCGCACTTGCGCATCCGCCGGACCAGACCGCGCCGCAGCTCACGCGCATCGGCTTTCTTGAGGCGCTTGGTCCGGAGGTCTCTGAAGGCGACCTGGTTCTGCACGTAGAGGAGTTCCAGGGTCCGGATCATCCCCGGCATCCTTTGATGCAGATCGGCCTTGCTGACGTCCGGATCCTGCTGGTTGACCTTGATCGTACGGTCGAAGGCCACCTCTCCGGCAACGACATCCTTCAGGAGATGGATCGCGGCCTGCGTCCCGAATCCCGAGACGAGCACGAGTTTGCGGTACTGCTTGCGGGTCAACTCGATCTTGCGGGCGAGGCTGATCTCCTCGTCACGCGTCAATAGCGGGATCTCTCCCATCTGGGTCAGGTAGATCCGGACGGGATCGTCGATCTTCTCCGGAAGTTCGGAGAGGAGGGCGGGGTTGGCCCGGGGATCCAGGGTCGCTTTGGGCGGCGGCGGAGGATCCTCGTTCTCCTGCTCCGCGGCCTTGACCTCGACTTCGAGATCGGGGTCGAGGTCGTCTTCGTCGACGAGTCCGAGATCCGCCGTCTCGTCGTCCTTGTCATCGATGAGTTCGATGCCGACCTCGTCCAGACGGGCGAGGACCTGCTCGACCTTCGAAGGGGAGACCAGTTCCTCGGGAAGCATCTCCTGGACTTCGCCGTAGGTCAGGTACCCGTTCTTCCGGCCTTCTTCGAGGAGTCGGGCGATGTAAGGGTCGATTGGTTCCATGTGGGGGATCTGGGGAACGGGGTCTCCTTCCGTCGGGGGGACGGGGGGAGATCCGAAATCCTTGGGGCCGAAACGAGTTCGGTCCCTGGTAAGCCGCTTCACCTACGGAAAAAAGGGCACCCAGTTGAGCACCCCGGGGGGAAAGACGCAAGAAGCCCCGGAAATCAAGCTTCCGCGGCCCGTCTGCAATACGCCAGCAACTTCCGCTCGAGTTCCCGTGCGGTCCTCGAATCACCCTGTTCGTGGGCCCGCCGGATCCTTTCCTTGAGCCGGGTCGTCGCACGGCGCAAGGCCTTGCGTTCAAGGAAGACTACACCATCGGAAGCCGCCTGGGCCGGATCCGTCAAAGTGCTCGCAAAGTCTTGCAAATCAAGCAATAAGGCCTTCCATCCCTCGTCCCCGGCAGCCCGGGTCCACCAGGACTTCCAGAGTTCCCCGGGCTCCAGTGTCCCCGCCCGGTCCAGGAGTCCTTCCCGGCAATCCCGGAGGAGAGTTCGGAGCTTCGGATCAGGGAAGAATTCCTCCTCATCGGCCCCCCAGCGCTCCTCGAGGGCGGGAAGAAGGGACGGATCCAGCGACAGGGCGGCGAGCACGCAGCGCCGGGCCCGCTCCTCGGGATCGGGAAGACCGTGCTTCCCAGTCCCCGGATCTCCGGCCCCGAAACTCTGCGGCAGACGGAGGCGCCGGGGTTCGAGGGCGCGTTCCTCGAGATAGAGCCTCGAGGCGAGTTCCTTCTGCAGGAAGCGGCGCCCGGCCGGGTCCCGCACCCCGGAAAGGAGTTCCCGGCATTGCTGCGCAGCCTCGGCGCGGCCCTCGGGGCGGGTCATGTCGCAATCCATGGAGATGAGTTCGAGCCAGACATCGAGGGCGGGCCGGGCCCGTCCGAGGACCCGCCGGAGCCCGTCACCCCCTCCCTCCCGGACGAGATCCGCCGGATCCAGGCCTTCCTCGAGCAAGGCGATGCGGGCGGGAACCATGGATTCGGCCAGGGCCCGGAACGCGCGGACGGCGGCGGCCCGTCCCGCCCGGTCCCCGTCGAAGAGGAGGACCGGCTCCTCGTCCGAGAAGCGCTGGAGAAGGAGCGCGTGTTCCGGGGTCAGGCTCGTCCCGAGGGTCGCGACGGCCCCGAGGACCCCCACGGAGTTCGCGGCGAGGACATCGGTGTATCCCTCCATGACGACCAGGGGCGGAACCTTCCCAGCCGTTCCGCGCTTTCGCGCCTGATGGAGTCCGAAGAGAAGGCGTCGCTTGTTGAAGACCGGGGATTCCGGCGAGTTCAGGTACTTGGGCTCCCGCTCGCTCTCGTGGCCCGGAAGGATCCGCCCCCCGAAACCGACGATGCGCCCCCTCTCGTCGTGGATCGGGAACATCAGCCGGTTGCGGAAGCGATCGAAGACCTCCCCGGTCCTCGTGCGGCCGAGGAGCCCGACCTCGACGCCGAGGGCGGGGGGGACCCTCCGGGATGCGAAGAATCCGGCCAGGGGCCAGCGGCGCCTCCCCCCGATCTCCTTGGGTCCCGGGGCGAAGCCCAGGCCGAAATCCGAACGCACGCCCTCGAGCCCCCTGGCCTCCACGTATTCTCGGGCCTCCACGGCTTCCGGAGCGGACAGGTTCTCCAGGAAGAAGCCCTGCGCCAGGGAGAGGACCTCGAGGTATTCCCGCTTGCCCGGCCCCGCCTTCTCCTTCCCGGAACCGAGTCTCTCGGGCATCGGAAGCCCGCAGCGCTCGGCGAGGAGCCGCAAGGCCTCGAGGAACTCGATCCTCTCGGTCTCCATGACCCAGGTGAAGACGTCGCCTCCCTTGCTGCAGCCGAAGCAGCGGAAGGTCTGGCTGTCGGGGAAGACATGGAAGGAGGCGGTCTTCTCGTCGTGGAAGGGGCAGAGCCCTTTCATGCTCCGGCCGGACCGCCGGAGCCGGACGCTTTCGGCCACGAGGTCGACGAGATCGACCTTGGTCTTGATCGCCTCCTTGAGCTGTCGGAAGTCCATTCCCCCTCCCTATGGGTCCCGGTTCGGCCCTGGGTTCTCCGGCTGCCCTCCCCGCTCGTCCCCATCCTGACCTCCGGCCCCTCGTTCTTCCAGGGCCTCGAAGATCCTCTCCAGTTCCCCGGGCGACAGCTCCCCGGGACGGCGGGAGAGCAGTTCCCGATCGAGGGAGGAGGGGAGTCCGCCTCCCGGAAGCCGGCGCAGGGCGTTGCGCAGGGTTTTGCGGCGCCCGCCGAAGACCCCCTGGAGAAAGCGCCCGAAGGCCTCGCGCCACTCCGCGTCCCGGATCGGAACCTGCGGCCGCCGTTCGAAGAGGCAGAGGACGGACTCGACCCGGGGACGCGGGCGGAAGACCTCGGGGGGGACCTCGCGCAGCCGCCTTCCCCGGTAGATCCTTCCGAGAAGGACGGACAGGCTCCCGTACGCGGCTTCCCCCGGCCCGCTGAGGAGCCGCTCCCCCATCTCCCTCTGACAGAGCACGAGGAGCCTCTCGGGGGGGTCGGCCGAGACCGCAAGCGCCGCAAGGCAGGGGCCGGCGACGGAATAGGGAAGGTTGCTCGCGCAGTCGAAACCGGCTCTTCCGGGTCGTTCCTCGGCCAGGGCCTCCCGGACGCCCGGAGCCAGCCGCCCCCCGTCGAGGGCGTCGGTCGCGAGGATCCGGACCCGTTCTCCGAGCCCGCCCCAGGACTTCCTCTCCTCCTCGAGGAAGGCCTGCAGGCGCGGGTCCTTCTCGACCGCGAGGACCCGCGCCCCCGCCTCCGCCAGTCTCCGCGTCAGAGCGCCGGTCCCCGCGCCGATCTCGAGGCAGAGCCTCCCCTCGATCGGCCCGAGTTCCCCGACGATCGCCGCCGCAAGATTCGGGTCCACGAGGAAGTTCTGCCCGAGCCTCCGGGACGGCCGGAATCCCGCGGCTTCGAGACGCTCCCGCAGGTCTCGGAAGGAGTCCCTCACGGACGGAGTCCCAGGATCCGGACCGCGGCCTCGAGCCAGGTCCCCCGCTCGTCCGGCCCCGCCATGCGCCGCCTCGCGAGGGCGGCGGCCCGGAACGCGGCCGCGTGGCGCCCGAGGAACCGCCCGAGGATCGCCCTCTCCTCCTCCCCTGGCTCCCCCTCGACCGCGGCCAGACCGGCCAGGAAGGTCCAGGGATCGGTCGCGAGTCGGAGGCCGAGGTCGGAGGCCCGCTCCCGAGGGTCCCGCCCCTCGAGACCGAGACGTTCATAGGGTCCGATCTTCCGGCCGTCCCCGGCCTGCGGGCGGATCCACGAGAGGAATCCGAAACCGATCGACACGCAGGGAAGCCGCTCGTTCGAGGGGAGGGGCCGGAGGAAGACCGGCAGCCAGGGGCGGGCGCCGTTCCAGGGACGGAGGAGATCGAGCAGGGATTCGACCCCCACCCAGAAATCCCGACGTCCTCGACCGAGGATCTCCGAGACTCCGCCCTCCCCCCGCTCCGTGAAGAGGGACGGGGGGGGGTCGAGGACCCATTCGGCCAGGTTCCCGAAAAGGTCGTAGCAGGCATCCTCGCGGCTCGGGTCCCTCCCCGATTCGAAGGTGCCGACCCGCGTCGGGCGCAGGAGCCCGAGTTCGAGGGTGTTCGCCCGCAAGGCGCCCAGGCTTTCGAAACGGTCCCCCCAGGGGAAACGGAAGCCCGCATGGCCCTCGACGGCCTGCCGCCACTCCTCGAGACGGGGAAGGCGGGCGAAGAACAGGCGGGCGGCCGCCATCCCCTCGAGGAGATCGAGGTTGGCGGCCGGAAGATCGGGATCGGCGTGCCGGGGAACCCTGGAGAGGACCTCGAAGAGGGCCGCGCCTCCGTCGAGCCGGGAGGCGGCCCTCAGGTCGCCGATCCGGAACTCGAAACGATCGAGGAAGAACAGGGCGCCGTCCCCCTTCCTCGAGAAGGGGACCCAGCGGGCACATTGGGCGATCCTGGGGTCGATCTCACGAGTCCCGGAATCGCGGCTCTTCGAGCAGGCGTCTGCGCCGAAAAGGACGCAGAGGGACAGGCACAGCGGAAGGCCCTTTCCCCTCATCGGGGAACCTGGCTCAGTTCGGCGCCTCGATCAGGATCTCGACCCTCCGGTTGAGAGCCTTGTCGCTCCGGCTGACCGGCTCGTTCGGACCGTACCCGCCGACACGCAGCCTGTCCGGATCCACGCCCTGGCTTCGCAGCACCTCGGCGACCGAGAGCGCTCGGGCGACCGAGAGATGCAGGTTCGATTTCCAGGAACTTCTCCGGATCGGATCCGAATCGGTGTGCCCGTTGACGACGATCCTTCCCTTCGAGGATTTCAGGAAGGCAGAGACCTTCGCCAGCGTCTTCTTCCCCGACTCGGTGATGACCGCGCGCCCGGAGGGGAAAAGGACCTTCCCCTGGATCCTCAAGCCGACTCCGCCGCCGGAAGTCCGGAAGTACTGGACGTCCCCTCCCGAGGTCTTGAATCCCCGGTTCTCGATCTCCTCGATCAGCTTCCGGAGGCGCTCCTTCTGGGCCTTCACGGCGCTGGCGTCCTTGACGGCCGACTTGTAGAGGCGATTGTCCGCGCGGAGCGCGCGGTTCTCCGCCTCCAACTCCTTCAAGTATTGGTCGTACTGGGCGAGCGTCTCCGAAAGCCCGCGATTCGAATTGACGGCCGCCATGTGCACGCTCTTGCTCACGCAGGAAACCGGGACGATGACTGCGAGCCCCAGCAAGGCGGCCCTGATGCTGCGTTTCATGCTTCGCTATCTCCTGCACCCTCGCCGGCCGGTCCTCGGCGCCCCGGGAACTGCGGCGCGGACAGCCCAAGGAACCGGGCGATACCCCTCCCCCATCTCCCGCGGCCCGAACCCGCTCGGACCGCAAGGCCGCCGCCCTCCTGGGGGTGGAAAGGGCGGCCGCCCCCCGCCCCGGGCCGGAAGGCCGGGGCGGATCCTCTCAAGGATTCCTCATTTGAAGAAGTCGGCCAGCCAGGCGGTCACGCCGGTCTTCTGGCCCTGCGTGATCGACCAGGTCACGAAGAGACCGTAGATCAGGAAGACCGCCGTGATGATCGCCAGGGCCCGCTCCCAGGTCGCCTCCTCGCCGGGGTCCTTCTGCCTCCCGCCGCGGATCGAAGCCGCCCGCCCCCTGCTGCGGACCGTCGAGGATGAGGAGACGACAGGAGCCTTCTCCGGCTCCTCTTCGACCTCGAGGCTCTCGGGAGCAATCTCGAGGGTATCGTCGTCCTCGAGGAGTGTGTCCTCGTCCAGCACGGCGGTCACCATGCCCGCGTCGTCCTCGTCGGCGAAGACGAGTTCTTCGACGATCTCGTCGGAACTCTGGGCGAGGGCCTCGACATCCGTCTTCTTCAGGCGGATGGAGCCGTCCTCGTCCCGGACCGCCTGGATCTCGTCCTCCGAGATGAGCCGCTTCAGCTCGTTCTCGTTCATTTTGAGTTCTTCCAGGGCCTTCTCGAAAGGAATGAAGTCATCGACCACGGGGTCTTCCTCCAGGGAAAGGGAATGATTCTAGGTCGTGCGAGGGGGCGAACGACCCCCGACGCGGCCGCCGGAGGTGCGGGCCGCGGGGTCGGGCCTCGAAATCATACCTCATGGGGCCGGCCTTGCCCGCAGGGATTCCCGGGAGAGGCCGGAATCCAGGAGCCCCCGGGGGAGGAGCTGGGGGGAAGGCTCAGCGCCCCCCGCCGGAATCCTTCCCCCCACCGTCCGATCCCCCCGGCGTCACCGGGGTCTCGGCCTCCCCCTCGTCGAGGAGCCCCTGCTTCCGAAACCTCTTGGCCAACTCGGGAAAGGTGTATTCGGACTCGTCGTTGTAACCCTCGAGGCGGAGATCCAGATCGATCCTCCGCGCCCCGACGAGGACGAGGCGGCGTCCCTGTCTCGATCCCCCCCGGGCCTCGTAGACCGCGAGGTGCTTCGTCCGCGCATCGATCACGTAGAGGACCGAGGTCCCGACCCCGTAGCTCCCGGTCACGGCGATCAGGTCCCCCGCCCATCCGACCCCGCCGCCGTGCCCCTCGAGGAAGAGCCCCTCGGCGGGGGCGGGGCGGCCGACCCCCTTCCGGCCGGTCTTCGGCTTCCCCGGCGTTCCGACCCGGCGCCCCTGGGGGATCAGCGGCCCCCTGTGGAGCGGGACCGCGGACAGATCCGGGTCCTCCCACTTTGGCGCCCCGCCCCCGTAGCGCCCCAGAGCGAAGGCGGCCAGGATGAGTAGGCCGAGGATCAGGACCGAGCGCAGGTCCAGGCTCGCGTTCTTCATCGTTCCGTTCCTCCTCGCATCGGAACCTCTCCGGAATCGGGCGGCCCATCCTACACCCGGGAGAGGAAAGCGCGCCCCCCGGCCCGGCAGGCCCCTCAGATTTCGAGGAGGCCCTGCGCCAGTTCCCCGGCGGTCACGAAACCGAGGCAGGTCCCGTCCCCGCTCCTGACGATGCCCATCCGGCTGTCCGAACTCTCGAGCGCGGCCAGGGCCTTCGCGAGCGGGGTCTCCGGGGACATGGGGAGTAGGGGATGGGAATGGTCGGCCAGGCGGGAGCCGGGTTTTCCCCGAAACGGGTCGAGGAAGTAGACGTAGCGCGAGAATCCGCCCTCTGAGTCCCTCAAGGGGTATCTCCGATAGGGACGCCGCTTCAGCATCGTTCCGAGCTCCTCGACGGTGTCCTCCTCGGAGAGGATCGCCGCTCGTTCCAGCGGGATCATGCAGTGGCGCACGGAACGGTCCTGGCGGAGCCTGAGTTGGACGGCCCGGTGGCGCAGGCTCGGATCCACTCCCTTCCCCGTGGCCTCCAGGAGCCCCTCGAGGGCCCGGAGCTGCTTGCCGAGACCCGAAAGGGTCGTTCTCCCCGTCGCGAGTCTGAGCGCGATCCTCGCGGCAGGCTGGACCAGGAGGGAGAGGGGGGCGAGGACCCTCCCCACCAAGGCGACGAGGGGGGCGAGCCGGTAGGTCCAGGTCTCGGTGTGCAGATGGAAGAGATGCTTGGGCAGGGCCTCGCTGCTCAGAAAGAGGAGCGGGGTCAGGACGAGCGTCGCCAAGTACGGGGATTCGCCGGCATGCTCCTCGGAGAGGAGAGAGCGCATCCACGCCTCGCCGAGCATCGCGGCGGCGCCGTTCGCAAGGTTGTTCCCGATCAGGAGGACGCAGAGCAACTCGTCCTGACGACCGATCAAGGCCGACAGGGTCCGCGCGGTCCGGTCGCTCTTCCGGCGGCCGCGGAGGTCGAGCCGGAGCCGATTCACGGTGTAGATCCCGGTCTCGAAGCCGGAGAACACCGCGCTCGCCGCGAGCGCCGCGAGCATCGAGGGGAGCAACCACCATAGGCTCACGACCGTTCTCCTCCCCGGTCCGAGGCCCCGTTCCCCGCGCCCTCCACCCTGTTCTCCGGAAGGCGCACCAGCACCTTCATCACTCTGCCCCGGCGCACTCCGAGCACCTCGAAGCCGTGCCCCTCGAAGTCGATCCTCTCCCCCCCCGAAGGGAATGTCCCCAGCCTCTCGACGATCCAGCCTCCTAGCGTCCTGCTCTTCTCGGCCTCGAGCCGCAGTCCGAAGGTCTCCTCGAAGGCCTTCAGGTTCAGGGCTCCGTCGACCTCCCAACCCCTCCCGGCCCTGAGCTTGACCGGGGAGGGTTCCTCCCCCTGTTCGCCGCGGGCGATGTCCCCGACCGCATCATGCACGAGCTCCTTCCAGCCGATGATCCCGACGACATGCCCGTATTCGTCGACGACGAGGAAAGACTCCCCCTTCGCCTCGCGCCATTGTTCGACGAGATGATGGAGCCTCGCGGTCTCGGGAATCACGGGAAGACTCTCCACGAGATCTCCGACCGAGGTCTCGGGCCCGGCCGCGGGAAGCCTTCGAAGGTCCAGGAGACCGATACAGACACCGTCCCGCTCGACCGGCACCCATTCGTCCCCGCCCTCGAGAGCCGTCTTCCAGATCTCGGAAGCGCGCGCCCCGGCGTCCACCGGCTTCAGGTCCACATAGGGCCGCATCAGGTCCCGCACCTGGAACGAAGCCCAGCCGACGAGTTCTCCGAGGAGGTCCGCCACCCTGCGTTCGAGACCGAACCTCTCGGGATGGCGATGGACGATCTCCTGCAACTCTGCGGGGGTCAGGTCCCCGGGGACGATCTCCGCCTCCGCGACGACTCGACTCGAGAGCCGGTCGAGGAGAAGGGTGATCGGAATCCGCAACGGGGAGAGGAGGAGGGTCCAGATCCGGAGGAAGGGGGAAACCGCAACCGCGAGCCTTCCCCGGAACCCGAGGGCCAGGGCCTTCGGCACGACCTCCCCGCAGAGGACGAGGATCAGCAAGGCACCGAGGCTGACGGCCGTCCCGTCGACCGCTCCGAGTTCGATCGCCCAGGATCCGGCGAGGGAGAAATAGAGCGTGTTCAGGAAGAGGTTCGCGAGAAGGATCGAGAGGAGAACGGGCCTCGGTCGTCGCAGGCACCAGTGGAGGGAGTTCCCTCCCGGAAGCCCCCGCAGCGCGGGGACCTCCTCCGTTCCGAGGCTGAAGAGGGCCGTCTCGCTCGCCGAGAAGAACGCGGAGGCGAGAAGGAGACATCCCATCCAGGGCACGGGTCCGGGAAGGACGCTCACCTTCCGCTCCGCCCCCCCCCGGAGACCCGAGGAAGTTCGATGACGACGAGAAATCCTCCCTCAGAGGGGGATTCCGCCCGCATGCGGCCTCCATGGTGGTCGATGATGGCCGCGGAGATCGACATGCCGAGCCCCGAGGAGAGTTTTCCCGCCTTGGCCGTCGCCCCTTTCGTCGAGAAGAACGGATCATAGATCCTCTCGAGGACCTCGGGCGGCGCTCCGGGCCCGTTGTCCCCGACCTCCGCCCGCACGAGGGGTTTCCCGTCCTCCCCGCGTTCGTCCCGAATCTCCACGTGGATCCGGGGTTCCTCTCCTCCCCCTTCCTCGAAGGCATCGAGGCTGTTCAGGAAGAGGTTCAGGAAGACCTGAGTGAGTTCGTGGGCGTCTCCCTTGACCGTTCCCTCCCCCCGGGCGTCGATCCGCAAGGCGGCCCCCTGTTTCGCCAGACGATGGGCGACCATCGCTCGGGCCTTCTCGGCCGCATCCCCGAGGGAGAAAACCGTGGGCGCCGTGCTTCGCGGCGCGAAATCCAGCGTCCTTCCGACGATGGCACCGATCCTCGCCAACCCCTCCTCGAGAAGACCGAGATAGACCCGAGCCTTCTCACCCCTTTCCATCTTCTTGAGGAGATTGACCGCGTTGAGCATCCCCCCGAGAGGATTGTTGATCTCATGCGCGAGTCCCGCCGCGAGTGTGCCCATGGCGGCGAGCCTTCCCGAGAGGATCAGTTCGCGCTCGCGGGCCTGCGCGCGTTCCGTGGCCTCCGCCACGGCCGCAGCCAGATGTTTCTCCTGTTCCGCGAGCAGGCGGCTCGCTCGGTTGAGCGAATGCCCGACGACGGAGATCTCTCTCGCGGCTCCGGGAATCTCGACCTGCATACCCAAACGACCGGCCTCCAGGAGGGACGCGGCCTCGGCCAGACGCTGGAGTGGCCGCAACACCCAGCGATCGATCCCGAAATATGTGATGGCTCCCAGGAGGAGGATGCCCATCCCGATCGCGAGGAAGAGTTCGACGATCGGAACGCCCGGAACGGTCTGGCTCCGTGGGAGGAACCACCCTCCTCCGAGGAGACGTCCGTCATCGGTCAGGATCGGCATGCAGAAACCCTCCTGCACGATGAACATCCGCCGCCCGTCCATCGCCTTCCGGATCCCTTCCATCACGAGATCACGGGAAAACCGCTCCGGATCCCGGTGAAAGGCCCCGAGAGGATTGATCTGGACATAGGGATACCGAGCCTGGTCGGGACCGACGAGTTCCGGATCAGCGACGAGGGGATTGTCGACGATCAGGACATCCCGGCAGAGGAGGCCGAAGGCTCCGTAATCAAGGATCGGACGAATCCCGACTTTCCTCGAGGCGACCCCGGCCGCGAAGTTGCGGATCAGGACCTGGAGATCCGCCGTCAGGGCCTGCTGGATCTCCTCGGCCCGTTTCTGCCTCCATACCCGGTTCTGTTCCCGCATCAGGAAGGCGAGCAGGGCCAACACCGCCAGGTTGACGGCGAGGATCGCGGTCAGGATTCTGAGTCGCAACGACATGGAGGGAGTCCGGGCCCGGCCCCTTGGACCGGACTCCGGAATCCTGCCTCCTTTCCGCGCCCCCGTCCATACGCCAGGGACCCAGGCGCGGAGAACCGCTCAGAAACCCAGCGTTGATTCCCAGCCGTTCGTCGTCTCGATCGTGATCGGGAAGGTCAACGGGACGTAATAGACCTGGGTCACGGTCCAGAGCCCCTTGACCGAGGAGATCGTCGGCACGGCCGGGGAGGTCAGGGACCAGGATCCGGTCGATGGAACGGCCAGGGCCAACAGGACGAAGAAGTTGTTCACGTCCAGGTAGTTGAAGCAGCCCTTGCCGAAGGCTCCAGGGGAAGCGGCGGGCAGCCCCCAACATAGGACTCCGACCTGTTTCGGCGGAGCCTGCCTCCCCTTGAAGACGATCGGTTTCCCGAAGGCCATGTCTGTCAGGGATAGGGTCGGCAACCTCCCGGCCGTCTGCGAGCAACCATGCCCGACGGATTTGCTATTGGCCTCCGGGAAGAGGAGCATCGGCTCCCTCCCGTGGACGCCGTCATCGGCCGTGAGGAGGAGTTTCCCCCGGGAAAGGGTCATCGACATAGGGGAGGAGGACCTCGTTCCCGGATAGATGTCCTGGACCCTTGCAGTCCCGGCGGTCGTTCCGTCGGTCTTCCAAAGCTCCCTTCCGCTCGTCCCGTCGTCGGCGCTGAACCAGACGAAGCGCGAGCCTGAGGCGAACATGGCCATCGGGAAGGAGCTGCCGCTGCCGATCGAGATATCCTTCAAGAGCGCGGTTCCGACCGCGGTCCCGTCGCTGATCCAGGGTTCGATCCCGCTCCCGCCATCGTCCGCGGAGAAGATGAGCTTGGTCCCGAGGAGCACGAAGTTCCCCGGGTTCGATCCCGCACCGCCGGGCCGGATGTCCTTGACGAGAACCGTTCCCGCGGCCGTTCCGTCGGTCTTCCACAACTCGGTCCCCGACGCGGTTGTCGTCGCATAGAACATGAGAAGGCCACCTACCGGGGTCAGGAGCCCCGGCATCGAGCCCGTCGCACCGGTCTCGATGTCCTTGAACAGGACGGTTCCCATCGCCGTTCCGTCGCTCTGCCAGAGTTCGGCTCCGTTCGTGCCGTCGTCGGCCTGGAACCAGAGCTTCCCCTTGAAGACCGTGAGACTCTTCGGGTTCGACCCAACCGCGCCGGCCCGGATGTCCTTGACCTTGACCGTGCCGGCAGCGGTGCCGTCGCTGACCCAGAGTTCCACGCCCGAGGCGCCGTCGTCCGCCCCGAAATAGACCTTGCTTCCGAAGACCCGGAAGCCAGCGGGACCCGAGCCCGAGGTCCCCGGTCGGATGTCCTTGACGAGAACCGTTCCGGCCGACGTTCCGTCGGTTGCCCAAAGCTCCCAGTCCAGGCTGGAGGACCTGGCGCGGAAGAGGAGCCGCGAACCCAGCCGGACGAACTCGGAAGGCTCGCCGCCGAGGGCCCCGGGAAGGATGTCCTTGACGAGGACCGTTCCGGCGCTCGTGCCGTCCGTGATCCAGAGTTCGCGCCCGTTCGTTCCGTCATCGGCGGTGAACAGGAGTTTCCCATCCAGAAGGACGAAATTTCCGGGTGCCGATCCGGTGGGTCCCGCACGCAGATCCTTGACCAGAACCGTTCCGGCCGCCGTCCCGTCGGTCATCCAGAGTTCGCTGCCGTTCGTCCCGTTATCCGCGGCGAAGAAGGTTCGGCCGTAGCGGTCCGTCAAGGAGGAAACGCCGGAACCGATACTTCCCGCGGGCCTGGGATAGATCTCCTTCAGCAGGACGGTGCCCGTCGCCGTCCCGTCGCTCTGCCAGAGTTCTTCTCCCTTCGCACCGTCGTTCGCCGAGAAGAGGACCTTACCCGAAGCCGGGGAGAGGAAAGCCTGAGGGAGGGACCCGATCGAGCCCGTCCGGATGTCCTTGACGAGCGCGGTGCCGGTCGTCGTTCCGTCCGTGACCCAGAGTTCGAAGCCGTTCGTCCCGTCGGAGGCACGGAAGAAGACCTTGGTCCCCGCGGGGGTGAACTCGGTCGGAGAAGAGGAACCCGTTCCCGCCCGGATGTCCTTGACGAGGACCGTGCCCGTCGCCGTCCCGTCGCTCTTCCACAGTTCGGTGCCGTTCGTCCCGTCGTTCGCTTTGAACAGGAGAGAGGTGCCGAAGGGTGTGAACTCGAAGGGATAGGATCCCAGGCTGCCCGCTTGGATGTCCTTGACCAGGACCGTGCCCGTCGCCGTCCCGTCGCTCTTCCAAAGTTCGACGCCGTTCGTCCCATCGTGAGCGCGGAAGAAGAGGGTCGTTCCGAGAACCGTCAGGTTCGAAGGAGCGGCGCCGAGAGCGCCGGTGCGGATGTCCTTGACCAGGACCGTGCCCGTCGCCGTCCCGTCGCTCTTCCAAAGTTCGGCCCCGTTCGTGCCGTCGTCGGCCGAGAAATAGACGGACGTCCCGATCGTTGCGAGATAGGAGGGAAGGGATCCCCCCGCGCCGGTGCGGATGTCCTTGACCAGGACCGTGCCCGTCGCCGTCCCGTCGCTCTTCCAAAGTTCGGCTCCGTTCGTGCCGTCGGAGGCCTGGAACAGAATCGTCGTCCCCAGGACCGTCAACCAATTGGGGAGCGACCCCAGGGTGCCGGCGCGGATGTCCTTGACCAGGACCGTGCCCGCCGTCGTGCCGTCGCTCTTCCAGAGTTCGACCCCGTTGACCCCGTCGTTCGCCGTAAAGAAGAGGGTCGTGCCGAGAACAGTGAAGGAGCCGGGGGTCGAGCCCGGCTTTCCGGCCCGGATGTCCTTGATGAGCACCGTTCCCGCAGCCGTTCCGTCCGAGATCCAAAGTTCCGGACCGCGGACCCCGTCGTCGGCCCGGAAGACGACCTTGCTCCCGAAGGCTGTCAGGCCGACAGGCGAGGATCCGATGTGCCCCGGCCTGAGGTCCTTGACGAGAACGGTTCCGGCCGCCGTTCCGTCGGACTTCCACAGCTCCGTCCCCTCGGCCAGGGTCGTCGCAGTGAAGTAGATCGTCGTCCCGACACGGACGAGCTCCCGGGGGCTCGAACCCGGATCGGGCCGAACCTTCGGATTCAGGTCCTTGAGGAGAGAAACGGTCTGGCAGAATGCGGGCCCTGCGAGAGCGGAGACCGCGAACAAGACTCCGCCCCCGAGAAGGACCCGCCCCAGGGGGCGGATTCTCGGTTTCATGTCAACAGGTTGTCGGATCAGGAGAGAGAAAAGGGCGATCCCTCCGGGTCACTTCCCGACGATCGACTCGTAAGCGTTGGTCATCTCGATCGTTATCGGGGTGGTCAGACCCAGGAGATAGATCTGCGAGGCCGCCCAGACACCGATCAGGGCGGTGTCGTTGGGCACGTTCGGGGTCGTCAGGGTCCAGCTCCCGCCTGCGGGAACGGCGAAGGCCGTGAGGATGAGGAACCCATTGACGGAGATGTAGCTCCAGCAGCCGGAGCCCACGGAGGTGGCGAGGGGGGAGAGTCCCCCGAAGATCAGGAGACCGACATCGTTGGGCTTGGCCTGAGCGCCCGAGAAGACGATCGGTTTACCGAGACGGAAGTCGGAGATCGAAAGGCTGGGTTCCCGTCCGGCCGTGGCCGAACAGCCGTGTCCGATCCTCTTACCTCCCGAGCCCGGGAAGAGGTGGAAGACCTCCCGCCCGTAGGTCCCGTCGTCGGCGGAGACGACCAAACGTCCGTGCGAGATCGCGAAGGCGGAGGGGTTCGACGACATGCTGCCGGGATTGATGTCCAGGTAGAGGGAGGTCCCGGCCGCGGTCCCGTCCGTCCGCCAGAGTTCGCTCCCTTTGATTCCGTCGTCTGCGGCGAACACCGCCCAAGTCGTCCCGGTCGGATGGAAGGGGCCGGGATTAGAGGAGAGAGAACCGGCCCGGATGTCCTTCAGGAGAACCGTTCCGGCGGCGGTGCCGTCGCTGCCCCAGGGCTCGACGCCCGAGACCCCGTTGTCCGCGAAGAAGACGACGTTCTTTCCGATCGCGGTCAAGCCGGTAGGTTTGGATCCTCCCGCGCCGGCGACGATGTCCTTGACCATCGCGGTTCCGGTCGACGTCCCGTTGGAGACCCAGAGCTCGGTCCCCGCCGCGTCCGTCGCCGCGAAGAAGATCCGGCCTCCGGCGGCCACGAGGGAACTCGGAGTCGAACTCGCGGCTCCGGCGAAGATGTCCTTCACCATGACGGTCCCCGCAGCGGTGCCGTCGGTCTTCCAGAGTTCCGATCCGGAGGTCCCGTCGGAAGCGCGGAAGAAGATCGTCGACCCGAGCCGGACGAGTTCGGCGGGATCCGACCCCAGGAGTCCAGGACGGATCTCCTTGATCATCGTGGTCCCGGCCGCCGTCCCGTTCGTGGTCCAGACCTCGTGATTGTTGATGCTGTTCCGGGCGACGAAGATCAACCTGTTCCCGAGCGCGACGAGGTCGCGGGGCTGCGATCCGCTCGTTCCCGGGAAGATGTCCGCGACCCGAACGGTGCCGTTCGCAGTCCCGTCGCTCTTCCACAGTTCGACATCCGTCGTATTGCTGTTGGCCGCGAAGTAAAGCGTTCCTCCGACGACCGTCAGGTGCATCGGGTTCCCGCTGCCGGCACCCGCGAAGATATCCTTCACCATGAAGGTTCCCGCCGAGGTGCCGTCGGTCCGCCAGAGTTCACGGCCCGAGGTCCCATCATCTGCCGTGAAGAAGACGAGGTTGTCCAGCAGGACGAAGTCCGCAGGAGAAGATCCTTTCAATCCGGGTTTGATATCCTTGACCAAGAGGGTCCCCGCCGGGGACAGATCGCTGATCCAGAGTTCGGAGCCCTTCGTGCCGTCGTCCGCGGCGAAAATGACCCTGCCATAGCGGTCGGTGATCCCGGCCGGCGACGAGCCCCGGGTTCCCGAGGGCTGAGGATTGATCTCCTTGATCATGTTCGTTCCGGCGGTCGTACCGTCGCTTTGCCAGAGTTCCGCACCGGCGCTTCCGTCGTTGGCCGAGAAAAGGACCAGTTTTCCGTGCGCGGAGAGGAACTGCGGGAAGGAACCCGAAGTTCCCGGGAAGATGTCCAACGGTCTGAGGGTTCCGGGTCCGGTTCCGTCGGAGACCCAGAGTTCCGTCCCGCTGGAAGCGTCCGTCGCCCGGAAGAAAATCTTGGTCCCGACGAGGGTCAACTCGAAGGGGGAGGAACTCGCGGCCCCGGTGTTGATATCCGCGACCATGACCGTTCCGGTCGACGTCCCGTCGGTCTTCCAGAGTTCGATGCCGTTCGCACCGTCGTTCGCCGTGAAGAAGAGCTTCGTGCCGACCGGAGTCAGATGGAAGGGGAACGCACTCAGGGAACCTACCCGGATGTCCTTGACCAGGGTCGTTCCGGTCGCGGTGCCGTTGCTCTTCCAGAGTTCGAAACCCGTGGTCCCGTCATGCGCCCGGAAATAGAGGGTCGATCCGACCACGGTCAGGTAGGCGGGGCTGGAACTCAGGGAACCGGTCCGAATGTCCTTGAAGAGAACCGTCCCCGCTCCCGTGCCGTTCGAGATCCAGAGTTCGGTCCCGGAAATCCCGTCGGTCGCCGCAAAGAAGAGTGAACCGTTGAAGGCCGTCAGGTAGAAGGGGTCCGAACTCAGGACGCCCGAACGGATGTCCTTGACCAGAACCGTCCCGTTCGCGGTCCCGTCCGTCTTCCAGAGTTCGAAACCTCTCGCACCGTCATTGGCTGTGAAGAAGATCGTCGTCCCGATCGCGGTCAGCTGTCCCGGCGAGGACCCGAGAGGACCGCCCCTGACGTCCTTCACGAGGACCGTGCCGGCCGCGGTCCCGTCCGTCTTCCAGAGTTCCATTCCGGAAGTCCCGTCATCCGCGGTGAAGAACAGCTGGGTGCCCAGGGCGAGGAAGTTGCTCGGGGAGGAACTCACACTTCCCGCCCGGATGTCCTTGATCATGAAGGTTCCTGTCGGGGTGCCGTCGCTGACCCAGAGTTCCTTACCGTGAACCCCGTCATCGGCCTGGAAAAAGACCTTGGAACCGAGGGCGATCAGGAAGGACGGGTTCGAACTCAGATGTCCGGGTCGGATGTCCTTGACGAGCCCCGTCCCGCTCGGGGTGCCATCGGTCTTCCAGAGTTCCTCACCCTGCCGCAAAGAGGTTGCGGCAAAGTAGGTGTTCGTCCCCGCCTTCGTCAGGAACCTCGGATTCGCCGAGGGATTCGGGCGGGCGAGCAGGTTGATGTCCTTTGCGAGCACCGCCTGCGTGGAGGCGGGGACCGGGAGGAGGAGCGTGGAGAGAAGGACCGAGAGGGCGGGGACGAGGAAGCATCGCCCTCGAGAGCAGTTGCCTGAAGCCATGGTGTGCGTCCTGATTGTTACCGGGGAGAGACGTTTACGTCCGGAACGCGCTCATGAATTCGGTTTCCGGAAGAGGAGGCTAGGTTTCCTGCCGGGAAAGGAATCGTCAACCCCCTCGCTGGACACGACTTCGGACCATTTCTGAACTCACGTTGGCATGGATGGGGTGGCTCTCCGATGGAATCGGATTCCGGAGCGAAGACGGGCCGGGTCGGCCCTCCTCAAGACCCGTCCCGCACATCGGCCCCTTGTCCTTCCACCGATGTCCGGGAGCGGGGAATCCCCGGCCGAGCCCCTACCGGCTCCGACCGAAATCCTGCATGAGGGAGAGCATCGGTTTCAGCAGGGCGTAGACGATGAACCCGACGACGACCGCGAGAACGAGGATCAAACCGACCTCGACAGCCTTCATCGTCATTTCGACCGAGCGGTCGACCTCGATCTCGTAACGGTCCGCGATCCGCAGGAGCATCCGGTCCAACTCGCCGGTCTGTTCCCCGACCTCGACCATGTTGACGATCAGGTCGTCGAAAATGCCCGATTCCTCCATCGGCCTCGCGATGCCCTCGCCTTCACGGATCGAGGCGAGGATGCCGTCGATCGCCTCCGAAACGACGAGGTTCCTGACCGAGGCCTTGACGATCGCGAGAGCCTCTAAGTGCGGAACCCCGCTCTCGATCAGGGTTCCAAAGGTCCGCGCGAAGAGCGAGACCGTGGACTTTCTCAAGAGGTCGCCGAAGTAGGGAATCCCGAGGAGGAGCCGGTCCTTCCATCTGCGGTAGCCGACCACTCTCCTGACCAACTGGACATGGATCACGACCAAGGACGGAATCCCAAGGAGCCAAACCCACCAGAGACCGCGGATCGTCTCGCTCAGGTCGAGCAGGAACTGCGTCTCTCCCGGAAGCTTCTTGCCGAGGAGTTGCTGGAAGATGGCCTTGAACTCGGGGACGACGAAGGTCATGACCATCATCACGACCCCAGCCGCGACACAGACCACGGCCGCCGGATAGGCCAGGGCTCCCTTGATCCGGGACTTGATGGCCTCCGCCTTCTCCATGAACTTGGAGAGGCGGTCGAGAATCCGGTCCTGGATCCCTCCAGCCTCACCCGCGCGGATCATGTTCGAATAGAGGCGGTCAAACACCTGCTCGTGCTTGGCGAGGGCCTCCGAAAAGGGCGTGCCCCCCTCGACCTCGTCGCGCACCTGGGTCAGGATGCGCTTCATCGCCCCCGGCTTCATCTGGCCCTCGAGGATCCGGAGGCAGCGGACGAGGGGAATCCCGGCCTCGAGCAGGGTCGCAAGCTGCGTCGTGAACTGGGACAGGACGGCCTTGCTCACCCGCCCGGTATCGAAGAGTCCCCGGCGCCCGCCGGCTCCGCCCGCATCCTCCTGCCGGGCCGCCGTGGCTCGCGGCGGCGCCACGTTTCGCTGGATCTTCTTGGCCATCGGGATTCCTCGGTCGACCTTGGGGCGGAAGCGGGGAATTCTGGAGCCCGCGCGCCTCCCGGCAACAGGAAAGGAGGCTCCCTCCTCGAAAAACCGCCGCCCCCCCGCCCCCTCTTCCGGGAAGGCGGCGGTTTCCGGAGGGGGGCGATCCCGATTCGAAGGGGTCGAGCCTCAGGAGTCCCGCCCGAAAAGGAGGGCCAGGAGACCGAGAACGAGCCCCCCGAACACCGCGAACCAGGGCCACCACTTCACGAACAGCCCGGGTTCCCGGAAGCCGGGAAGTCCGGGTTTCGAAGGATCCAGGATCCGGACGTCCTCTCCGATTCGATCCGCCCGGCCTCCGGGTCTGCGATAGGCAACGATCAAGGTCGCGTTGTCCGTCCCCTTCCCCCGATGGACCGAGGCCAGCAGCGAGCGGGCGCGCCCCTCCACATCGTTCGGGACGAAAGGTCCGAGCCAGGCCTCTTCCGGGGCAAGATTCCAGAGCCCGTCGCTCAGGAGCAGGAGGGCGGAGCCTTCGGGGAGTTCCGCCCGGAAGGTCTGCGGCTCCTCGCCCCCCCCTCCTCCTCCGACGGCCCTCGTCAAGCGGTGGGGGGAATCCGGGTCCGCATGCAGTTCGGTGAGCCATCGACCGCCCCGGGGCCCCGAAAGGAGACAGCGCGTATCCCCGACGTGGATCCCGAGGATCCTTCCCTCCCGGAGTTCCACCGCAGTCAGGGTGCAACCCATGCGGAGGAGTTCGGGACGGTTCGTGGATTCCTCGCGGACGGCCTCGCAGGCCCTGCGGAAGGCGGTCTTCAAAGGAAAGAACTCCTCTTCCCCTTCCCCCCGGGCGCGCCCGGCGTCGATCCATGCCGCGAGGAAGGCGCGCAGCGCGACCCTCGAGGCCTCCCCTCCTCCCGCCTCTCCGCCCATCCCGTCGGCGATCGCGAGGAGCCTTCCCCTTCTTCGGAACTCCTCTTCATCCTCCGGTTCGAAGAGGAGGTAATCGTCCTCGTTCTCGTCCCGAACGGGTCCCTTGACCGATCCGTGCACGAGATGCAGATCCTCCCTTACCTTCATCGCTCCCGCTCCAGACGGAGCGTCGTCGAACTGACCTCGCCCGCGACCGTGCGGGCGAGGACCCGCAGGATGCTCCCTTCCCGGATCCTCGGAAGCTCCCTCGAATAGAGAAGAGTCTCGTCCATGGGTTTCGGATCGAGGAGGAAAGCCTCCTCCCAGGCGGAGGGAGGCGACCAGGGATCCCCGTTCAGGTCGAAGGAGAGGCCCGCGAGTTCCTGGCGGCATTCGATGTCCAGCCGGAGCCTTCCCGGACCGATCCGGGCGAGAGAGATCCGAAAGGATTGCCCTCTTTGGATCGCCTCCCGGGTCTCCGGAAGCTTCAGGCGGGCGAGCAGGCGGAGGAGGAGTTCCTGCTCCCCACGCGCCCGGGCATGAGCGACGACCCTCGAAACCTCGTCCCCGATCAGGGGAGGCGGGATCAGGACGCTCCCGAGGATCCCGAGAAGACTCGCGCGTTGGAACAGAGACAGGGAAAACGGAGTCGCCTCGACGAAGATTCGATCCAGTTCTCTTCCGGTGTGGACATCGAGCAGGGAAGCCGCGAGCCGCACCCTCGCCTCGAAATCGTGG
Source organism: Planctomycetota bacterium (assembly GCA_027021385.1). Lineage (GTDB taxonomy): Bacteria > Planctomycetota > UBA1135 > UBA1135 > JALUUL01. The sequence continues at coordinate 70,463 of JALUUL010000069.1, read as the reverse complement.
TCGGGAACGAATCCCCCCAATCCAATGAGGACCCAGCCGAGGGCCGCGATCGGCCATTGTCCATTGACGCCACGGCTCTGTACCGGCGCGTCGCGCGCACCCTCGATCAGGAGGACCAGATCGCACTTCCGTTTTCTCGCGATCTCCATGAGGCGCCCCCGCGGATCCCCGCCCAGCCCGAGGGCCGCCCTCTCGCGGGTCCGATCGTCGACTCCGAGATCGAGGAGGACGCTCGCCGCCCTCCCCCTTCGGAGGATTCCGAGGATCCTGGAAAGGGGAAGGGGTTCCACGACCCCCTCGGGCCAGGTCCGGGCCGCGAGCGTCCTCCCCTCGGGACCGGAATCCTCGACCCCTCTCTGTCCGACCGGAAGGAAGGTCCCTCCGGTCAAGCCCAGCGCGAAGGGCAGTGGCGGCTCACTCCGGAGCAGTTCGAAATCCAGGGGAGGACCGCTCGCGCAGGACCCCAAAACCAGCAGGAGGCAGAGGATGGAGGGAAGGGGTCTCAACGAAGCCACAACCTCACGAAGCTCAGGAAGCGGTGCGTCCCGGCGATCCGAAAGCCCGAGGTCCGGATCTCCGGATCCGCCGGGAGACCGTCCGTTCCGGTCCGCGAAAGATGGGTGATCCTGCGGACACCGAGGACGGCGTTCCAGGATCGGCTTCGAAGCCCTGGGAGAAGGAGTCCGGCCAGGGGATCCCGTCCGGGGACGCGAGGCGCCCCCCAGGTCGTTCCCCGCAGGACCCCCAACCTGGCGACCGCCTCGAATCCGTCCGGAAGCTCCGCCTCCCCCCTCTTCCGACCGACCGAGAAGCGTCGATGCCGCTCATGGGTCTCCAGGATCCCCTTCAGGATCCGGAACGGTCCCAGACCCTCGACGAGGGGAATGTCCTCGACCCACTCCCGGACCCCCAGCTCCAGGCCCGTGACCCTTCTCCGATCGATGCCCGAGGCGCTATCCCCCAGGGCCTCGAGTTCGGAGGCTGAGAGAGGCCAGGTCTTCCCGTCGTAGAACCCTCCTCCCCTCTGCGCCCGTCGCCTCGCTGCGAGGAAGGCTTCGAGAGGCCCCGGTGCGTCCTTTCCGGGGCGGAGTCCGTTCAGCGAAGACGGAGTTCCTCCGCGCTCCGGATCCCCTCCTCCCGCCAAGGCTGCGACCTCGAGTTCGACCCCGAACGGAAGCCGGAAGAGACCGGGATCCCCGAACAGGCGCCAGCCCAACCAGCGACAGAAGGCCTGTGCCTGGAACCAGTCGACACCGGTCACCGGGCGATCCGGATCGAGGGACGCGAGAGTCCGGAACCCCCCGGAACCGAAGATACTCGAATCCGGAATCAACGCCTCAGGGTCGAAGCGCCGCTCTCCCAGGGGATCCTCCGCAATCGCGAGTCGCTTCCTGTCCTCTTCGCCCAGAGGGTGCCCCTCCAGGTCCTCGAGAAAGGCGGCCCACTGCCCTCGTGTCGTCTCCCGGTCCGCAAGGAAGAACGCCTCGAGCCCGACGACCCGGACGGGCCTCCGAAATCGGACTCCGCCCCGGACCCGCACTCCGGAGGGGGGACCGAGATGCCACGGCTCCTTCCCGGCAGGCAGGAACGGAACGAGGGTGATTTCCCCGCAGGGAAGCCCCTCCTCCGCGAACTCCCCGATCCTCACGGTCCGCAGCAGGGAACGGATCGGGCGGAATCGCAGGAAAACCGTCCATTTTCCGGCCGGGGTCCCGACCTCGAAGGCCCGTTCGACCGGCCCTTGGTCGAGGAGTTCCCTCCGGCTCAGGCCGCCCCATCCGCAGAGAACCGCCACCTCCGGGAAGGACATCCGGAATCTGCACTCGCCTCCCCCACGGGGATCCGGAACGAACATTCCCGGGAGTTCCTCACCCCCCCCGGGGGGGGAAAGGACGACCCTCGCCCCTTTTCCGAGGTCCGCGTCCTCCACGAGTCGGACGAGGACCTCGTGCCCCGGTTCGACTGCGACCTCGACCGGGCGGGGAGGAGTCGGATCATGAAGGAAATCGCAGAGCAGAACGAACAAATCCTTCCCCTTCCGGAAGGATGGAAGAGGCGTCCCCGAACCCGAACTCCCAAGGAGGGGCCTTCCCAAACGGTCCTCCACCTCCAGGGCGATCCGATTCCGTCCGGGACGAAGGGCGAATCGGATCCCATGGAAGTCCTCGACAGTCAGTCCTCTCCTCTCTCCCATCGGAATCCATCCCCCCCCTTCGAACCGCCACAGCCTTCCCTGCGCCCCGGCCCGGGCCGCGATCTTCAAGGCGGCGCCGGAACCGAACATGACCTCGGTCCCCGCCCTCCGGAGGAAACCGGCCCGGTGGAGGACCGGGGTCCAGACCCTCCCCGAGACGGCGGCCTCGGGAACCCGCAGCAAGGGGGGATCCGGAAGGACATGGATCGCAAGGCGACTGCGCCCCTCCATCAATCTCCCCGAGGGGACGAGGTGGGTCCCCTTCCCCGAAAGGAGCCGGTGAGAGAACTGGAGGATCCGGTCGCCCTCCAACCTCCTCCCGTCCACGAGGAACCTGCATGAACCCGGCCCCTGGGCGAGAATCTCGACCCCCTCCGGCGCCCCCCCCCCTCCCGGATCCGGAAGGAGTCCAGGAAGGAAGGCGGGGTTGCAACGGTAGAGGATCTCGGACGAGCCGGGTCCGAGATACAGGACGGCCTCCCCGGGCCGTTCCCCTCGCTCGAGGGTGGCCGGACCTCCCGGGCCCGGAACCATCTCGAAGGAGGGAGAGAGGTCCAGATTCAGGAACCGGAACGAGCGTTCCAACCCCGGACCGAGGTTCCCCGCCGCGTCCCGGAGGCGGAACTCCACCGGGATGGCGTTTCGTCCGGGATCCGAGGGCGGATCCATCCGGACCGACATCAGGTCCCCGCGGATCTCCAGGACCCGGCACCCGAGATCGTCGGCCCCCCGGGTCGCGGATCGGGTTCTCGCGAGGACGGTCAAACCGTCCTCGGGGTCGATCGGGCGGTCGAGCTTGAGCCTGAGTTCGCACCAGCCCTCGGAAACCCGGAGCCTGGATTCCCCACCCGGTCCGGAAACCTCGAGAATCCTGGGGATCCTCAGGTCGCAGGCCTCGATCTGAAGCGAGGTCGCGCCCTGACGACCCGCGGGGTCCCGCACGGTCAGGACCAGCCGGAGCGGTTTTCGGAATTCGAGGGGGCGGCGCTTCGCGAGCATGTTTCCGAGAGGAAGGTCCATCGCCCCCTTGACCCTTCTCGGAAGATCGAGCGAACAGAGGGTTGCCCCCTCCATCGTCTCCAATCGGATCTCGAGGCCGGCGAGTCGCTCGTCGTCCTCGAGGAGCGTCCCCTTCAGGCGGGAATCGAGGCGGAGGATCCCCGGCGGAACGAGGGCGGCTCCCTCCACCGACGGGGGGACTCGATCGAGGAAGACCCGGGCGAAGGCGAGCGGCCTCCCGACCCCGCTCCGTCCGACTCGGCGGAAGACTAGGGTCTGGACCCCCCGCTCCGCTGCGGCTCGATCGAGAACCGCGGCCCAGGAGGGATTCGTCCTCCGATCGAGAACGAGCCTCCCCTCGTGAATCTCGCCCGGAAGGGGCAGCTTCCAGGAGGGTTCGGCCCTTCCCTCCGGGTAGGACTCGACCTGCAACTCCCCGGCGTCGAACCCGAAAGCCTCGAACTCGAGATGGTCGAGATCCTCGATCCGCAACCTCTGGGGGGGAAGGCGGGGATCGGGAGGGACCTGAAAGAGGAGCATGCCCCCCGCCGAGGACGGCAAGGAATTCAGGTAGGCCTCCCGCCCCCCCCCGAGCGCGAGGAGGAAGGAGCTGAACCCGGCCATGAAGACGAGGCCGGCCGCGACCTTGAACCAGGGCGCGTGAGGCCTGCTGAGCTTCTGGAGCCGGCGGCGCACCTCGGCCGCGTCCCTCGGACGGTCTTCCCTCGCGGTCGCGAGCAGACTCTTCAGGAGAGAGAGGAGACCCCGCGGCATCCCCGACGGCAGGGTCCGGATCAACGACGGACCCTCGAGCGACTGACGGATCCTGTCCTCGATCCTGGAGCCCATGGCCGGAAGGCCGCCGGTCGCGAGTTCGACCGCGAGAACGCCGAGGGAATAGAGGTCCGCGCGAAGATCCGCCTTCTCCCCCAGGAGGATCTCCGGGGCCGTGTAGGGGGGATTGATCCACACCCCGGGACTCCCCTCCTCCTCCGCATCGAGGCGGGCGATTCCGAAATCCAGGATCCGGACCCGGAAAGCCCCGCGGTTCCTCTCCACCATGACGTTCCGGGAGGAAAGATCCCTGTGCACGAGACCGGCCCGGTGGGCGTCCTCCAGGCCGGACACGACCTGGAGGAGGACCTCGAAGAGTTCGGCCCTCTTCAAGGGCCCGTGACGGCGGACGAGGGAATGGAGATCCGAGCCGTCGACGAGTTCCATCGCGACGAAGACGCCCCCGTCCTCGGTCTCGCCCGCATCCAGGACCCGGGCCACGTGATCCCCCCGCACCCTCGAGGCGCGCCGGGCCTCGAGCAGCAAGGCGCGCTTGTAGGCCTCGTGGCGGCTCAGACGGGGATGGAGGATCTTGAGGGCGACGCTCGCGTGGGTCGTATCGTGAACGGCCCGATACACGGTCCCCATCCCCCCCTTTCCGAGGATCCCTGTGATCCGATACTTCCCGCCTACTTCGAGCCCCAACCAGGGGTTCCCCGGATCGACCTCACCCTCCCGGGCCGACCAGGCCACTTCATCCCTCCCCACGAGGGGGGCGTCGCAGGTTTCGCACCTCCGTTTCCGGGACTCCGTGAAACCCTCGCAGACGGGACAGACCTTCATCTCGCGGGAAAACCTCCAGCCATTCGTTGCAGCTTGTCACGAATCCGCCCACGAAGAAAGGCCGGCGAACCGAAGAGAGGCCCGTGTCCGATCCCGCGCATTTTTTCGAGAGCGCTCATGTCATGGGGACTTCCCGCCGCCCCGCCCGGCCGACGGCCTCCTGGGCGGGGCACTCGGCCCGCTCCGATCCGGACCGGGGCTCCACCCCCCGGTTTGAGGCGGCGGGCGCGACCCTTAGGCTGTCCGGTCTCCCCGCCGCGCGGAAAACGCGACGGTACGGACCGGAGGATCCGGGCGCCCTCGCCCGGGACGGTTCCCGCCCCGGCGCCCCGCACCGCCGGACCCTCCAGGGCCACCATTCTCCTTTCTCCTTACCCGACTCCAGCTCGAGGAAAACGAATCATGCTGCCGACCTTGTTTCTCGCCGCGATGTTCTTCCAGGGTTCCCCGCCCCCCGTCGTCATCAACGAGTTCTCGTACGACGATTCGAGCACCGACGACCGCGAGTTCGTCGAGCTTTACAACAGGTCCAAAAGCGCCGTCAACATCGGAGGATGGAAGCTCGAGGCCAACGACCCCTTCGGCCCGAACTTGAGCTACACGATCCCAGCCAACACGATCCTCAAGGCCGGCGGCTACTACGTCTTCGGCTCCAAGATCGTCCCCAACGTCAACCAGATCGTCGGGGTCAGCAATCTCTGGGAGAACAGCAACGAGTCCCTCGAGTTGAAGGACGCCAAGGGCGTCCTCCAGGATTCGCTCGTCTACGAGGCCAACAAGGGACTCTGGACAGGTTCGAAGGAAGAGGGCGAGGGAGTCTGGGGCAACCTCATCAGCATCGATACCTACAAGACATCATGGTCGAGGTTCCGCGACGGGCTCGACACGAACAACAACCGGGACTTCCACCTCCTGCCCTCCACCCCCGGAGCCACGAACAATCTCAAACCCCTGTCGGTCTACTTCGACACCTTCGACCTCAAGAAGGTCGGGAGCAGCCTCCCCGAATGGGGCGGCTCCTTCAGACCCGCGCGCGTCATCGACCCGACGGTCGCCGACACGATCAACCCCAACGCGATCAAGGCCTCCCCCCAGGGCAAGAACGCCGCGATCTTCTGGGACGAGACCGGAGGCGGAAACACGAGCATGCTCCTGTTCGACACCCCTCCCGACATCCTGATCGAGGCCTGGGTCTACTTCGACGCGAAAGCCGAGGGCACGGGCGAGTTCGAGACCTGGAGCCTCGGCGTCCAGGGATCGACCGGCACCTTCTACAACACGCCCGACCCCGGCGGCAGCCTGAGCTTCACCGCCAACGGCAACACGGGCGTCACCTGGACGTTCCAGAACACCTCGAGCGGAGGCACCCTCTATCTCATCGACCATGGTGACGGCGGATGGGGAACACGGGCCAAGACTGCTCCCAAGATCCTCGGCAAGATCGCGGTGACCTCCGGCAAGAACGACGGATGGCAACGATTGCGCCTCGAGGTCCATGGGGATCTCGTCGAGGGTTGGTTCGGCGGCAACTACGGAGTCGGAGACGGAACGAGGATCGCCGGCAAACTCTCCGCGCCGGTCCGCGGAGGCGTCTACGTCGGCTACCGCGAGTTTGTCCTCGTCAACGGCACGACCCGACCCTTCACATGCGACTTCCTGCAGGTGCGCGTCCCCCGCGCGGCCTTCTCCTTCTACGGGACCGCGAAGGCGACGACGAAGGGCACTCCCGTCATCGCCCCCGCCGGCGCCCCCGTCCTCGGAAACCTCGGCTGGGGGATCCGTGGATCCGGTCTCGTCCCCTCCTCGGTCGGCCTCTACGTTCTCGGCGCCCAGAAGGTCAACGTCAATCTCGGGCTGATCGGCGGTCAACCCGGCTCCACGCTCCTGGCCGCGCCGACCTTCGTCTTCCCCGTTCCGACCTCCGCGAACGGGACATCGACCTTCCCCGCCCCCTTGCCGAACAATACGAGCTTCCAGGGCGCGACCCTCTACTGGCAGATCCTGGACCTCGATCCGGCCTTGACCGTCTCCCTCAAACTCGGGAACTCGAAGGGGCTCAGCACGACCCTGAACAACTGAGAGGATTCTCCCGGAGCCGCCCGCCCCCAGGGCGGGCGGCTCACAGGGTCTCTCGGAGGATCTCCTCGACGGTCGTCAGGCCGTCATAGATCGCGAGGAGTCCCGACTCCCGGAGGCTTCGCATCCCGTCCCTCCGGGCCTGCTCCCTGAGCACAGCGGTCGGCTTTCCGTCGAGGATCAGGTTCTTGACGGCATCGGTCATCCGCATGATTTCGAAGATGGCCAGCCTCCCGCGGAAACCGCTGTGGTTGCATTCCTCGCAGCCTTTGCCGAAGGCGAAGGTCTTCCCCGCGACGTCGGCCTTCCCGAGCCCGAGTTCGAGCAGGATGTTCTCGTCCGGTTCGTAGAAGGCCTTGCAGTTCTTGCAGATCCGCCGGACCAGGCGTTGGGCGACGATGAACTCCAGGGTCGCGGTCAGGAGGAACGGCTCGAGGTCGAAATCGAGGAGACGGGTGACGGAGGAGGGAGCGTCGTTCGTGTGGAGGGTCGAAAACACGACGTGCCCCGTCAGGCTGGCTTCGATCGCCGTTCTCGCGGTCTCCTCGTCCCGGATCTCCCCGACGAGGATCTTGTCGGGATCCTGCCTGAGGATCGTCCGCAGGACCTTCGCATAGGTCACCCCGATGTCCTCGTTGACGGGAATCTGCACGATGCCTTCGAGGTCGTACTCGACGGGGTCCTCGACCGTGATGATCTTGACCTCCTCGGTGTTCGCCTCGTTCAAGGCCGCGTAGAGGGTCGTGGTCTTCCCCGATCCCGTCGGGCCGGTCACCAGGACGATCCCGTGCGGGAGTTCCAGGATCTCGTCGAAGGCCTTCCTCTCCTCATCGCGCAGGCCGAGACGGTCGAGGTCCAGGGAGACGACGCTTCGATCGAGGATGCGGAGCACGCAGGACTCCCCGAACATCGTCGGCAGGGTCGAGACGCGGAGATCGACCGGTCTTCCCCCGACGGAGAGTTCGATCCTCCCATCCTGCGGGATGCGCGTCTCCGCGATATCCAGGTCCGCCATGACCTTGACTCTCGAGATCAGGGCGACGGCCAGGTGAGGAGGGGGCGCCTGGAGTTCGTAGAGGACTCCGTCCACGCGGTAGCGGATCTTGAAATCGTCCTCGAAGGGTTCGAGGTGCACGTCGGAGGCCTGGTCCCTCACCGCCTGGTAGAGGATGTAATTCAGCAGCTTGACGACCGGGGCGGCCTGCGCCATCGCGGCCTTGTCCTCGAGATCGATCTTCCCCCCGCCCTGCTCGAACTCCTTGACGGCCTTTCCGATCTCCTCCTCGAAGCGTTCCGTCCCGCCGCTTCCGTAGGCCTTCTCGATCGCCGCGAGCACGGACGAGGACTCCCCCACTCCGGCCGTGACCCCCCCCTCCGCGGCCAGACTCAAGTCGTCCAGGACCGAAAGGTTGAGGGGATCGGCGAGGGCGACGACGAGCCGATCCCCGTCGAGGCGGAGCGGGAGGATGCCCTGGACCCTCGCCGTCACTCCATCGACCCGCTTCAGGGCTTCCGGTTCCGGTTCCAGCTTCGAGGAAGGGACGAACTCGAGTCCCGCCTGGACGGCGAGGGCCTCCGCGACCTTTTCCGCATCGACGTGGCCGAGACGAACGAGGATCTCCCCGATCCGCCCGCTCTCCTCCCTCTGGATCGCGAGCGCCTCCTGGATCATTCCCTCGTGGACGGCCCCGAGATCCTTCAGGATCTGGCCCAGCAGTCTTCGTCCCGCCACCTCAGCCGCCCCTCGCCTGGAGCAAACGCCCTTCGAGCCCGGCCGGATCCTGAGCCGTCTCGAGGGCGACCTTCGGAGTGATCGAGCCGGACTGGACGAGGGAGAGCAGATGGTCGTCGAGCAGGACCATTCCGGCCCTCTTGTTCGTCTGGATGACGGAAGGGATCTTGAAAGTCTCCCCCTTGCGAATGTGGTTCTCGATGGCCGAGTTCAGAATCATGACCTCGAAGGCGGCGACCAGGCCCTTGCCGTCCGCCCTCGGGAGCAGGAGCTGGGAGATCACCCCCAATACCGAGACCGAGAGCTGGGCGCGGACCTGCTCCTGCTGGTTCGTCGGATACTGGTCGATGATCCGATCCACCGTCCGGGCCGAGCCCGTCGTGTGGAGCGTGCCGAAGACCAGGTGACCGGTCTCGGCCGCGGTGATCGCGGCGCTCGTCGTTTCGAGATCCCTCATCTCTCCGAGGAGGATCACGTCCGGGTCCTGGCGCAAAACCCTCCGCATCGCCTCCCCGAAGCTCGGAACGTCCGTTCCGACCTCCCGCTGCGTAACCATCGAGGCCTTGTGCTGGTGGTAGTACTCGATCGGGTCCTCGATCGTCACGATGTGGCACTGCCGGTTCTCGTTGATCCAGTCGATCATCGTGGCCAGGGTCGTCGACTTCCCCGAACCGGTGGGCCCGGTGACGAGGATCAAGCCCCGGGGTCGGACGAGGAGTTCGCGGACGCTCTCGGGCAACCCGATCTCCTCGAAACTCCTGAGCCGATGCGGGATCAAGCGCATGATCATCCCGTGGACTTCCCTCTGCCGGAACGCGCTCACGCGGAACCTGGCCTTGTCCTCGTGCGCGTAGGCGAAGTCGGCCGTTCCCGAATCCGCGATTTCGGCCATCGCCCGCTCCGGGGCGATCTCCCGGATCAGGTGCAGCGTGTCGTCCGCCGTCAAGACCGGCATCTCCCCTATATCCAGGAGCTTCCCCCCCTTCCGCAGGACGGGTCTTCGTCCGACCGCCAGGTGGATGTCCGAGGCCTCCTTTTCGACGGCCAGATCCATCAGCTTGCGTATCTCGATCACCTTGTTCCTCCGATGCCTCTCGAGGCCGCCGTTCCTTTCGAAAAGACGATCATCCCGCGGCCACGACCCTCAAGACCTCCTCGATCGAGGTGATGCCCTCGAGGACCTTGCTCGCCCCGTCTCCCCTCAAGGGGCGCATCTTCCCGCCGGCCTCGGCGTAGCTCCTGAGCTTGAGGGAGGACTCCCTCCGGAAGGTCATTTCCCGCAGCTCGTCATCCATGACCATCAACTCGAAGATCCCCATCCGCCCCTTGTACCCCGAGTCCCCGCATTCCGTGCATCCCGAGGGTCGATAGACCGGCTTTCCCTGGAGGTCCTCCGGAGAGAGCCCGAGGGAACGCAGTTCATGGGCCTCGGGCTCGTACTCCTTCTTGCAGGAAGGGCAGAGCACCCTGATGAGGCGCTGCGCGAGGACCGCCTGGATGCTCGCGGCGACGAGGAAGGGCTTGACGCCCATGTCGACCAGGCGGGTGATCGCGGAGGGCGCGTCGTTCGTGTGGAGGGTCGAGAACACGAGGTGGCCGGTCAAAGCCGCTTGGATCGCTATCTCGGCGGTCTCCGCGTCCCGGATCTCTCCGACGAGGATGATGTTCGGAGCCTGGCGCAGCATCGCCCTCAGGATCTTCGAGAAGTCCAGACCGATCGCGTGATGCACCTGGCACTGGTTGATTCCCGAGAGGTTGTACTCGACCGGATCCTCGGCGGTGATGATCTTGACATCCGGACGGTTCAACTCGCTGAGAGCCGCGTACAGCGTCGTCGTCTTCCCCGACCCCGTCGGACCCGTGACGAGGAATATGCCGTTCGGCCTCTTGATCAAGCGCCGGAACCGGTCGTTGTCCTCGCCGGAGAAACCCAGGGACTCGAGGGACATCAAGCCCTTCTCCTTGTCCAGGAGCCTGAGGACGAGAGTCTCCCCGTGGTTGCTCGGGAGGATCGAGGTCCGGATGTCGATGTCCCGCCCCCTCACCCGGAACTGGATGCGGCCGTCCTGAGGCTTGCGTTTCTCCGCGATGTCCAGCGAGGCCATGATCTTCAAGCGCGAGGTCAAGGCGCCCTGCAGGGATCTCGGATGCTCCGCGATGTCGTGGAGGACTCCGTCGATCCTGTAACGGACACGGAGGCACCGCTCATAGGGTTCGATGTGCACGTCGCTCGCCCGCCTCTCGAGGGCTTCCTCGAGGATCTTGTGGACGAGTTTGATGATCGGCGCATCGGCGTCCTCCTCCTCCAGGGCCCTCGCCGTCTTCCCCCGGGCCTCGGTCTCCTCCTCTCCACCGACCCCGTAGGACCGGGCGAGAGCCTTCTTCAAGGATCCCGGAGGGGCCAGGGCCGCACGGATCTCTCCCCCCGCGAAGAGCCCGAGGTCGTCGAGGACCCAGGCCCGGTCGGGATCGTCGACCGCGACGTAGAGGACCCCTCCCTTCACGACGCAGGGAAGAGCTCGATGCTCGAGGACCTTCGCCTCGGGGATCCGATCGAGCACGCTCTGCGGAATGCGGGCCTCGCCGGGATCGATGAAGGGCAGGGAGACGCTCTTCGCCCAGGCCTTCCACACCCTGTCCTCCGGGGCCAACCCGAGTTCGACAAGCGCCCGCGCGAGGCTCGCGCGTTTGGACCGCGCGAAGCTCGCGGCCTGGTCGAGAGCGTCCTCGCCGACCACTCCTTCCTGCAACAGACATCGTCGGAGCCGTTCGTCGGACATCCCGGTTCCCCCTTCCCTCTCAGCGGACGAAACCGACGAAGGACACGGTCCTCGAACCGGGACGCCCCCCGGCGAAACGGATCCTCAGCTTCCCCTCGAGCCTTCCCCGGGGGAGTCCCGGCGGAACGACGAGGAGGATCTCCGCCTCGGTTCCGCTCTCCGCCCTGAACTCGGCCTTCGGCCCCCCGCCTTCGAGTCCGCGCGCGGAGAGGGGTTTGCGGCCGAGCTTGACTTCGAGGAGGTCCACGCCCTCGATCACGAAGGAGTCCCTCGGGTCTCCGGCCCGGACCCGGACGCTTCCTTTCTTCCCCGAGCGGGCGGGGATGGAGCCCAGGGGAAGGAACAGGGGTTCGACGACGACCGGCGGTTCGACGACGGCCTGGAGCAGGAGTTCGACCTTCGATCCCCGGTCGGTGTCGAAGAGGAGGGTCCCCCCCCATCCCCCCTCGGGCATGCCCGGTCCCGCCTTCCCCCGGATCCTCCAATGGGAGGGATCACCCTCCACCGGAGCGTAGGAGAGTTCGAGCTTCGGCGGTCGAGGTCCGACACCGAGGATCTCGAAGGGTTTTCCGTCCCTGGAACGGACGTCCACCTCGAAATCCTTCGAGGAGTGCGTCGAGAGGTTTCCGAGCCAGACGCTGTTCTGTCTCTTCCCCTCGATCGTGACGAGGAAGTCGTCCACCCCCACCGCCCGAACCCTCAAGGTGATGACGGGATCGTCCGGATCGTCCGTCGTCACGAGGATCTCGGCCAGCTTCTCCCCTACGTCGCTCACGTTCACATGGGCCTCGAGGACCCCCTCCGCATCGGGGGGAAGGGGGATGTCCAGGGTCTTGCCTTTCTCGATCTCGATCCTCTTCCCCCCGAGACGGAGGAAAAGCTTCTGGCATGCACAGGAACTCGCGATCGACTTCAGGACCCTCTTCTTTCCGGTGGGGTTGCGGAAACGGAACTTCCCGACCGCGATCGTCCCCTTCCGCACCTCGCCGAGATCCAGATCCGCGGGCCGAAGCCACTCCTGATTCCGGCGGCGGTTCTCCCGGCGGGCTTTCCGGTTCCGGAAGAACTCGCCGGCCTCGCCGGGAAGCTTCTCGAGATCCACCCCGACGATGACCGGAGTCTTCCTCGAGTCTCCGGAATCGGCGGAGGGGGCCGAGGCCGGCCCCTTCCGGGCGCCCGCGCCCCCCCCCGCCTCTCCTCCATCCGGCGAACAGGAAGGGAAGGCGGCCGGAAGGAGAGCCAGGATCAGGATCCCGATGCGAACGCCGTGCGGACACGTTTCGGTCCTCAAAACAAGCCTCCTCTTCATGTTCCTGGGAACTCCCCCCTCGAGGAGGGAGTGGGCGCCCGGGAACGGGGCGGACCCCGGTCTTGCACGATACCCCTCTCGAAGTATAGCGTTCGGACTTTTCCTCCCGCACGATCCCGCCCCCTCGGATCGCGGATCCCGGCCCGAACGAAGCTCGCGAATCCCCGAGGTTCCAGGTGCGAAGCCTTCCGACCATCCTCCTTTCCGCGACGGCGCTCGTCCTCCAGGGATGCTGCGGGCTCTTCTACGCTCTCGGTTGCGCGCCCGAACGCGCGGTCTCGCGGGTCTCCTTTGAGAGCCCGGAGGCCAGCATCCGGACCTTTTTGACGGCCGTCGGCTCCGGCGACACGAGGCTCGCCTACGAATGCCTGGGGGAGGACTTCAAGAGCCGGCGGGGATTCGACGGTCTCACCTTCGAGGTCGCCTGGAGTCGACTGAAGAAGGAGATCCCCGCGATCCAGGCGCTCGGAGAGGCCGAGATCACCTCCCGGAGGAGGGAAGCGGACGGCTCGGTCGCCTTCATCCTCCGGACCTACGGGCACGATCTCTCCGTCAGGGTCGCCCGCTACGCGTATTGGGAGGCCGCCCGCATTCTTCCGCCGGAGACCGAGGGCGGTCCCATGGAGATCCGCGAAGTCGGCGCCTATGTCCGGAACCTGGACCGGATCCTGTCCGCGGTCGAGGGTGAGCGGGGAAGACTCGCGTTGCAGCTCTCCGACGACGAGCTTTTCGGCTTCGACCGGAAGAACCTCGCCTGGGTCAAGGCGGGCTGGACCTGGAGGATCCGGGACCTCCGGGTTCCGGGATTCACGAGCAGGGAGTGAAGGACTGGATGGGCCGGGCGGATCGGCTCCGCCGCGGCCGGAACGTAAGGAAAGAACCCCGACCATGACGAACGACAGACTGGTGTTCTTCTTCGGGAACGGGAAGGCCGAGGGCAAGGCCGCCCAGAAGGAACTTCTCGGCGGGAAGGGGGCGAACCTCGCCGAGATGACGAACATGGGGATCCCGGTTCCTCCGGGATTCACGATCTCCACGAGGGTCTGCCACCATTACAGCCTTGCGACGGCCGAGGGGGGACCGGATTCCCCGGACCGATTCCCCGACGGCCTGCAGGAACAGGTCGGCGAAGCCCTGGAACGACTCGAGGAGGCGATCAGAAGGCGCCTCGGAGACCCGGGGGCTCCCCTCCTCGTCTCGGTCCGTTCCGGGGCGGCGGTCTCGATGCCGGGGATGATGGACACGATCCTGAATCTAGGTCTCAACCACGAAACCACCGAAGGCCTGGCCGCAGAGACCGGTAACCCCCGCTTTGCCTGGGATTCCTTCCGTCGCTTCCTCCAGATGTACGGCAACGTCGTCCTCGGCATCCCCTCAGAACGCTTCGAGAAAAGGCTTAAGGCCGCGATGCGGGAGTGCGGAGTCGAGCGGGACGCGGATCTCGAGGCCTCACGCCTAGAGACCCTCGCCGGGGAATATGAGGCGATCGTCCTCGAGGAGACCGGACGGGGGTTTCCGATGGACCCGAAGGCCCAGCTCTGGGGGGCCGTCGAGGCAGTCCTGGGTTCCTGGAACAACGAACGGGCCATCCTTTATCGCCGGCTCCATGACATCCAGGGGCTCCTCGGAACGGCTGTCAACGTCCAGGCCATGGTCTTCGGAAACCAGGGGGAGGACTCTGGAACGGGGGTCTGCTTCACCCGTGACCCTTCGACCGGGGAACGGAAACCCTATGGAGAATTCCTCAGGAACGCCCAGGGCGAGGATGTCGTCGCGGGAGTGCGGACGCCGCAGCCGATCGCCGAACTCCATCAGGCGATGCCGGAGGTTGCCGACCGACTCGCAAAGGTCATGCGGACCCTCGAGGAGCACTACCGCGACATGCAGGACATCGAATTCACGATCCAGAAGGGGGAACTCTTCCTCCTCCAGACCCGCAACGGGAAACGGACCGCACGGGCCGCGCTCAAGATCGCCGTCGACATGGTGGACGAGGGTCTGATCGACGAGGAGGAGGCGCTCCTCAGGATCGACGCGACCCAGCTCGAACAACTTCTCCATCCGAGCTTCGACAAGGAAGCCCCGAAAGACCTCCTGGCCCGGGGCATCCCCGCCTCACCGGGATCCGCGGCGGGCATCGTCGCCCTCGATCCGGATACGGCCGTCAGGATGGCGGCCGAGGGGAAGACCCCGATCCTCGTCAGAAACGAGACATCTCCGGAGGACCTCAAGGGGATGGCGAGCAGCGCGGGTTTCCTGACGATGCGCGGAGGAAAGACCTCGCACGCGGCGGTGGTCGCCCGCCAGATGGGAAAGGTCTGCGTTTCGGGCTGCGGGGCGATGCAGATCGACGAGGAGGACCGCAGCGTCTCCTTCGACGGCCGGCGGATCCGGGAAGGGGAGGAGATTTCGTTGGATGGAAGCCTCGGCGAGGTCTACGCGGGACGCGTCCCGACCGTCGAGGCGGGAATCCCCGAAGACCTGACCAGGGTCCTCTCCTGGGCGGACCGGCGCCGCAGGTTGAAGATCCGGACGAACGCGGACACGCCCAAGGACAATCGCAAGGCCCGCGAGTTCGGCGCGGAGGGTATCGGTCTCTGTCGCACCGAGCACATGTTCTTCGAGGAGGACCGCATCCTCCACGTCCGCAAGATGATCCTCGCCCGGAACGACGAGGAACGGCGGGAGGCCCTCGCGACCCTGCTTCCGATGCAGCGCGGGGATTTCCTCGACATCTTCGAGGTCATGGACGGTTTCCCCTGCAACATCCGCCTCCTCGATCCTCCCCTCCATGAGTTCCTGCCCCACGACCCCGAAACGCGAGCAGCGGTCGCGGAGGAGATGGGCGTCTCGGAGGAGGAACTTCGCCAGCGCGTCGCGGACCTCTCCGAGAGCAACCCGATGCTCGGCCACCGGGGCTGCCGGCTGGGGATCACCCACCCCGAGATCTACGAGATGCAGATGCGCGCCATCCTCGAAGCGGCCTGCGAGGCCGTCGCCGGCGGGGTCCACGTCCTTCCGGAGATCATGATCCCCCTCTCCTCGGCGGCCTCGGAAGTGGGAGTCCTGCGCCGCAGGCTCGAGGCCGTCGCCGCAAAGGTCTTCGAGGAGAAGAGAAAGCGCGTCTCCTACCAGATCGGCACGATGATCGAGACCCCGAGGGCGGCCTTGACGGCCTCGGAGATCGCTTTGGAAGCCGAGTTCTTCTCCTTCGGGACGAACGATCTGACGCAGATGACCTTCGGGTTCTCCCGGGACGACGTCGCGGGATTCCTGCCCGCCTACCTCGAAACGGGGATACTCGAGCGGGATCCCTTCGAAGGCATCGACCTCAAGGGAGTCGGCCGCCTGATGCGGATCGCGGTGGAGGAAGGCCGGAAGACTCGGCCCGGGCTCAAGGTCGGGATCTGCGGGGAGAGCGGCGGGGACCCGGCGAGCATCCTCTTCTGCCACCGGCTCGAACTCGACTACGTCTCCCTCTCCCCCTACCGCGTTCCGACCGCCCGGCTCGCCGCGGCCCAGGCCGCCCTCCGCGAGAAGAAGCCGGGCTGAACCGGGCCGCCCCCGGCATCCCGCCACCGCGGACGCGCCGAGGGCCTAGCCCGGCAGTTCCCTCGGATCCGGAGGAACGGACCCGCAGGGGCCGGCAGGTTCCTTCATCGGACCGAGCAGGAGGAGCCCCGCGAGGAAGAAGAGGCCCAGGCTTCCGACCGCGGCCCGCTGATCCTGCGCCCAGACCGAAACCAGCCCGAAAACGAGGGGGCCGAGGACCCCGGAGGCCTTCCCCGCGAAGGCCATCAGGCCGAAGGTCTCCGCGCTCCTTCCGGGAGGTGCGAGCAGGGAGAGGAAGCTCCGGCTCGTAGCCTGCACCGCCCCGATGCAGAGTGAGGCGAGACCCGCGACCCCCCAGAAGAAGGTCTTGGCCCCCTCCGTCGAAAACAGGCCCGGCCAGGCCGCGAGGATCGCGCCTGCGAGAGCGAGGAGCCAGAGCCGGAGAGTCAAGCGCAGGGTCCGGAGCGTTCCGATGCGCGTGGCGAGCCTTCCGAAGAACACGGCGCCGGGAGCCGCCGCCAGGTTCAGCACGACGATGAGGACGAGATTCTCCTCGAGACCGAACCCGAGGCTGTGGTCCGTGAAATCGACCGTGAAGGCAAGGATCGCGAGGACGGCGTTGTTGTAGAAGAAGAAGGCCGCGAGAAAGCGGGGCAACGGACCTCCTTCCCTCCGAAGGTCGCCCAAGGTCCGCCGGAGGCGCATCCACGCCGTCCCGAATCCGGCCCTGGTCCCCCCAGCGGGTTTCTCGTCTCGAAGCAAGGCGAAGGAGGGGAACGCGAAGAGGAGGAACCAGGCGGCGACGATCCAGGGCGCGGGCCGCAAGTCCGCGGCCTCGCCGCCTCGGACCAGCGGAAGGCAGGCGAGGAGACAACCGAGCCCGCCGAAGTAGCCGAGCCCCCAGCCCAGCCCGCTGAGTCTCGCGATCCCCCCTCTCGGAACGAGCAGGGGGAGGAAGGCGTTGTAGAAGACGAGGGAGGCCTCGAAAAAGGCCGTCGCCAGGAGGAAGAGCAGGGCCGCGGCCATGACCCTACCCGGGCCGGCGAGGGGAAGCAGGGAGGTCGCGAGGATGCAACCGAGGCTCGACCCGATCAGAAAGCGCCGCTTCCACCCTCCGAGGTCCGCGAGGGCTCCGAGAAGGGGTGCGGCCAGGAAGACGCAGAGCCCCGCCCCCGCATTCGCGAGCCCCCAATACAGGTCCCCAGCGTGGGAGGCGGCCTTCGTCTCGGCCCCGACGACGACCTTCTTGAACCAGAGGACGTAGAGGGCCGTGACGATGACGGTCGGAAAGCCCGAGTTCGCGAAATCGAAGAGGCACCAGGCCAGACGGACCGCGCGCGGAGCCGGCCCCGTTTCACGACCGGCCCTCATCGAACCTCAAAGTCTCCGGCGCAGGCTCTCCGGCACGAAGCGCCAGGCCCCGAGCCCGAACCAGCGGCGCATCGTCGCGAGTGAGAAGGAATGACGGAAAGCCTCCTCCTCCTCGGACCAGGCGTGGTCACGGCCGATCGTGCAGGCCCGGCGCACCCCGCAACCGCTCTCACAGCCTCCTTCATGCCGGAATACCGCGCAACGTTCGATGTCGTACCCGCCCCGGTCGCCCCCCGCCCCGGCGGGGCAGGCCTCCCGACAGGGACAGAGGCAGGTCGCGCATGGTTCGAAATCCTCGAGTTCACCGCTCTGGGGTAGAGGAATCGGAAGTACGAAGGCCCCCCGGAGACTCACCCAGGGCCCGTACTCCGGATGGAGGAAGAAGGGGGCCACCGGCGAGATCCTTCCAAGGCCGGCGGAAGCGGCCAAGGACAAAAAATCGATCGGCTTGCGGTCGAAAGGGAAGATCGTACAGACCGGGATGCCCGCTTCCCGGATCGAGCGGGCCTCCTCGCCGAGCACTTCGCGGGAATAGTCGTCGATCGGATGCCGGGATCTCCTGCCCTCGTCCAACCTCCCCCCCTCCCGCAGGCGGCCCCAAAGGGACCGCCCCCCCGAGCCCAGGACGATGACCGACACCTCGGAAGGACCGCCGTCGAGAAGGCGGCCCTCCCTGCACTGAGAGCCGTCAAAATCCTCGAGCCGGGTGACCCCCCAGAGGTTGAAGCCTCGCTCCTCGAGCCTCCGGCGGCTCCGTTCGAGTCGGGCGATCAGTTCGTGGGGATTCATCGTGAGGGGGAATGACAGGACGGAGACGGGAGGCGACTTCGGTCGACGGCCCACTTCATAGGACCCGTCCCTTCCGGGAAAAAGCGTCCGAGGCCGGAGAAGCCCCCGCATCCCGCCCGAGGAGATCCGCCGGGGCGCCCCCCTCCATGAGAGCCCCCGACCTCGGGTTTTCCGGACCTCCCCCGTTTTTCCCTGTAACAAAGTTATTACCCCGCGATCCTTCGCATCGGGGAGCCGATTCCGTAGGGAAAGGAGAAGTCCCGGATCCGGGTGGGAAGCGGATTCCCGGGAGCATGGATTTCCTCGGACCGGCTTCGAAGGAAAACCGAAGGAACCCCCGATGACGGGAAGCCTGAAAGCCCTGCTCACGACCCTGATCCTCGGCGGCCTCGGCCTCGGGACCGCCCTCCTTTTCGACTCCGGCGGGGAGGCCGCGGGGGAACCGGATCCGGAATCCTGGGGCACGGAATTGCCCCCCCTCGGGCCCGATTTCGCCGGGGGAACGCTGGAAGCGGAGTTCGAGGGCGAGGAGGACGCCGGGGGCCCGGGATCCCAAGGACGGCGCGAACTGAGCCTCGAGGAGCCGGTTCCCGTGCCGGTCGAACGGACTCTGCTCTTGCTCGAGGGCCGGGTCGTCGACGAGGGCGGACGGCCGATCCCCGGCGCCGAGGTCGGAGCCTTCGTCAGGCGCACTTTCGATCCCTCGCGCTTCGGACGGCGGAGGGGATTCCGCAACTGGCGGGCCTTCTTCCGGAGCGAACCCCTTGGCCGCCCGACCCGGACCGGTCCGGACGGGCGGTTCCGCTTCCAGGGAGCCGCCTTCCCCTCGAGCACGATCGAACTCGCAGTCCGGGCCCGGGGGCACGCCCCCCTCGTCACCTCGAGGGAATGGAAGAAGAAGGACAACCGCCTCGAACTCGGCGACCTGGTTCTCGAGGACGGAGGCGAGGTTTTCGGACTCGTCCTCGGGGAAGGGGGGAATCCGATCGCGGGAGCGAAGGTCCGCTACGAATCCTCGGGGAGAAGGGGACGGGGGCCGTTCCGCGGATCGCTGCGCCGCCGCCTGACCGAACTCATCGGGGACTCCGTCACAGACGAGACCGGTCGGTTCCGGCTCACCGACCTCCCCCCCGGTTCCTTCCGGCTGACCGCCGAGGAATCGAAGCACCTGCCCGCCTCGAGCGCAGCTTTGGATCTCCCGAAGGGAGGGAAGCTCGACGCCGGCCGGATCCTCCTCCGACCGGGGCGGGTTCTTTCGGGCCGAGTCCTCGGCCCTGGCGGGAAACCCGTCCCCGAGGCGGAGGTCGAGGCGGCCGGGGTCGCGCAAGCGGACCCGACGGTCGAGATCCAGAAGAGCCTTGGGAAGGCCCGGGAGGCGGAACGGCGGCGCCTCCCAGACGACCTGCGCAGGAGGCGGGGCCGCTTCGGAAGGGGATGGGTCCGGAAGAGGGTCCGGACCGACGGGGAGGGCCGCTTCGCCTTCGAGGGTCTCCCCTCCGGAGGGCTGAGGGTCACAGTCCGCCACCCCGCCTATCTCAGCGAGGTCAAGAACCCGGTAGATCCGGCCGAAACGCCGGTCCTCTCGTTCCTGCTAGCCCCGCGCCTCTCGATCTCGGGGAAGGTTCTCGACCTCGCGAACGGAACACCGATCCCCCGCTTCGGGATCAAGGCCCGCCGAATCGCGGGAATCGGGGGGTGGAACGACCGGGGATGGAGGAACCGACGGCCAGGTTCCGACGGCGGATCTCCCCATCGGGGAAGGAATCGGAATCGTGGGCGGAGCCCCGCGAGGGCTTCTCCCGTAGCCAGGGCTCCCGCGCCCCCGAAGAAACCCGCCCCCAAGACCCGGAACCGGAAGGCCGGCGGGACACGAAAGGGAAATCGCGGACCGAAGGATCCCCGAAAAGCGGCCAAGCTCGCGGAGGCCGCCCGGAAGCGGGCCGAGGCCGAGGCGCGGAAAGCTCAGCGGAAGCAGCGCCAGGAAGCCGAGCGCGCGGCCCGGCGCAACGCAGCCGAGGCCCGCCGCAGCCAGGAGGAGGCCCGGCGCAAGGCAAGGCTCGGGGGATCGGGCAGGGCGCCGGGGGAGATCCCGAGTCCCGAAGCCCATCGAGACGGCGGTTTCACCCTCGGAGGACTCGAGCCTGGAACCTACGTCCTCGACGTCGGGGCGGAAGGATACGTTTCTCAAGCCGCCGGCCCCTTCGTCCTGAAGAAGGGGGAGGCCCCTCCACGGGCGGTGATCCGGCTCGAAAGGGGGCGCGTCCTCGCGGGCCGCGTCCTGAACGCCGGGACCGGAGCGCCGATCCGGGGCGCGAGGGTCGAGGTCTACCTCCCCCCCCTCCAGGGGAACAACCCTCCCGTGACCTCCCCCCTCGGAGCGGTCATGCGGGGACCCCGCCTAGGGATGCGGCTCCAGAGCCTGACGACCGACGGGGGAGGGCGTTTCGAATCCTCTCCCCTCAAGAGCGGAGACTACTGGCTTCGGATCGAAGCGGAGGACTCGGCCCCCCTCGTTGACAAGAACCTCTATCTCCCGGCGGGCCAGGACCTCCGCGGCTTGGTCTACAAACTCCGTCCTGGCGCCCGGGTCTTCGGCACCGTGCGCAACCTCCCCGAGGGAAGGGGGGCGATGGTCCTCTTCGTCAATACCGAGGGAGAACGCCGGAGCACGCCGGTCGATGCGGGGACGGGGGCCTACGACCAGCGCGGCCTCCCCGCGGGTACCTGGTTCGTCCGGCTCCAGGAGTTCGGCCGCGGAGGAGGGGGCTGGCGGCGAACGGTCACCGAGGCCATCGCGACGGAGAGCGGAGCGCGCCCCGACCTCGTCCTGAAGGACGGGCAGGAGATCCGTTTCGACCTCGACGCCGCCAGGACCAGCCTCGGAACCGTGAAGGGCCGCCTGACCTGGAACCAGAAGGTGCGACGGGGACTCGAGATCGCTCTCGTCCGAGAGAAGGACGTCCCGCCGCCCGGCGAGGCCGGGCGCGACCCCAGGGCTCGGAGAATCCTCCAGAGAGTCATCAGGAGCCTTCGTTCCCGTCCCGACGCCGAGGGAAACTACATGATCTCCGACATTCCCCCCGGAGCCTACAGGCTCGAGGTCCGCCGGGCGGGTTCGGACCGTCCCCTCCACGCGGAGCGGATCCGGATCTTCGAAGGACAGACCCTGCACCGCAGGCTCGACATCCTGACCGGGGACGTGAACCTGAGCATCCGCCTTTCGACGGGAAAGAACCTCGGCCAGGGGCGGATCCTGCTCGCCTCCTCGGTGGATACCGCCGGCCACCCGCCGAAGGAATGGCGCAAACTCCCTTCCTTCGTCATGGCCCCGGTCCGGGGCGGCAAGTTGAGACTCCGCAGACTTCCGGTCGGCGAATACGAGTACTTCCTGACGGGCAAGGGCATCCTTCCCCTCCGGGGACGGCTCTTCCTTTCGATGGGAAACAGCAACCCTCCGGTCAAGCTCATCGCCAAGGCCCTTCCGAAGAAGAAGAAAACCACGAAGAAGAACACGAAGAAGAAAAAGAAGGCCGCCGGCCCCTCGACCTCGAAGGTCTCCGGCAAGCGCTGACCTGCACAGCGGGTATGCTCAGGGTATGCAAAGGATCTCCGCCATGCTCGCCCCCCTCGTCGCCGCCCTCGGGATCCTCATCGCCCTCCTAGCCCTGAACGCAGGTCGGACCTCTCCCCCTCTTCCGGTCGTTCCCGACCCCGGGGACCTCGAGATCCGACCCGACCTCGACCTCGAGATCCGGCCGCTCCCGCCGTTCTCGAAGCGGAGCGGTCGAGTCGCGGAAGCGGCTGGTCCCCGGAACGCCCCTGCCCGGGGCTCCAGCCTGCGCGGAGACCTGTCGTGGCTGGACGGGGCCTCGCGCCTCCTTCTCCTCCGCCTGTCCCCGGATCCCCTCGAGATCTCCGAGTTCGCTCTCGATTCGAACGGGGACTTCCGGACCGGCCCCCTCCGGCCGGGCCGCTATGAGGTCCGGGTCCTGACCCGAAACCGGCGTCTCCTCGCGAAGGCCTCCCTCGAACTCCGCCCGGGAGCCCAAGTTCTCCCCGAAACCCTCTTCGACTGACCCCCGCCGGGGGGAGTTCAGGCCTCCTCGGTCCGCCCGGGCGCCGCCTCCCCTTCCTCCGCGGGAAGGGAGACCCTTCGCAGGCCCTCCGGCCCCACACGGAAGAGGTCCCGGCTCAAAGGATGGTTTCCCCTCCCGAACTGCTCCCGGACCTCCCGCATGAGTTCGGGCAGGGCATCCTCCCCCTTCGCAACGAGCAGAGTGTCGCGGTCCGGGATGCCGAAAACGAGCCCCCGCACTTCGTCGAGACGCTCTCGGTCCATTGCCAGGAGAAGACGGGTCGCCGCGTATCCGTCCTCCGAACGCTTAAGGCCGGGCTTTCCCTCCTCCTCCGGGGCCGGAAGGCCGCCTTCCTCCTCTGCGAGCCTGGACAGGTTCGCGTTTGCGAGATTCCACAGGTCCTCGACTTCACGACCCCAGAACTCGAGATGGGCCCGAGTCAGGAAGACCATCGCGTCCCCTTCATCGAGGACGAAACAGATCGAAAGGTCCTCGAACAGGGGCCGATGGACGACGGCCCCGGGACCGAAGGCCGGGGTGCAATGCTCGATCCATTCCCGCGTGCGGATCTGCGGAAGGATCTTCCCCGCCGCCTCCTCGAACGGAAGGTCCTCGACCCGCGCGCAGAGATCCTCGAGTTCGTCGCAGAGCTTCCGCGCCGAGGTCTCGAGGCTGCCGGGGAAAGCGCGCTCCCTCAAATACAGCTCGCCGAGCGGGACGGCCCACTCCTGCTCCTCGATCTTGAGGACGGCCCCGAAGCCTTCCCTCGTGGGACCGAGAACCTGGAAGGACGGTCGCGAGGACTCGACGATCTCCCGGAACCGCTCTAGGAAGGAGCGGACCTCCGAGGGCATTTCGGGCCGGCCCCGGCGCCGCAACCATAGCCCGCACAGGAAGGCCAAAACGGCGGATCCGAGGATCCAGGGGATGATGAGTTTCTCCACCCTCCAGGTATCGGCAAGGGAAGCCTCTTCCTTTTGGAAGGATCCCGCCTCGGGCCCGCCGACATAGCCCCGCACCGGAGGGCGGGCAGGGGACGGGGAAAGGTTTTCCCGAGGGATCCCAAGTCTTACCCCGATTGACGGCGGCCGCATCTTTAGTTAAAAGAATTCGGTTTTCGCACATAGCTTCCGCAGGCTTTGGCAGCATGGCGAGTACACAACAACCCAGAACCGGCTTTCGGCTAAAAATCGAAGGGAAAGGTTCCTCGACGCCCTTGAGCCTTTCGGGCAACCGCTGGCTGATCGGAAGGCATCCCGACTGCGACATCCATCTCTCGGACCCTCTCGTCAGCCGCCGCCACGGTCTCCTCTACCTCGAGAACGGAGCCTTGATCCTCGAGGACCTCTCCCCGCGGAACCCGACGAAGGTCAACGGGAAGGAGATCCTGGGCCCCGCTCACGTCGGACCGGGGGACGAGATCCAGGTCGGGGACACCTTGATCCGGATCCAGTCGATGAAGGAGATGAGCATCCGGGTCCGCCCGGGACACCTCGATCTCGACTCGAAGGAAACCCTCGTCCATCCCCTGCCCGAGGACCTCCTGGAATCCGACGAGGTCCTGAAAATCGTCAACGATCTCGCCGACTCGCTGATCCCGGTTTCGACGCAGGACGACGCCGCGGACCTGACCCTGGACCTGATCCGAAACTCGCTCCCGGTCCGCTCCGCCTTGATCGCCCGCTCCGTGACCCCTCGCAGAATGCGCATCCTCGCCTCCTTCGGCCTGCGGAACCCCGAAAAAGGCTTCGAGGTCCCGAAGGGCCTGATCCGCCTCCTCGGGGAGAACCAGGGCACGGTCTGTCTGGAGCATCCGAGCGCCGAGGACCTGGGAACGACCGAGCCCTTCTGGGACAGCCCCCCGTCGCAGATCTTCCTCGCCCCGATCCGTACCAGGGCCGGAATCACCGGATTCCTCTATCTCGAGAAGGACGATGGAGCCCCTCCCTGCAGCCCGCGGGACCTTGCGTTGACCTCGGCCCTGATCCGGATCTTCTCCTCCCGCCTCGACATCCTCGACCTCGTCGATCGCTTGATGCAGGAGAACGTCGAGCTGAAACAACGGAAGCTCGGGACCTCCCACTTCCTCGGCGCTTCCGCGGAAATCCGGGATCTCATGAATCGGGCCGGCCCGCTCGCGCGAAAGAGGGATTGGCTCGCCGTCCTCGGGGAACCGGGATCGGGGAGGGAGGCCTTCATCCATAACATTCACTCCCTGAGCCTCGAGGAAGCCGAGGGGAAGTTGACCCCCTTCGTCGTCGTCGAGGCCGGCATGGTCGAGGAGGACGAGGAGATCCACGAGGAACTCTTCGGGTCGGAGGACCGGGACGTGCTGCGCCTGGGCAAGGCCCTCGCGGCTCACGGCGGCACCCTCGTGATTCGCGACATCGACCGGACCTCCCTCTCGATCCAGGCCATGCTCGTGGAGACCCTCCGCCGGGGCAGGGTCGAGCGAAACGGTTCGAGCGAATCCCTGGATGTCCGTCTGGCCGTAACGAGCAGCAAGGATCGGAAGACCCTGTTCGAGAGCGGCCTCCTGCACCCCGAACTCGCGGCGCGGATCGAACCCCGGGTCTTCGAGATCCCCCCCCTGCGCAGCCGCCCCGAGGACGTCGCCCTCCTGGCGTCCCACTTCCTCGAGGAGATCGCAAGCCGGAGCGGCCGGCCCCCCGCCCGCCTATCGCCCCGGGCGCTGGACCGGCTGCGCGCCTACCACTGGCCTGGAAACGTCCGGGAACTCAGGGAGACGATGGCCACGGCCGTGATCCTCGCGAGGGGGCACACGATCTACCCGAAACACCTGCCTCGTCACCTCGGCGGGATGGCCCCCGGCGAGAGCACGATACGTCTCCCTGACCTGCCCTCCCTCGACAAGGTCGAAAAGGAGCACATCCTCTACGTCCTGAGCACGGTCGGCGGCAACAAGGTGCGTGCGGCCGAGATCCTCGGCATCGCCTACTCGACCCTCTACGCCAAACTCCGGAAATACGCCGACGAAGAGAAGGCCTCCCGCTGAAGAGGGAAGGTTAGACTCCCGGCATGGTCAGGCTGCATGATCTCGACAACGCGGCGACGACCCGCCTCGCGCCCGAGGTCCTCGAAGCGGTTACGGAAGCCCTCCGCTCGGTTCCCGGGAACCCCTCCTCCCTGCATCCCTCGGGCCTCGCAGCCCGCCGCAGGCTCGAGGAATCCCGGGATCTCCTTCGCGGAATGACCGGGGCCTCGGAAATCGTCTTCACCGGCGGGGGAACCGAGGCCACGAATCTCGCGATGCGGGGTTTCTTCGAGGGCCGGGACGGCGGCGCGATCCTCGTCGGCGCCGCGGATCATCCCTCCGTGCTGCGGACGGCCGAGGCCCTCGCGGCCCGCGGACACCCCCTGCGGATCTATCCCGTCGACGGCGCGTGCAGGCCCGACCTCGAGGCCTTCGCGGCCCTTCTCGACGCAGAGGTCCGCTTCGTGTCCATCCTTCATGGCAACAACGAGGTCGGCTCCCTCCCTCCTCTCGCCGACATGGTCGAACTCGTCCGGACGAAGGCTCCGCGCGCCCACCTCCATCTCGACGCCGTCCAGGCCTTCGCGAAGATCCCCCTCGATCTTGAACGGATCGGCGCCGATTCGATGACGATCGCAGCCCACAAGATCCACGGCCCGAAGGGGGTGGGCGCCCTCGCTCTGGGCCCCAAGCGCCGGCCTGCTCCGCTGATCACCGGAGGCGGTCAGGAGGCGGGCCTGCGTTCGGGGACCGAGAACGTCCCCGGCGCCATCGGTTTCGCGGTCGCGGCCGAGTCCTGGATCGGACGCCAGACCGAGGAGAGCGGAAGGATCCGGGAACTCCGGGACGAGACCGAGCGGCTCCTGCGCGAACGACTCCCCGGCCTCGAGGTCCTGGGTCCCAGAGAGGAACGACTCCCCCACATCCTCTCGATCACCTTCCCGGGACTTCGGGGAGAGGTGCTGATGCACCACCTGGAAGGCGAGGGCGTCCTCGTCTCGACCGGATCGGCCTGCAGCCAAAGGCAGGAGCGCAAAGGAAAAACCGGCAGCCACGTCCTGAAGGCAATGGGGCTCTCCGAGGCCCGGATCCGCGGCGCGCTTCGGATCTCCTTCGGCCGCCTCTCGACCGGAGCCGATGTCGAGGCCCTCGCCCGGGCGCTGCCCGAGGCGGTCGAGGCCCTGGAATCCCTCCGACTCCCCGGGGACCGATGAAGAGCCCGACACCGGACTGCGTCCTCGTAAGGCCCGGCGAACTCTCCCTGAAGGGCGGAAACCGCCGCCGCTTCGAGAAGATCCTCCGTCGGAATCTCCGTCTGGCCCTCGAACACGCCCTGGGCGAGGCTCCGAGGATCGAGAAACGGCACGGACGCTTCTACCTCCTGGATCCCCGGGACCCCCGCAAGACCGCCCGTCTCGCGGCGAGGGTCTTCGGAGTCGCGAACGCGAGCCCCGCCTCGCGCGTCCCCGCCGAGCCGGCGGCCCTCGAGCAGGCGGCCCTGAAGCTTCTCGAAAGGCGCCTCGAAGAGGCCGCGCCCCGGACCTTCGCCGTCAGGGTCCGCCGGGCCGACAAGCGCTTCCCGATCCGCTCGGGTCCCTTCGCCGCGGAGGTCGGCGCGCGCGTGCTCGAAGCCCATCCCGGGCTGAAGGTCGACCTCGACGCGCCCGAACTCGAACTCGGCATCGAGATCCGCGAGGAGGGGGCCTTCGTCTTCCTCGAGAAGATCCCGGGATCGGGGGGGCTCCCGGTCGGCTCGGAGGGAAGGGTCTTGAGCCTGCTTTCCGGCGGGATCGACTCCCCCGTGGCTTCCTGGATGATGATGAAGCGCGGATGCCGGGTCGAGTTCCTGCACTTCGACTCCAGCCCCTTCACCGGCCCCGGAAGCCTCGAGAAGGTCCGCCGTCTCGCGCGCATCCTCGACTCCTGGCAGGGGGGTACGAAGGTCTTCGTCTGCCCCTTCGCCGAGATCCAGAAGGTCCTCCGGGCCCGGCGGGGCGAGAGCTACCGGACGCTCCTCTACCGGCGTTTCATGATGCGCATCGCGGGGGCGCTCGCCTCCCGAAGGCGTCTCGGGGCCCTCGTCACCGGTGACAGCCTCGGCCAGGTCGCGAGCCAGACCCTCGCGAATCTCAGGGTCGTCCACGCCGCTGCTGCGGATCTTCCGGTGTTCCGCCCCCTCGTCGGCCTCGACAAGGAGGAGACGATCGCCCTGGCCCGTCGCATCGGAACCTACGAGACGAGCATCGAACCCTACGAGGACTGTTGCACCCTTTTCCAGCCGAGGTCCCCGGCCACGGCCGGAAAGGCGGAGACCGCCGCCGCCCTCGAGGCGGGCCTGGACCTCGAGGGGCTCACGGCCGGGGCCCTCGAGAACCTTCGTGAACTCGACCTGGACGCCCCGCCCGGGCCCGGTGGATCCCCCGGCGGCGGCCCGGCAAGATGACCGCCCTTCCCGCGTCCCCCTCCTCCGTCCTCCGGCCGGATCTCCTGCGTGAGCACGAAGAAGTCCAACAATCCCGACGAGACCCCGATGATGGCCCAATACTTGGCCATCAAGCGCGAGCATCCCGACGCGATCCTCTTCTACAGGATGGGGGACTTCTACGAGATGTTCCATGACGACGCCCGGGAGGCCGCGCGCCTCCTCGGCATCACGCTGACCTCGCGCCAGAAGGGGGAGAACGCGATCCCGATGGCCGGGGTGCCGGTGCGCGCTGCCCAGAACTATCTCGTCCGCCTGATCCGCGCCGGCAAACGGGTGGCCGTCTGCGAGCAGGTCGAGGATCCGAGGGAGGCCAAGGGGCTGGTCGACCGCAAGGTCGTCCGGATCGTGACCCCGGGAACCCTGACGGAAGAGGGCGTGCTCGACGACCGCAGTCCGAACCACCTGGCGGCCCTCTGTCGCCGCCGGGATCGCGCGGGGCTCGCCTGGCTCGATCTCAGCACCGGCGCCTTCCTGATCACGGAGGTCGAACCGGAGAAGGTCCCGGACGAACTCGGCCGCATCGAACCCGCCGAACTCCTCCTTCCCGAAAACCGCGACGGCGAGGTCGAGGAGGCCCTCCCCTTCCTCAGGGACGTCCCCCTCCGTCGCTGTCCCTCCTTCGACTTCGATACGGACTCGGCCTCCCGCGATCTGCGGGAGTTCTTCGGCACGAGGACCCTCGAGGGCTTCGGGATCGATCCCGAGCGCATGCCGGCGGCCGTCGCCGCGGCCGGAGCCCTGCTCAGATACGTTCAAGAGACGCAACGCACGACCCTCGGACACATCCGCCGCCTGCGGGTCTTCCAGCGCGGAAACCGCATGCTCCTCGACCGGGCGACCCGGCGCAGTCTGGAACTCGTCCGCACGCAGCGGGATGGCGGCCGCGAGGGCTCCCTCCTCCACCACATCGACCGCACGAAGACCCCGATGGGGGCCCGCCTCATGCGGGACAGGCTCCTCGCCCCCTTCAAGGACCTGACACCGATCCTCCGCGCGCAGGAGGGCATCGCCGAGTGCGTCGAGAAGCCCTCCCTACGCGCCGCGATCCGCGAGGCCCTCGCGCGGATCCAGGACCTCGAACGGCTGACCGCCCGCCTCTGTACCGGCCGCGCGAACGCCCGCGACCTCGTCGGTCTCCGCCAGAGCTTCGAGAGGCTTCCCGCACTGGGAGATCACCTCGCCTCCGCCGAATCCGAGATCCTGAAGGAACGCGGAGCGTCCTGGGACGATCTCTCCGACCTCGCGTCCCGGATCGCCGCCTGCCTCGTCGACGAACCGCCCGTGACCCTTCGGGAGGGCGGGCTGATCCGGGAGGGCTTCGATCCCGAACTCGACGAACTCCGCTCGATCGGCCGCGAGGGGAAGGACTGGATCGCCCGATTCCAGGCGGACGAGATCGAACGGACGGGCCTCGCGAACCTCCGGATCGGATTCAACAAGGTCTTCGGCTACTACATCGAGCTGCCTCGAAGCACGGACCCGGCCCTCGTCCCCGCCCGCTACGTCCGCAAGCAGACGATCAAGAACGCCGAACGCTACGTCACTCAGGAGTTGAAGGAGTTCGAGACGAAGGTCCTGAAGAGCGAGGAGATGGCGCGGGACCTCGAATACAACCTCTTCTCCGCCCTTCGGGAGGATCTGGCCGCGGGCGTCGCCCGCATCCTCGACGCCTCCGAGGCGGTGGCCGAGGTCGACTTCGTGACCGCGCTCGCCGAGATCGCGGTCGAGCGCGCCTGGTGCCGGCCGGTCGTCGACGAGAGCCTCGTTCTCCGGATCCGGGACGGCAGACATCCGGTCCTGGAAGCGGCCCTCGAAGGAGAGCCCTTCGTCCCGAACGATACCGAACTCGATCCCCCCGAGAGGAGCCTCGTCATCCTGACCGGCCCGAACATGGCCGGGAAGTCGACCTGGATCCGCCAGAACGCCCTGCTCGTCCTCCTTGCGCAGATCGGTTCCTTCGTCCCCGCTCGTGAAGCCAGGATCGGCCTCGTCGACCGCATCTTCACCCGGGTCGGCGCTGCGGACGACATCGCCAGGGGAAGCTCGACCTTCATGGTCGAGATGACCGAGACCGCGAACATCCTCCACCACGCCCGCCGGCGCTCCCTCGTCATTCTGGACGAGGTCGGAAGGGGCACGAGCACCTACGACGGCCTCTCGCTGGCCTGGGCGATCTGCGAGGCCCTCCACGAGGACCTCGGCTGCAGGACCCTGTTCGCGACGCACTACCACCAGATGACCGCGATGGCGGGCCTCTTCCGCGGCATTCACAACCAGCACGTCGCGGTTCGCGAATGGGGGGACGAGATCGTCTTCCTCCACCGCATCCAGGAGGGGGGTACCGACAAGTCCTACGGCCTCCACGTCGCCCGCCTCGCCGGAATCGGCAGGAACGTCCTGGAACGGGCCGAGGAGATCCTGCTTCGGCTCGAGGAGGAGGGCGAGGCCCTGAAACCTGGATTGGTCCGGCGCGGGAGCCGCCCCAGGATGCGGCAGCTCGAACTCTTCCGCCCCCCTTCCGAACGCCTCCTGGACGAACTCTCGAAGCTGGACCCCGACAACCTCTCGCCGATGGACGCGCTCCTCAAGCTGCGCGAGCTGAAGGAGAAGTTCGCCGGCGGGGATTCCCCTTCCCCCTGAACCGGGCGGGGCATGGCCCCCCCCCCCCCCCCCTCCACCCCGACGAAGGATCCACGCGATGGCCAACCACGACTTCCCGGACCGACCGTTCCAGAAAGGCCCGATCGAGGGCGTCGAGATCAAACCCCTGCGCAAGTTCGTCGACGAAAGGGGCTGGCTCGCCGAGCTCTGGCGGAACGACGAACTCCCCGATCAGGAGTTCCGCCCGGTCATGAGCTACATTTCGCTGACGGAACCCGGGGTGACCCGCGGCCCCCATGAACACGAGGACCAGGCGGATCTCTTCTGCTTCATCGGCCCCGGCAACTTCAAGCTCTGCCTCTGGGACAACCGCCCCGATTCGCCGACCTTCTGGAACCGGATCGTCGCCTTCGTGGGCCAGGACCACCCGGCCTCGGTGTTGATCCCGAAGGGGGTCGTCCACGCCTACAAATGCGTGAACCGGACCTCGATGGGCGCGGTCATCAACCTTCCGAACCGGCTCTTCGCCGGCGAGGGGAAGAAGGATCCGATCGACGAGATCCGGCACGAGGACGAACCCGACACTCCCTTCCGGGTGGATTGACGTGGAAGGGCGGACCGCGGTCGTCACCGGAGGAAGCGGAGGGATCGGACGCGCGATCGCGAAAGCTCTCCTCGCGGAGGGCTTTCGGGTCGGGATCGCGGGCCGCGACCCCGAGGCGCTCGAGGAGGCACGGGCCGCCCTCGCCGCTCCGGCGGATCGCCTGGAAAGCCTCCGCTTCGACGTTCGGGACGAACTCGCCGTCGAACGTGCCTTCGAGGCCTTCGGTCCGGTCGATGTCCTCGTCAACAACGCCGGCCGGGCGGACGCGGCGCCGATCGGCCGCCAGACCCTCGAGGCTTGGCGGGACCTTCTCGACGTGAACGCAACCGGCGCCTTCCTGTGCTCCCGGGCGGTCCTCCCGGGGATGAAGGAACGAGGGTTCGGGCGCATCGTCATGCTCGCCTCAACCGCGGGGCTTCGCGGCTACGCCTACACGAGCGCATACAGCGCCTCCAAGCACGCGATGCTCGGGCTCATGCGCGCGCTCGCAGCCGAGACGCAGGGGACCGGGATCACCGTCAACGCGGTCTGCCCGACCTTCGTGCGGACGCGCATGACCGAGGAGAGCATCCGCCGCATCGTCGAGGCCACGGGCCGCGGCCCCGAGGAGGCCGAGGCGGACCTGACCGCGGGTTCCCTGCTCGGCAGACTCCTGGAACCCGGGGAGGTCGCCCGCGCGGTCGTCTTCTGCGCGACCGACGCGGAGGGCTCGATGAACGGACGCACGATCGTGCTGGACGGCTGCGGGGGTTGACTCCGCGAAGGAGGAGAAGATGAGTTTCCACGCATCCAGGAAGCCCGGGGAACCCTGGCGCCATTTCGACCTGGACCTCGAGGGGGGAATCGCGACCCTGACCTTCACGAGACCGGAACGGCTGAACGCCCTGACCTTCGAGGTCTACGCGGACCTCCGGGACCTGATGGCCGAACTTCCGAAATGGGACCGTGAAGCCCGGGTCCTGATCCTCCGAGGGGAAGGGACGTCGTTTTGTTCGGGAGGCGACGTCCACGAGATCATCGGCCAACTCCTGAAGATGGACGGAAAGGACCAACTGGCCTTCACGAGGATGACCGGGGCGGTCATCGAGGGCATGCGGAACCTCCCGATTCCGATCCTGGCCTCGATCCAGGGCGTCGCGGCCGGCGCCGGTGCCGTCCTCGCCCTAGCTGCGGACTTCCGGCTGATGACCGCGGACGCGAAGATCGCACCGCTCTTCGTCAAGGTCGGCCTCTCCGGCGCGGACATGGGAGCCGCCTATCTCCTTCCCCGGCTCGTCGGACTCTCGAAAGCCACCGAGATCCTGATGCTCGGCGACACGATCGACGCGGAGACGGCCGACTCCCTGGGGTTGGTCTACGAGGTCCTTCCCGAGAAAGCCGCCCTGGAACGGGCCGTCACCGCCCTCGCCCGCCGCCTGGCCTCGGGTCCCACGGAGGCCCTGGCCGCGACGAAGAGGATGCTGACCCGCGAACTCGACATGGACCTGGCCTCGTCGATCGAGATGGACGCGACGATCCAGGCCCACCTGATGCGCGGGCGGGACTTCGAGGTCTTCCACAGCGCCTTCTGTGCGAAACGCAAGGCGGAATGGACCGGCCGCTGAATCCCGCCCCCTTCCCCCATCGAACGAAACGGAGAAACGATGCCCGATACGCCGCACGAACTCCTGAATCCCGCGAACCTCTCCCCTGCGAAAGGTTTTTCCCACATCGTCCTCCCCTCGAAGGGGCGCACGATCTACTTCGGCGGACAGGCGGCCCAGGCACAGGACGGTTCGATCGTCGGCGAGACCCTGGTCGAGCAGTTCGGAGTCGCCCTCGACAACCTCTCCCGGGCCCTCGAGGCGGCCGGGGCCGAACCCCGGCACCTCGTCCAGATGCAGCTCTTCGTGACCGACGCCGAGGAGTACCGGAACTCTCTCCGCGAACTGGCGGCGGTGTGGCAGCGCCGGCTCGGCAAGCACTACCCCGCGATGGCCCTCTTCGAGATCAAGGGTCTCTTCGACGCCAAGGCCAAGGTCGAGATCATGTCGATCGCCGTCGTCCCCGATTGAACGGGGCCCGGCGACCGAGTTCCCCCGCCTGGAGTGGCCGATCCCTCTCTCGCCTGAAATCGCGATCGATTCGCGGTAGGCTCCCTCTCCGCTCCGCCCGGCGGAGCGGAGGCCCCATCGAGACGGAGTCACGGCGCATGGATCGATCCCCCTACTGGAACCCGAGGCAGGAGACCCTTCCGCGGGAGGAACTCGAGGCGCTCCAGTTCGCAAAGCTCCGCCGGGCCGCGGCCTGGGCGGTCGAACGCGTTCCCTGGCACGCGGACCGCCTCCTGAGGGCCGGAGTCCGCCCCGAGGACCTGAGGACCCCGGACGACCTCCGAAGACTCCCCTTCATGACCCGTGACGAGTGGATGGAGGCCCAATGCGCCGAGCCGCCCTTCGGCCCCTTCCTCGCGGCGCCGCCCGAGGAGGCGATCCGCTACCACATGACCTCGGGCACGACCGGGCGCACCCCGATCCGGGTCCTCGACGGCAGGAAGGACTGGGAATGGATCGCGGAGTGCTGGTGCCACGGCTTCTGGGCCTTCGGAGTCCGGCCCGAGGACCGGGTCTTCTTCGCGTTCAGTTACGGGACCTTCGTCGGGTTCTGGGGGGCGCACTACGCCTGCGAGAAGATCGGCTGCCTCGTCCTCCCGGGAGGCAACATGACGACGGCCGCCCGGGTGCGCCAGATCTTCGACATGGAGGTCACGGTCGTCTGCTCGACCCCGACCTACGCGCTGCGCATGGCGCAGGAGGCCCGCGAACTCGGCCTCGATCTGCCCGGAGGGCCCGTGGAGCGCCTGATCCTCTCCGGCGAGCCCGCGGGCTCGATCCCGGCGACGAAGGCCCTCCTCGAGGAGCAATGGGGAGCGAAGGCCGGAGACACGGCAGGGATGACCGAACTCGGCACGATCATGATGTTCGAATGCGACCGTCAGCCGGGGGGCGCGCATATTCTCGAGAACCACTTCCTCGAGGAGGTCCTCGACCCCGATTCCGGCGAGCCCGTCCCCTACGGAGAGATGGGGGAGCGCGTCGTCACATCCTTCGGGCGCGGGTTCCTCCCGATCCTCCGCTACCGCACCCGCGACCTCGTCGTCCGGATTCCGGCCTCCCGCTGCTCCTGCGGCCGGACCTTCGACATCTACGAGGGAGGGATCCGGGGCAGGGTCGACGACATGAAGCTCGTGCGCGGCACAAACGTCTATCCCCGGGCGATCGAGGCCATCGTCCGCGAGTTCCCGGAGATCGACGAGTTCCAGATCCATCTCTTCACCGCCGAGGGAATCCGGGACGAGATCGAAGTCCTGGTCGAGATCCCCTCCTCCCCGGACGGAACGGAGGGATTGCAGACCCGGCTGGCCGAAAAGCTCCGCGAAGCCCACGAGGGACTCCGGATCGGAGTCCGCCGGGTCGAGACCGGAAGCCTCCCCCGCTTCGAACTCAAGGCCAGGCGCGTGAACGACGAGCGCATCGTCATCGGAAGCGACGGCGAACGGAGGACGACATGACCCCTCGAACCCTCGGAGTCGAACGATGAACCATCCTACGGAAACCGGAAGCGGAGGGGCGGAAAAGGAACTCCTGGAGATCCACGACCGTCTTCGGGATCTGCTCGGGAAACACGGGGACGAACTGCCGCCCTTCGCCCTCCACAACGCCCGGAAGGCCCTCGCATGCCTATGGCAGGTCGCGAACGGGCTCGACGCCGACCCCGGTCACCCCTACGAACTCGGAATCTGATCACCCGCAGAGGTAGGCGAGGATCTCGACGACCTGTTCGGGCTCGGAGCAGACGGCCTGCGCCCCCGCGTCGATCTCCTTGAGCGCATGGGTCAGCGAGGGGTCGTGCAAGGTCACGTAGGGCTTGCCCAGCGCGGCGGCCCGCCCCGCGTCGAAGGCCGCGTTCCACTGGCGGTACTTCTCCCCGAACCGGACGACGAGGAGATCGGCCTCCCCCAGAAGGACGCGGTTGCGGATCTCGTTGATCCTCGCGCCCTTGTGATCCTTCCAGAAATCCTGCTCCTCGGCCCCGAGGATGTCCGTCCCGCAAGCGTCCGACGCCGCGTGATCGGTGACCGGCCCCGTGAAATCCACGGGAAGGGAGCGTTCCGCGACCCCTTCCCGGATCCGCTCGCGCCAATCCGTATGGATCTCCCCCGCCAGGTAGACCTTCCAGCGCTTCATCGCTTCGCCTCCGATTCGATCGATTCGATGCGCCCTCCGCATCCGGGGAGGGCGACGCCTCCGATCCTACCTCCCCCGTCATCGGCGAAAACCCTCAATCCCCGAAGCACCGAACGCCGAAAAAGGGACGAATAGGCCATTTCCGAGTCGAGGCATTCAGGATGAAGATCAACACCCCCGTCACCGGCCGCGAAGTCCCCGTCCCGCGCGGAGAGTGCATCCTCTCCACGACGACGACGAGAGGAATCATCACCTACGCCGACGAGACCTTCTGCCGCATCGCCAAATTCTCGTTGGACGAATTGATCGGGAAACCCCACAACATCGTCCGCCACCCCGACATGCCGCCTCTGGCCTTCGAGGATCTCTGGAAGACGATCAAGGGGGGGAAGTCCTGGTTCGGCCTCGTCAAGAACCGCTGCAAGGACGGTGACCATTATTGGGTCGACGCCTACGTGACCCCGATCCTCGAGAACGGGGAGATCTCCGAATACCAGTCGGTCCGCATCCATGCGGAAGAGGACTGTGTCCGCCGGGCGGAAGAGATCTATGGAGCCCTCGGGCGTAAGAAGACCGACCCGATTCCCGAGAGGTTCCTTCCCCCGAAACGGAACCTCAAGGCGAAGATCCGCCTCGCCCTGGCGGCGACGGTCCTCGCGACCGCTCTTCCCTTCCTTCTCCCCCTACCGCTCGCGGTCGATCTCTCCCTTGCCCTCCTCCTCGGCGTCTGGACCGGAACCCGGCTTCTCGGGAAGGCGATGGCCCCGATCCACGAGGTCGTGGACGAGGCCAGGACGATCTACCAGAACCCGATCGCCCAATACGTCTACACCGGTCGGACCGACGAGGCGGGGGCGATCCGCTTGGCCTTCAAGGCCCTGCGCATGCAGGCCATCGGGGTCCTCGGCCGGGTCGACGACATATCGAAGGCGGTCCTGAAATCCGCGACCTCGGTCCGGGAAAGCGCGGTGATGACGAACGAGCGCTCGAAGGCTCAGAACGAGCAGACGCAGCAGATGGCGGCGGCGATGGAGGAATTGAGCGTCTCGGCCAAGTCGGTCGCCGACAACACGCGGGTCGCGACCGAGGACGCCCAGGAGTCGGAAAGCAAGGCGGAAGAGGGCTTGAAGGTCCTGCGGCGCACCGAACGGACCGTCAAGGAGCTGGCGGAATCCGTGAACCAGATCGCGGGGGAGATCGGAAGCCTCGTCCAGGAGAACAGCCGCATCCACCAGGCTCTCGAGATCATCAACGAGATCGCCGAACAGATCAAACTCCTCGCATTGAACGCAACCCTGGAGGCGACCCGGGCCGGGGAGCACGGCAAGGGGTTCGCGATCGTCGCCCAGGAGATCCGCACCCTGGCCAAGCACACGGAAGAAGCCACCTCGGACATCGCCGACATCCTGAAATCCCTGCAGCAGAAGGCCGAGGGGAGCCAGGCCCTGATGAGCTCGAGCACGGACATCGCGCACCAGAGCGTCGACAAGATGAACGAGGGCATGGAGTCCTTCGACGGCATCCGGGAGTCCGTGGAAAAGATCCTCCAGATGAACCAGGTGATCCTGACGAGTACGAACGAGCAGTCCGAGGTCACCGAGGACATGGCGCAGCGCATCGTCAGCATCAGCAGCGCCGCGCGCGATCTCGATCAGCAGGCCGAGGCCCTGACCCGCAACGGGGAGAAGCTCGTCGAGACCTCGAAGCACATGGGACGCCTGGTCGAGCAGTTCTGGCTGCGGGCTTGAGGCCCGACCCGCCCCGGGATCTCATCGATCGAAGAGTTCCCGGGCCAGGATCTCGCACTGGATCTCGGAGGTCCCCTCGTAGATCCGCGGAGCCCGGACCTCCCGATAGAGATCGGAAAGGGGATGGGAGTTCTCGAGCGCCGCGGCTCCGACCACCTGGACCGCGTCGTCGACCGCCCGCTGAGCCGCCTCGGTCGCGAAGAGCTTGGCCATCGCCGCGTGGCGGCTGTTCGGGCGCTTCCCGGCGTCGTAGGAGGACGCGGCGTGATAGACGAGGAGCCGCGCGGCCTCGATCTCGGTCCAACGCATCGCGAGGCGATGGGAGACGGCCTGGAACTCGCGGATCCTGCGTCCGAAGGCCTCCCGCTCCCGCGCATGGGCGACGGCGAGATCGAGAGCTCGCGAGGCCATCCCCACCGCCATCGCCCCGACGCTGGGCCGCAACAGGTCCAGCGTGCGCATCGCGACCTTGAAACCTTCGTCGACTTCACCGAGCAGGGCCTCGTCCGGCGCGAAGACGCCGTCGAAACGGAGGCGGCCGATGGGATGGGGCGCGACCATCGAAAGGGGTTCGCCCGAGAGCCCCTCGGAGTCGCCTGGAACGCAGAAGGCGCTGATCCCCCTCGCGCCCCGACCCTCGCTCGTCCTCGCGAAGACCGTGTAGACGTCGGCCTCCGGAGCGTTCGAGATCCAGGTCTTCTCCCCGTGGAGCCTCCACCCCCCTTCCGCCCGCTCGGCGCGGAGAGTCAACCCCGCCGGGTCCGAACCGGCCCCGGGTTCGCTCAGCGCGAAGGCCGCGACCGCCTTCCCCGCCGCGACCTCCGGAATCCATCGCTCCCGAACTTCCGCTCCGGCGGACTGTCGGATCGGCCAGGCGCCCAGCGCCTGGAGGGCGAGGGCGAGTTCGGCCTCGGCGCATTCCCGCGCGAGCCCCTCGCGCATCAGGCAGAGATCGAGGGCGGGGGTCTCGACCGAGGGGTCCTCGGGAAAGAGCCTTTGGAGGAGTCCCTCCCGGGCCAGGGCCTCGACGAGGGGGCGGTGCACCCTCCCCTCCTCCCCGCGGACGGCGACTTCCGCCAGCGCCTCCCTCCCCTTCCGCCGCACCTCCTCGAGGAAGGTCCGGTCACTCGAATCCAACGCGAAGCGCGGGCCCGGGCCCGCCTCATGCCCGTTCATCGACCCCCCTTCAACGTTCGAGGTTCTGGATCGTAAGCAGGGCCATCGCCGTGCCGTAGCTCTTGCCGAGTTCGTGGCTGTCGACGAAGGAGCCGTCGATCTCGGCGATCGAACCCACGAGATTCCGGAGAGCCGTCTCGACCTTCCGCCGGAGGGAAGGAGCGAGCATCTCCTTCGCCTCGCTGGCGTGGAAGACCGCGTGCCAGAAGAAGAAGCCCCCGAGCTGGCCGTCGGAGTGGAAATCGCATTTCCGCACGCGGGCGAGACGGTCGAGATGCTCGAGGAAGACCTCGAAGGCGTGGGCGACCTTCTTCGGGTCCGAGGCGCCGAAGGCGTGGAGCACGCTCTCGACGACAGGCATGCGGGCGGAGGCGTTCTTCAGGTTCGCGGTCATGCTGCCTCCCGAGCGGGAACGTACGCTCCCCCCGTAGGAGAAGGAACCGTCCTTGCGCCTCGCGGACAGAAGTGCCCGCACTCCCAGTTTCACGACATCCTCGGGCGGGTCGACGCCGATTTCACGCAGCTTGTGGAGGGACCAGAGCATCGCTCCGGTGCAGAAGGCGTTGCGGTATTCATGAGCGAAGAAGCCCGATTTCGGGTCCTGGATCTCCGCCGCCCGCTTGACGAGGGAGGCCAGGTTCGCGACGCAACGGTTCCGGGCCCGCCCCTCGAGGCTCTTCGCACGCCGGATCCAGTAGAGAATGCGGTAGGCCTGGCTGTAGACCTC
The DNA here is from genome assembly GCA_027021385.1 of Planctomycetota bacterium. Taxonomy (GTDB): domain Bacteria; phylum Planctomycetota; class UBA1135; order UBA1135; genus JALUUL01. The sequence continues at coordinate 31,406 of JALUUL010000069.1, read as the reverse complement.
CTCGTTGGCCCCGCGCGCCCCGGCCCGCTCGTTCAGGAGGAAGCCTTCGGCCTTCGCGAGGGCCCGGTCCACGGACCCGGGATCGAGGTCCCGCCAGGACAGGAGTGCGGTCGCGGCCAAAGCGGTGATCGCCTGACGGACGTTGGGGAGGATGACGGGTGACGACCAGTAGGCGTATCGCGTGTCGGCCCAGGATCCGTCGGGGCGCTGGTGCTCGAGGAGGAACCGGAGACCTCTCCGCACCTGCTCGAGACGCTCTTGGTTGGTCCCGGGGGGCCGCCCGCGTTCGGAGGTGCCGTGGAGGCCAGCGTAGATCTCCGGCGGACCTAGACGGAAGACCTCGTAACCGTGGGCGAGCGGCGAGAAGGGGGTCGTGTCGTCGCTCCGCACGAGCATCGCCGCGGCCCTCGCCGCCCAGGGACGGATCCTGGAATCGAGAGCCTTCCGGAAGGCGCGTGCGGCCGCGTCGCTCTCCCAGAGCCTCCAGTGCGCGACCCCTCTCCACCACCAGGCCTCGCCGTCGGATTCTCCCGGAGGGGCTTCGTCCAGGATCTTCCGCCAGCGGCCGAGCGCTGCGAGGATCCGCTGCGCCTCCCGCGAAAAATCCGCGGACCGCCTTGGCTTTTCGGGGCGGAGCATGAGAGCCTCTTCCGGGCGGCGCAGGAGCCTCAGGGCCTTCATCCGCAGAAGCAGGATCTCCTCCCTCCACCACCCAAGGTCCCTCTTCAACCGGGGATCCGTCTTCCGGCCCTTCCCTAAGGGTTCCCAGACGGTGTCGAGGTCCTTCAAGGCCCGGTCCTCGTCCCCGTCGAGGATCCTCTCCGCCGCGAGGAAGATCCGCGCGCGCGGATCCTTGCGGTCTTCCGCGAGCCTGGCGGCCTCGGTCCTCGCCGAAGGCCGACCGTATACCTGGTTCCGGCGGAGGACCCCGCGCAACTGCGCCCGAATCCAGGGGACCGAAAAGGTCCGGATCCTCTGGATCGTATGTACGACCTTCCCGTCGGGTCGGACGAAGAAGAGAGCCGGCTCGACGACTTTCAGGAAGAGGGGATCCTTGGGGTCCGCGTTCCAGGCCCCGAGCCGACGCCCGACCTTCCGGTCCACGAAGAGCCGGATCGGCACGAAGCGGCGGGTGATCAGGGCCGCGAGTTCCGGATCTGCGAAGAGCGAAAGCCGCATGTAGTCGTCGACGAGGGGCGCGCGATACATGTGCCTCCCCTCGATCCGGAAGCCGTAGACGAGGACGAGGCGTTTTTCCGCCTTGGCCAGAGCCAAAGCGTGGTCGAGCAAGGCTCCTCGGTCCAGGCGGGGGGTGTGAGGCTGGCGAACCCGCATCCTGTTCGAACGCGCGAGGTCGAAGCGCCGATAGGGATCCGCGATCCAGGGCACGAGGTCCGCTTCCCCCCACATCAGCTTCTTCAGGGTCTCGGGGGCGGGGAGCGCTTCCCCCCCCGCGGCCGGAACCGCGGGGGCGGTCCCCTGGAAGCAGGCAAGGAGGCAGGAGAGGAAGAGGCTCGGACCCGACATGCGGACCTCCGGGATCGAAATGCGGGAGGATTCCCCGGTGGAACCGGCATTCTAGCCTCCGGCGATCCCGCGGCGCCCAGGTAGAATGCCGCGTATGAACGATCCCCTTCGTCGACGGGACGGGGTTTCGCGGCGGACCTTCCTGAAAGGAATGTCCGCCGCCGCGATCGGCCCCTCACTCGTTTCCAACGGAAAAGAAGACGGACGCGAGGCCGGGGGAGAGGTCCTCGGTCCCGGTCCCGTCAAGATCCGCCTCGAGGTGGACGGACGGGTCCGTGAAGTCGAGGTCGAACCTCGGACGACCCTCTCCGAATGCCTGCGTGACCTCCTGGGCCTGACCGCGCCGAAGGAGGCATGCGGCCTCGGAGCCTGCGGTTCGTGCTCCGTCCTTCTCGACGGGAAGCTCGTCTCCTCCTGTTCGGTCCTCGCCCTCGACGCCGAGGGCGGAAAGATCCTGACCGCGGCCGGACTCGGCACGCCGGACCGGATGCATCCCCTGCAGCGCTCCTTCGTCGAGAACGACGCGCTCCAATGCGGGTTCTGCACACCGGGGATGATCGTCGCCGCGCAGGCCTGTCTTTCGAGGAACCCGAAGGCCGGACCCGAGGAGATCCGGGCCGCCCTCTCGGGCAACCTCTGCCGTTGCGGAACCTACACACGGATCTTCGAAGCAGTGGAACGCGTTGCGCGGGGGGGGCGTTGACATGGAAGAACGCAGGCAGGACGTAGAGATCCGCGCGGGTTTCGAGGGCCATGACCGGAGGATCCGCAGCCGCCGCCGCAATCCGAACGACGCCCCCCCCTGGAGCCTCGACACCAAGTTCCGGGTCCTCGGGAGGAAACACCCGAGACTCGACGGTCCGGAGAAGGTCACCGGAACCGCCCTCTACCCGAGCGATTGGAGACCCGAGGGCTTGTGCCACGCAGTGATCCTCCGCTCCCCGATCCCGAGGGGAACGGTCGCCGCCCTCGACACCGCGAAGGCCGAGGCCCTTTCGGGGGTGAAGGCGGTCGCGATCGCAACCCGGCCCGGCCGGAAGATCCGCTACCAGGGGCAGGAGATCTGCGCGATCGCTGCGGTCGACCGCGGGACGGCGGAGGACGCCCTCGCCCTCGTCGAGGTCCGCTACGAGAAAGATCCCGATTTCACGGTGCTTCCCGAGGAGGATGCCCGGAAAGAGATCTCCGGCATCGATCCGGAACCCCGGGACCTGGCCGAGACCGGGGACCAAGGGAAGGAGGAGATCGAACTGACCCTCTCCTTCGAGACGCAGGTCCAGATGCACCATCCGCTCGAGGCCCACGGCGTGACCGTCCGGCCGACCGGTGACGGGGGGCTCGAGGTCTGGGCCAGCACCCAGGGAACGTTCATGATGCAGCGCAGTCTCGCGCAGGCGATGCGGCTCCCTCCGAACAAGGTCCGGGTCCGCACGCCCCACATGGGGGGCGGCTTCGGCTCGAAGCTGACCGCAGGCGTCGAGGCCCGTCTCTGTGCAGAACTCGCGATGAAGGCCCGCGCTCCGGTCCGCCTCTTCGTGGACCGCAGGGGAGAGGCTCTGGCGGTCGGGAATCGTCCTTCCTCCCTCCACCGGATCCGGGCCCGGGCCGACCGCAAGGGCGAGATCCTCGACTGGGAGGCCCGAAGCTTCGGATTCCCGGGATTCGCCGGAAGCGGGCGGGTCGCCTACCCGACCTTCTACCGCGGAGTCCGTCCTCCGAGGCACCGCGACATCCTCGGGAATACCGGAGCGGGTCGCGCCTTCCGCGCTCCCGGTCATCCCCAGGGCTTCTTCGCGGCGGAATCGATGATCGACGAACTCGCGTATCGGCTCGGTTTCGATCCTCTCGACTTCCGCAAGCGCAACGTGGACGAGATCTACGCCTGGCAGATCGAAATCGGAGCGAAGAACTTCGATTGGAAGGGCCGCTTCAACCGGGCTCCCGGCCGCCGGGTGGATCCGGACGGGAGACTCCGGGGCGTCGGACTGGCCCTGACCCGATGGGGCGGTCTCGGTTCGAGCAGGGGACGCGTCCTCTGCCGGATCCACCCCGACGGCCGCGTCGAGGTCCGCAACGGGGCTCAGGACATCGGAACCGGAACACGGACCGTCCTCGCGCTGGTCGTCGCCGAGACCCTCGGCATCGACCCCTCCCTCGTCCGCTGCGAGATCGGAGACACGAGGGACGGGATCGGCCCCGGCAGCGGCGGATCCCAGACGGCCGCGACGCTGGCCCCCGCCGCCCGCCACGCGGCCTGGCTCGCGGGCCGGGAACTCCTGGACCGGGTCGCCGAGGAGATGGGAACCGGGCCGGGCAAAGTCGCCCTCGACGCCGGGAAGGTGACCCTCCCCGGCGGAACCGCCCTCTCCTGGAAGGCGGCCTGCGCCAAGATCGGAGCCGAGCCGATCGAGGCCATGGGGCAGCGTTACCGCAACTGGCGGGGGTATTCCAGGGGAGTCCGCGGCGTTCAGTTCGCCGCCGTCGCGGTCGAGCCCGGGACCGGAAAGGTGAAGGTCGAGAGGGTCGTCGCCGTTCAGGACTGCGGCAAGGTCGTCGACAGATTGACCGCCGAATCCCAGGTCATCGGAGGCGTCATCCAGGGGATCGGTTTCGGGCTCTACGAGGAACGTGTCGTCGACCCGAAGCTCGGGCGGGTCTTGACGACGGATTTCGAGACCTACCGCATCCCCGGCGCCCTGGAGATGCCCGAGATCACTCCAATCCTCCTGGACGGCTGCAACGGGCACAGCAACACGGGGGTCGCGGGCATCGGGGAGCCGCCGACGATCCCGACCTCCGCCGCGATCGCGAATGCCGTCCGAAACGCGACGGGGGTCAGGATGCGGGCCCTCCCGATGACCCCGAGACGCGTCTTCGAGGCCCTTTCCCGCATGAGAGGAGGGGTGCAATGAAACGCTTCGCCTACGTCCGCGTCGAGGACGCGGGAACCGCGCTCTCCTGGGCCGCGAAGGGGGGGCGCTTCAAGGCCGGGGGGCTCGACCTCCTCGACCGCATGAAGCGGGGGACCCTGGCCCCCGAACTCCTGATCGACCTCGCCGGGTGGAAGGAGGCGCGAGGCATCCGGACGACCGAGGAAGGTTGGTCCCTCGGATCCCTGACGACCCTGGCCGATCTGGCGGAATCCGGACACGGCCTCCCGGCGGGGATTCGGGAAGCCGCGGAGAACACCGCGACCCCCCAGGTCCGTAACCGCGCAACCCTCGGCGGGAACCTCTGCCAGACCCCCCGCTGCTGGTACTTCCACGACGCCGAGATCTCCTGCGCGAAGAAAGGCGGCGCGGGATGCCCCGCTCGGGAAGGACGGAACGAGGGGCACGCGGTTCTCAGCTACGGCGAATGCCCGGCGGTCCAGGGCGGCAACCTCGCCCCGATCCTCTGCGCCCTCGGGGCCTGGGCCCTGGGGCGGGAGGCGGACGGCGCCTCGCGCCGCATGCCCCTCGCCGACTTCTGCAAGGCCCTCGAGACGGACTGGGATCGAGCCCCCCTCCTGCTCGAACGCATCGAGGTCCCCAAGACCTTTCCCGGGACCTCGCACGTTGAAGTCCGCCATCGCGACAGCTTCGACTGGGCCGTGGCCTCCGCCGCGGTCGCGATGCGCCTAGAGGGGGGAAGGATCGCGGAGGTCCGCGCGTGGCTCGGCGGCGTCGCACCCGGCCCCTGGAGGGCCGCCTCGGTCGAGAAGGACCTGGCCGGCCTCGACCCGAAACCCGGGACCTTCCGCAAGGCCGCCGAGGCCGCCCTCCGCGAGGCGCGCCCCCTCTCCGAGGGGGCCTACAAGGTCGCGATGGCGAGGCACGTCCTCGAGAAAGCCCTGGAACGCGCCGCCGCCCGGGCGGCCGAGGAGGGACGATGAAAACCCGGACCCATCGAGATCTCTGTCCCGACGATCTCTGCCCCTTGCTGGTCTTCAAGCACCGTCTGATCCACGCCCTCGACCAGGAGATCCCGGACGATCGGGAATGGCCCGGCGACGGTTATTACTGGTGCCAGGAGACCTGCTACGAGGTCGGCCCCGACGACGAGATCGCGCATCCCTCGACCTGCCGGTCGGGGCGCTCCTGCCACGGAGGATTCCGGACCTGAAGCTTGCGTTCGGCCGCGCCCGCGCCATCCTGGTTCGCCATTCTTTTCAAGGGACGATCCCGATGACGGCCGCCGAACTCAGCCTCCGTGAAACCTCGCGCCTCCTCGGAGTCCCCGAGGAGGCCGTCCGACGCTGGGCCAGGAAGGGTTCCCTCCCGAGCCGGGTCGACGGAGAGGACTTCCTCTTCCTCCGTTCCGAGGTCGAGGCCTGGGCCCGCAGGCTCGGCATGAAGCTCCGCGATCCAAGGACTCCGTCGGAGGATTCCGGAACCAGGAAGTCCGCGGACCTCGGAGAGGCCCTTCGAAGAGGAGGTCTGCTCCGCGACATCGAGGGCGAGAGCCTCCGCGAGGTCTACGCGAACATGGTCGCGAAGATGGACCTTCCGGGCTCCCTCTCCCCCGAGACCCTGCTCGACCGGCTGCTGCAGCGCGAGGAACTGGCGACGACCGGCATAGGCAACGGCATCGCGATCCCTCATCCGCGGCATCCGCTCCAGGGCCTCCTCCCCGCCGCCCGTGTGACCGTCGTGCAGCTCGCACACCCGATCGACTTCAAGGCCGTCGACGGGCTTCCAGTCGACCTCCTTCTCGTCTGCCTCAGCACATCCTTGAAGGAGCATCTCGGCCTTCTGAAGGAATGCGCCCATCTCCTCCAGAAGCCGGGCGCGTCCCGGACCCTCCACGAAGCGACTTCGATCGACGAGGTCCTGGCCCTCCTCTGACCATGCGCAGAGTCCTCAAGCTGCGGGAGCAGGTCGCAAACGTCCGCAGCGATCTCGCCGTCCTCGCGGCCCTGTCCCTCTGCGCCGGCCTGGGTTCGGGATTGGCGGGGACCCTGTTGCATCTGGGCCTCGCCCGCTTCGAGGCGGGCTCCTTCCTGGGTGAGCACTCCCTGCTCCTGATCCTGGCTCCGGGGATCGGCGCCTTCCTCGCACACGCCTTCCTGCGCTTCGTATCGCACTACCGCGGAGTCGGGATCGGAGACGTGATCTGGTCCGTCCACCGCGAGGGCGGGCACATGCCCAAGCGGGCGATGTTCACGCAGATGATCGCCTCGTGGTTGACCGTCGGGAGCGGAGGGTCGGCCGGTCCCGAGGGGCCGATCGCCTTCTCGGGGGCCGCTCTCGGCGCGAACCTCGGCACGATGTTCCACCTCTCCGAACGACGGCGTTCCGTCCTTCTCGCCTGCGGGACCGCCGGGGCGATCTCCTCGATCTTCGACGCCCCGATCACCGGCCTCCTCTTCGCGGCCGAGGTCGTCCTCAGGGATCTTCGGGCCTTCCACCTGCTGCCGGTCGCTCTCTCCGCGGCGACCGCCAACCTCTTGGCCGGAAGCCTCGTCCAAGGCAGGGTCCTCGGACTCCACCAGGTCGGTTCCCTCGAACTCGCGGACCTCCTTCCCCTCCCGGGCCTGGCTCTGGCCGCCGGCCTGATCGCGGTCGCCCAGACGCGCCTCCTGCGCCGGGCCCGCAGCTTCTTCGGCTCTCTTAGGCTCTCCCCCTTCCTCCCGCCCCTCGCGGGCGGACTGGCCGTCGGTGCGATCGGCGGACTCCTGCCCGGGATCCGGGGAGAGGGTTATCCCGAAATCCGCCTGCTCCTCGAGGAGGGCGGAACGGGGGAAGGTCTCGCCCTCCTCGGCCTGCTCCTCGCGGCGAAACTATGTGCGACGAGTCTCACGCTCGGGAGCGGCGGCTGCGGGGGCATCTTCGCGCCGAGCCTCTTCCTTGGAGCCTGCCTCGGCGCAGCCTACCACGGGCTCTGCACGAAGGCGGGCTTGCTCGTCGAGGGCGGGGCCGCGAGCGGTACCTACGTCCTCCTCGGCATGGCGGGCCTCTGCGGGGGCATCCTCCAGGCTCCTTTGACCGCGATCTTCCTCGTCGCGGAGATCACCGGGGGCTACGGACTCTTCGTGCCCCTCCTCCTCGTGACCGCGATCTCCGTCCTGACCGCGCACCGCTTCGAGGCCAGCGGTTTCTACCAGCAGGAACTCCGCGAACAGGGGGGACTGCGCGCCCTTACGCTCGACGCGCGCATCCTCGCCGACCTCTCGATCCGGGAACTCATGATCCCGGTCTCCCTCGTCCTCGACGAAGGGAGGAGCCTCCGCGAGGCGAGGCGCGCCCTCCAGGGTTCCGAGATCGACAGGATCCCGATCGTCGGAGAGGAAGGACGCTATCTCGGCCTGCTCGACACGACGCGGATCCTCTCGGAGGACCCGAACGCCGACCCGATCCTCGTAGTCGGCGAACTCGCGGAAGCCGCTCCCGCGGTGCACCTCCGCGACGAGGTTCGGGAACTCGTCGCCCGTTTCCGGGAAGAGGACTGCGACTGCGTCCCCGTCCTCGATGACGAGGACCGGCCCGTCGGGCTCATCCGGGCGGGAACCCTCTTCCGACGCTACCGCGAGGAACTCCTCGTTCAGGAAACGACCGACGAGGAGATGGAATGAGGGTCCGTCCCGGCCGGATCCCCGCACTCCTCCCCGCCGTTCTCCTCTCCGCGCTCGCGGGCTGCGCGCCGGGGCGGCGCGCAGCCCCGGAGGAGACCCGCGGACTCTCCCGTCTCTCGACCCGGATCCGTTCGGCTCTCGAGGAGGCGATCGCGGCGCGGATCTTTCCGGGCTGCCAATGTCTCGTCTTCGAGAGGGACCGGATCCTCGTCGAAGTGAACCTCGGCCGTCTCTCCTACGCTCCGGAGTCGCCTGCGGTCGGTCCCGGAACGCGCTACGACCTCGCCTCCCTGACGAAGTGCGTCGCGACCGCGAGCGTGGCCCTCGTCCTCTCCGCGTCGGGAGAACTCCCCCTCGACGTGCACCCGGATGCTTTCCTTCCCCGCCTCGAAGGTCCCCCCTGGAAGGGTCTCGCTCTCCGCCATCTCCTCGCGCACGCATCCGGGCTCCCGGCCTGGCTGCCTCTTTACCGGAACCACAGAGGACTTCCGGACTTCCTCGAGACGATCCGGGCCCTCCCTCTGACCTTCCCCCCGGGAACGAGGACCCGGTATTCCGACCTCGGCATGATCCTCCTCGGGGCCTGCCTCGAGAGGGCCGGAGGCCGACCGCTCGAAGAACTCGCGGCCTCCCTGGTCTTCGAGCCCCTGGGGATGACGCGCACGCGCTACGTGCGGCTCGACGACCGGGGCCTGCCTCTCCTCTCCCTCGACGGGGACGTCGCCCCGACCGAAGGCCGGCCCGGAGGGCAGGCCTTCCTGCAGGGGATCGTCCACGACGAGAACGCCCGCGCCCTTCACGGCGTCGCGGGTCACGCGGGACTCTTCTCGACCGCCCGCGATCTCGCCCGCTGGATCGCCGCCCTGCTCGCGACCGCGGGAGGCGCGCCGCGGGGGGCCTTCACGACGGAGGCCGTGCGCCTCTTTCTCCGGCGAACGGACCTTCCTCCAGGGAGTTCATGGGCTCTCGGCTTCGACACGGCCCACGAGGGTTCGAGCGCCGGACCCGGAACGCCGCCCACGGCCTTCGGGCACACGGGATTCACCGGGACCTGCTTCTGGGCCGACCGCCGCTCTGGCCTGGGTTTCGTCCTCCTCACGAACCGGGTCCATCCGTCTCGGGCGACGAAGGGGATCGGCGCGGTCCGCCGTCGCGTCGGGGCCCTTTGCTGGGACTACCTCGCGCGCCGGTCCCGGACCTCGAAAGCCGCTTCGAGGGCCTCGCACAGGGGGAGATAGGATTCCCCCGCAGGGAAGCGGTGGTGCGCCGCAGCGCACAGGGCCGCCCCCCGGGCGGCCTCCTCGCCCCCCGTCGGACCAAGGAACCTGCAGCCGAGCCGCGCCTCGATCCCCGATCGGAGGCCGGGCAGGAGGCGGAACATCCCTCCATGGAGCCGGATCGGAATCCCCTCGCCCAGACCTCGCCGTAGGACCTCGGCCAGGGAGGCGAGAGCCCGGACGCTCCGGTCGAGGAGCGCGCGGGCGAGCGGCTCCCCCGAGGAACAGGCCCGGGCGAGGACCTCGAGCGCGGCGCGGAGCGCTTCCGCCGGGACGTCCTGCCGGAAGCGCCCCGGAAGCCCCGACGGGTCCCTGAGGCCGAGGCTCTCCAGGAAGGCCCCCGACCAGGATGGAATTCCGGCCCCTTCGGGGAGGAAGCCCGGCTCCTCGAGATCCCCCTGTTCGAAGCCGTCGTGGAGGGCGAGCAGGGCCCGCGCGGAGGCTCGCAGCAGGTCTCTCGCCGAGCCCTCGTCTCCGAGAGCGGGCCCCCAGCCTCCCGCGCGGAGGACCCGCCCGCCGTCGAAGCCGAGGGCCGAAGAACCGGTGCCCGCCGCCAGTAGGATCCCCGGCCCGCCTCCGAAGGCCCCCGCTAGGGCGGCCCCGAGGTCCGACCCGATCCAGGTCCGCGGGCACCCGAGCACTTCACCGAGCGACCGGGCGAAGCCTTCGCGCCGGGGCCCGAGGGCCTCCGCTCCCGCCAAGCCGAAGCCCAGGACATCGATCGCCCGAGTCTCGATCCCCGCTTCCCGCGCGGCCTCCCCGACGGCCTCGACGACCGCCACCCTCACGCCTTCCTCCCCGGCGGCGAGGGGATTCCCGGGACCGCTCTCCCCGCGACCCCTCGCCTCCCCGCCCGCGAGGACCAGGGCGCGGGTCCCGGTTCCGCCCCCGTCCACGCCGCAGAGGATCGCCCTTAGACCCGTCATGCTCCGGCGCATCCCGCGGCCAGTTTCGCGAAGAGATGCTGGTCGAGAAAGCGACCGTTCTTGCGGACGCTGCGCCGCAGAACGCCCTCCCTCTCGAACCCGTTCTTCTCGAGGACCCGCATCGACGCCGGGTTGTTCGCAAAGACCCCGGCCCAGACTCGGAGGAAACCCAACTCCCGGAAGGCGTGATCGGTCAGGAGACCGACGGCCCGGGTTGCGATCCCCCTCCTCCAATGGGCCTTGCCCAACCAATAGCCGATTTCCGCCTGGTGGGCGTGGACGTCCCCGCCGGGCACGAGCCCGATACCGCCGATCAGGACATCCTCCTCGACGATGGCGAGAAGAACCTCCCGCTTCTCCCGTAAGGCATGCTCGAGGAACCGCCGTCCATCCTCCTCCCGATAGGGATGGGGAAAGCAGTCCTGGAGCGACGCGGCGACATCCGGGTCGTCGGCGTTGCGGACGAGGGCCTCGAGGTCCGAAACCCGGAACGAGCGGATCCCGTAGGGTGGGGAGGAGAGTTCGAACCGGGGAGTCATCGGGCAAAGCATCGAGGGGGCGCACCGGGACCGCAAGGATCGGAGCGGATCCCCCGTCTCCGCATGCAGGCATTCACCGGATCCGAAGCCGCAGCCAGGGGAGGAGGGAGGTCAGCGGAAAAGGAGCCTTCGTCTTCAGGCTCAGGCCCGAGACATAGAGAGAGAGGCCCCGCAGGGCCGAAAGGTTCGGAATCCGGATCGAGGCCTTCCCGGAACCGGCCGCGTCGAGGATGCCGGCGAACCCCTGGAAGATCGGATCGTTGTGTGCGAGGCTCGCGGCGAAGAGAGCGTCCCGCTTCAGGGGGAGGATGCCGAGCACTCCGAGGGGAATCCCGGGGTTCGTCGCGGTCGAGGCTCCGAGCACCCAAAGCTCGCCTCCATGTCCGGGGAAAGTCAGCGAGTAGGAGGCCCCGGATCCGCGCAGGACCTCCGCGGGTCCTTCGAGGGGGCGGGGACCGAGGAGGAAGCGGAGAGCGCGTTCCATCAAAGCGGCCCGGAGATCGGGAGCGGTCACGGTCTCGAGGGGGAAGCCGAGGAAGACCAGGCGGGACCGCCCCACCTTCCTCTGGATCCCCGCCGGATCGCTCCCCGTCCCGTAGGTCAGGCAGACCGCCGAGGCGGCATCGGCCGGGGCGATCACATCGGGGTAGTCGACGTCGTAGGTTCCTCCGGTTCCGTCGTCGAAGGTTCCCGGAAGCAGGCCCTTGAAGATCCCTCCCGCCGAAGGCCGGAAGGAATAGGTGTTCGCATCGTCACGGACGTACCTCACTCCCAATACCCTCCGGAAGAAGTTCCGGTCCACGACCGAGCCCTTCGCGTCGAGATCCCAGCCGATCTCCGAGCCGCTGACGAGGAGCCGCCCGCCTCCGCGGAGATAGGCCGCGACCAGGGCCTGCTCCCTTCCATCGAAGCTCTCGTCCCTCGTGCTCTCCTCGCCCGAAGCCCAGTCGACCGCACGATAGGATCCGAGCAGAACCCTGCCGAGCTTGACGGCCTCGTTGCTCGCGGCGTCGAATCCGAGAGAGAAGGCCCCGGCCCGCCGGATCGCGTCTCCGTGGAGGCGGAGATAGTCGAAGGTGTTCTCCGGCGACTTCACATTCTTTCCGAGCCGATCGAAGCCTTGTACGAGGAGGACCTCGGCCTTTCGATCGTGGCTCGTCCCTGCGCAGAGGACCTCCGTCGGGAACGAACGCCCGGAGGCGTTCAGGGCCCTCACGCGGAAGCTGCGCAGGGCTCCATGGGGGAGCGGCCCCGTGCTCCAGGAGGTCGAAGAGGTCTGCGCGACCTCCAGGAAGCCCTTCCCGTCGGGGGAGGATTCGATCACATACGAACTCGCTCCGGTGGAGGGTTCCCAAGCCAGTCGGAGCCCCCCCAGGCCGTCCTGGGTCACCCGGAAGGCGCCGGGCCGTTCGGGAGGGAACGGAGCATTCGGCGCGAAGTAGCGAAGCACCCCACGTGCAATCGCCCGGCCCGCGATCCTGCGGAACTTCGGATCGTGGAGGGCTTCATGGTCCTTCGATCCCGCCCGGTCGTGGAAGGCCAGTTCGAGCAGGACCCCCGGCATTGTCTTGAGGGCCCGGACCTCGCCGAAGTTGGCCGAGAAGCGCCCGCGATCGACCCAGTAGGGATCGTAATAGGACCGGATGTCGGCCACGAGGCGGGAATGGACGGTGGCGCGGAGCGCGCTCGATCCTCTCGTCGGGGCGGTGTTGTGGATGTATGAGGAAGTCCCGCTCCCCCCGCCCGCGTTCGTGTGCAGGGAGACGTAGGCGTCGGCCCCCAGCCATTCGGCGAAGGTCGGCCGCGCGGTCACGTCGTCGGTATGGTCGTTTCCGGAGGTCGTATCGTAGACCCAGGAAGGCGCGCCGTTGTACTGGATCCAGTAGCGCGAACACTCCTTCCACCGGGGTTTCCTGCTCGTCCGCCCCCCGCGAGGGATCGACCCCATGCCCGCCCCGATCCGAACCGCGTCGGCGATGACGACGCCGAAGGGTCCCCGGTTGTCGAGCACGATCTCGGCCCTGCCCCCCTTTTCGAACCAGTAATCTCCCAGGTGCAGCCAGCGCCGGTCGTTCTTCCTCTGGTCGACGAGGACGGTCGTCGTCCCCCCCGTATGGCGGATCGTGTAGCGGGCGGCGGGGTTGCGATTCGACCCCGCCCTGTAGAAGACCTCGACCGGATACCTTCCACTCTTGACGATTCCGAAACTCCAGGTCGCGGTCGCCGTGACCGTCCGAGTGGATCCCGTCCAGCGGTATCGCCCCCCGTTCCACCCGTTGAAGCTCGACGTGGACCAGGAACCGGTCTCCTTGTAGACCCCCGTCTGCCCGTCGTCTCCGACCGATTCGATCGGGATCTCACCCCTCTCCCTCGCGGACCAGACCTCGGCCCCCAGGTTCTCGAGATAAGGGATCAGGAAGCGCATCGCGATCTCGTTCGTGTGGAAGTCCTCGGTCAGGCCCCCGATCGTCGGGCGCTGGGTCGTCCAGCCGAGACGCGGGTGCCAGAAGTACCCGTGCCCCGGCGAGACGAAGATCCGCTTCCCGGAGAGCGCCCCTCCGGCCGCGGGACCGCCTCCTCCCCGCGCTCCTTTCCGGGAAGCCGCCCGAGGAACCTTTTTTCGCCGGCTCTCCATCAAGGAAGCAAGGGACCGGAGCCTTCCCGCCTCGTCCTCGATGAAGAGATCGACCCTACGGATCTCCGGATGCCTGACGAGCGTCTTCACGATCTGTTCGATCGCCTCCTCGGGCCGTCCTCGAGGTCCGAGGATCCTCCCGAATCCAGGCCCGAACACGACGCGTGCGGTCCCGTTCTCGACCCCGAAGGCGCGCAACCGGACCCCTAGGGGAAGGTCCGTCGTCCATCCCGAACGGCGTTCGGACTCCGTGGGCCCGGCGAGAAGGGCGCGGCAGAGAACTTCCGGCCGAACCCCGGGCGAGGGGCGGGCGCGCAGATCCCGATCGAACCGGAACAGGGGACCCTGGGCGGGAAGGGGTCCCGCCGTTCCCGCCCCGAGGGCGGGGATCCCGATCGAGACCATGAAGAGGCGCACGCGGAACCGGGGACGACCGGAACGGAACGAGGACATCTGAACCTCCACGGGAGCGACGAGACGGAACATGGAGAGGGACGAATGGTAACATGCCTCCCTTCCCCTCGGCCCCTCCCCCTATTCGACATCGAGCCCTAAGCCGCGATCTTGATCAGGATTCCGAAGAGCCTCGTTCCGGGATCGCCACACGGCTCGCTCCTTCTCCTCACGGCCCTCGGTTTCCCCGGTCTCCCCTCCCCCCGCCAGGCCCCGAAGCCCCCCCCTCGGCCGCGAGGGAAAGTCTCCTGGAAGGTCCCGGCCCCGGCCTTCGTCGAGTTCCGCAAGGAGCGCAGGAAGTTCTCATTCGAGGGGGACCGCAGGATCCTCTACCTCGGCGCCGACCCCGCTCCCGGTTTCTACGGCCACGAACTCTCGAAGGACGGAACGATCCGGTTCAAGGACGCCGCAATCCCGGATCTGATCCCTCAAATCGGGTTGAGCCTCTTCCCCGCTCTCCCGAAACCCGGAAAGAAGCGGAAACGACGCCTCCTCTTCCCCCTGATCCAGAAATGCGGCTCCGTCGAGGCCCGAGGCACACTCACCGATCTCGGTCCCGGGACGAAGGGAGAAGTCAGGCAGAACGGCGAATTCCGGATCCAGACGATCAAGAGTCTCCTTCCGAAGGAAGACCGCCGGGGGCGCAGGGAATCGTCCTGGAAGGGGATCTACGATCTCGACGCCTCACTCACCTACGATCGCGTCCTCGATCCCCGAAACAGCAGGATCCTCTCCCTCGAGGCGTCGCTCCGAGGCGTGCTCCTCGAACGCCGGGGAAAGGAGCGTAGGTGGCCGTTCGAAATCGAAGAATCCTGGACATTCGTCACGGTCCTTGAACCAGATCATCCCGGGTTCCGCAAGAGGGTTCGTAAGGCGATCGACCGGGGCTCCCGGTACCTGGGAGAGAAAATCCGGACCTGGCGCACACAGCGACTCTTCGAAGACTCGGAGACGAAGATCCCCTCAAGGATGCGTTCGTACGGGACCGGCCGACTGGCCCTGATCCTCCTCGCCCTCCTGAAACGCAACCCCTACCGGGAACGGGCCCCGATTCCGGCCCTCCTTGCGGAACTCCGAAAGAGAGAGCCCTGGGACAGCTATGCCCTCGGAATCTCCCTGATGGCCCTCGAGGCTCTCTACGAACCTCCGAACGAGGGCGAGCAGATCCGCCAGGGTCTCCTCGACGGGCCGACTCGGAGAAAGCCCTCGAAGGAGGACCTGGACTTGATGCGGACCTGGACGGAACGCCTGCTCGGGAACCTGGACACCCGGATCGACCAGGGCTACCGCTTCCGTTTCAACTACCGGCCTGGTCCCCGCTACGACAACTCGGTGACCCAGTACGCGGCCCTAGGGTTCTGGTCGGCCGAACTCTGCGGGGTCACCCTTCCTCGCGGGCTGTGGCCCGGCCTCCTCGACCACTTCCTGCGCGACCAGGGACCGAGGGAAGGAAACCGGCCGATCCGCCTTTCGATTCTCAGATACGGGGAAGACCGGGGGGGGACGCGGGGGGCCCTCAAGGCCTGGAGGCGGGGATTCAGTTACAGGGGGGACGAGGAGTTCCCAACAGGAAGCATGACGACGGCCGGGATCACCGGACTCCTCCTCTGCCGTGCGGCCCTCGCCCGTGCGAAACGGAACCTGCGGAAGGCGGACTCCGAGGCGGCCCGGGCCCTCCGGGAGGCCTTTGCCTGGCTCGGCGCGGAACTCAGGGTCCGGGGCAATCCACGCAATGGCAGGAACTGGCATTTCTACTACCTCTACGGCCTGGAACGTGCCTGCGAACTAGCCGGAGTGCGCCGGCTCCAGGGTCGGGACTGGTATTTCGAGGGGGCGATGCAGCTCCTCCCGACCCAGGGGGAGGACGGCGGCTGGGGTTCCCTGGAGGACACCTGTTTCGCCCTCCTCTTTCTCAAGCGGTCGGTCGCGACGGTCCTGACGAGGAAATAGGCTTGGCGCATCGATGACCGCCCGACCCGACCCTCTTCCCCGCCCCTCCCCCACCGGCCGGTCCGGACGGTGGAGGATGCCGGTTTCCGGCATTCGGGGCGCGTTTCTGATTCTGCTGCTCTCCGGGGTCGGTTGTCCGGGCCTCCGGACCCCGCCCGGTCCGGGGCTCGAGGGCTTCGCCGTTCCCGGCGAGACGATTCTCCTCCCCCGCCCCCCGAAGCGTCTGACCCTCTTCAGCGCCCACGGGGATCTCCTCGTCGAAGGAGGATCACGCCCCGAGATCCGCCCGGTCTTCCTCGTCGGAGCGAGAGACGAGGCCGAGGCGCGGAGAGCGGCCGCGTCCTGCACCCTCCTTCGGGCGGACGACGGGAAGGGCGGGGAAGGTCTCGAGTTGGTCCCCTCCCCCGGAACCCCGATCGAGCGGATCGGCATCGACTACCATGTCCGTCTTCCGAAGGGCTGCGACCTGGACCTGACGACCCTGTCGGGAACGATCGACACCGGAACCTATGAGGCGGGGGAGGTCACGGCCGTCACGAGGGACGGTCTCCTCCGGATCGGTCCGGTCCGGAAGAGGCTCCGCTTCGCGGGCGGGGACGGGAAGGTGCTCCTGTCCGGGGGAATCCGCGAGGCCACGGGGAGGATGAGGGCGGGACGGGTCGAGGCCCGCCTCGGCCCCGGGCGTAGCGAACTGACCCTCGTCACCGATTCGGGGGGCCTCGTGCTCCGCCTGCCCGAAGGAGCCCCGATCCTCCTCTCCTACACGACGATCCAGGGGGTCCTCCGCTCGGATCTTCCCCTTCGGAGGGTCCCCGGGAACTCCGAACCTCCGGCCCGGCTCCCCGCGGGTTGGAGGACCCGGACCTTCCGAGCGGGTCCAGATTCGCCTCCGGGCGAAGAGGCCGTCCGAATTCGGTTCACGAGCCGGGAGGGAAACCTCCGCCTACTCGTGGATTGAAGCCCGGGGCCCTCCGCTGCCGAAAGGAGCTTGGATTCCGGGCGCCCCCGGTCTATCCCTCCCGATCGTTGCACACGCGAAACCCCTGCGGTAGCGTCCCACCCCTCGAATGCGCATGTCCTCCCGGATCCTCCGCCTCGCCTTGCTGCTCGCCCTCCTCCCGCAGGGTCTGCTCCTCGGAATGGGACGGGGGGTCGTAGTCTGCGTCGCACCCGGCGGACATCTCCGAGTCGAACTCTCGGGCAGTCTCTGCTGCCTCGAGGAGGATTCCCACGCTTCCGAACCGGACGGCGCGCTCACTCAGAAGAGAGACGGCCCCGGTCTCCTCTGCGGACTCTGTACCGACTTCGATCTCGAGGTCGACCAGAGGCAGCCGAGGAAACCCAAGGACCGGATCTCCCCGGAGGTCTCGGTTCCGATCACAGTCGTCTCCTCCCCGGAGATTTCGGGGCTCCAAAGCCTCGCCCCACCCTCGCCTCGGCGATCCCTTCCCCCGGCCGGGAACCTGGGCTCCCCCCACTTGGTCCCGCTGCGCACCACCGTTCTCCGCTGCTGAACCGCGCCCCCTTCCCTATGGGGCCTCCCGGGCCCCGAAGACGTGAATGAAGGGGCGTCGGCGGAAGCCGATGCCGGTTTCCCAGATCCGGAGACGGTCAAGATGGTTCGAACAGCCTTCCGCGGAAAGGTTTCCGTGAAATCCGGGATGAAACTCAAGAGGGCGTGGCTTGCGCCCGTTTTGGGGGCTTTCCTCGCCTCCTGCATCGCTTACGAGCGGGCGCCGGTCGAACCGGCGGCGATCCTCGCAGAACTCGAAGCGGCTCTCTGGCCCGAACCCGAGAAACCCGACACCGAAGCTCCGGATCCGAAACGGTTGGCCTCCTTCGCGATCGCGAACAACCCGACGCTCCAAGCCCTGCGCTCGGCCATCGGCGTCTCCAAGGCCCTTCTCGTCGAGGCCGGCCTCCTCGAGGACCCCGAGATCGGATGGGACGGAATGGACGCTCTGGCCTCCCACATCGTCGAGGGGCGCGCGACCACGGTCGATTTCCTCTCCGGCTTCGGCCTGACCTTCCCCCTCCCGCGCCCCGGGGAACTGGACGCCAAGAAGGGGGCCGCGAAATGGAGGGTCGAGGAGACACGCCGGAAGATCCTCGAAGCCGAACGGATCCTCGCGCGCGAGGTCCTGATGGCCGCCGAATCCGTGTTGGAGACACGCAGACTCCTGGAACAGAACCAAGAACTCATCCGCCTCGCGGAACGCACCCGGGATTACTTCAAGAAAGCCAAGGAGGCGGGGGCGGCGACCGCGATCCAGGCGAATCTGGCGGAGGGCGACCTCCTTGCGATCAAGGCGCAGCGGATCGACCTCGAAGCCCGTCTGCGCCGTGACCGCCAGCGCCTGAACACCCTTCTGGGCCTCCCCCCGGATCTCGAGGTCCCCTTGTCTCCGGGAACACTTCCGGAAAGCCCGGCGAAGGAGAGAAAGGACCTGGACGGACTCGTCCGAACGGCTCTCGAAAAACGCCCCGACCTCGGCGCCCTTCTTGCTTCCTACGAGGCCGCGGAGGACGAGGTCCGTCTCGAGGTCGCCCGCCAGTTCCCGAAACTCGCGATCGGAACCGGACTCTCGATCCTTCCCGGACTCTTCACCTTCTTCAACCGGCCCGCGATCCGCACCGCGATCGCCCGGAGAACGGTCCTCGCGCGGGAGATCCGCGCGAAGATCCATGCGATCCGGAACGAGGTCCATGACACCTGGGCTGCTCTCGAAGAGGCCAGGACCATCTTCCGATTCCTCGAGAAGATCCTTCTTCCGAACAACGAGGAAAGCCTGCGCCTGGCGGGGGAGGCCTTCGACGCCGGCGAAGTCACCCTTCTCGAGATCCTGAACCTCCAGCGCGCCCTCGTCGATGCGAGAAGGCGCACGACGGAAGCAAGGTCGGAGATCCGCAAGCGCACGTGGGGATTCCTCACGGCCTGCGGGACCGTTCTCGCCCCCCCCACCCCCCATGCAGAATCGAAACACGACGGAAAAGAAGAAGAAGAAAAGAGGACCCGATGAGTTCCTGGAACGAACGCCCGATCCGCGGCGCGGCCGCTCTCGCCGCGCTCTTCTGTCTCCTCCTGTCCTCCGCCTCCTGCTCCAAGACCGCCGCCCTGGAAGGCGGGGGAACCTCGGAAAAGGGGCATGAAGACGGCCATGCCCACGGCTCCGAGGAAGGCGGGGGCGAAGAGCACGAGAACCGCGTCGAACTCACCGCCGCACAAGTCGAAGCCGCGGGGATCCGCGTGGACGAGGCTTCCTCCGGAGAGATCGCGAGCATTCTCACCCTCCCGGTCGTCGTCTCCGAGGACATGGACGGCGTGACCCACGTCAATCCCAAGGCTCCGGGAATCGTCCAATCGATCCACAAGCACCTCGGCGAGAGCGTCGAAAAGGGAGACCTCCTCTGCGTCATCGACTCGGTGGACCTCGGAAGGGCCGCCGCGGCCTTTCTGCGCTCTCGAGCCCTCGTGGAGGCTGCGAAGACCACGCTCGAACGGGAACGGGAGTTGTTCCGCAAGCGCCTCGAGACCGCAGATCGGGTGTTGCGTGGAAGCATCGAGATCAACAAGAGGATCTACGCCCGAGAGAAGGAACTCCAGGAGAAGTCCGTCTCGACGATCCGTCCCTTCCTCGAAGCCGACAAGTCCCTTCAGAACTCGATCCTCAACCGGAAACGGGAACTCACCGAGCTCGAGGCGCAACGGGACACGAGGCTTCTCGCCCTCGAAGTCGCGCTCCGCGAACGGCGCATCGACGAAGAGGCCGCGAAGAACCATCTGATCGCCCTGGGACTCGACTCCGCGACCCTCGAAAGCATGGACACCGACTCCCCCTTCCTCGCAGGTACCTACGAAATCCGCGCCCAGCGCAAGGGGATCGTCTCGGGACGCCACATCTCCACCGGGGAGTTCGTCGACGCCCAGACGAAGCTCTTCACCCTCAAGGACCTGAGCCACATCTGGATCCTCGCCTCGGCCTTCGAGGGACAGATCCGTTCGATCCGGACGGGACAGACAGGAATCGTCCGACTCGACGCATTCCCCGACCGCAACTTCGAGGGAAAGGTCACGAGAATCGACTACGAGGTCGATCCGGAGAGCAGGAGCCTCAGAGTCCGGCTGGAGATGGCGAACCCGGACATCCCCGAATGGCCTGAGAAATTCCCTATGCGGCCCGGGATGTTCGGCAGCGTGGATCTCATCGTCCGACGGGAAAGGGCTGCAGTCGCGATTCCCAAGACGGCCCTCGTCCATGAAGGCGGCGCGAACTTCGTGTTCGTTCTGGCCGGAAAGGGGATCTTCGAGAAACGCCCCGTCGTGATCGGCCGTGAATCGACGGAAAACGTCGAGGTGAAGACCGGCCTCGAACCCGGAACCACCATCGCGGTGAGCGGGACCTTCTATCTCAAATCCGCCCTTCGAAAAGGCGAACTCGGCGAAGGCCACAGTCACTGAAAGGCGGCCCGGTGATCAATCGCATCGTCGACTTCTCCCTGAACAACCGATTCCTCGTCATCATCCTCTGGCTGCTCGCCGGCGTGCTCGGGGTGCGGGCCATGGGCGACCTGCCGATCGACGCCGTTCCCGACGTCACGAACGTCCAGGTCCAGGTCCTGACCAACAGTCCGGGACTTGCACCCCAGGAGGTCGAATCCCTGATCACCTTCCCTGTGGAATCCGCGATGAGCGGAATCCCGAAGGTCGAGGAGATCCGATCCGTCTCCAAGTTCGGGTTGTCAGTGGTCACGATCGTTTTCGAGGAGGGGACCGACATCTACTGGGCCCGGCAGCTGGTCGGCGAACGCCTCGTCGAGGCCCGCGAGGCGGTGCCCGAGGGCTACGGGGAGCCCGAAATGGGCCCGATCTCGACCGGCCTCGGAGAGATCTATCAATTCGAACTCAAGGGAGAGGGCTATTCCCCGATGGAACTCCGCACGATCCTGGACTGGGTCGTGAATTACCAGCTCCGCTCCGTCCCCGGAGTCGTCGAGGTGAACGCCTTCGGAGGGGAACTCAAGACCTACCAGGTCACGATCGACCCCCGAAAGCTCATCGCGCACGGGATTTCCCTTTCCAGGGTCTTCGAGGCCATCCAGGGCAACAACCGGAACGTGGGCGGAGGTTACATCGTCCACGCCGACGAACAGTACCTGATCCGGGGGGAAGGCCTGATCGAGAACCTGAACGACCTCGCGAAGGTCGTCATCGCGAAGGACGAACGCGGCACCCCTGTCTATCTGGAGAATCTCGGGAAGGTCGAGTTCAAACCGATGATCCGACAGGGGGCCGTGACCCGGGACGGTCGGGGAGAAGCGGTGGTCGGCATCGTTATGATGCTGATGGGCGCGAACTCCAGGAAGGTGTCCGCCGCGGTCCACGACAAGGTCCTGGAGATCCAGAAGACGCTCCCCGAAGGAGTCGTGATCGACACCTTCTACAACCGGACCGATCTCGTCAACCGGACGATCAAGACCGTCATCAAGAACCTCACGGAGGGCGGACTCCTCGTCATCATCATCCTCCTTCTCCTGCTGGGGAACCTGAGGGCCGGTTTGATCGTGGCCTCCGCGATCCCGATCTCCATGCTCATCGCCCTCACAGGGATGGAGGAGTTCGGGATCTCCGGAAACCTGATGTCCCTCGGAGCCCTGGACTTCGGTCTCATCGTCGACGGCTCGGTCGTCATGATCGAGAACATCATCCGTTACCTGCACCACCACAAGAACGATCCGGGGGTCTCCCACCTCGAAAAGGTCAGGCGGGCGAGCCATGAAGTCGCCCGGCCCGTCGTATTCGCGGTCGGGATCATCATGATCGTCTACCTTCCGATCCTCGCCCTGCGCGGAATCGAGGGGAAGATGTTCCAGCCGATGGCCTTGACGGTCGTCTTCGCCCTCGCGGGCTCCCTCGTCTGCGCGCTGACCTTGATGCCGGTTCTCGCCACCTTCTTCCTCAAGAACGTCAAGGAGAAGGAGCCCATCCTCTTCCGCCTGGCAAAGAAGATCTATCAGCCGTTCCTCGGACGGACGCTCTCACACCCGGTACGGACGACCCTCATCGCCTCGGGCGTCTTCCTCGGCAGCCTCGGGTTCATCCCCTTCATGGGGGCGGAATTCATCCCCCGGCTCGACGAGGGGGCGATCGCGATGCAGATCTGGCGCCTTCCCAGCGTCTCGCTCGAGACCTCGAACCGGATCAGCACGGAGGTCGAGAAGATCGTCAAGACCTATCCGGAAGTCCAAACCATCGTGTCGCGAACGGGGAGGGCCGAGATCGCGACGGATCCGATGGGAGTCGAGATCAGCGACACCTACATCATCCTGAAGCCCAAGGAGGAATGGAGGTTCGAAACGAAGGAGGAATTCCTCGCCGCCCTCGACAAGGATCTGCGGGAGCGTTTCCCGGGAGTCATGTTCAGCTATTCCCAGCCGATCGAACTCAGGGTCTCCGAACTCATCAGCGGCGTGCGCTCCGACATCGGAATCCAGATCTACGCCGGAGGGGGGACGCTGGACGACATGCGCCGCATCGCGGACCAGGTCGCGTCGGTCGTGAGCGGGGTCGACGGACTCGTCGAGGTCAAGGCCGAACAGATCCTCGGGCTTCCCGCCGTGACGATCGACGTGGACCGCCGGGCCATCGCGCGGCTGGGGATCAACGCGGAAGACGTCCTGAATGTCATAGAGACGATCGGCGGCCGGATCTCCGGCACGGTGATCGAGGGGCAGAAACGCTTCGCGATCCAGGTCCGCTTCGATCCGATCGTCCAGAAGGACCTGGAAACCCTTCGCCGGTTGCCCGTGGCCCTGCATTCGACCGACGGAGTCCCTGCCTCCTGGGTCCCGCTCGAGCAGGTCGCAAAGGTGAAGATCGCAACGGGACCGGCCCAGATCAGCAGGGAGAAGATCCAGCGGAAGATCACCGTCGAGGCGAATGTCCGGGGGCGGGATCTGGCCTCCGCCGTCGCGGAAGCCCGGCGTCTGGTGGAGAAGAAGGTGAAACTCCCTCCGGGCTGGTTCATCGAATGGGGGGGGCAGTTCGAGAACCTCCAGGAGGCCTCGGAGCGGCTCTCCGTCCTCGTCCCCCTAGCCCTCCTCGTGATCTTCGTCCTCCTCTACTCGACCTTCGGATCGGTTCGTCTCGGGGCCCTGATCTTCCTCAATGTCCCGATGGCGACGACGGGCGGGATCCTTGCACTCGTCCTCAGGGGATATCCGTTCTCGATCTCCGCCGGGGTCGGCTTCATCGCTCTCTTCGGCATCGCCGTCCTGAACGGCGTTGTCCTCCTCTCCTACGTCGTCCAGCGCCGTCGCGAGGGCATGAACAGGGAGGAAGCGGCCCGGGAAGCGGCCATGACGAGGCTCCGGCCGGTTCTGATGACCGCCATGGTCGCGGCCTTCGGCTTCGTCCCGATGGCCCTCGCGACGAGCGCCGGCGCGGAGGTCCAGAGACCTCTGGCGACGGTCGTCATCGGAGGGCTCGTGACATCGACCCTCCTGACACTCTGCGTGCTCCCGACGATGTACCGCTGGTTCGCGGAACGCGAAGGGGAACCCGAACTCTGAACCCAGGAATCCGTCATGAAAGAGATCAAGGCCCTCATTAAGCCCTTCATCCTCGAAAAGGTCCTGAGCGCCCTCGATGAAATCGGCGACCTTCCCGGAGTGACTGTTTCCGAGGTCATGGGTTGGGGAAGGCTCCCCGAACACGACCAGGGAAACGACGCCGAAACGGAGGGGCACGGATTCTCGAACAAGACGAAGATCGAGATCGTCGTCAAGGACGAGCAGGCCGCAGCCGTCGTCGATGCGATCCGCAAGTCCGCCTACACCGGAAAACCGGGGGACGGAAAGATCTTCGTCTACGACGTATCCGAGGTCGTCCGCATCCGCACCGGAGAGAGTGGAACGGACGCTGTCTGACCCCCCCGGCCGAGACTTTCGAATCCATTCCGAAACCCTCTTCCTCTCGGGAAACACGACACCCTTTCCCCTCGAGATCGTAGGAAAGGGGGCGCGGAGGGAGGGAAGCCGGAAGTCTTGCCGCCTCTCGATCGTTCGCGCGCGATAAGATGCGCCGCCCCGGATCCGTCTCCCGGCGGCGGGGGATTTCCGAAACCGACACCGACAAAACGAGGAAGCCGATGTCCACCCTTCGAACGACCGCCCTTTCCATGATCGCCGTGACGGGGATGCTGGGAGCCCAGTGTCCCGAATCCGGACAGAAAAAGGATTCCTGCAGCTCCGAGTCGACCACTACTTCCACCAGCGCCCGACCGGAGTCCGGAAGCAGCGTACAGGCGGTTCTCGCGAAGCTCGCCCCCGAACGGAAGAAGGGCCTCGCTCGGTCCCTGGGAACCATCCAGGAAAAATGCCCGATCGGTAAGCGGATCCTTCCGACCTATGCGAGCTTGGAAAAACTCTATGAACTCGCGCACCTCGACCTCGCGAGGACCCTCGCGAAGGACGATCTCCCGGAAGAGGCCCGCAAGGAACTCGAGACGAGGAAGAGCGGGTTGACCGCGCTCCTGCGCCTCCACGGGTCGGGGATGGAGAACCTCCGGGGTCTCCGCGCACTCGGCGCCCCCGTGGCGAAGAAGGGTGCCCCCCCCACAGCGGGAGGACGGGATCGGAGCGGGGACGGCACGGAGGCCGGACCCCGCTCCTCGGATTGCTGCGACGAGAATAAGCCCGAAAAGGCGGAGACCGACTGCGAGGAAAAAGGGAGGGCCAAAGGAACAGGTCCCGGATCCTCACCCCGGATCGGCGGCGGAGACTGCGAGAAGGGCGCTTCCTCGGTCAAGAAGGATTCCGCGGCTCGGATCCTGAAACGAGCGGAGGAACTCGCGGCTTCCTGGAAAGAAGCTCGGAAGGAACTCGCCTCCCTCCCTAAGGAGACGCAGGGCGAGATCCGTGCGGCGGCCGCCGAGTTCGAAGACCTCGGGATCCGCCTCGACAAGAAGGTCTTGGGCGTCTTGACCCGCGAATCGACCCTCCTCGCCGCCCTCCTTCCTTCCGAGAAGGCCAAGATGGCGGACTGTGAAGAGATGGAAGGGAAGAAAGACGGAGGAGAGGACTGTGTCGACTGCGGGGGCTGCGAGGAGGCAGGCTCGGCCCCCCTCTTCGTTCAAGCGCTCCGCAAAGCCCGGAAACTCCTCGCAGCCATCCCCGTCCTGAAGGAAAAGGAGGGCCCGACGAAGGCCGGAGCGGCCTCCTGCTGCGAGGACGGGACCGAGAGTGGCCCCAAGGGCTCCGACTGACCCTCCCGGGGAAACGAAGACGATCGCCGGCCGATATCTCATCGGCCGCGATCGGCTCCTCGCTCCGGGCAGGCTGTCCTACGCCGGCGGCCGGATCCTCGAGACCCGCCCCATTCCCGAGGAAGAGACTCTCGCCGCCCTCCGCTCGGAATCATGCGTCCCCTGGATCCTCCCGGGGCTGATCGAACTCCAGGTCAACGGTTTCGCGGGAATCGACCTGCAGACCGCGGGAGCCGAGGAACTTCACGACCTGGGGCGGCATCTCGCCCGCGAAGGGGTCGCCGCCTTTCTGCCAACCCTGATCACGGCTCCGATCCCGGCCCTGTGCGACCGGCTCCGGACCTTCCGCGACGGCCTGGCCGACCGTCCCCCCGACGCGGCCGAGGTCCTGGGTTTCCACCTCGAGGGCCCATTCCTTTCCCCCGAGAAGCCGGGGGTCCACGATCCCTCCCTGATGTTGGACCCGGAACGGGGTCTTCTCGAGGAACTCCAGGATGCGGCCGGAGGGGGGATCCGCCTCATGACCTTCGCCCCCGAACTAGACGGGGCCCTGGACTGCATCGCCCACTGCGCGACCCTCGGGATCGTCCCCGCCCTCGGCCATACGGCCGCGAGCTACACGCGCTGTAAGGAGGCGATCGACGCCGGGGCCCGCTTCGCGACCCATCTCGGAAACGCGATGCCGCCCTTGAAGGCCCGTGATCCGGGACCTGTCGGGGCCTGCCTGGAGGATCCCCTCGTGACGGTCGGACTGATCGCGGACCTCGTGCACGGGGACGCCGGATTCCTCCGGACGGTCTGGAAGGCGAAAGGCCCGCGACGCATCGCCTTGACGACGGACGCCGTCGCGGCTGCGGGCCTTCCCAACGGGGAGCATCACCTTGGCGGGCTCGAAGTCCGGAGCGAGGCAGGAGTCGTGCGCGACCGGGAAGGCCGGCTCGCGGGGTCGGCCCTTCGGCCCGCCCATGGACTTGCGAACTTCGCGCAAGCCACCGGCGCGGGCCCCCTCGCCCTCGCCCGCATCGGGGCGACGAACGCGGCGGAGCTTCTGGGACTCGGCGACGAACGAGGGGCCCTCGAACCGGGCCTTCGCTCCGACCTCGCCGCCTGGCAGGACCTCGAGGGGCCGCAACCCCGTCTCCTCGCCCTCCGCCTCCTCGACCGCGAGCCCCCGGTGTCAGGGTAGATGCCGCTTCATCGGATCTCGGACCGAGGGGCCCCTGCCGAGGCGAAGCCTCGGTAGGGCTCGGTTCGGGCCCCACCCGAAGGGTGGGGCGCCCCCCATGGGGGGCGCGCGTTTTGCCGACTATGGGGGCGACGGAGTGACCCAACTTGGTCTACAGCAATGGTTTCAAGGCTCGCATGATTCGGCGGATGCTCGGGAAGGAGGGGATCTCTGCCTCTGCGCTGTCCCGGGAGACTGGCGTTGCGCAGCCCACCCTGTCGCGATGGGTGCGGGAGCCGCGTACCGTGGACTCCATGACGAACTCGAACGACAAGAAGTCTCCAAAGTCTCCTCGGGACTGGTCGCCTCTCGAAAAGATTCAGGCCGTGCTCGAGGCCGCAGAACTCAACGAGGAAGAGCTCGGAGACTTTCTTCGTCGCAAGGGGCTTCAACTCGACGAATGGCGTACCTCGGTGCAAGCAGCTCTTGCTCCTCCGAAGCGCAGGAAGAAGGGCAAGGCCACGCCGGAGCAGAAGCGCATCACGAACCTCGAACGAGAGATTCGACGCAAGGACAGGGCTTTGGCCGAAGTCACGGCACTCCTTGCCCTGAAAAAAAAAAGTCCAGGAGATCTGGGGGGACGAGGACGAAGACACGGACACGAAGAGCGAGACCTGATCCTTGGACTCGTGGACGAAGCCGTCCATGCAGGGGCGCGCCAGCACAAGGCGTGCGAGGTCCTAGGAATCGACCCGCGCACCGTTCAGAGGTGGATCCGCCAGGAGATCGGCGAGGACCGTCGCGCTGGTCCCCGGCGCCCTCCTCGCAACAAGCTGAGTCCGGCTGAGCGCCGAAGCATCCTAGATCTGGTGAACGCGCCCGAGTACCGGGATCTCTCGCCAAAGCAGATCGTACCGCTGTTGGCGGATCGAGGGCGCTACGTCGGCTCAGAGTCGACGCTCTATCGTGTGCTGAGGGAGGAGAAACTACTTGCCTATCGCGAGGCATCCAGCGGGAGTGTCATTTGAACTGTGTATCCGCCTGAGCTCCTGGAAACCATGGTGTTGTCAGATGGTGGGGATTCAGCCGGGGAAGAAGAGTGTGAACTGACCGAGGATGGCGGCCCCATGAAGGGAGCCACCATGCTGGCCACCATGCAGAAGCTTGGCGTCGTGCAGTCCTTCAGCCGACCTCACGTGAGTGATGACAATCCCTACTCGGAATCGCTATTTCGAACCCTCAAGTATCGCCCCGAGTACCCAAGCGGCCCCTTTGGGTCACTGTCCGCCGCAAGGCTTTGGGCAGCCGCCTTCGTGCGCTGGTACAACGAGGACCACCTACACAGCGCGATCCGTTTCGTCACGCCCTCGGACCGCCATTCCGGCAAGGACATCGCGATCCTGAAGAACAGGGAACGGGTCTACCAAAACGCACGAAGTCGCCACCCAGAGCGATGGAGTGGCAACTCGAGGAACTGGACTCCCATCGCGGCCGTCTACCTTAATCCCAGCGACACCCCTGCAAAGGAACTCGTGGCATGAAGTCACACTCTCGGGCGGCATCTATCTTGACACCTACCAGTTCGGACATGCCCCCGTATCAGCCCTCCCCCACAGAAAACCCTGAAGAGCCAACAAATAAACCCACGGCTTAGAGGGGCATTCAAAATGAGGGTTTATAACTCCCTATTTACCTAACATCCTTCTCATCCGTAGTTGGATTTTTTTCCAAAGTGCACTAACATTCGATTTAGGCTTTCCCTCAGCAGATGCACCAATGGCGAGGTATCCTTTCTTATATTGTATCTTCCCCCCCTTTTTAAAGGAGTAGCCTGAAGTCAATGGCTCTCCTTCGTGATCCGAAGGATGCACTCGCAAACCTAAAACATCAGAAAAAACAGACTCACCATTATCTAATTCAATTACAAATTGATAGAGATACACAACTCCATCCAACCCGGGATCGTTAAGGATTGGAGATCGAATCCCAATTGTTGAATTGAACCTACTTATTGGAAGCGAAAAATTCATCACCGTTTGGGCTTGGAGAATAGCCGCATCACCAAGGACATCGACTGGATCAGTACCGTCAGGGTTCCTCTGGGCAATAGCTAAGTATGCATTACTAACATTGACATTGCCTTGAATGAGTTTGACATACGCTCCACACCCAAAGTTTTGACTACCTACCGAATGCTGCCCAACTGAAAAAATTCGTCCAACATTAAGTGCATTTCCACTCTGGGGCTCTCCATATCGAACCGCGCTGATTAACCCTAAGGTGCTCATATTTCCATCCTTGTCGGTAAAACGGTATGAGAATGATGATCCTGGATTAATTCTATACTCATCCTCTAGAGGCATCCCTATAATTTGACCAGTAGAGACTGTACCAGAATCCACACAAAGGCCATCTTTTTCTCTGAGCAGGTCCCATACACCATTAAATACCGATGGCGATAGAATGAAATCCGGAGATTTTGATTGCGAAATCCAACAAGCGTTAAAAACCAATATATTGTAGAACGAATTTGTTCTCTGATCAGTTGTTATACTCCACTGCCCATTTTGAGTATGCTTAACCAACCAGATATTGTTAACGTTAAAATCAGAAACCATTACCCCATCTCCATCACTGTTTGGCAATACCGCAAGCAAAGTAGCAAATCGAAGTGATGGCACCTGCGATTCATCTGCAATCGCTTGAAAGCTCTGAGGTAGTGTGTTAACTCCTCCATCCCAGGCTGCTGACATCAATCGCCGATCATAGTGATTAACAATGACTATGTCTTCAGAGGACCTTAAATATGTAATTGATACCGGATCAATTCCAGGTAGGCTGCTTGAAGACAGCAGGCTGATTGTGACTGTATTTGTTTGTGTGTTAATATCTACTTTAACGAGACAAAGCCAACCCCTGCCCGTGTATGATGTCCAATCAAGGAACTCATAACCAGCTACTAAGAAAACACCAGGCTGAACTTTAAAACCTCCTCCAGCTCTATGGAAAGGCAGAACAAGACTCGCATCAGGGACAGCTCCAAGTCCTCCCTGGGTAATTTTATGGAAGTTCAAAACGGCATGGCTAGTCCCGTGTGGATTGCTACATGTCAAAACACCTTTAACTGGGGAAAAAACATTCATCCTTATGGTTCCAGTGGCGCGAACATAATCAGGCTCTTGACACCGCAACTTACCACATAATGGGAGAAAGCAAAAAACAGCAAATGAAAATAATGCGTTAAATGTGAATTGATTCATTTGACCTACCCTTCCTTTCTTTGATTCATTTTGTGATGCCATTCGAGTTCAGTTCAACCCACTTAAAGCTTGGGTTCTCAACAAACAGGTTTTTTTTCGAATCATAGGTAGCAAACCGGCGAAAGCCTTGCGCTTTTCTGAATAAGAGATAGGTTGGATCGCTATAAATTCTCTTCCTCCCTTCCTTGATCAACATAACTCTCTCCTTAGAAAGGAGCGTTGTCGTCCGAGTTTCTTCTTTAAACCTCCGAAGCTTTTCCACCATGGCAACATAGGCTCTATGTTTACTAGATCGCATTCTAGCATCATTACCGTTATAAGCCAATAGAACTTTTCGGAATTCTAGATACCACTTTATCTCCTTTAGGTTTTCTAAAATCCGCTCAAAATATTGATCGCGTGGTAAAAAGAGAACCAAAGTCCCACCATCCAGACATTTTGACAAAGAATACGGGACTACATCAATTCCTTTAGCTTCGGACATTCTTTCGATTTCTCGCTCCAGAGCGAACATCCTAATATTGGAGATACTCCTTAATAATAGCACTTTTTTCCCTTTTAAGCTTCTCATCTTCCACTTATTCTTAATAATGCTATATTTATTGTCGTAATAATCTAGGGCATTCTTAGCATCTTCCAAATCTTCTATTTCATTGATCGATTTCAATCTCCCCTCTTGCTGAATTCTCCTTACTCTTTCCGCCTCCTTTCTTATATTTACTTCGAAACTGTTTAGCAATATTCTAATACAACTTTCAGGCAGACCCCACGACGCTTTAATATTCTCTCGCATTACCTTATTGTAGACCTTTACGCCTAATAAGCGGATTTTACTTTCATTGTCTTTTTTCCTCTCCCATCTCTGCATTTTAGCATGGCCCTCTGAACCCTCATTCAGGCTAACAACATCTATAACGCCTGATTTCTCTTTCTTCCCCATTCTTTGAAGGCTAGAAGGCTCACTGTAGGTCTGATGGGGTGACAATACTATAATAGCAAATGACACAACAACCAGGGAGCCAACTACTGATAACAGTGTCGCATTCATTTCTTACAGGTTCCTTTCTTTTTTCTCTATTGCTTTCCTCCATGCTAGCTTTAAAAAACTGAGAAACCGACCACTACTAGTAACCTTCACATCTTCCACAATAAAAATCAATATCCACAAAATCAAATATACCCATTGAAAACAAACCATAATCAGCTTGGAAAGATATTTTAAAATCATTTGGAACGCTGGTGTTTGGGGAGTCGCCTTGACAATCAGAACCTTCCTGCCTGCCCTGAATTTGATACTCATTACTACCCTTGATAACTCTTACCCTACCCCCGCTATTGGGCCCTCCTCTTCCGCCCACGACAAGATAACCAGAATTTGTCTTTATCGGCCCAAGGCAAAAGGAATCGATCATTTTAACTTTTACTGTCGCCTCCAAGCTGCATACATTTACTACATCGTAACATTGAACATACCCTCTAGGGTCGCATTTCCCATCATTACTTGTTACGTCACATTTTGTAACTTCCATAAATTCCACCCAACCTGTTGGGATAGGGACAGGGATAGGCCCGCTGTTCGTAGGGATAACCACCACTACACCGTCGACACATCCATACAAATCTCCCTGCTCTGCCCTTTGATGAACATTGTCCTCAATATAATTACAGCATGTCGATGGAGGATTGCTCTTCGAGCCTTGAAAATAAAACGGGGTAGAAAAAAAAGGTGTCGAAAGAAGAATCGGCTCTTCAGGATTCGTAGTGGGGCGGGCTTCCCTTGGCGAGAGGGCCGGGTAGGGTCCAACGGATGGACATCTACAGCTTCCTTTCGGAGATCTTCACCCTCGGGAAACCCTGG